>NZ_JAASQW010000013.1:0-5301 GCF_011761925.1 Xanthomonas sp. 60 | reverse complement strand
CGGCCTTGAAAAAAGGTGTTGACGAAGCGGAAAAGCCGGCTATAATGGGCGGCTCGCTACGAAGGAAACTTCGCAGCACACGGGAACGGCGCTGAGGCCACTTCCCCTGATCTTTGAAAGTATGCGCAGGTATATTGTGAAGACGCCCTGCAGGAAGGATGACTTGTCCATCTTGCAGACGTTTGATCAAGCAATAAGTCACGTTTAAACACGTAATGAGTTGCCGGAATCATTCATCTGCAGCTTTAAGTATTTGCCTTCGGGCATGTAGTTTTAAGTGAAGAGTTTGATCCTGGCTCAGAGTGAACGCTGGCGGTAGGCCTAACACATGCAAGTCGAACGGCAGCACAGAGGAGCTTGCTCCTTGGGTGGCGAGTGGCGGACGGGTGAGGAATACATCGGAATCTACTTTTTCGTGGGGGATAACGTAGGGAAACTTACGCTAATACCGCATACGACCTTCGGGTGAAAGCAGGGGACCTTCGGGCCTTGCGCGATTGAATGAGCCGATGTCGGATTAGCTAGTTGGCGGGGTAAAGGCCCACCAAGGCGACGATCCGTAGCTGGTCTGAGAGGATGATCAGCCACACTGGAACTGAGACACGGTCCAGACTCCTACGGGAGGCAGCAGTGGGGAATATTGGACAATGGGCGCAAGCCTGATCCAGCCATACCGCGTGGGTGAAGAAGGCCTTCGGGTTGTAAAGCCCTTTTGTTGGGAAAGAAAAGCAGCAGGTTAATACCCCGCTGTTCTGACGGTACCCAAAGAATAAGCACCGGCTAACTTCGTGCCAGCAGCCGCGGTAATACGAAGGGTGCAAGCGTTACTCGGAATTACTGGGCGTAAAGCGTGCGTAGGTGGTTGTTTAAGTCTGTTGTGAAAGCCCTGGGCTCAACCTGGGAACTGCAGTGGAAACTGGATGACTAGAGTGTGGTAGAGGGTAGCGGAATTCCCGGTGTAGCAGTGAAATGCGTAGAGATCGGGAGGAACATCCATGGCGAAGGCAGCTACCTGGACCAACACTGACACTGAGGCACGAAAGCGTGGGGAGCAAACAGGATTAGATACCCTGGTAGTCCACGCCCTAAACGATGCGAACTGGATGTTGGGTGCACTTTGGCACGCAGTATCGAAGCTAACGCGTTAAGTTCGCCGCCTGGGGAGTACGGTCGCAAGACTGAAACTCAAAGGAATTGACGGGGGCCCGCACAAGCGGTGGAGTATGTGGTTTAATTCGATGCAACGCGAAGAACCTTACCTGGCCTTGACATGTCGAGAACTTTCCAGAGATGGATTGGTGCCTTCGGGAACTCGAACACAGGTGCTGCATGGCTGTCGTCAGCTCGTGTCGTGAGATGTTGGGTTAAGTCCCGCAACGAGCGCAACCCTTGTCCTTAGTTGCCAGCACGTAATGGTGGGAACTCTAAGGAGACCGCCGGTGACAAACCGGAGGAAGGTGGGGATGACGTCAAGTCATCATGGCCCTTACGGCCAGGGCTACACACGTACTACAATGGTAGGGACAGAGGGCTGCAAGCCGGCGACGGTAAGCCAATCCCAGAAACCCTATCTCAGTCCGGATTGGAGTCTGCAACTCGACTCCATGAAGTCGGAATCGCTAGTAATCGCAGATCAGCATTGCTGCGGTGAATACGTTCCCGGGCCTTGTACACACCGCCCGTCACACCATGGGAGTTTGTTGCACCAGAAGCAGGTAGCTTAACCTTCGGGAGGGCGCTTGCCACGGTGTGGCCGATGACTGGGGTGAAGTCGTAACAAGGTAGCCGTATCGGAAGGTGCGGCTGGATCACCTCCTTTTGAGCAAAAAGACAGCACCATCCTGTCGGGCGTCTTCACAAAGTACCTGCATTCAGAGAATCAAGCCGGAATGTCGGCTTGGAAGTCCCTTTTGGGGCCTTAGCTCAGCTGGGAGAGCACCTGCTTTGCAAGCAGGGGGTCGTCGGTTCGATCCCGACAGGCTCCACCACGTTCGAGCTGTGTACCGGAAAATCTTTCCGGGTCTGTAGCTCAGGTGGTTAGAGCGCACCCCTGATAAGGGTGAGGTCGGTAGTTCGAGTCTACCCAGACCCACCATTCTCTGAGTGATATGCATACTTACTAATTTATATGGATCGGCACTGTGGCCGGTACATGTTCTTTTAAAACTTGTGACGTAGCGAGCGTTTGAGATATCCATCTCGACGTGTCGTGAGGCTAAGGCGGAAGACTTAAATGTCTTCTTATTAATTGAGTCGTTATATTCGTATCTGGGCTTTGTACCCCCAGGTCAATGATGTAACCGCAAGGCAACTTGAGGTTATATGGTCAAGCGAATAAGCGCACACGGTGGATGCCTTGGCGGTCAGAGGCGATGAAGGACGTGGCAGCCTGCGAAAAGTATCGGGGAGCTGGCAACAAGCTTTGATCCGGTAATGTCCGAATGGGGAAACCCACCCGCTTGCGGGTATCCTGCAGTGAATACATAGCTGCTGGAAGCGAACCTGGTAAACTGAAATATCTAAGTAACCAGAGGAAAAGAAATCAACCGAGATTCCGTAAGTAGCGACGAGCGAACGCGGACTAGCCCTTAAGCTGATTTGGTTCTAGGAAAACGCTCTGGAAAGAGCGGCCATAGAAGGTGATAGCCCTGTATCTGAAAGGGCCATTTCAGTGAAGACGAGTAGGGCGGGGCACGTGAAACCCTGTCTGAACATGGGGGGACCATCCTCCAAGGCTAAATACTACTGACCGACCGATAGTGAACCAGTACCGTGAGGGAAAGGCGAAAAGAACCCCGGAGAGGGGAGTGAAATAGATCCTGAAACCGTGTGCGTACAAGCAGTAGGAGCCTCGCAAGGGGTGACTGCGTACCTTTTGTATAATGGGTCAGCGACTTACTGTTCGTGGCAAGCTTAACCGTATAGGGGAGGCGAAGGGAAACCGAGTCTGATAAGGGCGCATAGTCGCGGGCAGTAGACCCGAAACCGGGTGATCTAGTCATGGCCAGGGTGAAGGTGCCGTAACAGGTACTGGAGGCCCGAACCCACGTCTGTTGCAAAAGACGGGGATGAGCTGTGATTAGGAGTGAAAAGCTAATCGAACCCGGAGATAGCTGGTTCTCCTCGAAAGCTATTTAGGTAGCGCCTCATATGTATCCTCTCGGGGGTAGAGCACTGTTATGGCTAGGGGGTCATCGCGACTTACCAAACCATTGCAAACTCCGAATACCGAGACGGACTGTATGGGAGACACACGGCGGGTGCTAACGTCCGTCGTGAAAAGGGAAACAACCCAGACCCACAGCTAAGGTCCCAAATTCACTGCTAAGTGGAAAACCATGTGGAAAGGCACAGACAGCCAGGAGGTTGGCTTAGAAGCAGCCACCCTTTAAAGAAAGCGTAATAGCTCACTGGTCGAGTCGGTCTGCGGGGAAGATTTAACGGGGCTAAGCAGTGAACCGAAGCTTGGGGTGTGCATATTTATATGTACGCGGTAGAGGAGCGTTCCGTAAGCCGTTGAAGGTGGATTGAGAAGTCTGCTGGAGGTATCGGAAGTGCGAATGCTGACATGAGTAACGATAATGCGGGTGAAAAACCCGCACGCCGAAAGCCCAAGGTTTCCTTGCGCAACGTTAATCGGCGCAGGGTGAGTCGGCCCCTAAGGCGAGGACGAAAGTCGTAGTCGATGGGAAGCAGGTTAATATTCCTGCACCTCGCGTAAGTGCGATGGAGGGACGGAGAAGGTTAGGCGTACCAGGCGTTGGTTGTCCTGGGGAAAGGCGGTAGGTTTGGATCTTTGGCAAATCCGGGATCCTCTAAGACCGAGCACCGAGACGAGTCTTTAAGACGAAGTCGCTGATACCACGCTTCCAGGAAAAGCTCCTAAGCTTCAGCTTACGCAGACCGTACCGTAAACCGACACAGGTGGGTAGGATGAGAATTCTCAGGCGCTTGAGAGAACTCGGGTGAAGGAACTAGGCAACATGGCACCGTAACTTCGGGAGAAGGTGCACCCTTTTTGGTGGCTCATGCGAGCTATAGCTGAAGAGGGTCGCAGTAACCAGGCCGCTGCGACTGTTTATCAAAAACACAGCACTCTGCAAACACGAAAGTGGACGTATAGGGTGTGACGCCTGCCCGGTGCTGGAAGGTTAATTGATGGGGTCAGCCGCAAGGCGAAGCTCTTGATCGAAGCCCCAGTAAACGGCGGCCGTAACTATAACGGTCCTAAGGTAGCGAAATTCCTTGTCGGGTAAGTTCCGACCTGCACGAATGGCGTAACGACAGCGGCGCTGTCTCCACCCGAGACTCAGTGAAATTGAAATCGCTGTGAAGATGCAGCGTTCCCGTGGCAAGACGGAAAGACCCCGTGAACCTTTACTATAGCTTTACACTGAACGTTGAGTTCGTCTGTGTAGGATAGGTGGGAGGCTATGAAACCATGGCGCTAGCTGTGGCGGAGCCAACCTTGAAATACCACCCTGTCGTGCTTGACGTTCTAACCTAGGTCCATAATCTGGATCGGGGACCGTGTATGGTGGGTAGTTTGACTGGGGCGGTCTCCTCCTAAAGAGTAACGGAGGAGCTCGAAGGTACGCTCAGCGCGGTCGGACATCGCGCACTGTGTGCAAAGGCATAAGCGTGCTTGACTGCAAGATCGACGGATCAAGCAGGTAGGAAACTAGGACTTAGTGATCCGGTGGTTCTGTATGGAAGGGCCATCGCTCAACGGATAAAAGGTACTCCGGGGATAACAGGCTGATACCGCCCAAGAGTTCATATCGACGGCGGTGTTTGGCACCTCGATGTCGGCTCATCACATCCTGGGGCTGTAGTCGGTCCCAAGGGTATGGCTGTTCGCCATTTAAAGTGGTACGCGAGCTGGGTTCAGAACGTCGTGAGACAGTTCGGTCCCTATCTGCCATGGGCGTTGGAGATTTGAGAGGGGCTGCTCCTAGTACGAGAGGACCGGAGTGGACGAACCTCTGGTGTTCCGGTTGTCACGCCAGTGGCATTGCCGGGTAGCTATGTTCGGAAGCGATAACCGCTGAAAGCATCTAAGCGGGAAGCGCGCCTCAAGATGAGATCTCCCGGGGCACAAGCCCCCTGAAGGAACCATATAGACTATGTGGTTGATAGGTCAGGTGTGTAAGTACAGCAATGTATTGAGCTAACTGATACTAATGATCCGAGCGGCTTGACCATATAACCTCAAGTTGCCTTGGCCGACATGACATGTCGATCGATATGCAAACGCAAGCTACGTCACAAGACCAAACGCGAGACGGTGCGGCTGCCCCA
>NZ_JAASQW010000012.1:0-14417 GCF_011761925.1 Xanthomonas sp. 60 | reverse complement strand
CTGTCACAGGGCTGGGCGGTGGGGTTGGGTGGGGGCGTTGAGCGCCATGGATGGCGCGAAGCGAGGCCCGCAGGAGCGGCTCTTGCCGTCCCCCACCCAACCCCACCACCCGGCCCAATCCCAGCAACCCAGCCCCAGCGCCACCACGGAGGGGCCCAGCCGTTCGCCGGATCACCCGTGACGCTGGCGCACGACCTCGAACAGGCTCACCCCGGCGGCCACCGACACGTTGAGGCTCTCGATCTCACCCGGCATCGGAATCTTCACCAGCCCATCGCAGTTTTCGCGGGTCAACCGGCGCAGGCCGTCCGCCTCGCCGCCCAGTACGAGCGCGATGTTGCCCTTGAGGTCCAGCGAATACAGCGAGGCAGTGGCTTCGCCGGCCAGGCCGTAGATCCACACGCCCTGCTTCTGCAGGTCCTTCAGGCAACGCGACAGGTTGGTCACGGCGACCACCGGAATGCGGTCGGCGGCACCGGCCGAGGTCTTGCGCACCGTGGCGTTGACCGTGGCCGATTTGTCCTTGGGAATGATCACCGCGGTCGCCCCGGCGGCGGCGGCACTGCGCAGACAGGCGCCCAGGTTGTGCGGGTCCTGCACCTCATCCAGCACCAGCAGCAGCGCCTTGCCCTCGGCCGCCTCGACCAGGCCTTCCAGTTCGTTCTCGCTGTAGGTCCGCGCGGCGGCATACCGGGCCGCCACGCCCTGGTGGCGTACCGAACCGCCCACCCCATCGAGCGCCTGGCTGTTGACCTTGCGCACATCGATGCCCTTGCGGCGTGCGTTTTCCTCGATCTCGGTCAGGCGCGGATTCTTGGAGCCGGCCTCGACCAGCACTTCGCGGACGTTCTCGGCGTCGTTCTCGATGGAGGAGGCGACGGCGTTGACGCCGACGATCCACTGGCTGGTTTTGCTCATGCGGGGCGGGACCGGAAAGGGGCTGGCTATGTTAGTCCATCGGACCCTGCGGCGCTCAGCGGCTCTGCGGGGGCCAATGGGGGGTGTCGTGGTCCGGGTGCTGGCGGCTGACGATCGCGGCAAGGAAGTCACCTGCAGCCGTGTCCTCTTCGGTGCGCTGTGCAGGCAACGCGGCCAGCGCATCGACAAACCCGACCTTGCGCTCCACGCCGTGCTGCAGCACCGGGGGCACCCGCTCGGGCTGGTCGAACGCACCGGCGGCCAGCGCCATGCCGTCGGGCGCCTCGTAGGTCAACGGCGTTCCGCACTGATTGCAGAACCCGCGTCGGACAAGGTTGGAAGACGGGTAGTAGGTGGGTTCGCCGCGGGTCCAGGCGAACTGGGCACCACGCACGGACACCAGCGGCGCGTAATACGCGCCGAAGGCCTTCTGGCACATCCGGCAATGGCAGATGGAACTGTCCGTGAGCTCGCCACGGACTTCGAAACGGACCGCGCCGCACTGGCAGCCGCCGCTGTACTCCGGTTCACCCTGCATGGTGTGCACCTCCGGGGATGTTCGGCCCGGACAGGCCGACAGATGGCGCGGCAGGGGGACGGGCGACATGCCCGCCCCCGCCGTGCCTTCAGTACTTCTTCTTGCTGCGCTTGGCGGGCGTACCCCGCTCGAACGCCGGCATGGGTGCGGCGCGGGGCGCTTCTTCTTCCTCGCCCTTGTGCTCGACCAGGCGGAAATCGATCTTCCGCTCTTCCATGCTGGCCTTCAGCACCAGCACCCGCACGCTGTCGCCAAGCCGGTAGCTGGTCCCGCGGCGTTCGCCGCTGAGCGTCTTGCGGACCGCATCGAACTTGTAATAGTCATGTGGCAGCTGGGTGACATGCACCAGGCCCTGCACCTTGGAATCAAGAAGCTCCACGAACAACCCGAAACTGGTCACGCCGCTGATCACGCCGTCAAACTGACCGCCGACATGTTTCTCCATCCAGGCGGCACGGTAACGCTCGTCCACTTCGCGCTCGGCCTCGTCAGCACGCCGCTCGCGCTCGGAACACTGCAGCGCCAGAGCGGCCATCTCACGCGGGGTATAGCGATACGAGTCCGCGCGGGCGCCGGTCAGTGCGTGCTTGATCGCGCGGTGGACGAGCAGGTCGGGATAACGGCGGATCGGCGAAGTGAAATGCGCGTACGCCTCCAGCGCCAGGCCGAAGTGGCCGTTGTTGTCGGGCGTGTAGACCGCCAGGCTCTGGCTGCGCAGCAGCACCGACTCAAGCAGTGCAGCATCGGGACGGTCGCGGATCTTCTTGAGCAGCTTGGTGTAATCACCCGGCTGCACCTTCGACCACGGCGGCAGGCTCAGCTTGAATTCCTTCAGGAACTCGAGCAGGTCGGCGAACTTGGTCTCCGGCGGCTTTTCATGTACCCGGTAGGGCGCCGGCACCTGGTGGGCGAGCAGGTAGCGTGCAGCCTCCACGTTGGCGGCGATCATGCATTCTTCGATCAGCTTGTGGGCATCGTTGCGCACCAGCATGCCGGCCTGGGTCACCTCGCCGGTGTTGTCGAGCACGAAGCGCACTTCGCTGGATTCGAATTCGATCGCACCGCGCCGGCTGCGCGCACGCGACAGCACCTGGTACAGCTGGTGAAGGCGCTGTACCTGGGGCAGCAGGGGGCCGATGGCCGCCTTGGCGCCCGCATCGTCTTCGCCGACCGCCTGCCAGACCTGCGTGTAGGTCAGGCGTGCATGCGAGTTCATCACCGCTTCGTAGAAGCGCGAGCCGCTGACCTGACCCTCGCGGTCTACCTGCATGTCGCAGACGAAGCACATGCGGTCGACGTTCGGCATCAGCGAACAGATGCCGTTGGACAGTGTTTCCGGCAGCATCGGGACGACGAAACCGGGGAAATAGACAGACGTGGCGCGCTTCTGCGCTTCGTCGTCCAGCGGGGTGCCCGGCCGGACGTAGTTGGACACATCGGCGATGGCCACGACCAGGCGGAAGCCTTCGGCGTTCGGCTCGCAATACACGGCGTCGTCGAAATCCTTGGCATCCTCGCCATCGATGGTGACCAGCGGCAGGCTGCGCAGATCGACACGGTTGCCGATCATCGCCGGCTCGACCACCAGCGGTACCGCCGAGGCCTCGGCAAGCACCTCCTGCGGGAACTCGAATGGCAGCTCGTGACCATGGATGGCCGTTTCCACAACCAGCGAAGCGGTGAGCTTGTCACCCAGCACGGCGATGATGCGACCGATCGGCGGACGACGCGTGTCCGGCGCATGCACCAGTTCGCACACCACCAACTGCCCATCGCGTGCGCCCCCGGTGTGATCCGGCGGCACCTGGACATTGCGCTGGACGCGCTTGTCATCGGGCACTACGTAGTTGATGCCCATCTCCACGCTGAAACGGCCGATCAGACGGGTCATCCCGCGTTCGAGCACTCGGGCGATGCTGCCCTCACGACGACCGCGGTGGTCAATGCCGGTCACGCGCGCCAGCACCTTGTCACCGTGCATCACCTTGCGCATTTCAAACGGCGGCAGGAACAGATCGTCGCCACCTTCCACGACGCGCAGGAAGCCGAAGCCTTCCGGATTGGCGATCACCACGCCGGTCACCAGGCTCAGGGCCTGGATGGGCGCAAAGCCACCCCGACGGTTCTGCACAAGCTGGCCATCGCGCACCATGGCGCCCAACCGGCGCGACAGCGCCTCGGCACGGTCCGGCGTGGTCAGGCCCAGGCGGGCCCCCACTTCCTCTGCAGTCTGTGGACCTTCGCAACGCTCCAGGAGCGCGAGAATGGCCTCGCGGCTGGCGATCGGCTGTTCGTATTTTTCTGCCTCGCGCGAGGCGAAGGGGTCTTCGAGCGGGGCGCCGGGCAAGGGCGGCGGCAAGGCTCGTCCTGACGGTGCGGGGGCGGACGACGCGGCAGCGGAGCTCCGGCGGCGGCGGCCGGACGGAGGGGCAGCGCTGTCAGCGCTCAGGCTGTCCGGCATCCACGGCGGGAGCTTCTTTTTCTTCGGTCCCTGTGCGGGAGCGGTGGCGGAGCCGTTGGATGGCGTCGTGCGGGGCTTCCCGCCCTTGTTCGGTTTTTTGGTATTCATCGCCCTCCATGGTAGCCGGTGACGGCGTGCAGAACGGGTCATGGGCCGGGCAGATGCGGGTTGCGCGTTCATCTGCGGAAATTCGTTGACAAGTTCTCGGTCGATCTTCAGAATTGCCGGCTCTGGAAGCCCAGGTGGCGGAATTGGTAGACGCACTAGCTTCAGGTGCTAGCGGGGGCAACTTCGTGGAGGTTCGAGTCCTCTCCTGGGCACCAGACACAATCAACCCTCGCGCAAGCGGGGGTTTTTTGTGCGCGTCTGCCGGACGCCCCGCGCATTCCGGACAGGGGTGCACGGAAGTGTTGACAGCCGATTTTCACCCCCGCATAATTCGCCCCCTCGATGCCCAGGTGGCGGAATTGGTAGACGCACTAGCTTCAGGTGCTAGCGGGGGCAACTTCGTGGAGGTTCGAGTCCTCTCCTGGGCACCATCGATGAAAAACAACCCGCTTGCGCGGGTTTTTTTTCGTCTGCGTTTTCTCGCGGCGGGTGGAGGCTCAGGCCAGCAGCGGGCGCGCTACCAGTTCGATGCCGAGCAGTACCAGGAAAGCGAGGAAGCACAGCCGGAACGCCCTCGCGCTGATGCGGCCACGGATCTTCTGGCCCAGCCACATCCCGGCCAGCGCCGGCGCGATCGCCAATGCGCTCAACCCCAGCTGCTGCGCGCCGAAGGCACCATGCACGAGCAGCCCAGTGGTCAAAGACATCGTGGAGATGGTGAAGGCCAGGCCGAGCGCCTGCACCAGCTCGTCGCGGCTCAGGCCCAGCGACTGCAGGTAGGGCACGGCGGGCATCACGAAGACGCCGGTGGCACCGGTGACAACGCCTGAAACCGCCCCCACCAGCGGGGACAGCCAGCGCTCCAGGGGCTTGGGCACGCGCAGGGGCGGTGCGAACAGCGAGTAGGCGGCGTACACGATCAACGCCACGCCCAGCGCCATGCCCGACCAGCGCGGATCCACGCGCACCAGCAGCGCCGCGCCGAAGACCGTCGCCACGATCACGCCGAGCAGCAACGGCCACAGCCGGCGCACCACCTGCCCCAACGCCGGGCCGGCGAAGATCTGCCACAGATTGGTCACCAGCGTGGGTACGAACAGCATTGAAGCCGCCGCGACCGGTGACAATGCGCTGCCGAGCAGGCCCATCGCCACCGTCGGCAGGCCCATGCCGGTGACCCCCTTGACCACGCCCGCGAGCACGAACACGACGACCAGCAGCAGATAGAAATACGGGGAATGCTCCATGGACTCATTGGACCTGTGCGAACGCGCTGGCACAATGCGGCTTTCCCGCCCTACCCTTCGGCTGTGCCGAAGGCAGGCATCCGACGGAGCGACACCGCATGCGCCTGGACCTGACCGATCTGCGCCTGTTCGTTGCCGTGGTTGAAGCGGGCAGCATCACCGCCGGCGCCGCCCGCGCATCGCTGGCACTGGCTTCGGCCAGCGAACGCCTGCGCAGCATGGAGGACGACAGTGGCGTGCCGTTGCTGCAGCGCCATCCGCGCGGCGTGACCACCACCGAAGCCGGCGAAGCACTGCTGCACCACGCGCGGCTGATCCTGCGTCAACAAGCGCTGCTGCGCGCCGAACTGCAGGAGTTCGCCAGCGGTGCGCGCGGCACGCTGCACCTGTATGCCAACACCGGCGCCCTGACCGGTTTCCTCCCGGGCCGCCTGGCACCGTGGCTGGCCGGGCGACCGCGGCTGCACGTGGACCTCAAGGAGCGCACCAGCGTGGAGATCGTGCGCCTCGTGGCCAGTGGCAAGGCCGAAGCGGGCATCATTTCCGATGCGCTCGACGCCGGCGCGCTGCAGGTGCAGCCCGTGGAGAACGATCCCCTGCAACTGATCGTGCCCGCCCACCACCGGCTCGCCGCGCACGCGGCCATCACCTTCGCCGAGGTGCTGGGCGAGACCTTCGTTGCGCTGGCCGATGGCAACGCGCTGCAGGAACACATCGAAGACAACGCCCGCGCGCTCGGTCGCGTGCCGGCGCCACGGGTGCGCATGAAGACCTTCGAAGGCCTGTGCGAAATGGTCGGGCACGGGGTGGGGATCGGCATCGTGCCGCGTTCGCTCGCACGCCGCTACCGCAGGCGGTTCGCCCTGCACGTGATCGATCTGGAGGACCCCTGGGCACGACGCCGGCTGTCACTGTGTTTTGCTCGGTGGTCGGCCCTGTCGCGGCCGATGCAGAGCCTGCTGCTGCACCTGGGCGGCAGCGCCGTGGACGACTGAGCGACCCTGCGGCGACGCGCTGAAATTTTTATTGACACACCCGATCACGTCCTGCACAATTCTTCTCCTGAGTCGCCCAGATGGCGGAATTGGTAGACGCACTAGCTTCAGGTGCTAGCGGGGGCAACTTCGTGGAGGTTCGAGTCCTCTTCTGGGCACCATGACTCAGCAAATGATCAAACCCGCGCAAGCGGGTTTTTTCATGCCTGTCGTCGGGTGGAGCGCCGCGCGGGAGGGCAGCGCCGCGCATGGCACGGCGCGCCCTGGTGCCTCGTCAGTGCCCACCGGCCGACGCCGCGCCCGCACCTGCGCCGAACGGTGGCCTGGCCAGCCACAGGAAGGTGATGATGGCGAGGAAGATCCAGCCCAGCAGGAAGAAGATATCGTTGAATCCCATCTGCGAGGCCTGATGGTTGATCATCGTGTTGAGCGCCGCCGCACCGTGCTGCAGGTCGCCCTGCCCCATCGCGGCAACCTGCTCCTGCATGCCCGGCTGGTACACCGAAATATGCTCGGTCATGTCGGCATGGTGCACCTGGGTACGGCGTGCCCACAGCCATGTGGTCAGCGATGCGGCGAAGCTGCCGCCCAGCGTGCGCAGGAAGGTCGCCAGTCCGGACCCTGCAGCGATCTCGCGGCCATCCAGGTCCGACAGCAGGATCTGCAGCACCGGCATGAAGAACAACGCCACGCCGACGCCCATCAGCAGCTGCACGCCGGCCACATGCTGGAAATCCACCTGCAGGTTGAAATTCGAACGCAGGAAGCTGGTGAACGACAGGAACACGAAGGCCACCGTGGCCAGCATGCGCATGTCGAAGCGCGACGCGTACTTGCCAACGAACGGCGTCATGATGACCGGCAGGATGCCGATCGGTGCCGTTGCAAGGCCGGCCCACACCGCCGTATAGCCCATGTCGCGCTGCAGCCATTGCGGGATCAGCAGCGAGACGCTGAAGAACGCGGCGTAGGCCACCACCATCGCCAGCGTGCCGGCGCGGAAATTGCGATGCCGGAACAGGCGCAGGTCCACGATCGGGTCCTTGTCGGTGAGCTCCCAGATCAGGAACACCGCCAGGGCCACCAGTGATACGCAGGACAGCGCGACGATGGTCGGCGAACTGAACCAGTCCTCGTCGTTGCCCAGATCCAGCACCAGCTGCAGGGCGCCGACACCGATCACCAGCGTGACCAGTCCGACGTAATCCATCTTCGGCTTCTCGATGTGTTCCGGGCGCCCCTTCATCTGGTTGCCCACCACCAGCGCCGCGAAAATGCCCAGCGGCACGTTGATCAGGAAGATCCATTCCCAGCTGTAGTTGTCGGTGATCCAGCCGCCGAGGATCGGGCCACAGATCGGTGCGACCACGGTGATCATCGCCAGCAGCGCCAGCGCCTGGCCACGTTTCTCGCGCGGATAGATGGAAACCAGCAGGGACTGGGTGATCGGGTACATGGGGCCGGCCACGAAGCCCTGCAGCGCGCGGGACACCACCAGCATGCCCATGCTCTGGGCCAGACCGCACAACAGCGACGCGATGGTGAAGGCCAGCGTGGCCCACACGAACAGCTTCGTTTCGCCGAAGCGACGGCTCAACCAGCCGGTCAGCGGCAACGCAATCGCGGTGCTGACCGCGAAGGAGGTGATCACCCACGTGGCCTGCTGCGAGCTGGCGCCGAGGTTGCCGGCGATGGTCGGCAGGGAGACGTTGGCGATGGTGGTGTCGAGCACCTGCATGAAGCTGGCCATCGCCAGCCCGGCCGTGGCCAGCTTGACGCTGGGTGGCAGGAAGCCGGTGGCCGGGGCCGCCGGAGCGCCCGGCGATGCGGGCGCGGCGGGAGCTTGGGAAGACATGGGGGTCAGCCTGCCTTGGTGGCGTGCGGACGCGTGGCCGGCGCGCTCGGCGGCGTACCGGCACCGGCCCGGACGGTGGCCGGCGCGGCTGCGGTCTGCGGCAGGTTGCCCTGGATGATCGTGTGGATCATGTCGTCGGCCTCATGCAGCTGCTTGCTGTAGACATCGGTATCGAACACCGAGCCGGTCGCCGCTTGGCGTGGCAGCACGTCGCCCTTCTGGTCGCGCAGGCTGACTTCGGCCTTCATGGACAGCCCGATGCGCAACGGGTGCTCGGCAAGCTGCTTGGCATCGATGGCGATGCGCACCGGCACGCGCTGCACGATCTTAATCCAGTTGCCGCTGGCGTTCTGCGCCGGCAGCAGCGAGAACGCCGAACCGGTGCCCATGCCGAGGCTGGTGATGCGTCCCTTGTAGCCCACGTCGCCGCCGTAGAGGTCAGCGCGCAGTTCCACTTCCTGACCAAGGCGCATGTGCCGCAGCTGGGTCTCCTTGAAGTTGGCTTCCACCCACATCTGCTCGGTCGGTACCACCGCCATCAGCGCGGTGCCCGGCTGCACGCGCTGGCCGACCTGCACCGAGCGCCGCGCCACGTAGCCGGCCACCGGCGAAACGATGCCCGCCCGGGCGTTGTTTAGCCACGCCTGACGCAGCTGCGCGGCGGCCGCCTGTACATCCGGCTGGGTGGCGATCACGGTGTCGTCGACCAGTGCGCTGCTGCGCTCCAGGGTTTCCCGCGATCCGGCCACGGCGGCTTCGGCCGCCGCCAGTTCATCACGGGCATGAGCCAGCTCTTCGTTGGAGATCGCGCCGGTCGCGGCAAGGTCCCTGCGCCGCGCGAAGTCATCGCGTGCCCGCTTGAGGCTCACCTGCCGCGCATTGAGCTCGGCCTGCGCGCCTTCCACGCTGCGGTACAGGCCGCGTACCTGGCGTACCGTACCGGCCAGCTTCGCCTCAGCCTGCTGCAGCGCCACTTCGGTGTCGGCCGGATCAAGCTGCACCAGCAGCTGGCCACGCTCCACGCGCATGCCGTCATCGGCGGCGATGCCGGTCACCGTGCCGGTGATCAGCGGCGTGATCTGCACCTGGTTGCCCTGCACGTACGCATCGTCGGTCTCTTCGAACCAGCGGCCGAACATGAAGTACCACAACGCGGCGGCTGCGATCAGCAGGACGACGATGGCAAGCAGGCCGCGCAGCAGCGCGCCACGGCGGCTCGGTGCGGCGGGTGCCGCAGGGGTAGGAGTCTGGCTCATGCGGAGGCCTTCAGGAATTCGTGGAATCGGAAAGGGAAGCGGTGTGCGGCGGGGTCCCGGCGGGCAGCTCGAAGCCCCCGCCGAGGGCCTGGCTGAGACGCACCGAAGACACCACCTGCTGCGACGTCAGGCCGGCCAGCCGCTGCTGGGACTGCAGCAGCGTGGACTGCGCAGTGAGCACGTCCAGGTAGTTGCCGATGCCGGCGCGGTAGCGCTGGTCGGCCAGTTCGAACGCCGCGCGGGCGATGTCCACCGCCTGCTGCTGGGCCTGCGCCTGCTGCTGCAGCGACTGCACGGCGGCGACCTCGTCGGCGACCTCGCGCAGGGCATCCAGCACGGACTGGTTGTAGCTGGCCACGGCGAGGTCGTAGTCGGCGTCGCGGCTGTCGAGCCCGGCACGCAGGCGCCCGCCATCGAACAGCGGCAGGCTCAGGGCGGGGCCGATGTAAGCGAAGGACGAACGGCTCTGCAGCAGGTCACCCAGTTCGGGGGCGACCACGCCGGCGAGCGCGGTCAGATTGAGACTGGGATAGAACGCGGCCTTGGCGGCGTCGATCTGCCGGCCTGCCGCCTCCACGCGCCAGCGCGCGGCGACGATGTCGGGGCGACGGCCGAGCAGCGCGCTCGGCAACACGCCCGGCAGCTGCAGCGCCATCGGGTTCAGGGTGCGCGGCCGCTGGATCTGCAGGCCGCGGTCAGGGCCCTTGCCGACCAGTGCCGCCAGCGCGGTGCGTGCCTGGTCGATCTGCTGCTGCGCCGCCTGGCGCTGCTGCTGCGCAGCGGGCACGCGGCCTTCGGCCTGGCGCACCTGCAGGTCGCTGTCGATCCCGGCGATGCGGCGCTGGCGCGTGAGCTCCAGCGAACGTTGCGAGCGTGCGAGTTCTTCTTCGGCCACATCGTGCAGCTGCCAGGCGTAGGCCAGTTGCGCATAGGCCTGCGCGATGCCCGCGGAGAGGTCGAGCCGGGCGGCCTGCGCATCGATGGCCGCCGCATGTGCGCTGTCCACGGCCGCTTCCCAAGCGGCGCGCTTGCCGCCCCACAGGTCCAGGCCATAGCTGACGCTGAGCATCAGCCGGCTGCTGCCGCCGTAATGCCCGCCCAGTTCGTCGCCGAGCATGGACTCAGGCAGGCGCACGCCGGTGTAACCGCCGGAGGCGGTGACAGAAGGCAGCTGGTCCGCACGCGCTCCACCCACCTGTGAGCGGGCCTGGCGCAGGCGCGCATCGGCCACGTCCAGGCTGGGATGGCTGGCCAGTCCTTCCGAGACCAGCGCATCCAGCTGCGGGTCACCCAGGGCGCGCCACCAGTCGTGCGCGGGAAAGCCGGCCGCACCGAGCGCGGCGCGGGAGAGCGTGCGCTCGGCGTGCAGGGTGTCGGCATCGAGCAGCGTGCCATGCGGCGACAGGCCGCGGCTGCTCGCGCAGGCGGTCAGCGCCACGGCCAGGCCGGCCAACAGCAGCGGACGCCCGGTGCGTTGGAAGTAACGGAGAGAGAGGGAGGTCATGGGGTCGCCAGGGAGTCGCGGATTCGGGTCAGCAGTGACAACAGTTGGGTGCGCTCTGCGGCGCTGAGGTCGCGCGAGGCATAATCGATGACATCTTCGCCACGCTGTTGCAGTCGCGCCCACAGCGTGCGGCCTTCGTCGGTCAGCACGATCTGCAACGCACGGCGGTCCTGCGCATGAGCCTGCCGACGTACGCAACCCAGCGCTTCGAGCTTGTCGAGCAGGCGCGTCACCGCGCTCGGCACCTGGTCAATGGCGCGCGCAAGTTCGTTGGCGGTGCACGGCGCCATGCGCGAAAGCACCTTCAGGCCGATGTAATGGCTGAAGTTGAGGCCCAGATCTTCCTCGGCCATCGAGGCGTCGAGCTGCCGGACGAGGCCATCGCGGACCTGCCGCAAGAGCAGGCCAAGGCTCGGCGGAGTGCTGTCAGGACATTTCATGCCGCTTATTCTCTTCCAAAAAATATATTTCTCAATAGAAATATATCCGGATGGTGTGGATGCTGTGTTGCAACAATGAAACGCTGGCATCGGTGGCGTCGGCGTCCCGGTGTCCGCGGCGCACCGCGGCCGCTTGGCTTATCCGGCCGCATCCGGATAATCAACGGATTGCGAGGGCGACGGCCGTCGCCGTCTCCGAACACAGGTAACAACCGCGCATGACCGATCTAGCCCGCCCCGTCTTCCACGGTTTCGAACAACTGCCGCTGCGCGAGTACGCCGAGCGCGCCTACCTCGATTACTCGATGTATGTGGTGCTGGACCGTGCGCTGCCTTTCCTCGGCGACGGCCTGAAACCGGTACAGCGTCGCATCATCTATGCGATGAGCGAGCTGGGCCTGAACGCCAGCGCGAAGCCGAAGAAGTCGGCCCGCACCGTCGGTGACGTGATCGGTAAGTACCATCCGCATGGCGACAGCGCCTGCTACGAAGCGCTGGTGCTGATGGCGCAGCCGTTCTCGTACCGCTATCCGCTGATCGAAGGCCAGGGCAACTTCGGCTCCACGGATGATCCGAAGTCGTTCGCCGCGATGCGCTACACCGAATCCAAACTGACGCCGATCGCGGAAGTGCTGCTCGGTGAACTGGGCCAGGGCACCACCGACTGGACGCCCAACTTCGACGGCACCCTGCAGGAACCGACCTGGATGCCGGCGCGGCTGCCGCACCTGCTGCTCAACGGCACCACCGGCATCGCCGTGGGCATGGCCACCGACGTGCCGCCCCACAACCTCAATGAGATCGTCAGCGCCCTGCTGCACCTGCTGGACGATCCTGAAGCCAGCGTGCGCGAGCTGTTCGACCACGTGAAGGGTCCGGACTATCCGTCCAGCGCGGAAATCATCACGCCGGCCGCCGATCTGCTGCAGATGTACGAAACCGGCCACGGCAGCGTGCGCGCGCGCGCCACGTTCCTCAAAGAGAACGGCAACGTGGTCGTCAACGCCCTGCCCTACCAGGTGTCGCCCTCGAAGGTGATCGAGCAGATCGCCGCACAGATGCGCGCCAAGAAGCTGCCGTGGATCGAGGACATCCGTGATGAATCCGACCACGCCAACCCGGTCCGGGTGGTGCTGGTGCCGCGTTCCAACCGCGTCGATGCCGACCAGCTGATGGGCCATCTGTTCGCCACCACCGACCTGGAGCGCAGCTACCGCGTCAATCTCAATGTGATCGGCCTGGACGGCCGGCCGCAGGTGAAGAATCTCAAGACGCTGCTCAGTGAGTGGCTGACGTTCCGCAGCAGCACCGTGGTGCGCCGCCTGCAGCACCGCCTGCAGAAGGTGGAGCGACGCCTGCACCTGTTGGAAGGCCTGCTGGTCGCCTTCCTCAACCTGGATGAAGTGATCCACATCATCCGTACCGAGGACGAGCCCAGGGCCGCGCTGATCGCGCGCTTCGGTCTGTCCGAGGACCAGGCCGAGTACATCCTGGAGACCAAGCTGAAACAGCTGGCGCGCCTGGAAGAGATGAAGATCCGCGGCGAGCAGGACGAACTGGCCAGGGAGCGCGAGAAGATTCTCGGCATCCTCGACAGCAAGGCGAAGCTGAAGAAGCTGATCAAGGACGAACTGACCGCCGATGCGAAGAAGTTCGGTGACGCGCGCCGTTCGCCGCTGGTGCAGCGCCAGGCCGCGCAGGCCATCGATGAAACCGAGCTGGTGCCGAGCGAGCCGATGACGGTGGTGCTGTCCGAGAAGGGTTGGATCCGCGCCGCCAAGGGCCATGACATGGATCCCTCCACGCTCAGCTACCGCGATGGCGACAGCCTGCTGGCATCGGTGCGCGCGCGCAGCACGCAGCAGGTCGCATTCCTGGACAGCGAGGGCCGCGCGTACTCCACGGCCGTGCATACGCTGCCCTCGGCGCGCGGCAACGGCGAGCCGCTGACAGGGCGGTTCTCGCCGGCCCCGGGCACACGGTTCGTCACCCTCGCCAGTGCCGAGCCGAGTGGACGCTTCGTGCTGGCGTCCACCCACGGCTACGGCTTTGTCACCCGCTTCGAGAATCTGATCGGCCGCAACAAGGCCGGCAAGGCGATGCTCAACCTGTCCTCGGGTTCTTCGGTGCTCCAGCCGGCGGTGGTGGGCAATGTGGAAACCGATCGGATCGTGGCGGTGACCAGTTCGGGCAACCTGCTGGCCATCGCGGCGGTGGACCTGCCGGAACTCGACAAGGGCAAAGGCAACAAGATCATCGAGATTCCGAAGGCCAAGCTGGCCACCGAGCGGGTGGTGGCGGTGGTGGCGATCGGTCCGGGCCAGACGCTGCAGGTCCGCAGCGGCCAGCGCACGATGGGCCTGAAGTTCAGCGAGCTGGAGGCCTACTTGGGCTCACGCGCGACGCGTGGCCACCTGCTGCCGCGTGGCTGGCAGAAGGTGGAAGGGTTGTCGGTGGAGTGACAGCGAACGGCTGAGCCCCTCGTGGGGGCGCGGGATTTTCGGGTGTACGTGGTTTGGCTGGGCGGGTGGAGGCAGCGGGGGACGGCAAGAGCTGCGTCCATGCGTGCCTCGCGTCGCGCCATCCCTGGCGCGACACGCCCCCGCCGCCTCCACCCGCCCAGCCCCCGACAGGCTCCGTGCGCCGCCACGGATGAAAAAAGAGCAGGAGCAAGAGCAAAAGCGTCGGTGTCCGTGCGCACGAGGTGGGAGGGTTGTCGGTGGGGTTACGGCGAACGGCTGAGCCCCTCGTGGCGGCGCGGGATTTTCGGGTGTATGTGGTTTGGCTGGGCGGGTGGAGGCGTCGGGGGACGGCAAGAGCCGCTCCTGCGTGCCTCGCGTCGCGCCATCCTTGGCGCTCAACGCCCCCGACGCCCCCACCCGCCCAGCCCCCGACAGTCTCCGTGCGCCGCCACGGATGAAAAAATAAAAAAGCAAAAGCAAAAGCAAAAGCAAAAGCATCGGCAGCCCGTAAGCCTGCTTTTGCTTTTGCTTTTGCTTTTGCTTTTGCTTTTGCTTTTGCTTTTTTTCTTATTCCCGTGGTGGATGCAGAACTGTCACAGGGCTGGGCGGTGGGGTTGGGTGGGGGCGTTGAGC
>NZ_JAASQW010000011.1:0-17746 GCF_011761925.1 Xanthomonas sp. 60 | reverse complement strand
GAGCGGCTCTTGCCGTCCCCCACCCAACCCCATCGCCCAGCCCAATCCCAGTAACCCAACCCCAGCGCCACCACGGAGGGGCGCAGCCGTTCGCCTCACACCTCAGTGCGCAACCGTCCCACTGCTGTCGATCTTGCTCAGCTGGTACAACTCCAGGCCGATCCGCTGGATCAGCCCCAGCTGCTGCTCGAGCCACCACGCATGGTCTTCCTCGGTGTCCTTCAACTGCACCAGCAGCATGTCGCGGCTCACGTAGTCGCCGTGTGCCTCGCACAGCTTCATGCCCGCGGCAAGGCTGTTGCGCACCGCATACTCGGTATCGAGATCCTTGCGCAGCATCTCCTCCACCGTACGGCCCGGTTCGAACGCATGCGCCCGCATGTCCGGATCCCCGCCGAGGAACAGGATGCGCCGCAGCAGCGCGTCGGCATGCTCGGTTTCTTCCTGCATCTCGTGGTTGAGGCGTTCGTACAGCGCGAACAGCCCCTGGTCTTCGTAACGGCGCGAATGGATGAAGTACTGGTCGCGCGCGGCAAGCTCGCCGCGCAGCAGTTCCTTCAGGCAGGCGATGACTTCCGGATTGCCTTTCATGGGGGGCTCCTGTGACTCGATGGGGCCATGGTGCCCTATCCGCCGTCACGGTGATCTAATCGGAATCAATCGCAGTTGCACCCTGCCTGCGATCCGCAACGCCGCCCCGCTACACTCGGCAGCACTGCCCGCCCTTGCAAGGATCGCCATGCGTCGCTGGTTGCTGCGTCTGTTCTTCGTGCTTCTGCTGCTGGCTGCCAGCCTGGTCATCGTCGTGTGGCTTCTGCTGCGCGGGAGCCTGCCGAGGCTGGAGGGCGAGCGGCCACTGGACGGCCTGCAGGCGCCGGTCACCGTCACCCGTGATGCGCTCGGGGTGGTCACGCTTCAGGGGCGCAGCCAGGACGACGTGATGCGGGCGCTGGGCCACGTGCATGCCCAGGAACGCGGCTTCGAAATGGACCTCATGCGGCGCAGCGCCGCAGGCGAACTGGCCGCCCTGTTCGGACCGGCGGCCGTGGCGTCGGACAAGGGCATGCGTGTGCACCGGCTGCGGCACCGCGCCGCGCAGGTCGAGGTGTCATCCACGCTTGCCGCTTACGTGGAGGGCGTCAACCAGGGCCTGGCCGACCTCCCGGTGCGCCCCTGGCCGTACCTGCTGCTGCGCCAGCGCCCCGCCCCCTGGCAGGCCAGCGACAGCCTGCTGACCGGCTATGCGATGTACGCCGATCTGCAGGACCCCCGCAACCAGAGCGAGCTGGCCTTCAACCGCCTGCGCCAGGTCCTGCCACCCCCCCTGTACGCACTGCTGAGCCACGGCGGCAGCCGCTGGGACGCGCCGCTCGAGGGTGAGCCCGAAGGGGATGCCGTGCTGCCCCCCGCCGACCTGCTGGATCTGCGCCAGCTTCCCGGATCGGCCGGCGCGCGGCTGGAGACGCCGGACACCAAGGGCAGCAACAATTTCGCCGTCGCTGGCGCCCTCACGGCAGACGGCCGCGCGATCCTGGCCGACGACATGCATCTGGGCCTGCGCGCACCCAATATCTGGTTCCGCGTGCGCCTGCGCTATCCCGATGCGCAGGCACCCGGCGGCCAGGTCGATGTGAGCGGATTCTCCCTGCCCGGCCTGCCGGCGATCATCGTCGGCAGCAACGGCCACGTGGCCTGGGGCTTCACCAACAGCTACATCGACACCGCCGACTTCCGCCGCGAGCCGGCCACCACGCCGGTGCGCGTGCAGACCGAGCGCATCGAGGTGGCCGGCGCTGCGCCGGTGATGCTCACGGTACGCGAGAGCGCGTGGGGACCACAGCTGCATGCACACCCCGATGGCAGCCACGATGCACTGCGCTGGGCGGCGCACCTGCCCGGTGCGGTGAACCTGGACCTGGCCGACATGGCACGTGCGGCCGACCTGGAGCAGGCGCTGGCCGTGGCCGACCGTGCGCGCATTCCCGCGCAGAACCTGCTGCTCGCCGACAGTCGCGGACGCATCGCGTGGCGGCTCATCGGCGCACGTCCGCAGCGCGCACCCGGCTGCCTGCCGGCGGGACCGCGCACGATGGCGGCCGATGACTGCCCTGCATGGTCACTCCGCAGCGACGCCTCGCCCACGCGCGCGGACCCTGCGCTGCAGCGACTCTGGACCGCGAACGGACGGGTGATGAGCGGCGACGACGCGCGCATCGCTGGCGACGGTGGCTACGATCTCGGCGCGCGTGGCGCACAGATCCGCGATGCGCTGCTGGCGCGTGAGCGTTTCACCGAAGCCGATCTGCTGGCCATCCAGCTTGATGACCGCGCCCTGTTCCTGCAGCGCTGGCATGCGCTGCTGAGGCAGGTGGTGGCCGGCAGCGACGATCCCGCGCTGCGTCGCCTGGAAGCGGCGACCCGCACGTGGGACGGACGCGCTTCGGTGGATGCGGTGGGTTACCGGATCGTACGTGGCTTCCGCGGTGAAGTCCTCGACGAGGTTGCCGGTGCCTTGCTCGCGCCCGCCCGCCGTGCGTTGGGACCAGCCTGGCTGGAGCCGCGCCTGCCGCAGTTCGAAGGCGTATTGTGGCCGCTGCTGGAACAGCGCCCGGCGCACCTGCTGCCACCCGGCCATGACAGCTGGGAGGCATTGCTGGCCGGTGCGGCGAAGCGGCTGGAGGCCGGGCTGTCCGCGCAGGGGCCGTTGGCCGAGCGCACGTGGGGGGAACGCAACACGGCGGCCATCTGCCATCCCATCAGCCGCGCCCTGCCCGCGCTGGCACGTCCTGCCCTGTGCATGCCGGCCGAGCCCCTTGCCGGTGACAGCAACATGCCCCGGGTACAGGGGCCTGCCTTCGGTGCCTCGCAGCGCATGGTGGTGGCGCCCGGGCATGAGGCGGACGGCATCATCCACATGCCTGGCGGACAGAGCGGGCACCCGTTGTCACCGTACTGGGCCGCAGGCCATGCGGACTACGTGCAGGGCCGGCCCACGCCGTTCCTCCCGGGTCCTGCACAACACACGCTCATCCTGCGCCCCGCGGTCCGCTGACCGCACTCAGCCAACGGGCCGACGACGCTCCAGCAGGTTCAGCAGAGGGCCGGTCATGGCCGTGGTCACCAGCGCCATGATCACCAGCACGGCGAACAGGCGGTCGCCGAGCAGGCCGAGTTCGTAACCAAGATTGAGCACGATGAGTTCCATCAGGCCGCGGGTGTTCATCAACACCCCGAGGCGCCAGGCATCGCGCGCGGGCATGCGCAGGCTGCGCGCAGTGCCCCACGTGCCGACGAGCTTGCCGAGCGTCGCCACGGCGATCACCCCCACGCACAGCAGCAGATCGCTTGCCTGCAGGGCGTCAGCACGCAGCCTCAATCCGGTCATGGCGAAGAAAAGGGGCAACAGCAGCGCGACCGCCAGCGGCTCCACGCGCGCCACGACCAGCGAACGCAGTGCCGCATTGCCCGACACCACCACGCCCGCGGCGAAGGCACCGAACAAGGCATGGATGCCCAGCAGCTCGGTCAGCAGCGCGCTGGCCAGCGTCAGCACCAGCAGGACCAGCAGCCAGCGCCCTTCCTGTCCCGGCGCGATGGCGCGACGCCCGAACCAGGGCCGCACCACGCCGAGCATCAGGCCGACGAACACCACCACGCAGACCAGGTTGAATGCCGCAGGCGCCCAGCCGCTGGCCTGCGCCGCCGCCACGATCAGCGCCAGCAGGCACCACGCCGTGGCATCGCCCAGCGCGGCGCAGGCAATGGCGGTCTGGCCGAGTGGCGTCTGCGTGATGCCCCGGTCGGCGAGGATGCGCAGCAGCACCGGGAACGCGGTGATGCTCAGCGAGATGCCAACGAACAAGGCGAACGCAGTGAAGCCCACGCCCGCCGGACCATGCGCTGGGTACAGCCACAGCGCCATCAGCACGCCCAGCAGGAACGGCACGGCAATCCCGGCATGGCTGACCGTGAGGGCGAAACGCCTGCGCCCTCGCAATGCACCGAGGTCCAGCTCGGCACCTGCCACCAGCAGGAACATGAGCACGCCCAGCTGGCTCAGCAGGCCCAGTGCACCCAGCGAACTGGCCGGAAACAACGCGCCATGCAGAGCAGGCAACACGCTGCCCAGCACCAGCGGGCCCATCATCAGTCCGGCTGCCATTTCGCCGATCACGGCCGGCTGCCCGAGCCGACGCACCAGCGCACCGGCGCCCTTGGCCACCAGCAGCAACACCAACAGCTGCAGCAGGAACAGCGCCAGCGGCGAGCCCAGGTGCTGCGCCCAGTAGCTGCCGGCCACGCTCTCCGCACGCGCGGACAGGGCCGTCCCCTGCGGCCCCGCCTGGCGGGCGAGCAGCAACCCGACCAGCAACGGCACCCCGACCCAGGCCGTGTAATGCCATCCCCATTTCATCCGCGACAACGGTCGCTCGGCGTGTGCATCCATGTCCATCACCCTGCTGGAAGGCGCCGATCATACGACGCCTTCATGCCGGTCGGTGCGTTGCTGCGATCGCTCAGGCCAGCGCCTGCGCGTGCACACCCGCCACGGCGCGCCCAGAGGGGTCGGCGGCGGCCGCGAAGCTGGCATCCCAGGCGATCGCCGCCGGTGACGAACAGGCAATGGACTTGCCACCGGGCACGGTCGTGGCGGCGGCATGGCTCGGGAAATGCTGCTCGAACAGATGCCGGTAGTAATAGGCTTCCTTGGTCTGCGGCGGGTTGTGCGGGAACCGCGTGTCCGCCGCCGCCAGCACCCGGTCGCTGACCTGCGCCTCGGCATGCGCCTTCAGGCCATCGATCCATCCGTAACCAACCCCGTCGCTGAACTGTTCCTTCTGCCGCCACAGAATGCTCTCCGGCAGGTAGCCTTCGAACGCCGCGCGCAGCACGCCCTTCTCCACCCGCCGGCCGCCTGCCGCTTCGCTGCCGACCATCTTGTGCGCGGCGTCGAAGCGCATGGCCACGTCAAGGAACTCGCGGTCGAGGAACGGCACGCGCGGCTCCACGCCCCAGGCCATCATCGACTTGTTGGCGCGCAGGCAGTCGTAGTTGTGCAGCGCATCCAGCTTGCGCACCAGTTCTTCATGGAACTGCCGCGCATCCGGCGCCTTGTGGAAGTACAGGTAGCCGCCGAAGATCTCGTCGCTGCCTTCGCCGGAGAGCACCATCTTCACGCCCATGGCCTTGATGCGGCGCGCGAGCAGGAACATCGGGGTGGAGGCGCGGATGGTGGTGACATCGTAGGTTTCGATGTGGCGGATCACCTCGGGCAGGACATCCAGTCCCTCTTCGAAGGTGTACTCGAAGCCATGGTGGACAGTGCCCAGCGCTTCGGCGGCGATGGCCGCGGCGGCCAGATCCGGCGAGCCCTGCAGGCCGATCGCGAAGGAATGCAGCCGCGGCCACCAGGCCTCACTCTGCCCGCCATCTTCGATGCGACGCCGAGCGTAGCGGGCGGCGACGGCGGCCACCAGCGACGAATCCAGCCCGCCGGAGAGCAGCACGCCGTAAGGCACGTCACTCATCAACTGGCGCTCGACGGCCTGTTCGAAGGCTGCACGCAGCGCCGCCAGGTCCACGGCCTCGCCCTGCACGGCATCGTAATCGCGCCACTGCGGCTGGTAATAGCGCACCAGGGTGCCGCTGGCACTGTCGTAGCAGTGGCCGGGCGGGAACTGCGCCGCATCCGCGCACGTATCCACCAGCGCCTTCAGTTCGGAGGCCACGCGCAGGCGGCCCTGCGCGTCGTGGCCCCAGTACAGCGGCACCACGCCCATCGGATCGCGGGCGATGAGCACACGCCCGGCCTGGCGATCCCACAGCGCGAAGGCGAAGATCCCGTTGAGCTGTTCCAGCCACTGCGCTGGCGACCCTTGCCGGTACAGGGCATTGATCACTTCACAGTCCGATCCGGTCTGGAACGCGTACGCCTGGGCCAGGCGGGCCTTCAGGCGCTGGTGGTTGTAGATCTCGCCGTTGACCGCCAGGGCCAGCTGTCCGTCCTCGGACAGCAGCGGCTGCGAGCCGCCGGCCGGGTCCACGATGGCCAGGCGCTCATGCACCAGCAGGGTGCTCTCGTCCTGGTAGACACCACTCCAGTCCGGGCCACGGTGGCGTTGGCGCTGCGACTGGGACAGCGCATGACGACGAAGCGCGGTGGGGTCATCACCGGGCTGCAGGCCGAAAATTCCGAAGATCGAACACATGGGACGGTTCCTTCATGGGGGTAGGGGCGGGTGTTCATCCGGCGACCTCGCCTGGCGTTGCGGGCACAAAAAAACCCGCATCGGCCGATGCGGGTTTCTGGTGTCCGGGTGGCGTGTTGCCTTATCTCCCCTGGGCGCAGTCCCGCATCGGCCGCGCACGATTGTTCGCGCGCAGGTTATTGCGGTTGGTGGTGGCGACGGCGGGGGTCAGGGGGCGGTGCATGGATCGAACGTAACGCGGGACTGCGGCGGGTGCAACTGTTGCGTTGGCAACGAACGGTCATCGGGAAACGGGCGGCCAACAGGCAGGAGCACGGACAGAGGCCGCCATGGGCGGAGCAGCCGCACACGCGGCTGCACCGGAGCGACCCGGCGCAGCCGCGATGAATCAGGCCAGCAGCAGGCGCTCCACCAGCCGCTGATAGAGGCCCGGCAAGGCCTCCAGCTCGTCCACGCGCACGTTCTCGTCCACCTGGTGGATGCTGGCGTTGACCGGCCCCACTTCGATGCACTGCGCACCCAGCGGCGCAATGAACCGGGCATCGGACGTACCGCCGCCGGTGCTTTCTTCCGGCGCATGGCCGGCATGCTCGGCCAGCACCGCACGCGCGGCCGCGCGCAGCGGTCCTTCCGGGGTATGGAACGGCTCGCCGCTGCGATGCCACGCCAGCGTGTACTGCAGCCCATGCCGATCCAGCAGCGCGGTGATCTCTGCTTCGAGCCTGGGCGCATCCCAATGGGGGTTGTAGCGGAGATTGAAATCCACCTCCAGCTCCCCGGGAATCACGTTGTTGGCACCGGTACCGGCATGGACGTTGGAGATCTGCAGGCTGGTGGGCGGGAAGCTCTCATAGCCGTCATCCCAGTGCCGTGCACTGAGTTCGGCCAGCATCGGCGCGGCGAGGTGGATGGGATTGCGTGCCTTTTCCGGGTACGCCACATGGCCCTGAACGCCCTGCACGCGCAGCTTCGCCGAGAGGCTGCCGCGACGGCCGACCCGCAGCAGATCGCCGAGGGTGGCCGTGGAGGACGGCTCCCCGGTGATGCACCAGTCGATACGCTCCCCGCGTTCGGCGAACAACCGCGCCACATGCCGCACGCCATCGATCGCATCACCCTCCTCGTCACTGGTCAGCAGGACGGCCAGCGTGCCCTCATGCGAAGGATGGGCGGCGACGAACGCTTCAGCCGCCACGACGAACGCCGCCACGCTGCCCTTCATGTCCGCCGCACCGCGGCCATACAGCACGCCGTCGCGGATCTGCGGCACGAAGGGATCGCTCTGCCACGCCTCGCGCGGCCCCGGAGGCACCACATCGGTGTGGCCCAGCAGCACCAGCACCGGCGCGCCGCTGCCATGGGTGGCCCAGAGGTTGTCGACCTCGCCCAGGCGCAGGTGCTCGCACTGGAAGCCGGCCGCCTGCAGGCGTGCGGCCAGCAGCGCCTGGCAGCCCGCGTCGTCGGGGGTCACCGACGGCCGAGCGATCAGCTCGCAGGCCAGCGCGAGCACCGCGCTCATGCCGCGCCCACGCCGAAGCGCGCCTTGAAGCCGTTGTCACTGAAGCCCTGCGAGACCTTGCCGTCGGCGGTGACCACGAGCGGACGCTTGATCAGCTGCGGGTACTCGCGCAGCAGCAGCTTCCATTCCGCCTCGGAATCGGCGGCCTTGCGGTTCTCCGGCAGCTGGCGCCAGGTGGTGGACGCGCGGTTCACCATGGTGGACAGTCCGCCGAGCTGCGCGGCCCATTCGAGCAGCATCTCCGGGCTCGGTTTGACCTCGCGGTAATCCACGAAGGTGTAGGCCACGCCGAAGCGGTCGAGCCACTTCATCGCCTTCCTGCACGTATCGCAGTTCTTCAGGCCGTAAAGGGTGGTGGTCATGCGCGCCTGGCCCTCAATCGGCCAGGCCGCGCAGCAGATCGTTGACGCTGGTCTTGCTGCGCGTCTTCGCGTCCACCTGCTTGACGATCACCGCGCAGTACAGCGAATGCGTACCGTCCTGGCTGGGCAGCGAGCCGGAGACCACCACGCTGTAGGGCGGAATGTACCCGTAGGTCACCTCGCCGGTGGCGCGGTTGTAGATGCGCGTGCTCTGGCTCAGGAACACGCCCATGCCGATCACGCTGTGGTGGCCCACCACCACGCCCTCCACCACCTCAGAGCGCGCGCCGATGAAGCAGTGGTCCTCAATGATGGTCGGGCTGGCCTGCAGCGGTTCCAGCACGCCGCCGATGCCGGCACCACCGGAGAGATGGCAGTGGCTGCCGATCTGCGCGCACGAACCCACCGTGGCCCACGTATCGACCATGGTGCCCTCGCCCACGTAGGCGCCGATATTGGTGAAGCTCGGCATCAGCACCACATCCTTGCCGAAGTAGGTGCCGCGGCGGGCGACCGCACCAGGCACCACGCGCACGCCGGCACGGCGGAAGGCGGCCTCGTCATAGCCGGCGAAGCGGGCCTCGACCTTGTCCCAGAACGGCGCCGGGTCCGCGTCCACCACGACCATGTCATTGACGCGGAAATACAACAGCACCGCTTTCTTCAGCCATTCGTTGACCTTCCAGCCCCCCTGCCCGTCCGGCTCGGCAACGCGGAACTCGCCGCTCTCCAGGCCGTCGATCACACGGTTCACCAGTGGACGGGTGGAGCCTTCGATCTCATGGCCGGTCAGCGCCGCGCGGCGCTCGAACGCACTCTCGATGCCGAACCTCAGCTCTTCTACACCCGGTGCCGGCGGCTTGCGCAGCGACGTGCGCGCGATGTTCTCGGCGCGTGCCTTCTCAACGGGGACCGCCTTGCCTGCGGACCTGCGCGGGACGGACGGCGCGCCCCCCCCCTTCTTCGCCGGCGCCGGCGTGGCCGCCACGCGCTTCCTGGCGGCCACGGGCTTTTTCGCTGCCACCGTCTTCTTCACGGCCGCAGCCTTCTTCGGCGAGGCCGTCTTGGCGGCGGCCACCGGCTTGGTCGCGGTCTTGCCCGGCTTGGACGGCGGTGCGGCTTTCTTGGTCGGCTTGGTGGCCATCAGGGTGTCTCTCCAGCATGAACATCGGGGTCCAGGCAGGCCAGCATGGCGTCCTGCAGCTGCTGCCTGGCGGCTTCAGTAAGGGGGCGGTCGTGCTCATCGCTGATCACGAAGGTGTCCTCGGCGCGCTCGCCGAAGGTGGCGATGCGCGCATCGTGGACACGCAGCTTCTGGTTGCGCAGCACCGAAGCCACGTCGGCCAGCAGCCCGGGGCGGTCGGGCGCCACGAGGCTGAAGCGCGTACTCGGATTGTCGCCAGGGTGCTCGCGGAAGGCCACGCGCGGAGCGAAACGGAAATGCCGCAGCTGCCGCGGGATCGCGCGGCGTGACGGGCGCAGGCGGGCCAGGTCGCCCACAAGCGCCTCGCGCAGCGCGGCCTCCAGCCGCAGCGGGTCACCGTCGGCGAACGTGTCGGCCGGGCTGACCTCGAAGGCATCGAAGATGGTGTTGGATGGTCCATCCAGCACGCGCGCACGATGGATGCCGTAGCCCTTGCGGTCCAGTGTCATCACGATCGCGGCGAACAGGCCATCGCGGTCGGGCGAGTGGACGAACACTTCCAGGGCCGGATCATCCGGGGTGATCGCACGCACCTTGACCAGCGTCTGTCCGTTGCGCACGGGCACCAGCGAGGCGGCATGCCAGGCCAGCTGTTCGGGACGCAGCCGGATGAACCCTTCATCGGGCATCACGGCGAACTGGCGGTCGATCGTGGCGTCGTCGTAGCCACGCTCGCGCACCAGCGCACGCACGGATTCGCGCGCTTCGGCCACGCGCTCGGCCGCTGGCAGCGGCGGCTCCAGGCCGTCCAGCAGCGCGCGCCGCGTCGCGAAATACAGGTCGGCCAGCAGCCGATCCTTCCAGGCATTCCACAGCTTCGGGCTGGTGCCGGCGATGTCGGCACAGGTCAGCAGGTACAGGTAGTCCAGGCGCTCGCGGCTGCCCACCAGCGTGGCGAAGCGGTGGATCACTTCGGCATCGCTGATGTCCTGCTTCTGCGCGGTCATCGACATGCGGAGGTGCTGCTCCACCAGCCACGCCACCAGCTCGGTGTCGGCGCTGCTCAGGCGCATGGCCTCGCAGAAGGCCCGTGCATCGGCCGCACCGAGCTCGGAATGATCCCCGCCCCGCCCCTTGGCGATGTCGTGGAACAGGCCAGCCAGCAGCAGCAGCTCCGGGCGGCGCAGGCGCGGCCACACTTCGTGGGCGATCAAAAAACGGTCGTCGGCGCGGCTGGTGCCGAACAGGCCGATGTTGCGCAGGACCATCAGCGTGTGCTGGTCGACCGTGTAGACGTGGAACAGGTCGAACTGCATGCGCCCGCTGACCTGGGCGAAGGCCGGGATCCATTGCCCGAGCACACCCAGCCGGGCCATGCGGGACAGCGTGTCGACAGGTCGCGCCCCACGCAGCAGGGCCATGAACTGATCGCGCACGCCAGGCTCGGCCTGGTCGAACGCCGCCAGCCCGGGCAGTGCTTCGGCCAGCGCGCGTGCGGTCATCGAATGCAGGCCGCGCACCGGCGGATTGTTGGCCCAGCTGGCGAACAGGGCGAACACCTGGCCCATGTCCTGCCCCGGCCACTGTGCGTCTTCGGCGGCGAGGAAGCCACGGCGCAGCGCGAAACCGACGGTCAGCGGCTCGGGCACCGCGCTGCCATCGAACTGTTCCTCGAAACGCTGCAGCAGGCGCTCACTGATCCGGCGGATGACGGTGGCCGCGCGGTAGAACCCCTGCATCATCTTCTCGACGGCAAGGCTCTCGGCATCGTCTTCGAAGCCCAGCCGGGCCGCCAGCGTCTTCTGGTAATCGAAGCGCAGGCGCTCTTCCGGACGCCGCGCGACCAGGTGCAGGCCGTAACGCAGGCGCGCCAGCAACGCACGTTCGCGCTTGAGCGCCACCGCTTCATCAGCGCCCAGGTGCCCCAGCCCTACCAGGGCTTCGAGGTCGCGCACGCCGAAGGCGCGCAGGGCCATCCAGCCCAGCGTGTTGAGGTCGCGCAGCCCGCCGGGGCCGTCCTTGAGGTCCGGCTCCAGGTTGTCAGCGGTGTCGCCGAAGCGCTCGTGGCGCGCACGCAGCTCTTCAAGCTTGGCCAGGAAGAAGGCGCGTGGCGGCCACAACGTGCTGTCATTGATGGCCTGCGCCAGCGGTCGCCGCTGCGCGTCGGCGGCGGCGACCGGGCGCGCTTCGATGAGCGCGGTGAGCACGGTCTGGTCCGCCGCTGCCTGCTGGCACTGTTCGATGGAACGCACCGCGTGGCTGACTGGCAGGCCGCAATCCCACAGCAGCGCGAACAGGCGCGCCAGCCCGCCCTCGTGCGCGTGCTGTGCATCGCTCTGGCCAAGCACCAGCACATCGATGTCCGAACGCGGGAACAGTTCGCCGCGGCCATACCCCCCGACGGCGAACAGTGACAGCCCGCAGCCCTCGGGCATGCAGCGCTGCCATGCCAGGCGCATCAGGTGGTCAGCCGCGCGCGCGCGCAATGCGATCAGCCGCTCGATATCGTCGCCCTGGTCGAAGCGACGGTGCAGCTTCGCGTCGGTCTGCTGCATGGCCTGGCGGGCGGCCGCCGCCCAGTCGGGATCGGTATCCGACGCCGCCGGCGCGTCCTGCAATGAACCCGCCGGCAGCAGGCTCATGCGACCTGCGATTCGCCCGGAGCGAGCGTCAGCACCTCGACGCCGGTCTCGATGACCGCCACCATGTGCTCCCACTGCGCGGACAACTTCCGATCCTTGGTGACCACGGTCCAGCCGTCAGGCAGCACCTTGTTGTAACGGGTGCCTTCGTTGATCATCGGCTCGATGGTGAATGTCATGCCGGGCTGCAGCACCAGGCCCTGGCCGGGGCGCCCGTAATGCACGACCTGCGGCTCGTCGTGGTAGACCTTGCCGATGCCGTGGCCGCAATACTCACGCACCACACTGAAGCGTTCGCCTTCGGCATAGCTCTGGATGGCGTGGCCGATGTCACCCAGTGTTGCGCCCGGCTTGACGGCACGGATGCCACGCCACATCGCTTCGTAGGTCGCCTCGACCAGGCGCCGGGCCATGATCGAGGGCGTGCCGACGTAGTACATGCGGCTGGTATCGCCATGCCAGCCATCCTTGATCACGGTCACATCGATGTTGACGATGTCGCCGTCCTTCAGCACCTTCGCCTCGCTCGGGATGCCATGGCAGATGACATTGTTCACCGAGGTGCACACGGTCTTCGGAAAGCCGCGATAGCCGACATTGGCAGGCGTGGTGCCCTGCACGTTGACGATGTGATCATGGCAGATGCGATCAAGCTCTTCGGTAGTGACACCGGGCTTGACGTGGGGAGCGACGATGTCGAGCACTTCGCTGGCCAGCCGGCCGGCGATGCGCATCATCTCGATTTCCTGCGGGGTTTTGAGATTCACGGTCATGCCGCCCATTATCGCCGATCCGGGGCCATAGCTGAACGGGTCCGTGGACGCCGTGACAGGCCCGGTTGTGCTGGAGGCGACAATTCCAGCGCCAAATTTGTGACGACTATCACCTAACAAGGGCCCATCCGCGACAAGTTTCCCCCTATAAATGTCACCTACGCCACGTTTGAACGCATCGTTTCGGTTCAGGACCCTGAAGGTCCAAGGAGATCCCGCTCATGCGCACTACACGTCGTTTCCGTCGTCTGGCTGCCTGCGCTCTGGCCGCCCTTCTCGCGACCTCGTCCGTTCCCGCCTTTGCCCAGAACAGCGTCACCTTCAACGTCCGCATCGCCATCACCACCTCCTGCACGATCGCCGCTGCCGCACCGACGGACGTGGATTTCGGCACGGTAGCGTCCACGGCGACCGCGCCGGTGCTGGCCCAGGGGACCATCACGGCCCAGTGTTCGGCGTTGACGCCTTACTCCATCGCACTGAACGCGGGGGCGAATGCCGCTACCGCAGGCGACGTCACCACGCGCCGGATGCGGCATACGGACGCAGCAGTGACCACCAACAACTTCGTCGGCTACCAGCTCTACCAGGACGCCGGCCGCACCAATGTGTGGGGCGCCACGACCGCCACCAACACGGTGGCCGCCGTGGGCACGGGGACGCCGCAGGCGTACAACGTCTACGGCCGGGTGCTCAACCCGAGCGTCAACAACGCCGCCGCCGGTTCCTATCTGGATACCGTTACCGCCACCATCACCTACTGACGGGGGCGGCAATGGTTCTTCCCCGGCGCCGATGGATCTCCATCGGCCTGTTGGCCCTGTGCGCGCTGCCTTTCCACTGGGCGACCGCAGCCAGCCTGCAGGTCGCCCCGACACGGCTGGAACTGCGTCCCGGGCAGGCCAGCGAGGCGCTCTGGTTGACCAACACCGGCACCTCGTCGATGCAGGTGCAGATCCGCGTTTTCCGCTGGCAGCAGGCCGATGGTGAAGACCGGCTGCTGGAGACCCGGGACATCCAGCCCAGTCCCCCGGTGCACGACCTCGCTGCGGGCCAGCAGCAGCTGGTGCGCCTGGTCCGCATCGGCGCCGCTGCACCTGCCGCCCAGCAGGCTTACAGGGTGGTGGTGGACGAGCTGCCACGCCTGGACCCGGAGGCGCGCGGCATGCAGTTCGTGCTGCGCTACTCGGTCCCCTTGTTCCTGCAGCCCGCCAACGCCGACGCGCTCAAGCCCCGGCTGACCGCCCGCGTACGGCCCCTGGCCGACGGCTCCCCGGGACTGGAGGTGCGCAACGAAGGCGACGGCCCTGCGCAGGTGGCCGATGTGGCCGTCGGCGAACCCTCGCGCCCACGCATCCTGCGTCCAGGCCTGGTCGGCTACGTCCTGCCCGGCCAGGTCATGCACTGGAGCCTGGACACCCCTGCGTTGCCCGAGGCGGCCACGTTCTCGGCGAAGATCAATGGCGAACCGGCACAGACCCCGCTTCCCCCGACGCCACCGGCTCGCTGAAGCCGCCATGCGTGTCCTGCTCGGACTGCTCCCGGTCAGCGCACAGGCGACGGACGTGGCCGCCACCGGCGCCATGCCCGACGCCCTGCTGCCGCCGCCGACGCCGCTCACCGCCGCGCCGTCGCTGTACCTGGAGGTCACCTTGAACCAGGCCCCGCGTGGGCTGCTGCCGTTCATCGACCAGCACGGCCGTCTCCAGGCACGGCCAGAGGTACTGCGCCAACTGGGGTTCCCCGCGCAGGGCGATGCACCGGTGTACCTGGACCAGCTGAGCGGCGTGCACGTGCGTTACGACGCGCGCATGCAGACGTTGGCCATCGATGCACCGCTGGACCAGCTCGACCTTCCCATCACCGCCGTCGGGGCGCGCGCGACCGACATTCCCGCGGCACGGGCCTCGCCCGGCGCGCTGCTCAACTATGACCTGTACGCCACCCACGTCGAGGACCAGTCCAGCCTGGCGCTGACCTCGGAAGTGCGGATTTTCGGCGTGGGTCGCGGCACGCTCTCGAACCTGTCGCTGCAGCGTCGATTCCAGGAGGGTCCTTCGCGGCGCTGGCACGGCGAAAGCGTCCGGCTGGACACGCGCTGGACGCTGGATTTCCCCGAGCAGGCCATCAGTGTGGATGTCGGCGACTTCTACAGCGGGTTTCTGGACTGGAGCCGTCCGGTGCGCATGGCGGGGGTGCAGGTGGGGCGCAACTACGGCCTGCAGCCCTATCGGGTGCTCTCACCCACGCCGAGCTTCCTCGGCCAGGCCGTGGTGCCCTCCAACGTCGAGCTTTACATCGACGGGCTGCGCCAATACAGCGGCGAAGTTCCGGTAGGGCCTTTCCAGCTGGCCACGCAACCAGGGATCAGCGGCACCGGCACCGCGCAGGTGGTGATCACCGATGCCTTCGGCCGCAGCCGTACTGTCGATTTCGATTTCTACGGCACGCAGCAGCTGCTGGCGCGGGGCCTGAGTGACTGGTCGGTGGGCATGGGCCGCCTGCGCGAGGACTACGGTGTGCGTTCGTTTTCCTACGATGAGCGCACCCTGGCCAGCGCCACGTGGCGCCACGGCGTCAGCGACCGGTTCACCGCCGAAGCCCATGCCGAAGCGGGCGGCGGCCTGCGCCAGGCCGGGGTCGGCGGCGGTTGGCTGGCAGGCCGCGCCGGCGTGGTGACCGCCGCGTACGCCCGCAGCGCGCTGGGCGGGCTGCGCGGCGGCCAGTACGCGCTGGGCTACAACTGGAACAACCGGCGTTTCAACGTGAATCTGCTCAGCCGACGCACCCACGGCGATTACCGCGACCTGGGCGCCCTGCAGGACAGCCTCCCACCGGCCATCACCGAACAGGCCACGCTGGGCATCAACCTGGACCGGCTGGGTGCGGTGAGTGCCAGCTACCTGCGTCTGCGCCAGGCGGAGGGGCAGGATGACCGCTATGTCAGCGTCTTCTGGTCGCGCACGTTCTCCGAGCGCTGGTCGGCGTACGTAACCGCCAACCAGAACCTGTCCCGGCGCAGCGACCGCAGCGTCTACCTTGCATTGTCCGCCGCGCTCGGCCGTGACCGCCAGGCCAGCCTGGCCGTGCAGCGCAGTGGCGGCCAGCAGGTTTACAGCGTGGACGTTTCGCAGCCGGTGCCCGGCGATGGTGGCGGCAATGGCATGGGCTGGCGCGTGCAGGCGCGGCACGGCGACCGCGGCACCGGTGCCTTGGCAGAGGGCGGCTGGCTCACACCGTCCGGGCGCTATTCGCTGGGGGCGGTGCACGAAGGGGGCAGCACCTACGGCTATGCGAACGCGGGAGGTGCACTGGTCTGGATGGGCGGGCACCTGTTCGCGGCACGCGAGATCAACGACGCCTTCGCGGTCGTCTCCACCGGCGGCATTGCCGATGTGCCGGTCCGGCTGGAAAACCGGGAGATCGGCCGCACGGACCGCAACGGTCTGCTGCTGGTCAGCCCGCTGCTGTCCTGGCAGCGCAACCGGCTGTCCATCGATACGCTCGGGCTGCCGGCCGACCTGGTGGCCGATCGGGTGGACGACTGGATCACCCCGCGCCAAGGCGCCGGCCTGGGGGTCAGCTTCGGCCTGCGCCGCAGCCGCTCGGCGCAGCTGCTGCTTGTTGACGGCGATGGCACGCCGATTCCGGTGGGCAGCGTGGCGCGCGTCGGCCCCGGCGATGAGGCCGTGGTAGGGCACGACGGCTTACTCTACCTGCGCGACCTGCCCGCCGATGGCCAGCTGCAGGTGACTACGCCCGAGGGCCCCTGCGGCGTGCGCGTGCCTGCCTTGCCGGTGACCGCCGAGGGGGCACTGGCGCACATCGGACCACTGACCTGCGTGGCCGGGCCGTCCAGGGACCGGCCATGACACGCGCCATCCTGCTCGGCGCGCCCGTCCTGCTCCTGCTGCTGGCCTGGCCACGCCCGGCGCACGCGGACACCACCTGCACGGCCGCCGCTACGGCGATGGCGTTCGGGAACATCGCCAACAACGCCGCGTCGGCGACGCCTTCCACGATGGGGATCACCCTCACCTGCACGACCAGCGGGCTGACCCTTCTTGCCGATGTCCGCGTGCGCCTGTGCGTGGGTATCGGCAGTGGCAGCGCATCGACGACGGTGCTGCCGCAGCGGCGGATGACCAGTCCAAGTGGTGATGCGCTCGCTTTCCAGCTCTACACCGACGCCGCCCGCCAGGTGCCCTGGGGCCTGCTGCAGGGCGGCTCGCCACCGGCACAGGACGTACAGCTCAGCTACTCCGCTCCGCTGCTGGGCGGCTCAGGCACGGGGACGACCACGGTATATGGCGTGGTGCCGGCCAACCAGACCCTGGCCGCCGGCAGCTACAGCAGCGCGTTCAACGCCGGCAATGTAACGCTCACCTACGCGTACAACGAGGTGACCATCGGGACGCCCAGCATGCCCGCCAGCTGTACAGCGGCGGCCGCCACCAACCGCAAGAGTGCGACCAACAGCTTTCCGTTCAATGCTACCGCCACGGTGCTGCCACAGTGCGGCGGCTACCTGGTGACCGACATGGAGTTCGGGACGGTCACGGGGAGGATCGCCACGCCGATCGACCAGACCGCCCAGCTGACCCTGACATGTGTGCGCCGCACCGCGTTCACCGTTTCGCTGGACAATGGGCTGTATGCGATCGGCGGTACGCGACGGATGCGTCATGCTACCAACGCCAGTGCATTCATTCCGTACGAGCTTTACCGCGACAGTGCGCGGCAGCAGCGCTGGGGCAACACGCTCAACAGTGATGTCGTGGCCGGGGTGGGGACGGGGGTGGCGCAGCAGGTGAGCATTTATGGCCGTGCGCCGGCGAGCAGCGGCGCGCTGCCTGTTGCCGGGAACTATGCGGATCGGATTACGGTGACCATTACGTACTGATGCGGTGGGTGGAGTGACGGCGAACGGCTGGGCCCCTCGTGGCGGTGCGGGATTTTCGGGTGTACGTGGTTTGGCTGGGCGGGTGGAGGCGGCGGGGGACGGCAAGAGCTGCATCCTGCGTGCCTCGCGTCGCGCCATCCCTGGCGCGACACGGCCCCCCCCCCCCGGGGGGGCCCCCCCCCCCCCCCCCCCCC
>NZ_JAASQW010000010.1:0-83513 GCF_011761925.1 Xanthomonas sp. 60 | reverse complement strand
TAACCTCAAGTTGCCTTGGCCGACATGACATGTCGATCGATATGCAAACGCAAGCTACGTCACAAGACCAAACGCGAGACGGTGCGGCTGCCCCAGGCACGCCTGCACGCTCCAAACGTCTCCCTGGTGAAATCAGCGCTGTGGAACCACCCGATCCCATCCCGAACTCGGAAGTGAAACGCAGCTGCGCCGATGGTAGTGTGGCTCAAGCCATGCGAGAGTAGGTCATCGCCAGGGTTTACACCCAAAACCCCGCTGCTCACGCAGCGGGGTTTTTTTATGCCTGCACGGAACGGTTCGATACAGTCGCCGTGGGAAGGATGGCGATTGCGCTGAGCAGGCACCGCAGGGTGCCGTTTTTCACGATATCGAGCAGCGGTAACTCAAGCAAAGCGTCCATCTGGCGAAGATAGTTCGCGCCGGCTTGCGCATCGATGCGTCCCTGCGCCGCACCTGCGTGTTGAAGTTCGGCCACGTGCAGCGCGAGCCATTGCTTGATCGGTGCTCTCAGCGGGGCCATGAGCGCAGAGGACTGCAGATGAGGCTTGAAGCGGGCGGTCGAAAGAATGTCTTCAAGCGATCGGTGCGCGATGCGCGTCAGCTCTGCCTTTACCGCCTCTGGCGCCCGCTCACTCACGTCACTGAACCAGATAGGTGTGTCCGCACAGGCTGCCGCGACCAGGGCATCGCAGAAGGTCAGCCAAGCGTGGAGCAGCGCACGTGGACAGTCTGCGTGAGCCGCCTGCGGGCCGCTTCCGGCCAGGCTGGCGCAAATCGTGGTGTCGATCAGCCGCTGCACCATGATCGACGCCACGCTCTCAGGTACACCAACGGCAGGCCGGGACAACGCGGGCTGAAACGGCGCCGTTGCCGACGCTTGGCCAGCTCGCACGCTTGACGCACTCGCGCAGGTCGCACGAGCCGTGCCTGCATTGTGGATGCACACAGGCAGCGCGCCCGCGCCTGCGGTGGACAAGCGGACCTTGCCGAACGTCCCGGAGACCCCCCTGTCGGCTCCTGGCGCATTGCGTGGACCGCTCAATAGGCCGTTGGTCCCCAGTGGGCCCTGCGGCTGGGGCGCACCTTCAGAGCAGGGAGAGACCGGCGAAATCTGCTGGAGTGGCGCCACCCCTGGAGCACGGGATGGGCCGGGGACCGTGTGCGGCATGACTGGACTCCGGATCGAGTGACGCGTCGCGTTCTTCGACTTAGGTTTATCAGTTACGCCTTAACGATGACTTCCATCAATCGGTCAGTCCGATTGAGTGTCCCTCATGAACGCCGCGATGATTTCCCCTACCGCCTCGCAGGCTTCCATGTGCACGTGATGACTCCCCGGCAGGATGGCCAGGCGGCCGTCGCGCAGGTGCCCCAAGCGCGCGGAGCGCAAGGGTTCGGGGTAATAAGGCTGCGCCGGCGTGGCGTAGATGACCTGGACCGGGCAGGCGATCGCACGCAGCAGATCATCGATCTGGCCCTCGGTCAGGCGCACGGCGGTGGGCCACATCAGCCGCTGGTCGGTGCGCCAGCTGTAACCCCCGTCAACTTCGCGCAGGCCCCGTTCCACCAGCAGCCGGGCGTTCGGCTCGTTCAACTGGTTGAGCATCATGCGTGCCCGCACGGGGGCCGCCAGGTTCGGGAACACGCGCAACGGCCGCGGCTGTTGCCGGCGGGCCTGCAGGTGCTCGCGTAGTCGCTGCGCGGTTTCATTCTCAGCACCGCGCAGTCCACCCAGGGCTTCGATGGCGATCAACCGTTCCACGCGCTCGGACACCGCAGCCACCATGGTGGCAATGCCGGCACCCAGGGAGTGACCAAGAAGCGTGAAGCGCTCCCAGCCCAGGGCGTCGGCCACATCCAGCACGTGGGCGATGGCGGAGGCCGGGGTGTAGTCCGCACCGGCCGGGAGGTGGTCGCTCAGGCCATGGCCAGGGAGATCGAGCAGCACGATGTCCAGCCCGGGGAGGTGCGGCAGCAGCGGCAGGAAGCTGGCCGCGTTGTCCAGCCAACCGTGCAGTGCCAGCACGCGCGGGCCGGCTGCGCGGCGGCGCAATCCGCTGACCTGGCGGCCTGCCACCTGCAGGTCCAACGCGTCCACCCTCACTGCAGCGCGTTCTCGGCCAGTTCCGCCAGAGCGGCCGCGTGGTCGGGATGGTCATTGAGGCAGGGAATGTAGCGCATCTGCGCGCCGCGTTCGGCCAGAGTGTGGGTGAACCCCAGTGCGACCTCTTCCAGCGTTTCAAGGCAGTCGGTGGCGAATCCGGGACAGACGACATCGATCTGTCTGACGCCACGCTCGGCAAGCGCCCACAGGCGGGGTTCGGCGTAGGGCTGCAGCCATTTCTCGCTGCCGAAACGCGATTGATAGCCCATCTGCCATTGATCCGCAGACAGCCCCAGTGCCGCCGCAATGGCTGCCGCACTGGCTTGGCACTGCTGGGGGTAGGGATCGCCGGCATTGGCGACCCGCTGCGGAATGCCGTGGAAAGAGAACATCAGCATTTCCCCGCGCCCGTGCTGGTCCCACCAGCGCCGGATGGATGCGGCTACCGCCTCGACCCACGCCGGATGGACCGGATAGTCCCTGATCAGCGCGACGGACATCTCCGGGTTCCGGCGCTGCCAGCGCTCCAGTAGATCTTCGATGGAGGCCGTGGTCGTGGTGGAATACTGCGGATAGAGCGGAAGAACGGCCACGCGCTTCACGCCCGCGGCTACGAGCGCGTCCAGTTCATCGCCCAGCGCCGGGCGCCCGTAGCGCATGGCCGCGCGCACAGTGCGCGTCGGCATGCAGGACTGCATGGCATGGGCCAGATTCCGGGTATGCACCCAGAGCGGTGAACCGCCGTCCATCCAGACCTGCGCGTACTTCTCAGCGGACCGCTTGCCACGCAGGGGAAGAATCACCCCGTACAGCAGGGGCTTCCAGAACAGCGCGGGAATGGCCACCACGCGCCGATCAGACAGGAATTCGGCGAGGTAACGGCGTACCGCCGGGGCGGTCGGCGCTTCAGGTGTGCCGAGGTTGACCGCCAGCACAGCGGTTTGAGGTGCAGTGTGCATGGCCCATTGTCGCCGATCCACAGGAGTGGCGGCGGAAAACCGCTCACTCGAGGCAATCGCTGGCGTCTATCGCTGACGGGTTCGGCTCATCGGTGATTCATGACCGCGCCCTTACGTTCAGGCTCTTGCGCTATCTTCTTCGTCTACAGATACGGAGTCCGCCATGCGTCGTCTACGCCTTACCCTGCTGGTCACGGCCGGCCTCATGCTGTCCAGCCAGACCGCGCTCGCTGGCCCCCAGGAGGATCAGCGTGCCCGCAACGCGGTGCGCGTGCTGACCGAGATCCAGGGCATGCCCGAACAGGGCATTCCGGACAAACTGCTGGACGAGGGACGCGCTGTCATCGTCATCCCCGACACGATCAAGGCCGGCCTGGTGATCGGTGGTCGCCGTGGGCACGGCCTGATGTCGGTGAAAAACCCCGATGGCAGCTGGTCCAATCCGGTTTTCATGAAGCTCACCGGCGGCAGCATCGGCTTCCAGGCCGGCGTGCAGTCCTCCGACATCGTGCTGGTGTTCCGCAACGACCGCAGCCTGGACAACCTGGTCAACGGCAAATTCACCCTTGGCGCTGATGCCGGCGTGGCAGCCGGCCCGGTGGGCCGCAACGCCTCGGCCGCCACCGATGGCCAGCTGAAGGCCGAAATCTGGTCCTGGTCGCGCGCGCGCGGACTGTTTGCCGGCGTCGCGCTGGATGGCGCCGTGCTGCAGATCGATGATGAGGCCAACCTCGACGCTTACGGCACGCGCACCACGCCGCGGATGATTTTCGAAGGCCGCCTGCCCGGCGCGCCATCGATGGATGTGGTGGCGTTCCGCGATCGCCTTGAAGAGGCGACCTACTCGGCACGCAGCAACCGGGGCACGGCCGGCGCCGCGAACGAGGCGCCACGCGCGGCCGCGGCCGCCGCCGCACCGGTTGTCACGCCACCGCCCGCGCAGGAAGCGACGACCGTTCCGTTGCAGACCGGGCCCGCCCAACCCGCACCGCAGCAGGGCTTCCAGCCGGTGACCGAGGGAGAAATCCGCACCGAGACACTGGGCGGAAACTGACTTCCAGCACGCGCGCCGCGCCCAGGGCGGTGCGCTATGCTGACCGTTCCAACTCAGATAAAGCGGCGGACACCTCATGGGCAGTTTCAGCATCTGGCATTGGCTCATCGTTCTGGCCGTGGTGTTGCTGGTGTTCGGCACCAAGCGGCTCACCAGCGGTGCCAAAGACCTCGGTTCGGCAGTGAAGGAATTCAAGAAAGGCATGCGTGACGAGGATCGACAGCTGGGCGACGAAACGCGTCCTCACGATGCCGAGCGCAGCACCCGGGATGAGAACGACCGCACGCCGCGCTGATCCGGAGGCGTTGCGTGTTTGATATCGGGTTCAGCGAACTGTTGGTGATCGCCGTCGTGGCCCTGGTGGTTCTCGGTCCAGAACGGCTGCCCAAGGCGGCCCGGTTCGCCGGGCTGTGGGTGCGACGTGCGCGCAATCAGTGGGACTCGGTGAAGCAGGAGCTGGAGCGCGAACTGCACGCCGAGGACATCAAGCGCCAGATGCAGGAGGTGCGGCAGTCGATGCAGGAAACCGGCAACGAGCTGCGCGCCAGTGGTGAAGCCGCACGCCGGCATGCGCAGACACTGGATGCGTCCGGCCGCGCGCTGGCCGATGAAGTACGTGGCGACGCGCCCACGCAGGCTACAGCGTCCGCTGGCGGGCCCGCGCCCGACACGATGCCACCCGAGCCGCTGGTGATCGATCCGGCCCTGGATGGCGTGCACGCGCCCCACGCGCCCGTTACCGCGCCCAGGCGGGAGGACCAGGCATGAGCGAGGCGGAATTCGGCGAAAGCTCGCTGGTCGAACACCTGATCGAACTGCGTGGCCGCCTGGTGCGGGCACTGGCAGGACTGGGGATGATCCTGGTAGCGCTGCTGCCCTTCAGCCGGTGGCTGTACACGCAGGTTGCCGAGCCGCTGATCTCGCAACTGCCGAACGGTCAGTCGATGATCGCCATCAATCCGGCGGGTGCGTTCTTCGCACCGCTGAAGCTGACCTTCTTCGTGGCCGTGTTCGCCGCTGCGCCCTGGCTGCTGTACCAGCTGTGGGCCTTCGTGGCGCCCGGGCTCTATGCGCGCGAAAAGCGCCTGGCCGTGCCGATTCTCGCGTCTTCGGTGCTGCTCTTCTACATCGGTTGTGCGTTCGCCTACTTCCTGGTGCTGCCGGCGGTCTTCCATTTCCTGACCACGTTCCGGCCGGATGTCATCGCGATCACGCCGGATGCCAACGCCTATCTGGACTTCGTACTGGCGATCTTCTTCGCCTTCGGCGCCAGCTTTGAACTACCCGTCGCCATGGTGATCCTGACCCTGCTGGGCTGGGTCAGCCCGGCGCAGTTCAAGGAAGGCCGCGGCTACGCGATCGTCGGCATCTTCGTGCTGGCGGCCGTCCTGACACCGCCCGATGTGGTCTCGCAGCTGATGCTCGCCTTGCCGATGTGCCTGCTCTACGAGCTGGGCATCCACGCGGCGCGGTGGCTGGTACGCGCGCCCTCCGGCCAGGCGCAGACCGGTCGCACCGACCAGTAGGCGCCGGGAAAAGGGCCCGGCGTCATCCCCACCTGCGCCGGCTCAGGCGTGGAACACGCTCGAAGGGCCGACAGGCACCGCCGCAGGCGCATCCCGGTGCCCGAACATCTGCTTCCAGGCGGTGTAGACCGCACCGGCGAACACCGGCATCACCACGCCCATCAGCAGGATCTGCGCGACCACCAGCGCCAGCAGCGCCCCGCCAAGCAGCTGGGCGATCATCGCCACGATCATCACCAGGAAGTACACGGCGAACACCGAAACGAACGAGAGCAGGAAGAAGAGCAGCATCGGCAGCACGTTGTGCAGGCAGGCGCGCAGGCTCAGCCGAAGGGACTGCCAGCCCCCACGCTGCTCGAACATCACCTGCGGGGAGAGCGTGAAAAGCGCCAGTGCGACGGCGATGAACACGGCCAGCACGCACAGCAGCCACAGCAGGATGCGGCCGGCCGGCAGGCTGGCGGCCAGGGCTTCCATCTCTGCCGGACTGGCGGATGCGCCGGACTGGCTGATTTCGTTGAGGCGCGTCATCACCTCGCTCAGCTGGGTAAGCCCCTGCGACCCGATCAGCAGCAGCAGCAGGATGCCCAGCACCAGGCCGGCGATCAGCTGTGGCAGCAATGCGACCAGCAGATGCGGTGCGCGACCGTCGTGCAGCCCCTGCAGCAGATGGCCGGGCTGGGCAGGACGGCCGAGATCGACTTCACGGGCGGCCCACACCAGGCCACCGAAAGCCAGCGGTCCGGCCAGTGCCATGATCAGCTGGGCCGGCAGCGCCAGCACCGGCACCGTGGCACCGATGGCGGTGAGCAGCAGGGCGCCGGCCGCCCACAGCATGCCCAGCGCACCCAGGCCCATCGGCGCCTTGCGCAGCAGCGCGAAGCCGGCCAGCAACCATTCCGCGCCGGCGGACGCCGGCAACTTGCGAATCTCGCTCATATCATTCCGAACCACGGGGAAGGGGCGGAACCTGCGCTCCGCTGTCGCCGATTATCCCTGTTTTACGCGCGTCGCACCTGAAGCATGGCGCACGAAACGGCGCAGCAGCTGGCGTGCCAGGGGGGCGGCGGTGACCGCCCGCTCGATGCTGCGCGCGCAGCCGCCATGGCGCGTGATGCACTGCGCGCGTGCGCGCACGTACCCGCGCATGTGATGGGTGGCGAACTCCGGGTGGAACTGCACCCCCCACGCGTGCTCGCCCCAGCGGAAGGCCTGGCACCCATCGAGAGCCGAACGCGCCAGGACCGCGGCGCCAGCCGGTGCGCGCAGCACGGTCTGCAGGTGCGTGGCGTGGGCGGGAAAGCGGACGGGAAGCCCGGCAAAGAGCGGATCGGCCGCTGCGGCCGGTTCCAGCGACAGCTCGATGGTTCCTGATTCCCGGCCGGCGGGGTTGTAGTCCACCTGTCCGCCCAGCGCATGCGCCAGCAGCTGGTGGCCGTAGCAGATGCCGAACACCGGCGTGCCCGCATGCACCGCATCGCGCAGCCAGCCGGCGCTGTGCTCGCTCCAGTCCGCGCGGTCGGTGACGTAGGCGGCCGACCCGGTCACCAGGATGCCGGCAAAGGCCTCTACATCGGGCAGCGGTTCGCCGCCCTCGGCGTCGACCACCACGGTATCCCTGTCGCCGAGCCCGGCCGCGACGCGGATCCAGTGCGGGAACCGTCCGTAGCGTCGCAGGGACGCCAGCGGACGGCCGGTTTCAATGATCAGGAAGGGCAACGGGTTCATCGGGAGGTGGCACGACGGTCAGTACTTCCTCGATTGTAGTCAGCCCAAGGGCGACCTTTTCAAGGCCGGCCTGTCGCAATGTGCGTAGTCCTTCAGCCCGCGCCGCACGCGTGAATTCGGCCGGATCCATGTCCGCGCGGATCCGTCGACGCAGCCGCAGACCCAATGGCAGCAGCTCATACAGCCCGATCCGGCCGAGATAACCGGTACGCCGACACTCCACGCAACCCACCGGCCGGTGCGGCGTGGCGTCATCTGGATATGCCATCTGGCCATCAGCCAGGACGTCCCAATCAGCCGTCTGCAGCACCTGTGGCACCTTGCAGTGGGGACAGAGGGTGCGCACCAGGCGCTGCGCCAGGATGCCGTTGAGCGTGGAGGCGAGCAGGTAATGCGGCACGCCCAGGTCCAGCAGACGGGTGATGGCCGAGGGGGCATCGTTGGTGTGCAGCGTGGACAGCACCAGGTGCCCGGTCAGCGAGGCCTGCACGGCCATCTGCGCGGTTTCCAGATCGCGGATCTCACCGATCATGATGATGTCCGGGTCCTGGCGCAGCAGGGTGCGCACGCCGCTGGCGAAATCGAGATCGATGTTGGCCTGCACCTGCATCTGGTTGAATTCCGGCGCGATCATCTCGATCGGGTCCTCGACGGTGCACACGTTCACTTCCGGCGTGGCGAGCCGCTTCAGCGTGGAGTACAGCGTGGTGGTCTTGCCCGAGCCGGTGGGGCCGGTGACCAGTACGATCCCGTGTGGCTGGGCCACCAGCGCGTTCCATCCGGCCGCTTCCTGCGGGCTGAACCCCAGGGCATGGACCGGTTTGAAGGCGGCATCCGGATCGAAGATGCGCATCACGCACTTTTCGCCAAACGCGGTGGGCATGGTGCTCAGGCGCATTTCCACCTCCCGCCCGCCTGGTGAGCGGGTCTTGATGCGGCCGTCCTGCGGGCGGCGCCGCTCGGCCAGGTCCATGCGCCCGAGCACCTTGATGCGGCTGACCACGGCGGTCATCACCGCCGGCGGTACCTCGAAGACCTTGTGCAGCACGCCATCGATGCGAAAGCGCATGCGGCCCATCTCACGCCGCGGTTCCAGATGGATGTCCGAGGCGCGCTGTTCGTAGGCGTACTGCAGCAGCCAGTCCACGATGTGCACGATGTGGTGGTCATCGGCGTTCACATCACCGGCGCGGCCCAGCTCCACCAGCTGCTCGAAACTGGGCAGGCTGCCGGCTGCTTCGGCACGGACGTCGCCACGCGCGCCCCGGACCGAGCGGGTCACGCCGAAGAACTCCATCGTATAGCGGTGCAGGTCGAGCGGGTTGACCATCGCCAGTTCGATGGGGCGCCGGCTCAGGTGCTGAAGGTCGCGGCGCCACTCCTGCGCGAGCGGTTCGCTGGTGGCCACCAGCACGCGTTCGCTGTCCACCGCCAGGGGCAGGAAGCGATGGCGGCGGGCGTATGCGTGCGAGACCAGCGCGGTCACCGAGGCCACGTCCACGCGGGTCGGGTCGATGCGCAGGTAGCGCGTGCCGGTACGCCGGGCCAGCCACTCGCTCAGGCGCTCCAGGCCCAGTTCGCCCCCGTCGCTGGCCGCCAACTTCAGGTTGGCCAGCAGCACCAGCGGGTGCACCTCGCTGGCGTTCTTCGCCCCGCTCGCTGAAAAGCGCACGCGTTCGCGGTCCTGTACGGCCACCAGGCCGTCACCGAGCAATGCCGCGGCGACCTGCTCGAAATCCAGCCGTCCCGGGGGCAGCGGCGGGCCCGGCAAGGGAGGCGTGGTAGGAAACTGCTGCATCGGCCGGGCTCCAGTTAGCGCTTACCGCAGGCAGGCAGGCCGGACACGGCAGCGGGAAGCCGCCCACGCCCGGTGGCGGTCGCTCGCTATACTAGCGCACCCCCATGGCAGGCCAAGAAACGACCGCATGTCCGCGACCCCGACCGTTCGAATCACCTTCCAGGGCCTGATCCAGACCCTCAACCAGTTCTGGGCGCAGCAGGGCTGCGTGCTGATCCAGCCGCTCGATCTGGAAGTGGGTGCCGGCACCTTCCACCCCGCCACGTTCCTGCGCGCGATCGGTCCGGAAACCTGGAACGCCGCCTACGTCCAGCCTTCGCGTCGCCCGACCGACGGCCGCTACGGCGAAAATCCGAACCGGCTGCAGCGCTACTACCAGTACCAGGTGGCGATGAAGCCGGCGCCGGACAACATCCAGCAGCTGTACCTGGATTCGCTCAAGGCACTGGGCATCGATCCGCTGGTGCACGACCTGCGTTTCGTCGAGGACAACTGGGAATCACCGACGCTCGGCGCCTGGGGCCTGGGCTGGGAAGTCTGGCTCAATGGCATGGAGGTGACCCAGTTCACCTACTTCCAGCAGGCCGGTGGACTGGAATGCCGCCCGGTCCTGGGCGAGATCACCTATGGCCTGGAACGGTTGTGCATGTACCTGCAGAACTGCGACAACGTCTATGACCTGGTCTGGACCTACGGGCCCGACGGGACGCCGGTGACCTACGGCGATGTGTACCACCAGAACGAGGTGGAGCAGAGCACCTACAACTTCGAGCATGCCGACGTGGAAGAAATGTTCCACCGCTTCGACGCCTGCGAGCGCGAGGCGAAGAAGCTGGTCGACGTCGGGTTGCCGCTGCCGGCCTATGAGCAGGTGACCAAGGCCAGCCATGCCTTCAACCTGCTCGATGCGCGCCGCGCGATCAGCGTGACCGAGCGCCAGCGCTACATCCTGCGCGTCCGCGCGCTGGCCCAGGCGGTGGCGAAGGCTTACTACGAGCAGCGAGAGAAACTGGGTTTCCCGGGCGCGAAAGCGAAGGCCTGAGTCTCCAACTTCCCCGAACACCCGGGCGCCGGCGCGTTGCGCGCTGCGCCCTCTACAGGATCGAACCGATGAGCCAACTCTCTCCCCTGCTGATCGAACTGGGCACCGAAGAACTGCCGGTCAAGGCCCTGCCGGGCCTGGCCCAGGCCTTCTTCGATGGCATTGTGGATGGCCTGCGCAAGCGCGGCGTTGCCCTGGAGCTGGGCGATGCACGGCCGCTGTCCACCCCGCGACGCCTGGCCGTGCTGCTGCCGGGCGTGGGCATGGAGCAGCCGCAACAGCACAGCGAAGTGCTGGGTCCATACCTCAACATCGCCCTGGATGCCGAAGGCCAGCCGACCCGCGCGCTGCAGGGTTTCGCAGCCAAGGCAGGCATCGACTGGACGGCTCTGGAAAAGACCGCCGATGCGAAGGGCGAACGCTTCGTCCACCGTGCGGTGACGCCGGGCGCGCGTACGGCGACGCTGCTGCCGGAGATCCTGCGCGAGGCGATCGCGGGCATGCCCATCCCCAAGCCGATGCGCTGGGGTGACCACACGTGGGGCTTCGCGCGCCCGGTGCACTGGCTGGTGCTGCTGCACGGCCCGGACATCGTGGAGGCCGAACTGTTCGGCCTGCAGGCCGGCCGGACCACGCGCGGCCACCGCTTCCACCACGATCGCACCGTGCGGCTGGCACAGCCGCAGGACTACGTGGTGGCGCTGCGCGAGGCGCAGGTGCTGGTGGATCCGCAGGAGCGCGGCGAGCGCATCGTGGCCCAGGTGCAGGCGGCGGCCGCGAAGGCCGGCGGCAGCGCCCGCATCACCGAGGACAACCTGGGCCAGGTAGTGAACCTGGTCGAGTGGCCGGCCGCGGTGCTGTGCAGCTTCGAGCGTGATTTCCTGGCCGTGCCGCAGGAAGCGCTGATCGAGACCATGGAGGTCAACCAGAAGTTCTTCCCGGTGCTTGATGGCAGCGGCAAGCTGACCGAGCAGTTCATCGGTATCGCCAACATCGAGTCCAAGGATGTATCCGAAGTGGCCAAGGGCTACGAGCGGGTCATCCGTCCGCGCTTCGCCGATGCCCGCTTCTTCTTCGATGAAGACCTCAAGCAGGGTCTGGCGGCGATGGGCGAGGGCCTGAAGACGGTGACCTACCAGGCCAGGCTCGGCACGGTGGCGGACAAGGTGGCCCGGGTGACCGCACTGGCCGAGGCCGTGGCCGCCCAGGTGGGCGCCGAGCCTGCCCAGGCGGCACGCGCCGCACAGCTGGCCAAGAATGATCTGCAGTCGCGCATGGTCAATGAGTTTCCGGAGCTGCAGGGCATTGCCGGGCGGCACTACGCGGTCACCGGCGGTGAAACGCCGGAGGTGGCGCTGGCGATCGATGAGGCGTACCAGCCGCGTTTCGGGGGTGACGACATCGCGCTGTCACCACTGGGCAAGGTGCTGGCGATCGCCGAGCGTGCCGATACGCTGGCGGGCGGGTTCGCCGCCGGCCTCAGGCCGACCGGCAACAAGGACCCCTTCGCGCTCCGCCGCAATGCGCTGGGCCTGGCCCGCACGATCATCGAGAGCGGATTCGACCTGGACCTGCGCGCGCTGCTGGAACAGGCCAACGCCGCACTGCAGCCGCGCAATGTGCAGGCCGATGTGGGCGAGCTGTACGATTTCATCCTGGAGCGCCTGCGCGGCTACTACGCCGACAAGGGCGTGCCGGCGGCGCACTTCAGCGCGGTGGCCGAACTGAAACCGGCCTCGCTGTATGACTTCGATCGTCGTGTTGACGCGATCGGCACGTTCGCGGCGCTGCCGGAAGCACCGGCGCTGGCGGCGGCGAACAAGCGCATCGGCAACATCCTGCGCAAGGCCGACGTCGAGATTCCCGGGCAGATCGATCCGGCACTGCTGCAGGAAGACGCCGAGCGCGCGCTGGCCGAAGCGGTGGCTGCGGCCATCGATGACACCGGCGCGAGCCTGCACCAGAAGGACTACGTGAGCGTGCTGGCCCGCCTGTCGCGGCTGCGGCCGCAGGTGGATGCGTTCTTCGACCAGGTGATGGTCAACGCTGACGATGCGGCGGTGCGCGGCAACCGCCTGGCGCTGCTGAAGCGGCTCGCCGACCGCTTCGATGCGGTGGCTTCGCTGGCGCAGCTGTAACAGCAGGCGCGGCAGGATGTGCGGCGGCTCAAGGCGCCGCCCATCCACGGCACGAAACGCAATTCGGCTCATAGCCCGATGGCGCATGACGCAAGAACATCTGCTTCATGTCCAATGTCCTCTCTCCTTCCGTCAGCGCCCATCCTGCGCAGGAGCCTGCCCGCTGGCTCCTGCCGCGGGGTGAATCCACTCTTCTGATTGCTGCCGACCGCGAAGTCGGTGTCAACGTCGATGGCGGCACGCTCGCCACACGGTTCACGCAGGCCATCCCTGGCGGGTGCACGCTGATCCTGTCCTCGGGTGACCGCCCGCTGCATGTGCACAGCCCGGGCGCGCAGCGCCTGGCGGTGCCGCCCGAGATGTTGCGGCTGCTGGCCTTCCACGATCATGTCACCGGCCTGCAGCGACCGTTGCCGCGCGACCGCCGGCAGCCGGCCGCACTCGTGGCCGAGGGCGATTTCAACGACGCCGCGACCGCGCACCAGTGGCTGGTCAGGGCGCTGCTCGATGGCGCCCCCGCTTTCCTGATGGCCGCCTCGCTTTGGGCCACACGCGAGCCCTACCAGCTCATCCGCTTCGTGCTGGAGCACCCGGATCTGGGCGTGCAGCAGCTGGCCGACCGCTACGGCCTGTCCGTGGCGCAGTTCCGCCGCATCGGCCGGAAGGCGTTCGGGCGCTCGCTCAAAGAGCAGCTGCGCCTGCTGCGTGCCGGCCGCGTGCTGCATCGCCACGCGGATACGGGCCATACGTTCACCCGCCTTTCCTCCGATTTCGGTTTTTCCTCCCCCTCGCATTTCTGCAGCGAGATCAAGGCGCTGCTCGGACGCTCGCCCAGCGCCATCTTCCAGCACGTACACGCCCCGTGAATCGCATCGTCCTTGCTCCCGCACTGCTCGCGCTGCTCGCAGGCAGTCCTGCCGTCGCGGCCCAGCAGCCCGATCCGGCTGCCTCGGCCCAGGTACCCCTGGAGCACACCCCGATCACCCGCCGCGGCGACCTTTCGGCGGACACGACCTTCGTCTCGCGCGGCGATGGCGTGACCCTGCTGCTGCAGTCCATTGCCGCGCAGATGAAGCGGCCGGTCATCGTCAGCACGCGCGCGCAGAAGAAGCGGGTGGACGGCAGCTTCCCACTGCGCGAGCCCCGACAGGTACTGGACCAGCTCACGCGCGACCTGGGCCTGGTGTGGTACAGCGACAGCCAGACGCTCTATGTGTATGACGCGGGCGAAACCCGCAATGCCGTTGGACACATGCAGCATGCCTCGATCGCGGTGCTGAATGATTTCCTGCAACGCGCGCAGCTGGCCGATTCCCGCTATGCCGTGCGCGGCAGCAGCGGCGACGGCACGTTCTACGTCTCCGGGCCGCCGGTCTATGTGGACATCGTACTCAACGCGGCACGCTACCTGGACGAGCTCTACCGCGGCGCGGATGCGCGCGCGGTGCACGTGGACGTGATCGCGCTGCAGAACAGTTTCGCGCGCGGCCGTCGCTATGGCATGCGGGGCCAGGACACCTTCCTGCCGGGCATGGCCGAAACGCTGGCGCAGGTGCTCGGTGATTCCGGCTCGAACAGGATCGTGGTGCGCCCCGCCGTCGAGCCCGAGCCCGCACTGGACCCCTCCAGCGACCTCGCACGGACGCTGCGCCAGGAACGCCCACCCGAACCCGGCGCCGGTGGGAACGCGCCCGCACGTGGCGCCGGCACGGACACGCCGCCAACCATCGTCGTGGCCTATCCGGAGACCAACAGCCTGATCGTGCGCGGCACGCTCGATGGGATCCGGAAAGTGAAGCAACTGGTGACCGAACTCGATCTGCCGCGCAAGCAGATCGAGCTTTCGCTGTGGATCATCGACCTGCACAAGACCCAGCTCGATGAACTCGGGGTGCAGTGGACCGGGGAAGTCGGCATCAGTGGACGGCTCGGCGTGGGCTTCAATGCCCGCACCTCCACGCTGGACGGGGAGCGGTTCCTGGCCTCGGTGACGGCACTGTCCGAGCGTGGGCACGCCAGCATCGTCTCGCGTCCCGTGCTGCTGACGCAGGAGAACGTCATGGCGCACTTCGACAGCAACAGCACGTTCTACGCCAAGCTGGAGGCTGAGCGCGCCGCCTCGCTGGAGGCTGTGACCTACGGCACGCTGGTCAGCGTCCTGCCACGGGTTTCGGCAAGCGACGAAGTCGAAATGCAGCTCAAGATCGAAGATGGCACCGCCAGCAACCAGCAGGTGCAAGGCCTGCCGGTGATCAACCGCACCACCATCGATACCGTGGCCCGGGTGCCGCATCGCCTGAGCCTGCTGGTTGGCGGCTACACGCGACAGGAACAGTCGCGCGACGGCAGCGCGATTCCGGGCCTCAGCCGTATTCCCTGGATCGGCAGCGTCTTCCGCAGCCGTGCCTCGCGCAACCTGGACACCGTGCGCGTGTTCCTGATCCAGCCGCGTGTACGGGCCGCGACCGATCTCCTGCAGGACGCCGGGTTCAACGCGCTCGAGGGTCTGCGGCAGCCGCTGCCTGAGCATCTGCAGCGTGTGAGCGACAGCGTCCGGGGGGCTCTCGATGCTGCGCATTGATACCACGGTGGCGCAGCCCCTGACGCCCCGCCAGGCGCCGCTGCAGGAAACGCAGAGGCCGGTCGCGGAGCACGAGTCCGTTGGCAGCCGCTCGCAGGCGCTGCGCAAAACCGAGCTGCAGCAGGCCTTCGATATCAACGATGATCTGTCCGCGCTGCGGTCGAGCCTGCGTCGCACGCGCTCGGCCGAGGGCGACGGCACCGAGGCCCGCGATGTTGCATGGATGGACCACGTGCTGGAGCCCAAGGGCCCTGAGAAAGTGGCCGCCCTGCGCCAGCAGCTGCAGCAGATGGCCTCGCGCGACCAGGCGGCCATCCGCGCGCTGCTGGTCGCGCTGTTTCCCGACCCGAGCGATGCGGTCGCGGTGCTGCGCGTCCTGCTCGCCGAAGACGAACTGGAGGTGATGCGCGAAACCCTGGCGTCACTGCACGATGAGCTGCTCGATCCGCCTGGACTGCCCGGCAGGCAGGTACGCGCCGGCCTCAACGTCGCGCTGAAGGCTCGCCTGCACGCACCGCAACTCAAGGCCACACCCGCCCAGCTGCGGCACAGCTACCGGGAGTTCCTGGGCGAAGGGGCCCCGGTGGACAGCTACGAGACCTGGATCGGGCTGTACGGCTTCGAGCGTCGCGGCCGGGTCGTCGAGTTCATCGAACGCGCGCTGGCGGCGGACATGTACGCCCTGGATCCCAGCTGCTCGATGCGCGAGTTTGGTGCCCTCCTGCAGCGCGTGCGTCAGCTCACGACGCTGCGCTCGGCCGATCACCTGCTTTTTCTGTGCTGCTGGCAGGCGGACATCTTCAAGCGCGTCGGCCTGGACCAGCCTGCCTTCCTGCTGGCCGTGCTGACGATGCTGCGCCGTGGCGGGGGCTTCCGCAGCCTGGTCGACACGCTGTTCGTCGAGGCCCGCTACACCTTGGCCAGCGAGGACAAAGCGAGGCTGCTGCAGGGCATCCGCCGGTTTCTGAAGGCCATGCCCCACGCGCTGTGGGCGGATATCGGGGCGCAGACCGCCGTGCTCGGTGACATGGACGCGTTGCTCGACCAGTCCATGCGCCACGAACGCGGCACGGCCGGCGATCGCCGCTGGGTGGCCGTCTGATGAATGCCGTCACGTCTCCCCGGGGTGGCATTGGACAGGTGACCCACGCCCTGCTGCGGCCCGAGCTGGCGCTGGTGGTGCTGATGACGGTGATCATCGGCATGCTCATCGTCCCGCTGCCCACCTTCCTGGTCGATCTGCTGATCGCGCTGAACCTGCTGATCGCCATCCTGATTTTCCTGAGCTCGTTCTATGTCGAGCGCATCCTCAATTTCTCCACCTTTCCTTCGGTGCTGCTGTTCACCACGCTGATGCGGCTGGCGTTGTCGGTCAGCACCAGCCGCCTGATCCTCGTGGATGCCGACGCCGGGCACATCGTTTCAGCGTTCGGCGAGTTCGTGGTCGCCGACAACCTGGTGGTCGGCTTCGTCATCTTCGCGATTGTCACGCTGGTGCAGTTCATCGTCATCACCAAGGGCTCCGAGCGCATCGGCGAGGTCGTGGCGCGGTTTTCGCTGGACGGCATGCCCGGCAAGCAGATGGGCATCGATGCCGATCTGCGTGCCGAATCCATCAATGCAGCGACCGCGCAGAAGCGGCGGCGCGAGGTGGAGAAGGAAAGCCAGCTGTACGGCTCCTACGATGGCGCCATGAAGTTCGTGAAGGGCGACGCGATCGCGGGCATCGTGATCGTGTTCGTGAACCTGTTCGGTGGCATCGCGGTGGGCATGCTGCAGCAGGGCATGGGCTTTTCCGAAGCACTGCGCGTGTTCACGCTTCTGACCATCGGTGATGGCCTCGTCGCGCAGATCCCGGCGCTGCTGATCTGCATCAGTGCGGGGTTTGTCGTGACCCGCGTGGGGGGAGAGGAAGGGAATCTCGGCGCCAGCATCATCGGCGAACTGTTTTCCAGCCAGAAAGTGCTGGTGATCGCTGGCACGCTGGTGTTGCTGGTGGGCCTGTTGCCCGGCTTCCCCCTGCTGGTGTTCGTCCTCCTGTCGGCCACGCTGTTCGCACTGGCCGCCTGGCGTGCCCGGCAGGGCGCGCGGGTGGACCGCAACGGCGGCGAAGCCTCACCCGACGGCACCAAGCAGGCGGATGGCAGCCCCACGAACACGACGGGGGAGGGCGGCCCGGTCAACGAAACGATTCCCCTGCTGCTGCTGATGCCTCCCCTGCTGCATGAGCGCTGGAAGGCCGAGGGCTGGGAGGCCCAGCTGCGGCAGACATTGCACCTCAGGACAGGCATGAAGCTGCCCTACGTGGTGACACGTGCGCGCGAAAGCGATGCCCACGAGGTAGCCGTGATGATCAACGAAATCACCGCAGCGACCGGCAGCGTCCTGCTGGACCACGTACGCGCCCTTGCAGACAGCGATGAGCTCAACGGCCTGGATCAGGGGCAGGGCGTTGTGCTGTCGAGCGCGCGCGGCCTGACGCAGCACTGGGTACCGGCCACGATGCAGCCGCAGCTGCAGGCCATGGGTGTGGACTGCCGAAGCGATCGCGAGGAACTCGCGCTGCTCGTCCACGACGCCCTGATGCGCAACATCGGCGAGCTGTTCGGCATCCAGGAGACCAAGCATCTGCTGGATGAAACGGAAAAGCGGTTCCCTGAGCTGCTCAAGGAGGTGCACCGCCACGTGCCGGTGCAGCGCGTCAGCGAAGTGCTGCAACGCCTGCAGCGTGAGGGGGTGTCCATCCGCAACATGAAGGTGATTCTCGAAGTGCTGGCGCAGTGGGGCCAGCGCGAGAAGGACGTCATCCTCCTGGTGGAACATGTGCGTGCCGGACTGGCCCGCTACATCTCTTCCCAGCATGCGCGTGACCACCGCATCGCGGCCGTGTTGCTCGCCCCGGAGACCGAGGAACTGGTGCGCTCGGGAATCCGCCAGAGCCAGGGTGCCGCGTTCCTCAACCTGGAGCCTGCCAGGGCCGACCAGCTGCTGGACCGCATCGCACTGGTGTTCGAACCGTTGCTGGCGCACCGCCCGGAAACGGTGCTGCTGGTGGCGCCGGACGTGCGGCGTTTCGTCAAGCGGTTCGTTGAGGCACGGCTGCCTGCCCTCGCCGTGCTGTCGTTTTCCGAGATTTCGGACGCCGTGTCCCTTGATGTCGTGAGATCACTATGACCCTGAAAGAAACCCTGTGCCAGGCGCTGGATACTCTCGGTGCCGATTCTTCCGCTTATGAGTTCGATGATCACTCCACCATCGTGATGTCCTTCGATGATGTCGGCGACATCTACCTGGACCCCGTCGACAACGGGAAAGTGTGGTTGTGGGGCATGATCGAACCGGTTGAGGAGAACGCCCGCGGCGTGATCGCCGATGCGCTGCTGGCCGAGGTGATCCGCCCGGCGCCTCACTGGGAGGCCGGTGCGCTGGTCCTGCGGGCCGATGGCCGTACGGGCGGACTGCTGCAGCACGAGTACGCCACCGAGCCAGTGCGCCTGGCAGAAGCGCTGCAGGACTTCCACGAATGTCTTTCCCGGTTGCAGGCCATCAAATGAGCCTGCCGCGTTCGCTCTGGCGTCCCGCTGCGCATCCTGCCGCCATTGCCGGTTCGATGTTGCGCGTGCCGCTGCCGCAGGTTGCCATCGGTGAGATGTGCCGGCTGCAGCAGGGCGCGGGCGACGACACGGACGCCGGACGTGGCACGGTCGTGGCGCTTGAACAGGGCATGGCCTCCATCGGCCTGCTGCGCGACAGCGCCGGCCTGTCGCCGCGCTGCCTGGTGTTCCCGACCGGAGCGCCGGCGCGGGTGGACGCCTCGCCCCGCATGCTCGGCAGCGTGCTGGATGGCGAAGGACGCGAGGTCGAACGCCTGGCGCCGGCGCAGGGCTGGGGCGAAGTCGCGTGCGTGGTCAGCCGTCCGGCAATCGATTACCGCCTCCGCCGGATGATCGACACGCCGTTGTGCACCGGCATCCGCGCGCTGGACGCGCTGCTCACGTGTGGCGAAGGGCAGCGCGTGGGCATTTTCGCCGGCGCCGGCGCGGGCAAGACCACGCTCTCGGAAATGCTGCTGGACAATGCCGAGGTGGACGTTGCCGTGGTGGCGCTGATCGGTGAACGCGGGCGCGAAGTGGCCGCGCTGGTCGAGCGCATGCGGCAATCACCCCAGGCCGCGCGCATGATCATCGTCCAGGCCACCAGCGATACCGCCCCGGCGGTCCGCAGCCAGGCTGCCCTGGTGGCCACCACCATCGCCGAATACTTCCGCGACCAGGGTAACCGGGTGCTGCTGGTGATGGATTCAGTGACCCGGTATGCCCGTGCACTCCGCGAACTGGCGCTCGGCGCGGGCGAGCCGCCGGCACGCCGCGGCTTCCCTGCATCGGTGTTCGAGATGCTGCCACGCCTGCTCGAACGCAGCGGACGTACGGACGCGGGCAGCATCACCGCCTTCTACACCGTGCTGCTCGAAGACGAACAGGACGCCGACCCGATCGGGGAGGAAGTGAAATCGCTGCTGGATGGCCATCTGTATCTGACCAGCCAGCTGGCCGGACGGGGCCATTACCCGGCGCTGGACATCCTGCGCAGTGGCAGCCGCCTGTTCGCGCAGCTTGCCGACCGCCATCAACAGCAGGCCGCGCAGCGCGTGCGGAGCCTGCTGGGCACCCTGGAAGACCTGCGCCTGATGCGCGACCTGGGGGAGTACAAACCCGGCGTCAGCGCGGTCTACGACCAGGCCGTGGCCAGCGAAGCCGCGCTGGACGCCTTCCTGCGCCAGCCCATCCACGAACGGAGTGCCTGGGCCGACACCCAGGCGAAGCTGCATGACCTCGCGCGCTGAACGCCATGCACCGCGCCTGATGCGGGTCAAGCAGGCGCAGGCACGCATCGCGTTGTCCGCGGCCCAGGCACAGCGGGCGGCCGCCGCCGCGCGACAGGCCGAGGCCGACGCGCTGCGCCTTTCCGCGCAGGGCACGTTGGACAACGCCCAACTGCTGCCCGAGCAGGGCCTGAGCCGCAGCGATCTGTATGACCGCCTGCGCAGCGTGGCCGTGGCACGCGCGCACGCACTGGAGTCCACGCATGTGGCGGCCGAACTGGACGCCGAGGTCCGGCAGCTGGAAGCCGCTGCGGAGGGTTCGCGTCAGACCGCCGACCAGCATCACCGGAAGGAAAAGAAGCTCCAGCATTGGCATTCCCTGCGCAGCGCTCAGACCCGCCAGCGCCGAGAACGCCAGCGCCACACCCAGGAACAAGAGGATTTTCCATGTCAGCGCCGATCACTCCGCTGAGCCCCAACCCTGTCGCCGTGACGACACCTTCCGGCCCGTCTGTCGTTCCGCTCCGTGAGCGCGTGGAGGCGATGGACGAGGACCGGTCCGACACGCCCGGGAAGGACGATCACACGGACTCTGCCGATGCTCTCGTGCCGGGTGTGTTTGCCGTCATCGCGCAGGGACGTATGCCATTGCTCATGCAGGTTCCACGGCTGGAGACGGGCAGGGCGGAACGGGCCACCGAGGCCCTGCCTGGTCCTCCCGCCGCCGTGACCATGGCGGGCCTCGCCTGCGCCCTGCCTGCAGAACGCCCGGCGGGGAGCGACAGCGTCCTGCCCGACCCCGGTCCCAGGGCAGGGGGCCGCCGTGTGGTGATTCCTTCGGCCGCCACGATGGCTGCGCCGCCGTCGTCGTCAATGTCGGCCGCCACGATGGCGACGCCTCCGCCGCCGTCAACCGCTGCGCAAACACGGGACGGGCGGGCCACCCGGAGCGCTGCCGTGTCTGTGCTTTCCGGAAACGAAAACGGAAACGGAAACGGAAACGTGGAGACGCTGCGGTCGCCCGCGTCGCCTGTCACTGCGCCCTCGCGTGCCACGCCGCGGGCGTCGGCAGGCGCATCGCCCGCTGTCCATGCGCTCCCGCTGCGAACGCCCCCGGCACCGCCGTCGCCCGCAGTGCCGGCTGCCCCTGGAGCCGCACCGCAGTCGACGGCACCCACGCCGGATGAGCGCCCGCAGGTCGGCCAACGCGCCCCCGTTTCCTTTCTGAACGAGCGCGCCGACGACGCCGGCCTGCCGATCGCCGCCCCCGCCATGCCTGCCGGCCCCGAGCCGGACCCGGCCGTCCGCGAGCGTGCGAAAGGTGCCACCGATGGTCAGGATGCCCTGAATGCGCTGATCACTGCGGGGCCTGAACGGGGTACCGGGCAGACGGGCACACCCAACGCGCGCGCGGCGGTCGTCGTGCCGCCGCCCCCTGATGGTGCGCGCCACGCAAGCGGTCAGGCGGTCCCGCCCCCCTCGCCGTCGACCATCACCGTGCCATTCCAGAGCTGGGGTACGGGGCACTCCGTGATCGGGACGTGGTCGCCGGCGGGTGCTTCAGCGGCCGGGATCCAGGGCATCACGCTGCGTGGCACGAGCGGCGCCGTCACCGACGCCATGCAGACCGCTTCGGTCGGCGAGGGCGCCGCTGGCGAGGCAACTGTCTGGCGGATCGCGGCAAGCGATCCGTCCGGCGATGCGCCACAGCGTCGACCGCCGCCGCCGCCGGCAGAGGAGGACGCATGAGTCGATTTCCGCTGCTGGCTACCGTGGACGGCCAGGCGCTTGCCGCCCAGGAAGTCGCCGTCGCATTGGCGCGGCACGGTGTCCAGGCCCCGCTGCACCCACTCCCGGCCACCCCCTGCATCAGCTTCCAGTTGAGCCAGACCGGCAGCCTGCTGCGGTGCCACGTGGAGGCCGCCGCCTGGGCCGCGGTCCATCTGCCCGGGCTGGCCGGGCTGGACTGGCGCTCGATGGACCCTGCCATCGCGGCCGGCCTGACGTCGGTGGAGTGGCCGGTGACCTTCACCGATCCCGCCCTGGCCTATGACCATGCACTTCCCCTGGGACGGGCCGCCTGCGCGGCGACCCGACTGCCCGCCGTACGCGCGGACGAGGGCCTGGTCTGGATCGAACAGGTGCAGGGGCCCCTGCCGGTGGCGCCCGCGGCGACCGCACTGCGGGGTGACCTGGCGGTGCGCCTTTCGCTGCGCCTGGGCACCGTCCGGTGCGCCACCGGCCGCCTGCGCCGCTTAGCGCGTGGGGACATCGTGCTGATGACCCGCACCGATGTGCGGGCCTTTCATGGCGCGCGTCCGCTTTTTGATTACCTGCTGCATGAGGAGTCCATCACCGTGAACCAGTTCGAACACACCGCGCCTGAGGCGCTTGCGCCGGCAACCGAGGCGCTTGACGCCCCACTGGACATTGGCAGCCTGCCGCTGGGTCTGCAGGTACAGCTGTGCGAGTTGCCGCTGACGGTGGCCGAAATTTCCACGCTGCAGCCAGGCAGCCTCATCGCGCTGCCACCGGGGGCCTACCAGCAGGTGGAACTGCTGCAGGGTAACGTGCGGATCGCCGTTGGCGAACTCGTGCAGGTCGGCGATGCACTGGGCGTGCGCCTGACCCGGGTGCCCCGTCTGTCATGAGCGTCATGCACATCAACAACGATGTGTCGTTGATTGCCGTCCTGGCGGCGGCGGCGCTGTTGCCGTTCCTGCTGGCGGTGGGAACCTGCTACATCAAGTTCACCGTGGTGTTCACCCTGATCCGCAACGCGCTCGGGCTGCAGCAGGTGCCGTCCAACATGGTCATCAACGCCCTCTCGCTGATCCTTGCGTTCTACGTGATGCACCCGATCGTCAGCGGTGTGCAGGAGGCCTACAAGGCGCTGGACACGCCGTTGACCACCGTGCAGGGCACCGCGGAGTTCCTGGATGAAAGCCTCGGGGAGTACAGGGCGTACCTGGCCCGGCATTCGGATCCCGAGCTGCTCGATTTCTTCGAGCGCGCGCGTGCGAGCGATGGCAGTGCGGTATCGCCGCCGGGTACGGCAGGCGAGGACCGCGCGCTGGCGGCGCTGCTGCCGGCCTACGCCCTCAGCGAGCTGAAGGACGCCTTCCTGATGGGCTTTTACCTGTACCTGCCCTTCATCGTGATCGACCTGATCGTGTCCAGCATCCTGCTGGCGCTCGGCATGATGATGATGAGCCCGGTGACCATCTCCGCGCCGATCAAACTGATCCTGTTCGTGGTCCTGGACGGCTGGAGCCTGCTCTCGCAGGGCCTGATCCAGCAGTACATGGATGTGGCACCCACATGAACGAACTGATCATGATCGGCAACCGCACGCTGCTGCTGGTGCTGCTGCTCTCGGCGGCGCCGGTGATCGTGGCCACGCTGGTGGGCCTGGTGGTGGGCCTGTTCCAGACAGTCACCCAGCTGCAGGAACAGACGCTGCCCTTCGGCGCGAAGATGCTGGCCGTGGTCGCCACCGTGCTGGTGCTGATGGGATGGATGGCGCGGATGCTGATCGATTTCGGATTGCTGACCTTCGGCCGCGCGCTGGGGGTCTGACTGCACATGGCCGTTCCTTCGCTTGACGCGCAGTTGATCCATGCCCTGAGTGACCTTCTGGTCCCGGCCGCATTGGGCCTGACGCGTCTGCTGGCCTGCTTTGCCTGGTTGCCGTACCTGGGCGCCGGTGCCGTTCCGTCACGCCTGCTGCGCGTGGCCGTCGCGCTGGTGGTCCTGGTCGGACTGTGGCCCGTGACAGAACTGCAAACGCGCCCCGCCGGCCTGCTGGGACTTGCACTGGCCACCGGCCGCGAAGCGCTGGTCGGCACCGCGCTGGGACTGATGCTGGCCCTGCCATACCACGTCTTCCATGCCATGGGCTCGCTGGTCGACACCCAGCGCGGTGCCGGCGTGGGCGCCATGATGGATCCGCTCAGCGGCGTGGAAGCCACCGAGATGGCCAACCTGCTGCAGATGATGAGCGCGGCGGTGTTCCTGCTCGCCGGCGGCCTGCTGCCCCTGCTGCAGGCGCTGCAGCAGAGCTATGCCGTGGTGCCGATCGGTGCCGATTTCATTCCTGCTCCGGGCAGTCTGCATACCCTGATGGACGTGGTGCTGGGGGCGGCCCTGCGCATGGCCGCACCGGTCATTCTTCTGCTGTTCCTGGTGGAGGTCATGCTGGGGGTCCTGTCGCGCTTCGCGCAGCAGCTCAACGCGTTTTCCGTGTCCCTGTCGGTGAAGTCGATCATCGCGTTCGCGGCACTGCTGGTGTATCTGATGGGGACGATCAGCGGCCAGGTGCCTGCGCTCTGGCAGCAGTATCCGGTGCTGCGGGTCCTGGCCACGGGCGCGGGCGCAGGCGCATGAGTTCGGCGGAGAAAACCGAAAAGCCGACCCCGCAGCGGCTGAAGAAAGAGGGCCGCAAGGGCAAGTCATACAACAGCCGCGACCTCATCGCGGCGGCCGTGCTGCTCGGTGGCCTGCCCGCCATCGCGCTGCTGAGCTCGCTGGACCGCGTGGGCGCGTTGTATGTGGACATCGCCCGCCACCCCACCGTCCTGAGCCCGCAGCTGGCTGCCCTGGCCGCCTTGAAGGGCCTGCTGGTGGCCCTGGCGCCGGTGCTGCTGATCAGCGTGGTGACCATCGCCCTGCTGTCGCTGTGGATGAGCCGGGGCATCATCGCCGCCGAGGCGGTGCGGATCGATCTCAACCGGCTCAACCCGGTGAACGGCTTCAAGAACCTGTTCTCACTGAAAGTGGTCAAGGACCTGGTGCGGACGCTGCTGTATCTGCTCTGCACCGCCCTGTTCTGCTGGCTGGCGATCGGCCTGTGGGGGCCTGATCTGTTCGCGCTCGCACGCGCCACCCCCGCCCAGCTGGCCACGGCATGGGCACAGCGTGCGCTGTCGTTCGGGCTGGGCCTGCTGGCCGCGCTGGCACCGGTCTACCTGCTGGCCGGATGGCTGGACCGCGTGCTTTTCATCCGTGAGATGAAGATGGAAAAACACGAGGTGAAGCGCGAGCACAAGGACAACGAGACCAAGCCGGAGATCAAGCGACGGCGTCGTGACATCGCCGACGAACTTTCCGCGCAGGTCCAGGCCGACACGTTGGGTTCCAAGGTGGTGCTGGCCAACCCGACACACATCGCCATCGGCATCTTCGTCATGGACGAAGGTCCGATGATGCCCTTCGTGTCCGTGCGCGAGAAAGGACGCCGTGCCCGCAAGGTGATCGCGCTGGCCGAGGCCAACGGGATTCCGGTGGTCCGTGATGTACGCCTGGCCCGCGCGGTGTACTTCAACAGCCGCCGCTACCGCTTCGTCCAGAGCGAACAGATCGATGCAGTGATGCGCCTGATCGCCTGGCTGCGCGATGTGGAGCGCGCCGGCGCCCCCGACAACAGCGATGCGTCGGCCGCACCGCCCCAGTGATGCTGCATTTCCCCCCCCCTCATGAGGAGTATCGAATGATCGACAAAGATCCTGCCCAGGCGCCGCACGAAGATGCCAGCGCCGAGGTGACCCGGCTGATCCTGGAAGGCCTGCGCGCCGGCGCGACACTGGCTGATCTCAAAGGCGTGGACAGCAACCTGTTGGAGGGGGTGTATGCCATTGCGCACCGCTATTACCAGAACGGCCAGCTGGACGAAGCCGAGACGTTCTTCCGGTTCCTCTGCCTGTATGACTTCTACAACGCCGACTATGCATTGGGCATGGGCGCGGTGCTGCATCTGAAGAAGGAGTACGACAAGGCCATCGGCATGTACGCCGTGGCGCAGACGCTGAACCTGCAGGACGATCGACCGATGTTCCATGTCGGCCAATGCCATCTCGCGCTGGGACGCGTCCGCAAGGCTCGCGAGTGCTTCCAGTCCGTGGCCGAGCGGGCCGCAGGCAGTGAACTGGGCGGGCGGGCGGAGGCCTACCTGCAGGCCATGCGGCACCAGGCCGATGAGGTGTCCGAAGAGGATGGAGCGCACGCGCCCACGCCGAATGGCAACGACGCTTGACAGAAGCCGATCACCCGTAGTGGGCGTGGTTCGATTCTGAAAGCTGCGCCGCCGGGCCGCCGGGATACTGCCCCGGTCGCTGGTACGCCAGCCTTCATCCCGGATATCAAGATGACTTCGCTGATCACCCAGCAGCCCGTCACGCCGTCGCAGATGCCACTGGCGCTACGAAGCAACGCGCACCGTTCCACCATCGAGCAGGCCAGCGGCTTCGGCGTGCAGCTCGCGCAGGCCACCGCCATCGAAAGAACGGCCGCCCAGCTGTTTGCCGCCGTCGTCAGCGCGGGCCCCGTGCCTGCCGGCACCGGCACCGGCAGGTCCGCTGGAGCGGATGCGTTCTCGCTGCGCCAGCCGGACATGGCCCGCGTTGCCGCCGCTGCCGGCCCCGGCAGCGAGCGCCTCACGCCGGAGGCCATGCTGACCCGTGCGCTTGGTTCCTTGCAGCAGGTGCTGCAGCGGAGCGGGCTGGAAGCTGCGAAACAGCGGCTGCAGCACTATCAGGCAAAAGCCCTGGCCAACACCCACTACAACAATCAGCTGGCGGCCGCGCTTGAAAAGGCCCTGTCAGCTGCTGAGGCCGCCGGTGCGGCGGCGGAGGCGGCCGCCGACGAGGCGGGTGTCGCACGCGGGGCCTTGGAGGCCGCTCGCGATGAAGTGGCGGCACGGCAGGCGGAACTGGACGCGATGGATCCGGACGATCCGGGCCTGGCTGCCAAGCAGGGCGAACTGCAGGCGGCCCAACAGCGTCTGCAGACCTCACAGAGCCACCTGGAGGAGGCTACACGGACGCTGCTGGCAGCCGGCGGGGCGTTCAACGCCGCGCTCGAGCAGGTGCAGCTACAGCGCGACCAGATGGGTGCCGGGGCCCGGCGCGGCGCAGGCTCCCCGCCACTGGATGGTCGCGAACTCACGGCGGCAGCCACGCTGCAGAAGCTGCTGGTGATGCTCAGCACACTGTCCGCCGACGTGGCGCTGGAAAAACTGAAGAGCGAGACAGAGGCAATCATGGCCGCCCTGCAGGCGCGTGAAGCACAGAACAAGGAAGCGGTGCGCAAGCAGGAGGAAGAGGCCCAGCGTGCGGCTGATGCCGAGAAGAAAACCGGTTGTATCGGCAAGGTCTTCAAATGGGCGGCCGCGGCCATATCCGTCGTGGTGCTGGCGGTGGGTGTGCTGACTGCCAATCCGGCATTGATCGCCGCCGGCATCATCAGCGTGGCCATGACCCTCGACGGCATGGCGGGCGAGCACCTCGGCTTTTCCGTCATGGGCAAGCTGACTGACGTGATCGGCGCCGGGATCAGCAAGGCTCTGGTCGCGGTGGGGGTGAACGAAGCACTGGCCAAGAAGATCGGCAGCATCGCCGCGTCTATCGTGGTGGTGGTGATGGTGATCGCCGCCTCGATCATGGCAGGCAATATGGCCAATGCCCTGCAGGCCAGCAGCGCCGCCACCAGGGCAGCCAGCGCAGCCGCCAGCACGGCCGGTCGGGTGGCCGAGATGGCGGAAAAAGCCGTCCAGGTCGTGCAGGTTCTGGGTCAACTGGCCAGCCTGGCCGGGTCCGTCACCCAGGGCGTGGGCCAGATCGTCGTGGCCGGCATCATGGTCGAAGTCGCGCGCCTGATGAAGGCCATCGAGGAAAACCTGTTCGGCAGCGAGGTGCTGCGTGACCTGATCGGCAAGATCCGCGACGCCGTGGCCCTGCTGGACAACCTGGCCTTCGAGCTGCTGACGCAGTCTTCCAACGTCATGCGTGAGAGCGACGCCACTGGCCGAACCATCATCAACGCGATGCGCGCCTGAGCGCGCCCTTTTCTACGGAGATTTCCTCATGACCGCCATCAACCCTGTCGTCCCGAGCGCCAGCCAGCCCAGCCGCCTGCTGGCCAACCTGCAGGCGCAGACCACGCCGGCGCAGACAACCCGGGCCCCCACCGCACCTGACCTGCGCAACGCAGACCGTGCCGCCGACGCGCTGGTCACCAGCCTGCCGCGCGCACAGGCACGCAGCACCGCCGCCTCAAGGTCGCTGCCGACCCTCAATGAGCCCTCGGCACCGGTGCCGACCCCTGCCGCGCTCCAGGATCTCCATGCGGCACTTGATATGAGCACTGACCCGCGCACGGACCTGGCCGTGTTCATGCGGTCGGTCATCGGAAGCGTCGGTGCGCAGGAACGGCCCTCGCTGCGTGGCACCGATCTGCCCCCCACGGAGCGCGATGAGACCCCGTCCCCCGTGCCTGCGGCGGCGCTGCAGGAACAGTTCAAGAGTCTGATCGGCCTGCAGAGCCATAACGGCGAACTGGTCTTCCCGACGGTGAAGGCGCGCGAAGCCCTGAGCGGCCTGATCACGCCCACCACCGATGGCCAGGAGCCGCTGGGTGCGCTGCTCAGTGACACCCCGGCCATCGCCTCAGTGATCGACGAGGCCAACGCATTGAATGATGAAGAACTGTCGGTGCGGATGAACAGCGACCCGCGCTTCGCGTTCGTTCTCCTGCTGATCGCGTTCCTGATGAAGTTGGCGGCATCCCAGCGCGAGCAGGCGGCAGGGATGCTGGTCTTCGCCGAGAAATCCGTCCATGACATGGGCGAACGCATGGTCGACAGTGCCAGGCAGCAGCAGCTGGCCAAGGTCGTGGCACTGGTAGTGGTGGTGGTGGTTTCCACGGTAGCGGTAGGTGTCGGTGCCAAGGCGGCCGCCCGCAACATCAAGAGCATTGAAAGGAACCAGGGCAACACCAACAGGCTGCACAAGGACTCTGCCGAGAATGAGCTCAGGCTCGCCTCCGGCGTCACTGACCCCAGGGCGAAGACGCCCGTGCCGTTGACCTCCGCTGAGCGCCATCAGCTGCGTGAGGCTATCGCCCGTGACAACAACCGGGCCGCGGTCCTTTCCGCCGAGCACGCTGTCACGCAGACCGACGCGGCCGTGATCAACCAGGCTGGGCAGATGCTGGGCCACGCCGGCAATGCGGCAGGCAACCTGGCCGGCTCCGGGCACGAGATCGAGGCGGCCAATCTGACCGCGCGACAGGAAAAGCGACGCGCCGACGCGAGCGCCGGGCAGCAGGTCAGCCAATCCATCGGCCAGAACACCAGCAAGGTGGATGAATCCAGCCAAGCCCTGTTCCGTCAGGCGCAGCAGGCCGAGCAGGACAAGGCCGATGCCCGCAATGCCATCACCAGCCACATCGGTCGCTGACCACACAAGACGCGCGCCCTGGCGGCGCGCGCTGCCCAGGAGAGACATGACATGACTTCACCCATGATCGATTACACGTCGAGCAGGCCGCTTCATGCCGCGTGGCTGGCCTCGGAGAAGGGACGCAGTGAACGCACCGAACGCAGCGAACCGGCGCCTTCGGGCACCGATGCGCCACATACGGAGCGGCCCGCCTCGTCGCTGCAGGAGATGAGCCGTCAGCGGCTCCCCGCGACCCCCGGTGCCCAGCAAGCCTTCATCGCTCTGAAGCACAAGGCGGCGCTGCCGCCGCTTGAGCCGGACGTGCTGGAGGCCGTCATCGCCAAGGAGGCGATGCTCCGCGACCGCCAGTTGCGCGACGCGCTGGTCACGCTCAACGCCCCTGACAGCCACGTGCCCGAAGAGGACGCGTTTCGCAGCCTGCTGTCCACCTTCGAGGACCCGCCGCCGCCCCTGCGCGAGTTTTCAGCACGCCTGCTGCAGGAGCAGAGGGCCGATGACGAAGGACATCCGTCTGACGGCAGCGAAGGCGCCGGGGCAGCGGGGCTGCAGTCGTCCAGCAGCGATTTCCTGGAAGACATCTTTGCGTTGATGGAACGGCTGGACAAGGAGTGGCTCTCGCGCTTCAGCGACATCCTGGGCAACTATGTGACCTTCTTCAACAAGCTGACCGATGCATTGGCGTTGCTGTCAGGATCGATCACCAGCACGGACAAGGACGGCAATTTCTGGGTCGACTTCCGCAGTGTCCAGAGGGCATTGCGAGCACTCAAGGAGGAGGTTGAGAACGGTCTGGGGCTGGGGGGAGATTTCAAGACCAGAGCCGAGGCCGAGGCCTTCCTGGCCGACCTGGGGCTGCAGGACCTCAAGGTCCGGCAGAAAGCCGACGGCACCTTCGAGCTGGTGGTGGACACGGCGTTGATCGACCAGCTGATGGAAAAAATCAGGCGGCCGCCAGGGGAGGTTTCAATCTGGGTCGGACCGATGAGTCCTGCGGCGCATGCCGCCATGACCAGCGCCAAAGACAGCCTGATGGAGCGCTTCAACCACATCAATCGCGTTCTGCCCGATAAATATCAGCGGCAGCTGCAGATGTGGGACACGCTGGTGAAAACGCTGAGCGGCACCATCGATTCGATGGCCGACACCAACAAGCTCATCATGCAGAACATGGCCTGAGGACAAATACATGAACGTCGCAGATGCAATCCGCCAGACGAGGCCGGCAGCGTGCGTGCAGCCACCGCCACCACCCGCGCACGGCACCGGCCTTTCACCGAACGGACTGCAGAACATTCCTCCCGCAGGCCAGCACCTCTACCATGAGGTGCCCCGTGCCCGCCTGATCGGCACAGCGTCGGGGGCCGTTCCGGAGCGCGCTACGGGCACGTTCAGACCTTCGACGATCGCGACCCCTACGGCTGCAGCCTGGCGACAACCGGCGCCTCCCCCGCCACGCCAACGCGAAGCGGCCGATTCCACAACGCAAGCCTGGTGGGACGATCCCCGGGCGCCACTGCCGGTGGCCACCGCCCGTCGCCTGGCGATGGAGGAGGAGGCCGCCGCGCGAGGCGTTCATCCCAAGCACGTCAAGGACGTCGATGACCACCTGGGCGTTGTGAAGGCTCGTATCGACAGTGACCGACGAAACGCGCTGAGCCGGCTGGGTCGCGATCTGAACGACGACCTGGAGGTTGCCGATATCTACTCCGAACAGGAAATGCATGCGTCGCGAAACCCCAGGCAAAGTGCGGTTGACAGATTCTGCAGCCAGAAACCCGCACGCGCTGTCTACCGGGCTGCGCTGAGGGAACATGAACATAATCGCGGGGCGGAGGTGGTACATAGCGCCTGCCTGGTGCTGTCGTTCAGCTCAGCCATGGCGCCGCAGCATGCGGCGCTGGTCACCTGGCTCGAATCAAAAATCGAGGCCTATCTCAAAGTAGACATCAAGACATTGCACGCGACGTGTCACACCTGGACCAGTCGTCACTTCGACAAGTGCGCATCCGTCGAGAAGGCACTGAAGCGTCTTACGGATGCGATCGGATATGAAGCCCTCGCTACGGACCTGAAGCTTGCGCTGGTCCCGGCGCTGATGCGATCACTGGAAAACCGTGGACACCTGCCGATCTATCGGTCACTGGCGCCTGCATTGAGTCCGTCCGCTTTCGGCGGTTACAAGGCCTTGACGGAAACGGTGGATGGTCTGCTGAGGACAGGGCCTGTGCTCCCCAATCTGCTGAGGCCCGCGCCCTCGGCGGAGTACGGACAGACCGAAGCGCACGACTGGCTGGAACCTCCTGTGTTCCCCGGGCATTGACACGTCCATGGCCTGATTCACGGCCCCGCCGCCGTTCCCATTGAAAACAAGGTTTGACGCCCGACTGCCATGACAGCCATCTCGCAACAACCCGCACTGACCCTATCGCCCGCTTCCCTGTCCATACCTGCGGAAAACAAGCCAGCATTGCGCTTGGTGAACGTCAACAACGGCGTCGTTTCAGCCACCAACGTTGTGACGCCACCGGTGGCGAAAACCACGCCCAACGCCGCGTCGGCACAAACTGCCAGCAGTCTGGAGCGGCCGCGTAACGACGCGTCGCGTCTGTACAACAGGTTCTACGCCACTACCGTCCCGCCTACGGATCACCACTCGCGCGTGTCGCGTCAGGACGACGCTGACTACAGCTCGCCGCTGGGTACCGACGTGGTTGGCATGACGACCTTCGGAACCATCGACACAAGCGAACAACCCGAGCTCAGTGGAACGCTCCGCCGGCAGATGGCGGAGGTCGGAGCCACCAGCGGCGTCGACGCCCTGCATGCGCAGGCGGTGGACGAAGCGTTGTCTGCCGCCAAGCAGCGGATCGACCGGGATATGCAGGCCGCAGCCGTCCATCTGCAGCGTGAGAATCGCCAGCCTTCGCGGGCGAGGGACGTTTACTCCGGCGCGCAGATCGCGCAATCGCGCAACCTGATCGCAACCGCCGTGGCGCGCTTCTGCAACGCAGAGAAGTCACGCGAGCATTACCTGGCCGCCCTGGAAGAGCATGGCGCCAATCGGGGTGGGGAAATGGTGCGCATCGCGTGTCTCGCACTCGCGCTGCCCTGTGCTGCGGATCCCGGACACGGTGAGCTTGTGAAGCAGCTCGAAAAAGACATCCTGGCCTATCTCAAGGTCGACAAGGGCGATCTGCACGCCACGCAGAAAACCTGGGGAGGCGGTGGGGCCAAGCAGTGCGACGCCATCAGGAGATCACTGGAAAAATTGACCAGCGCCCTGGGCAGGGAGCGGATCGGTACCGATATCATGGAGGCCCTTGCCCCCGCGCTGTTGGACGGCCTGGAAAGGAATGGTCATCCAGTGACGCACCGGTCGCTTGCGGCAGCACTCAACCCGCAGGCGCTCGGGGCGTTCCTGAAGCTGACGGAACGCCCGGACATGCTGCTGCGGATGGCAGACACCCTGCCCAAGCTGCTGCGCGCGGCCCACGGTGAACCGACCCAGCCGAGTCCACCGTCCACGCCGCCGCCTGCATCACCGACTGCAGCGTCTGCAGTGAGCCCGGCAGCACCGGTGATTCACTACCACGCACCGGTGTTTAAAGCGCCGAAGTACCAAGCGCCAAACTACCAAGCGCCGAATTACGAAGCACCAAACTACCCGCCGCCGGGCAATGTGGCGCCGAGCCATGACGAGCGGGAACCTGGGGGGCCGCGGGTGGACCCCTGGCTCAGGGACAACGCAGGCGCACGGCGGACCTCCGCGTCCTCCAGAGCATCATCGACCAGCGAATCATCGACCAGCGAATTCGATCCCAGCAGCGATGCCATTGATCTCGATGACCTCTCTTGCAACGTCGAACGATCGCAGCACTATGCGCCAACGACCCCGCTGACCGGAAACACCATTCCGCCTCCCCCGAACGACATGTTCGACGAACCACCCCGTCTAATGGTGCGAGAGCGGCTGGACCACCAGTCGACGCCGGCCGTGACCCCGTTACGTACTGATTCGGTCGGTGAGGAAGCGGCCGATCGTCTGGCATCGCGCACGTCGCCAAGACGGCCAGGGCTGTACATGAACATGAAGAATCCGGGACTTAAGCAGCCCCAGCGGACGCCCAATGCCGAGCGTTTCACACTTAACCTGTCCACAGAACGAAACAATGTTCGTCGCAGCAACATCCTGGTCGCGCAAGGTCCCATGACAGAGGACGGGACATTGCCGGTGGTCGTCCAGCAGCCCCACGCCCCCAAGCAGGTCAATCACCGCGGCCGCGGCGCCGAGCGTGACGGTACCGTCCGGGTCGTGCCAGAGCCCTTCATCATCTCGGTGCCGCGCTCGCCATGAGCGGCGGGGCGGCAGGGTTCGGGTTGTTGGCCCGGTTGATCGCTGCCGCGGCCGATACGGTCGCGGCGGAGGTGCGCCCAGGCGCACGCCTGCACGAAGACCTGGGCGTGGATTCACTTGAGATGGCCGCACTGCTGGTGGACATCGAACACCATTTCGGGGTGGTCATCACCTCGGACATGCTGGAGACGGTTCATACCGTGGATGACCTGCACGCGGCGATCGTCCGCGCCGGGCATGAGGTGCGGGCATGAGTCACGCATGGCTGCCGGCCCTGGCCGCCATGCTCGTGGTCTCCACGCCACCTTCCGTGCGCGCGCACAGCGTGCATGCGGTGCTGGATGAAGACGGGCGTCTGCAGGTCAGCGCACACCCGACCCCGGGCTCGCGGCCATTCGATCCCCATGGCCGACGGCGCGCTGGCGGCACCCTGCGGACAGACGTCCGGGCGCAGGATGCCCAGCCGCCGGCCTCCATGCACGCGTTGATCAAGCGGGCCGCTGCCGAGGCGGGGATCGAGGCTGCGCTGGTCCATGCCGTGGCGTGGAACGAGTCGCGCTACGACCCGCTGGCCGTTTCCCGGGCTGGCGCGGCCGGTGTCATGCAGTTGATGCCAGGCACCGCGCAGCGGTTCGGTGTGCACGACCGCTTCGACGCAGCACAGAGCCTGCGCGGTGGAGCCCGCTACCTTGCCTGGCTGCTTGAGCGCTACGGACACGATGTCCCGTTGGCGCTGGCGGCCTACAACGCTGGCGAAGGCAACGTCGCAAGACACGGCAACCGCATCCCTCCGTTTCCCGAGACGCAGCAGTATGTCCGCAGGGTGCTGCGGACCTACGCCCGGGCCGAATCGCCAGGCGGCATCTGACCCTTGCGGGTCACCGCGGTGCAGCGGCGTGATCCGGTCACGAAAATACAATTCTGCTGATGTTGAAGCAGGTGGCTGCGCAACAGAATGCACGAACTTCCCGACCCCCGGATCCCCTTTCACGTCATGCATCACGTGCTGAAAATCCTGTCCGGCAGTCTGAGCGGTGTCGAGTACACGTTGTCGGACACCGAGACGCTGTTCCATGTCGGACCGCAGCAGGAACTGATCAACGGCAATGCCGCGCGGCTGCTCGGGCACGCGGACAATGCCTACTACATCCCCGCCGAAGCGGCGCCCGCGGCGTTCATGCTCAGGTGCTTGGGCGATGACGGTGTGCCGAGGCTGCAGCTGGGTGAACGTGCAGGCGAACAGGCCGCATGGACATGGCGCGAGGCGCCCCTGCAGACGCCGCACGCCGTTGCCGGCATCCACGTGGCGATCCGCCACCGCGACGCGTCCTGGTCCGAAGCGGTCACGGCCTTCGTGCCGCCGGCGCTGCCGGCAGCGTTGGCATCCTCCGAGGCCACCCTGACGCCACCCCGCACCCGTCGACGTGGCGCGGTGGTGCTGCTGGCCACCGCGATTGTCGCGCTGGTCGCGGTCGGCGCGGGCTGGTTCCACTGGCACTACCTGCCCGAGACCCGCATCCGGGGGCTGGCCGGCGTCCTCCACGATGCGCCGGCCGATTTCCAGATCATCGCCGGGGAGGACGACCGCCTGTACGTCTTTGCCGACACACCCGCCGACAAGGCCTGGGCCGAGCGTGCCAGCCGCCGCCTGCAGCGTCGCCATGATGTGCATGTGGTCCGCCAGGAGCAGGTTCGCCGCCTGGAGCAGGCCTTGATCGAGGCCGGGCTCGATGTGGTTCTCGTCCGCCTGGAGAATCCCGCGCGGCCGACCGTCGTGCTCGCTGGAGCGCAGCCAGGCCGCCGGGCCGAGCAGGTGAAACAGGTGCTGGGCGGGAAGATTCCCTGGCAGCACGCGCTGCAGGTAGAAGCCATCACCGACCAGCAGCTCATCGCGCAGGCGCGCCAGGCGCTGCGCGTGCGGGGCATCAGCACGCGCGTGGAGCCGGACGGCACGCGCGCCAGTGTGGTGAACGATGTCTACCTGGACGATGCGGCGCTGTCACAGATGACCGCTGCGGCGGCGGAATTCCAGCAGCAGTGGGGCACGCGCCGCATCACCATCATTCCGCGGCTGTGGGACGACCTTCTGCAGGGCCGTTCCTACCGTTATACCCCGGGCCAGCTGCTGTCCATCGGCAACGGGCGCTGGGACTACGCCGGCGGTGCCGGCTCCGCTGCACCTGCATCACCCTGACCTCCCCACCTACTGGAGCACGACATGACAACGACAACTGCAACTCCTCCCGTCTGGGGCGACCCGTCCGATGGTACGGGCGACGCTTCGCGATGGGATGGCTGGATGAGCAATCACTCGAACCAGTTCGACAAGGGCGTCAACGATCTGAAGGCCAAGCTGGAGGCGGCCTTCGCGGCGCTCTCCCAAGACGCGAGCTCGCCGGAATTGCTGGCGAAATACCAGAGCGCGCTGTCCGAATACAACATGTACCGCATGCTGCAGTCGAACTCGACCAAGAGCCTGACCGACCAGAGCAAGTCCGTCGTCCGCAACCTGGCATGACGCCTGGGGTGCCGCTGGCTGCGGCCCCCACCTTCACGAGGCTTCACCATGCTGAGCATCAGTCCCATCGCCAGCGTCTCGCCGCTGGCGACCGATATCGATTCACAGGCGGTCCCGCTGTCGGACCGCTTCACTTCCGCCCTGGCGGAAACCTACGTCTGGGCCGGTACCGAGCGCGATGCACTGCTGCGTACCGCCAATGATCCGATGACGGCCGCCGACCCCCAGCGCCTGTACGAGCTGCAGATGCGGCAGGAGGCCTACAGCAAGAAAGTGGCCGTGAGCTCGGCGCTCATGAGCCATTTCACCAAGGGCGTCGAGACGCTGCTGAAGAGCTGAGCCATGCCGCATCCTCTGACATCCGCGCTTTTCTTCTGCCTGCTGCTTGCAGGCTGCACGCGCACCGAGCTGCTGCAGGGGCTGGAAGAACGCCAGGCCAACGAAGTGGTGGCGGCGCTGCTCCACCACAACATCGATGCCGAGAAGCGTGCCCAGGGCAAGGCCGGGTTTGTCGTACGCGTGGGCGGGGCAGACCTGGCAGAGGCGATCAACATCGTCCAGCTGCAGGGACTGCCGTCCTTGCCGCGCACGCAGATCGCCGCGCTGTTTCCCGCCGACGCCATGGTCAGCACGCCGCTGGCCGAACGGGTGCGGCTGCTTTCAGCCATCGAGCAGCGCCTGGAAGAATCGCTGTCCCTTCTGGAGGGCGTGCGCTCGGCCCGGGTCCATGTGAGCTACGACGCGAGCCCGGCCGAAGGCAGCCTGCAACAACGCAGGCCACCGTCGATGCACGTGGCGGCGGTGCTGTCGCACGCCAGCACCGCCGACCAGCAGGCGCTGCAGGTCATGGCCAAGCGCTTCCTGCGCAATGCCTTCGTGGACGTGGCCTACGATGATGTATCGGTGGTGCTGACCCAGGCGGCGGAGCCGGGCACGCTGGCGGTCACGCGGACGACCGATCGGACATCCAACCTCACCTGGCTGCTGCTGCCCCTGCTGCTGGTCGTGGCGATCGTCGGCGTGGTGGTCTGGGTGCTGCGCAGTCCGACCCGTCACGCCGCACGCCTGCGTGAGCGGTTGGGTTCGCCTCGACTGGGGCTCGGGCATGCCGACCAGCCATGACGCGCTGCGGGTCCTGCACGACCCGGCCGGGTATTACCGCCCGTGGCAGGGTCGGCTGGACGGGCTCACGCCGACCCAGCGCGGTGCCCTCAACCGCTGGCTGACCGGTACCTATGAGCTGCCTTCCCAGGGGCCGGCGGAGCGATCGCAGCAGGCCGCCGTGGCGCGGCTCGTTGCCGGCTGGCAGCGCATTCCGTCCGTGGCGTGGCTGATGGCGTGCGCCAAGCAGCGCAACTGCGTACTCGGCTCGCGGCTGCTGCTGCAGCAACCGCCGGTGGTACAGGCCTTCCTGCTGCTCGGCTTCGCACCGGCTCCGCCGGGCGCCGCGATGGAACCTGAAACGCTGCTCGCCTGGGGCGGGGACCACCTGCAGGCGGGGCTGCGCGACCACCTGCCGGCGTGGCTGGTTGCGCGCATCGGCCTGTGGTTCAGCGGGCTGCCGCGCGCGTCCGGCGTGGCGTCGCCGGCCGATACATCCTTCGACATCACCTGTTTCTGGAGTGCGTGGAACCATGCTGCAGACCTTCCCGGACCGCTTGTTGGACTTCGCCGTTGACGGCGTCATTCCGGCCTCGAGCCTGCACCGCGTGGCGGACGAACAGGCGCAGCTCGCCTTTGCCCGCCGCCATGCAGCCCGCGAGCGTGAGCAGGCGCGGACCGAAGCCGCGGCCCTGCGGCGCGAGGCGACCGAGGCAGGTTTTCGCGCCGGCCTCATCCAGGCGCTGGCCTGTTTCGTGCCGCAGGTGGAATCGCTGCGCGACCAGCAGGCGGTGCTTGCTGCAGCGGTCGCTGCCGAGCTCGACGTGGCCCTGCGGCGCATGACCTGCGCGCCGGACATCGTGGCCGAACAGGTGCGGGCGGCGCTGGCTGCCCACCTGCAGCCCGCCACGTCCCCCGCCCGGCCCGTGCTGCATGTGCCGCAGGACCAGCCGGTACTGCTCGAGGCCCTGCGCGGGGCGCCGGCCTTGGCGGGACTGGACGTGCGCGCGGCGGCGCGCGGTGCGCCGCTGCTGGAGATCGGTGCGCTGGCGTGGGAGTTCGACCTGCAGGCCGCGCTGGCCGAGGACCGGGACCGCGCCGTGGCAGCCACCCTGCCAGGCATCGACGATGCCCTGGATGCATTGGCCGGGCAGTACGCGGCCCAACTGATGACCCACCTCGACCGTGCCGCCCAGGCACGTGGATTCGCCCTGCTGAAGGATGTCCCATGACCCCAACCCTGCTGAGCTCGATCCGGGGGCCTGCACAGGCTGCTTCCCTCGATACCGCCCTCCTGCCGCTGGAAGAACGCGTGCGCCGGGACCTCGCGCGCACGCCGGAGGGGAAGGAGCCCCCAACGGCGACGCAGGAGACCTCGGCAGAGGACAATCTCGTCGGCTTTCTGCCCATCATCAGCCCTGAGATGGAGGCCGCGGTGAAGCACTGGGCCTGCCAGCAGTTCGTCGAGAAAATGATGTATGGCGAGGAGGAGGAGACCGGAATTCCTTCGCTGTCGATCGATCTCTGATCGTCGGTAGGGCCAGCGGTGCAGGCAGGGACGCCGCGCTGCCTTCATTCCCGATGTCATCCTGCCCCGTTATGCTGTGCGGATGCAGCCATCGAAAACCGCTATCCCCCTGATCTGTCTGGCCTTGCTGGTGTCGCCTCTGGCCCACGCGCGGGGCACCATCGAAAAGGTCGACATCGCCGGTCTCGACAAGGGGGACGACGCCGAAATCATCGAAAACATCCAGGTTTCGCTGAGTCTTTTCGACACGATCGGCAAGGTCCAGGGCGAGTCCCGCCTGGAGTACCTGCTGTCGCAGGCGGAGCGGCAGACACGGGAAGCGCTGGAGCCGTTCGGCTTCTACAACCCGACCATCCGCGTGGAAGCACCCCGTACCGGGGAGTCGCTGAGTGTCGTGATCAACGTCGTCAAGGGCGAGCCGGTGCGGGTTCGCAAGGAACACGTGGAAATCACCGGGCCGGCGCTGTACGACCGGTACCTGCAGGATGATCTGGAGGCCTTCAGGCCGCGCATCGGCGATCCGTTCGAGCACACCGTCTACGAGGCCAGCAAGATCACCGTCACCCGCCGGCTGGCCGAGCGCGGGTACTTCGACGCCGATTACACCCAGCGCCAGGTACAGATCACGCGTGCGGAAAACGCGGCGGATATCGACCTGACGTGGGACAGCGGCCGTCGCTACAACATGGGCCCGATCACGTTCCACCAGAACTACTTCGTCGACAAGCTTTTCGATCCGCTGGTGTACTGGGACGAGGGCAGCTATTTCCATGAAGGCAAGCTCGACCGGCTGCGCGAGTCGCTGACCAAGCTGGATTATTTCAGCACCATCGACATCCAGCCGCGTCCGGACCGCGCGGACGAAAACGGCAATGTGCCGGTGGATGTGAACCTGACGCGGGCCAAGCGCAGCATCTACACCACCGGTCTGAGCTACGGCAGCGAAAGCGGCGCCGGTGTGCGCGGCGGACTGGAACGGCGCTGGCTCAACAGCCGCGGCCACAAGATGAACACGCAGTTGGACTATGCGCAGAAGCGCAAGAGTCTGATCACCAGCTACCGTATTCCGGCCTTCCGCTGGCTCGACGGCTGGTACACGTTCGCGGCAAGCGCCTATGACGAACAGACTGATTACATCGATCTGCGCAACATCAAACTGATCGCAAGCCGCAGCGGGCAGATCAACGAATTCTGGACGGCCACCGCCTCGATGAATGCGCTGCGCGAGCGTTGGGGCTATGCCTCGGGTACCGAGTTCACCAATGCGGTGTACCAGTATTCCACGCTGGTGTATCCGCAGATCGCGGCGGACTATGTGAACGTGGACGACCGGCTGTTCCCGCGCAGCGGCATCAGCGGCAGTGCCACGGTACGCGGTGGCGTGGAAGGCGCAGGCTCGGACACCAGCTTCGTACAGGCCAACCTGGCAGTGCGCTGGTATGTGCCACTCGGCGAAAGCAACCGGCTGATCCTGCGCGGCGAGGGCGGCACCACCTGGACCAGCGATCTGGTGGCGATGCCGCCCAGCCTGCGCTACTTCGCCGGCGGTGACCGCAGCATCCGCGGCTACGCGTACCGCGAAGTCGGTCCGCGCACGCCTGCGCCGGACCGCTTCGCGCTCGGCGCCAAGAACCTGGTGGTGGGTTCGGTGGAGTACGAACATTATTTCGGTGGCGGCCCCTGGGGCGCAGCGGCGTTCGTGGATACCGGCAGCGCGTTCGATGACACCATCGATCTGCACACCGGCATCGGTTTCGGCGTGCGCTGGAAATCACCGGTGGGCCCGGTGCGCGTGGACCTCGCGCATGGCCTCAACGATCCGGACTCCCAGTTCCAGATCTACCTGAACATCGGAGCTGACCTGTGAGTACGCCCACGCCGCCCGGCACCCCGCCCACCCCGGCGCGTGCGCCGATGCCGCGCCGCCGCTTCTACCGCCGCAAGCGGTTCTGGGCCTGGTCCGGCGTGGGGGTGCTCGGGCTGGTGCTGCTGGCCCTGTTGGCCCTTTACTGGCTGCTGCAGACCGTGGCCGGCCGCGATGTGCTGCTGGCGCAGGTGATCGCGCGGCTGCCCGCGGGCGCCAGCCTGACCTGGAGCGAGGCCGACGGCCCGCTTGCCGGCCCACTGACGCTGCGCAACGTGGACTTCCGCTACAACGACATCCACTTCCATGCCGAGCGTGCCTACCTCGAGCCAGACCTGCGTCCGCTGCTGGGCCGCAAGCTGCTGCTGGACCGGCTGGAACTGGACAATGCCACGCTCAACCTTGCCAAGAGCGAGGAACCGTTCAAGCTGCCGTCGTGGCCGGACTCGCTTCCGCAGATCGAAATGCCGCTGGCCCTCCAGGCCGATGTCATCCAGGTCAACGGGCTGCGGATCACCACCGCCGGCGAGCCCACCATCGACATCAGCCATATCGGCGGCGGTCTGGAAGTCGCCACCGGCGAGTTCAAGGCCAACCAGTTGCGGGTGGACAGCGACATGGCCAACCTGCGCGTGGATGGGCACTACCATCCGGCCAAGGACTACGACACCCACCTGAGCGCCACGGCGATCCTGCCGGCGCCGCGCGGGCGCACGCCGGCCAGCCTGGGCCTGGTCGCCCGCGGTGACCTGGGGCACATGGAAGTGGCGGTGGCAGGACGCGCGCCCAAGCCGCTGCGCGCGCTGCTGACTTTCGATGGCCGCACCGATCCCACATGGACGGCCAGCGTGCGTACCGACGAACTGGACGTGCGCCTGCTCGGACCGGCCATGGCGGCCTCCACGCTGCAGCCGGTCACGGTGGACCTGCGGGCCCATGGCAAGGGCGGGGCGGCCGACCTGCAGGGCCGCGCGCAGCTGGGCCAGGACGTGGTGGAGCTGGCGCCATCCAAGGTGACGCTGGAGGACCAAGTCCTCAACGTCCAGCCGCTGGTGGTGAAGGCCTTCGGGGGCGACGTGCGCGTGTCCGGCACCGCCGATTTCCGCCAAGCGGGCAACGAGACGCTCAACTTCGCGGTCGTTGCCAACGGCATGACCTATACGCCAGTGGCCGACGACAGCACGGCCGGTGCGCCGGCGGTCCCGGTGACCCTGAAGGACGCCCGCTTGGGCATTGCCGGCACGCTCCAGGCGTGGGCGGCGATCGGTCGTGCGGACGTGGAGCGCGAGGGCCAGCGTGCGGCGCTGCAGTTCGACGTGCGCGGCAACCAGGAGGCTGCGCGCATCGAGCAGCTGCAGGCGCGCACGCCCGGTGGCGCGCTGGATGTCGCCGGTACCGTGGCCTGGGCTCCCCAGCTGCAATGGTCGGCCGATGCCAGCCTGAAGGACTTCGACCCGGGCTATTTCGCGCCGGGCTGGGACGGCCGGCTGTCCGGCACGTTCTCCACCACTGGCCTGCAGCAGCCGGTAGCGGCCAATGCGCCGCCGGGCACCACGGGCGTGCTTGAAGCCACGGTCGACCTGCCTGCGCTGAAGGGCATCCTGCGCAAGCGTGCCCTGGATGCCCGCGGCCGCTTCGCATTGAAGGGCGAGCAGGGCGAGGGCGATCTCCGCCTGGCACTGGGCACCAGCCGGGTGACTGCGAAGGGCACGGTGGGCGATCGGCTGGATATCGACGCCCGCTTCGAACCCCTGCTGCTCAGCGATCTCATGCCCGGTGCCAACGGCAGCCTGCGCGGACAGGTGCAGGTGAAGGGGCGCCGCGACGCACCGGACATCACCGCCGATATCGCCGGCAGCGCGTTGAACTGGAACGACTGGAGCGCCGAGACCGTCAGCCTCAAGGGTCGCCTGCCCTGGAGCGGTGACAGCGGTGCGCTGGCGCTGCAGGGCCGCAACGTCACGGTCGGCCTGCTGCTGGACACGCTGGATCTGACGGCGCAGGGCAGCCTGAGCAACCTGCGCGTGGCCGCGCAGACGCGCAACGAGCTGGGGGCGGCCGAACTGCAGGGCAGCGTGCGCCAGCTCAACGCGCAGTGGCGCGGCCAGCTGTCGGCGCTGCGTATCGCGCCGGTCAAGGGCGATGCCTGGACCCTGCGCGCGCCGGCCGAATTCGCCGTCATCGGTGATCGTTTCACCCTGTCCGAGGCCTGTCTGGGTGCGGCCGCGGGGGGCGCGCTGTGCGCCCAGGCCAACTGGCCGCGCGAGGGCGTGACCGTGCGCGGTGACGCCTTGCCGCTGACGCTGGTGCAGCCGTGGCTGCCACCGACCTCCGGGCGGCGCATCTTCCTGCGTGGCGAGGTCACCATGGACGGTCAGATCCGTCCGCGTGGCAATGCCTTCGAGGGCAAGGTGGGAGTCCGTTCCAGCGAGGGCGGCGTGCGGCTGGGCGACAACGCCCGCGGCGAACTGCTGCGCTACGACCAGTTCTCGGTGAACCTGGACCTGACCCCGGCGCGGATCGAGGCCTTCCTCGGCATGGGCTTCCAGGGCAACGGCTTCGTCAACGCCCGCGTGCAGACCGGCTGGGACGCCAACGCACCGCTCAACGGCGAGCTTTACCTCAACATGGCGCGCTTGTACTGGCTGGAGCTGTTCTCCCCGGACATCGTGCGGCCCACGGGGCTGATCGAAGGTCACGTCAGCCTGCGCGGCACACGCGGCACGCCGTCGCTGGGCGGCGAAGCCACGCTGAAGGATTTCAAGGGCGAGTTCCCGGCTCTCGGGCTGACCTTCGAGCAGGGCAGTGGGCGCTTCAGCGCACAGCCCGACGGCTCGGCGAAGATCACCGCGCAGGCGAACTCGGGCAAGGGCACGCTGTACGTGGACGGGGGGCTGTCGTGGTTCGGCGATGCGCAGCCGCTGCAGCTCAACATCCATGGCGAGAACGTGCTGCTGTCCAACACCAGCGAACTGCGCGTGGTGGCCAATCCGAACCTGGATTTCACGCTGGCCGGCACGGCGATGCAGCTCAAGGGCACGGTGCACGTGCCGGAAGCGGACATCGATCTGGAGCGCCTGGACCGTGGCACCTCGGTGTCCGAAGACGTGGTGGTGCTGGACCCGGTGGATCCTGAAGAAACCGTCGCCTCGCCGCTGGACATGGACCTGACCGTCAGCCTGGGGGAGAACGTGAAGATGGCCGGCTTCGGCCTGAAGGGCGCGCTCGCCGGCAAGATGCAGGTCTGGGCACGGCCCGGCCGCGAAATGACCGCCAATGGCGGGCTCGATGTCAGCGGACGCTACAAGGCCTACGGGCAGGACCTGACCATCACCCGCGGTCAGCTGACCTGGAACTACAACCCTGTCTCGGACCCGCGCATCAACCTGCGCGCCGAACGCCGCATCGGTGATGTCACCGCCGGCATCGATGTGACCGGCCGTGCCATGCAGCCGCGTGCGCAGGTCTGGTCGGATCCGTCGATGTCGCAGTCCGAGGCGCTGGGCTATCTGGTGCTGGGACGCAGCCTGACCGGGGCCACCAGCGACCAGACGCAGCAGGTCAACGCCGCTTCGGCGGCCCTGTCGGCCGGTAGCGGCCTGCTGGCCTCGCAGCTGGGTGCCAAGCTGGGCCTGGACGATGCCGGTGTCAGCCAGTCGCGCGCGCTGGGCGGTTCGGTGATCGGCGTGGGCAAGTTCATTTCGCCCAAGCTCTATGTCGGTTACGGCGTCTCGCTGGTCGGCAGTGGTTCGGTGCTGACGTTGAAGTACCTGCTGAGCCGCGGCTTCGATATTGAAGTTGAATCGAGCACGGTAGAAAACCGAGGCTCGTTGAATTGGCGGCGGGAGAAATAAGCGCATCGGCGAGGCACGGATGTGCCGATTCTGTCGATAAAGAGGGCGTTTCCTGAAACGCCCCGTTGTTGATAGAGCGTGGGGTGAGGGCGGTGTGAAGATGCGCGCCCGGCACGTGCCGGGCCCCTTCCACGGATTTTCACAATGCCAGTCCATGCCTCCACTCGACCGTCGGGGTCGGTGAACGTTGCCCGCTGCCCGCACGAAGAGAAAGCGGCGCTCGACGCCGTACTCAAGGGCACACCGCAGGAAATCTTCATCCCGGCACTGCTCAGCAACCTGCGCAACGCAGATGGCTTTCCTGTCGGTGAATTCACCGCGCTCGCGGTACGTGCCAGGGCCACCACACCTGCCAGCGCGTGGCCTGCGGTCAAGGAACGCCTGCACCAGGCCGTCGTCGATCGCCAGCGAAACGGCGGCTTCGATCCGCCGCTGCACAGGCCCCTGGCCGATGCACTGCTGGGCGGCATACCCTGGTCCGCTGTGCACGGCGCAGCCAGCGCATGCTTCGGCCCCCAGGCGCGGCTGGCGACCCTTGTCGCGCAGATGGCGAGCAGCGTCCTGCCGCACCTGGCGCGTGGCCGTTGGCCCGCTGCGTTGGCGGCCTTGCAGCTGGTTCCATGGCAGGCCTTGCTGCCGCCGCTGCGTTCAATAGCGCAGATCGACCAGCTGGTGAGTGCACTGCCCGAGACGCTGCGTGACCTCATCGCATCGTCGCACCAGACGCTGTCCGAGCTGGAACAGGGATGCACGCCGCACTCACTTCCCGCCTGTGCGGCACTAGCCATCGCAACGGGTCTGTGGGCGCTGTATGGCGCCGCGGGCGATGTGGACGGCGATCATGCACAACGGCTGCTGCGGCTTCCCCAGTCCTTCATGCACGCGTTGCGGGCCAATGCCCAGCTGGGTGCGGCCTTCGCCACGCCCGAGCCCCCGGTCGTGGCGGACCAGGCACTCAAGGACCGGTATGTCGCCTTCCAGGCCATCAAACAGTTCCTGGATGATGCGAGGGCAGCAGGACAGCGCGATGAGGTCACGATCACGGGACTGATCGAATGTGCCGAGGCCACGCGCGGCCAGGCAACGCCGGTCGCGCGCGCCTATGCGGAGGTGTCCCGCCTTCTGCAGAGCCGGCTGGCCGGTCCGGACGCAGGCACGCCGGTCTGCCAGTCGTTGTCCAATGACATGGGTGATCATCTCGCCGAACTCCTCCAGCGGCTGGGCGGGCAGGCTCCTGTACAGGGCAGCGCTCTGGTCGCCGACCCCACCACCTGTGCTGTCCTGTTCCAGGGCCTTCCCCCGGACCCCGCCAGCGAACCGGCGCCGGCCGAGGCATCCGGTGCAGCGTCGCCCGCGTCCCTGTGGCGGTCCTGCGCCGCCACAGTGACCCACGCGCTTGGATCGATCGGCAACCTGCGCCGGAGTGGAACACGGCCGCCCGAGGAACTCCCCGCCGTACAGCCGCAGCGTGCAGCCGCTTCGCCGGCGGCCACCCGGGATACAGCGGTCACGGCAGCGCTGCTGCCGACCCTCGCGGTGGCTGCCGCACAGCAGCAGGGCGTGGCGCGGCAGGGGTCGTTGGCGGGGGCGATCGGTGGTGCGGTCGCGCTGATGGTGGGTGCCGGCGCGTTGGCCGCCGTTCGAAGCGCATGGGCAGGCACGAAGGACACCACGGCACCGGTTGAGCAGGCCACCGACGATCCCACCCCCGCCGCGCTGCGTGACCTGCAGCAGCGCGAAAGCACCATCGTGGCGCTGCCCGACGGCAGCTGGGCAAGTCAGTGGGACGTGGAGCACACCCCGCCGCCCTCGGTGACCTCACACCACCGTTCGCGACGTCACGCATCGGCACCGCAGGTGGTGCAGACACAGGCGACCGGGGAGATCGAGGACACCTGTGTCATCAGCCGCCACGCGGTGGAAGAGGCCCTGCTGTCCAGCTTCGCCAAGCGGCCCGCATACGCCTGGTTGAGCGCGTTGACGTCCGCCGAGCAACGTCTGTGGCTCACCCAGCACATCGAGCTGGAACGGCTGCACGCCGTGCAGGTACAGCAGCATCCTGGCGCCACCGCGCAGCTGGAGGCCAGCCTGCGGGCGGGCGGGTGGACCGGGCCCTGGGACGACCTCCGGGTGGAAGTGCCAGGCGCCCATATCGATGGACAGCCGTACCGTGAGCAGCTTCCACTGCTGGAATACTGCCTGTACCGGCCAGGGCACGCGGGCCTGCGCCTGTTCAGCCGCAACGGCATGCCGCTGACGGCGGACGAGGAGCGTACGCTCACCGCGGTAATCGAATCGCCCGCGTGCCGCGACCTGCCCGGCGCGACGACGCGGGCGCCGGTGGTCGACAGCGTGATGGTCGACAAGGTTAAGGCACGCTTCAAGCGCGCGGCGCTGGAGTCCAAGGCGCGTGGCCAGCTGGGCAGTGGTGGCCAGTCGTATCTGCGCGGCGCCGAGATCGTGCTGGGCTTCATCAACGGCGATCCCCACATCGAACAGGGCGCGCTGGTCTACGAAGGCCTCGCAGCCGATGGACTGCGCCTGCCTGCCGGCGTGGCACCGGATGCCTTCCGGTTGCCGGGCTATCTGGTACTGCGAAGCGGCCACTCCGATCCTGACAGCCACCGTCGTGGACAGATCGTGGTCTACCGCGCGTCCGACCGCAGCATGAACACCTTCGCCGACGACTACGCCTTCCACAGCTTCATCAACGCCAGGCGCGGCGGGCAGGAGCTGGCCGTGCGCGAAGATCTGCGGGCCGACGTCCTGGCCGCCGCGCCACCGGGTTCGCGGTCCCTGCTGCGCACGGCGCAGAGCGGGGCGCCTTACCCTGGGCGTCCGCCGGAGTGGTCGCGGCAGGACCACCTGCAGTTCGACTTCGACCCACCGCCAGCGGCGGGCCACCGTTTCGATCACTGGGCACGCCAGGCCGCCACGCAGGACGCGCTGCATGCAGCGGCGGTGGCACGCGACCTGCACGCGCAAGGCGCCGCGCAGTGGACGCCGATCGGGCGCCAGGCGGCGCGGGCAACGCAGGCGGTGGCCGCCGCGCAGAGCGCGCTTTCCAGCTGGGAGGACGTGGCGCGCCCGATGAGCCTGGACGTGTTCAACACGTTCCACGAAAGGGCGACAGGACAGGCCGGACTGCTTGGCCCGCAGCACCGGGTGATGCTCGGCTTCGGCGGAAAATACGAAGACCTGGCCTGGTGGGCGACCCACGGCTGGAAACAGCACGGACCCCAGGACGGCACCGGCAGGATCTTCCCTGACAGGACGGTGATCGAAGGCATGCAGGTCGAGGTGTTCAGCACCACCGCCAGCGGTGCCCTGGAACCTGATGCAACCACGACGGCACTGCTCAACACGCCCCTCTATCTGACACAGCTGTGCTATGGCATGCGCGCCCTGGTCGGCGAAGGACGGCCCCTGGCTGCGTACCGCACCTACCTGGCCCGTTTCAGGACACAGCCCGAGGGTCTCACACTGCAACGCGCCATGGCTGACAGCCTGCGGTGGCGCACGCGTGCCCTGATCGAACGCGCCACCGCAGCGGACGGCAACCTGCAGCCGGAGAAACGCGCAGCGCTGCTGGACGCCTACGCGCGCCTGGACGGTGCAGAGCCTTCGCTGTCAGTGGTGACGCTGGGTGGCGTTGCTGTCGAAGGGCTCTGGGCCCTGCGCACGGCGCAGGAACCCTACGTCATCGTGCTGTCCGGTCCCAACGGCGACCAGTTGATGGACACCGCCCAGTTCCAGGCGTTCATCGCTGACGACTACGACCGCGCCGAATCCTTCCTGCAGCGGCGTGCGGCCTTTGACACGCATGCCGACCTGGCAGGGATCCTGACGCGCAGGCGCGCGAGCGTCGGCATCGACGTGGGTTGCCAAGGACGTCACACACCTGCCGCGGCCGCCGGGCAGTGGCTGCAGAAGCTGGAGGCCAATGCGGTCGCACTCGCCACGCAGGGCGACATGACGCTGGAGGAGTGGCTCACGGTGGGAGCGGGCCTGGCGACGATGGGCGTGTGCACCCTGGCGACGGGCGGGCTTGGCACGGCACTGTGCACGGTGGCCAGCGCGGGCTGGGTGCTCCAGGGCTTCCGCGACGGCACCGAGGCGCTGGAGCGTGGCGAGCTCGGGCGCGCGCTGGGTGAGCTGCTGGGCGCCGGCGCGGGAACCCTGGGCCTGCTGGGACCATCAGGCATCGCCCGCATGCTGTTCCATGCGAATCGACGCGTCGTGTCAAACATGCTCGATGCCGCCGAGATGCTGCTCGACGTGGGCGCGCAGGCCGCCAGCTTCGATGTCCACGGGGTGCTGGTGTCTTCTGCCGGCCTGCTGGGCCACCTGCCGGCGATCACGCGGCGTGGGCGCGACGGAGCGACCGAGGTGATCCAGGACGGCCGCACCTTTGTGGCGACCGCCGACGGTGGCTTTGCCGAGACGATCGTCGACGAACATGGCGTCCGACGTGTGGCGCACGCGCAACGGGCGGGCGCACCGGGTGCGCCGGTGACCTACAGCGCAGGCAAATGGCGCCGGCAGGATGCCGTACCCGAACACTGGCACCTGCGGACCACGCCGCCGACGGCCGCACTGCCGGTGACCGTGGCCGACGTGCCCGCCTACGCGCTGCTGGACGCCGCCGACCAGACGCGCCTTTCCGCGGCCTTTGGACTGGGCAGCGGAAAAGTGCATTCGATTCCGGATCTGGCAGGGCGCGTGGAGGAGGCGATGATTGCAACGCGCATCAGGCAGATGACTGAAGACCCCGGGAGCATCGGCCTGCCAACGGACATGCCGGCCGTGTTGACGGCCTGGTGCCGCTCACCCCGGCTCGGCCAGCAGCAGGGCCTCCAGGTCTATACCGCCTCGACACGCAACCAAGGGGGGGCCATTGGACCGGTGTTCGGCTACGCGGACATCGGCGTCAGCATCGCGGTTCCGCCGGGCCACGGCCTGCCTTCGCTGGAAAAGGTCGTTGAAACCGTGGGCGTGTCCAAGGTCGCCAGCCAGCTGGGGCTGCCGCCAGACAGCGCGTGGGACCCGGTCATGACCGCGGTCAGGCACGAGCTCGCTGCCCAGTTCGCCGCGGATCAGGGGCAGGCCGCGCGGGGGTGGCGACGCTGGCAGGCGCATCATGCCGATCCGCTGCACCCCCCCGCCGATGCGCTGCAGCAGCAATACCCGGCGCTGACCCGGCGGGAGGCCCGGCATCTGGTCCAGCAGGACCCCGGGGTGGCGCAGGCTGCACGCGCAGGGCAGTTCAATACCCGGACCGATGGCCTGGTCAGCGAGCTCCTCGCGCAGCGCAACGCGCGCAAGGTGCGCGAGGACCTGCTCGATGGCCGGGCTGACAGCCTGGCTCACCTGACCACCCTGCAGACACAGCTCGGCGAGCTGATGCCCTATGTACGCTGGAGCATCCGGGGAGAGCCGGGCAGGGGCCAGATCCTGCACTACGTGCATGATGGCCGGACCCGCGAGTGCATGCGCATCGACGAGGCGGGCACGATGTACCCGCCGGGTTCCGCCACCGCCTGCACGTCGTGGCAGGCCTGCATCCACCCGCGATTGCCCGACGCTGCAAGGCAGGCGATACCTGCGCCGGCCACGCTGCGTCAGCACGTGGCCGAGCAGCTGAGCGTGACTGCACTGGGACGCAGCTGCATCGTTCGCAGCATTACCAGCGGGCGGAGGAAAAAGCGCACGCCGGTTGATCTCCCGTGCCCGGCACCGGTCAAACAGCCCCCCACCGATCCGGTACTGATCAGCGCGAGCGAGGATGTGCTGGCACAGCACAGGACCACCACGGCGGACATCTGGAAAAAGGTCGATTCAGGCGCGCTGAACCTCGACAGGAAAACCAGGACCGCGCTCAGCAATGCGAACTTCGCAAGCTGGAAAACAGAGGGCATGCAGGTGAACGGGGTCGCGATCCAGCTGCCGCCCGGAATTGCCCAGGGGAGCACGGTCAGTGGTAGTTTCCGGCTGGACGGCATGCTGCCCGGCGCACCCTTGACCACCCTGCTGGTGCCCGTCGAAGGTGGCGCAGCGACGAGTGGGGTCCTGCGCGGCGTGATGCCTGAACACTACGCGTTCGGTGCGGATGGAATCGCCAGGACGGAGGGCACCCGGGGCGATCTGGTCGAGGTGACCCAGGCCGCCCTGGACATGCCGATTGGAAAGTCGAGGAAGAAAATCACGGAGATGACGGATACCGAACTGGCCAAGGTGCAGCCCAACCAGGTGCCAGAGCCCCTGAGGGTTTTCTTCGGCGCCGGCAAGCCCGTACTGATGCAGAAAAACCTGGAAAAGCTCAAGCCTGGTACGTACCGTGCTTATGACGTGCGTTCGTGTGCTGAAGGAAAATTCCTTGATGGCCTGCTCGATGCCTTGGCCACGCACTCGTCCTCTGCCCGTGAAATGCGCAGCAGCGACGGCTACGCTCGTCTCCAGAGCGGTGCGCTGAGGCCGGATCCCGACGTGCGGGGGCGAATCGCGTTGTTTACCGATATGGACCCATGCCAGACCAGCTGCGACCGGCGCCTGCGTGCGTTGCAGAACCTTTTCCCCAATCTCCAGATCCGCGTGCAGAGCGCCTTCGCTGATCAGAGGGCGCGCATCGACGCGCAGGCCCAGTGGCGGCAGTCCTACATCGAGGCCATGCGCGGACAGTGGCAGCAGGCCCGGAAGACCGATGCTGAAATGACCGAGCTCGCCACGCAGGCCTGGTATGCGCATCAATACGACCATCCCCCTCGTACCTGGGATGCAACAGGCCACAGCACCAACGTCTACGAATGAGGAGCAGCAAACGCCATGATCAGCATTGTCCCAGGTCCGTCCGGACCGTCATCCCCGGTGAATGCCCCGTCCCAAGCCACGCTGGAGGACCTGCGTAACGTGGCGTTCGTCGATCCGGAGGTGGTCGTGCCGGGGCGGCCCGGCGAAACACAGCGCGAACTGGATGCGCTGCTGGAAACGGCCCGGCTGCGCCCGGACAGTGAGGTCCGTGGCCCGTTGGCCGAGGTAGTCGTCGACTCGCAACCCCGGCTGCGACGCCTGCCCCGGGCCTGCGTTTTTGCCTGGCGACCGACCGACCCGGCGATCTATTACCTGTACGAGCCCGGCGCGACCCGCGAAGATTCGCGCTTTGCCCACGTTGTCATCGATCAGGGCGAAGACGGGACGAACGAGGTCTGGGTCAGTGACTGGAAGACCTGGGAACACTTTGATCGGGTGGTGGTGAAGTTGCAGCAGGACTGAGGTGCTCGCTCCGGGTCCGAAGCGAAGATCCGCGATGGGGGGAGCCGTTGCCGTCCTGGACGGCAGCGGCTAAGGTCGGCTCCTGCCACTGCACCACCGGAACCGCCCATGCCCGTACGTAACGTCCTTCCCGCCGCGCTCGCCCTGGGCCTGACGCTGTCCGCTGCCGCCCATGCCGATGAGGGCATGTGGATGCCCACGCAGCTGCCCGAGCTGGCCAAGCCGCTCAAGGCCGCCGGGTTCAGGGGCGCGCCCCGCGACCTGGCCGACGTCACTGCGGCACCGCTGAGCGCGGTGGTGCGGGCGGGCGGCGGCACCGGATCGTTCGTGTCCGGCGACGGCCTGCTGCTGACCAACCACCACGTGGCCATGGGCGTGATCCAGTACAACAGTGGTTCCGGGCACGACTTCATCAACGAGGGCTTCATCGCAGCGGGCCGCGCGGACGAACGTCCGTCCAACCCGGACTTCCGCGTGCTGGTGACGGTGGGCTTCGACAAGGTCACCGACCAGGTGCTGGCGCAGGCCAGGGGCAAGACCGGTCGCGCCTACTTCGATGCGGTGGATGCGGCGAGCAAGCAGATCGTGGCCGACTGCGAGCGCAGCGGCGAGGTCCGGTGCTCGGTGGCGGACATGTATTACGGCACCGATTTCTACCGCATCTCGCAGCTCGAGCTGAGCGATGTGCGGCTGGTCTATGCCCCGCCACGGGCGATCGGCAATTACGGCGATGAGATCGACAACTTCATGTGGCCGCGCCACACCGGGGATTTCACTCTGCTGCGCGCGTATGTGGGCAAGGACGGCAAACCTGCCGCGTACAGTCCGGACAATGTGCCCTACCATCCCCCGGCGCATCTGAAGATGTCGCTGGAAGGGCCGAAGGCCGGCGATTTCGCGATGCTTGCCGGCTACCCGGGCATCACCTACCGCCACCGCACCGCGGCCGAGTTCGCCAGCCAGATCGACAGCGTGCTGCCGCGCCGCGTCGCGCTGTTCCAGCAGATGATCGACACCATCGAAGCGGCCACGCGCGAGGATGCGCAGGCGCGCACCCGCTATGCCTCGCAGCTGCAGTCGCTGAAGAACAACCGCAAGCGCGCGGCAGGCGAGCTGGAAGGGCTGCTGCGCAGCGATGCGAAGGCGCAGCGTGCCCAGGACGAGCAGGCCATGCTGGCCACGGCCGATGCACGTCATCGCGCCGACATCCAGGCCCTGCTGGCCGGCCTCGGACAGGGGGCGAGCGTGGGCGAGCGCGATCTGCTGCTCGACCAGCTGGCGGCACAGTCGCAGCTGCTGCGTTCGGCCCTGCTGCTGGAGCGCCTGCGCATCGAATCGGCCAAGCCGGATGCACAGCGCGAGACCGGCTTCCAGCAGCGTGACCAGGCGCTGATCGAAGGGGTGCTCAAGCAGGTGCAGCGACGTTACGCGCCGGCCGTGGAGAAGGCGTTGCTGAAGACGCTGCTGACGCGTTACCAGCAGTTGCCCGACGCGCAGCGCGTCCCCGAATTCGATGCTGCGTTCGGACGCACGCCCCAGGCCCTGGCCCAGGCGCTGGACGGCCTGTACGCGCGCACCCGCCTGGGCGATGAACAGGAGCGGCTGTCACGGCTGGCCGCCGCGCGCGAAGGCCGGCCGCTGGCCGCCGATCCGCTGCTCGACCTGGCGGGTCCGCTGGTGGCGGCGCAGCGACGGATCGAAGATGAGAAGAAGGCCCGCGATGGCGAGCAGCTGCGCCTGCGGCCGGCCTACATGCAGGCGCTGTTCGACTGGCGCGCGCAGCAGGGGCGTGCGGTCTATCCGGACGCCAACCGCACCCTGCGCGTGAGCTACGGCACCGTGGAAGCGCTGCAGCCTCGAGACGCAGTGCGTTTCGATCCGGTCACCACCGTGGCCGGCATCGTGGAGAAGAACACCGGCGCCTATCCCTTCGATGCACCGGCGCCCCTGCTGGCCGCCATCGCCAGGGGAGATTTCGGCAGCACCGCCGACCCGGCGCTGAAGACCCAGACGGTGAACTTCCTGACCAACCTGGACACCACCGGTGGCAATTCCGGCTCGCCGGTGCTCAACGCCAAGGGCGAACTGATCGGTCTGAACTTCGACAGCAACTGGGAGTCGGTCAGCGCCAGCTGGTGGTTCGACCCGCGCTACAAGCGTGCCGTGCACGTGGACATGCGCTACCTGCGCTGGCTGCTGGCCAAGGTGTATCCGGCACCGGCACTGCTGCAGGAAATGGGCGTGCCGAAGGAGTAGCCGACGGCCACCCCAGCCGTGCTGGGCGGCGGTGTCGGCAGGTCTGCATCGAAGGCCTCGGGGGCGATCTCCATGAGCCGCAGGCGCAACGGGGCGCGGGTATAGTCCGGTGCGGCAGGTTCCGGCAGTGAAAGCGGATTGGAAGGGTTCCAGCCGCTCTCACCGCCTCTGTGCGACCTGCACAAGGGCAGCGGGGAATCAGCGGACCACCCCATGACCCAGACGGTGTCGCTGTAATCGACGATGCGCACGTCGGTAATCGTGGGACCACCGTGGGCAGTCACAGCGAGGATGCAGTCGGCCACCTTCGCCGCGATCGCCTGCCGTCGCGATGCCGGGCTGCAGGCGGCCTGCGTCTCGGCCCATGCGGTGGTGCCCAGTTCCCGCATCAGTTCAGCGATCAAATGCCGGCGGGGGGAAGCGATGGGTGGAACAGCGCTGCCGCCGGAGGGGTCCAGCTGCCCATTGGCGATGTGCTTGGGATCGATCCGGATGCGCTCCGACCGCCGAGGCATCGACCGACCTGTCGGATCGAGCGGCGTCGGGGTGAGCTGAGGGGTCGGACGCAAAGGGGGGGTGAACATGATCTTACTGCCTTTCCGGTCGTAGCTGGACCGCTACGCTTGCCTTGAAAGCGGCACGTGTCGATCTGGAAAGCGCTCACGCGTCGCAGTCACCTTGCTCCGCCGCCTGCCTGCGCGAAACCTGAAGGCAGGCGAGCCTTCACGTCCGGGTTTCCAGCACGCGGCCACCGCCGCATCCGGTCGATCACGACTACACTGTCAGCCTTCCCGCCCCGCGGAACCTTCGCCCGGTGTCGAGCTGGATCCTCCTGCTGGTGTCCGTTGCCTACGCCGCCCTGCTGTTCGGGGTGGCCTGGTGGGGTGACCGACGCCCGATGTACCCCGACCGCCCATGGCTGCGACCGGTGGTCTACAGCCTGGCGCTGGCGGTGTACTGCTCCTCGTGGACGTTCTACGGGGCCGTGGGCACGGCCGTCCGCAGCGGCTTCGGCTACCTGCCGATCTACATCGGGCCACTGCTGATGATGCTGTTCGGGTGGCGCATCATCGAACGCCTGGCGCTCATCGCGCGCAGCCAGAACGTGGTCTCCATCGCCGACTTCATGTCCTCGCGCTTCGGGCGCTCACGGCGGCTGGCCGCGCTGGTGGCGATCATCGCGCTGGTCGGCGTGGTGCCCTATCTGGCATTGCAGTACAAAGCCGTGGCGATGAGCCTGCAGGTGCTGACCGGCGATCACGGGCCCACCGGCTTCTTCAGTGATCCAGCGCTGTACGTGGCCCTGCTGATGGCCCTGTTCGCCACCTTGTTCGGCACCCGCCAGGTGGATGCCACCGAGCACCACCACGGCATGATGCTGGCCATCGCGCTGGAGTCGGTGATCAAGCTGCTGGCCATGGTGGCCGTGGGCGTCTTCGCCTATGTCTGGCTCAGCGAGCGCACCGATGCGGTGGTCGCCTCGACACATGCGCTGTTCACCGCGCTGCCGCCGGTGGGCTTCATCTCCCAGACCCTGCTCAGCTTCCTGGCCCTGATCTGCCTGCCGCGCCAGTTCCACGTGGCGGTGGTGGAGTGCGGGGATGTGCGTGATGTCCGCCGCGCGCGCTGGATGTTCGGCGGCTACCTGGTGCTGATCTCGGCCATGGTGATGCCCATCGCCACCGCCGGCATGACCCTGTTCGGAACCGATGGCACGGTGGCCAACGACTCCATGGTGCTGGCGCTGCCGCTGCACGAGGGCCGCAACGTGCTGGCGCTGGTGGCCTACATCGGCGGGTTCTCGGCCGCCACCGGCATGGTGATCGTCTCGTCCATCGCACTGGCGACGATGATCAGCAACGACCTGGTGATGCCACTGCTGCTGCGCCGGCGGCGCAACCATGAGCATGCGGCGGACGTGGCCTCACGGGTGCTGTGGATCCGTCGGCTGGCGATCCTGCTGCTGGCCCTGATGGCGTACAGCTACTACCGCAGCAGCGGCAACGACAATTCGCTGGCCTCCTATGGCCTGATGGCTTTCGCCGCCGTGGCGCAGTTCGCGCCCGGACTGATCGGCGGCCTGTACTGGCGCGGTGCCAGCCGCCGCGGCGTGGAAACCGGCATCGTGCTCGGTTTCGGTACGTGGATCTATACGCTGCTGCTTCCCGCGCTGACCCAGGCCGGGTGGATGGACGCCGGCTGGCTGTTCCACGGGCCGTTCGGGGTGACGTGGCTGCGGCCGCAGCAGCTGTTCGGCATGAGCGGCTGGGATCCGCTCACCCACGGCACGTTCTGGTCATTGTTGATCAACGCGGCGACGATGATGCTGGTCTCCGCGCGCTGGCGCCCTGGCGTGGACGAACGCCTGCGGGCCGCACCGTTCCTGGACCCCTACGTGCAGCGCCCCTCGGTGAGCAGTGGCTGGCCCGGCCATGTGCACGTGGGTGACCTGCTGGCGCTGGCCTCGCGCGTGGTCGGCGAGCGCCACGCCCGGCGCTCGTTCGTCGAACAGGCGCAGTCGCTGGGGCGCGAGTTGCAGAGCCAGGTGCCGGCCGATCGTTCCTGGGTGCAGTTCACCGAACGCCTGCTTGCCGCGTCCATCGGCGCGGCATCGGCACGCCTGCTGCTGACCAGCCTGCTGCGCGGCTCGGGCATGGACCTGGGTGAGGTGGTGGCGGTACTGGACGAAGCCGGCCAGGAACTGCGCTTCAACCGCGAGATCCTGTCCACCACGCTGGAGAACATCAGCGCAGGCGTGAGCGTGGTCGATCCGGACATGCGCCTGACCGCGTGGAACCGCCGTTACCAGGACATGTTCGGCTACCCCGACGGCATGCTGTACGTGGGTCGCCCCGTGGCCGACCTGATCCGCTACAACGCCGAGCGCGGCGAGCTCGGAGAAGGTGACATCGAACAGCAGATCAGCCGCCGCATCCGCTACATGCGGGCCGGCTCACCGCACGTGTTCGAGCGCACGCGCAGCGATGGCAAGGTGATCGAGATGCGGGGCCAGGCGTTGCCGGGGGGCGGCTATGTCACCAGCTACAACGACATCACCGATTACAAGCATGCCGAGAAGGCGCTGCTGGAAGCCAACGAAACCCTCGAACAGCGGGTGGCCGAGCGCTCGCACGCGGCCGAGACCGCGCAGCAGTCCAAATCGCGTTTCCTGGCCGCGATCAGCCATGACGTGCTGCAACCATTGAACGCCGCACGGCTGTTCGCTTCGGCACTGCGCGAGAGCCACGCCAACAACGAGGAGCAGCGCCACCTCGCCGAGCGCGTGGATGCCTCGCTGCGTGCCGCCGAGGAACTGCTCGATGGCCTGCTGGATGTCTCGCGCCTGGATGCCGGTGGCCTGCACCCGGTGATCGGCGCGTTCGATGCCAGCGCCCTGATGCGCGAGTTGGCGGCGCAGTACTCACCGGTGGCGGCCGGGCGTGGGCTGCGGCTTGATCTGTTCGCGCGCCCGGCCTGGGTGTGCAGCGACCGTCGCCTGCTGCGGCGCGTGCTGCAGAACTTCCTCGCCAACGCGTTGCGCTATACACGGCAGGGCCGCATCGTGCTGGCGGTTCGGCAGCGCGGCGATGAAGTGGAGCTGCAGGTGTGGGATACCGGGCCAGGCATTCCGCAGCACCACATGCAGCAGATCTTCGATGAGTTCCATCGCTATCAGCAGCCGTTCGATTGGGGCGAGCAGGGGCTCGGGCTCGGCCTCTCGATCTGCCAGCGTATCTCGCGTCTGCTGGATCATCGCCTCAACGCGCGCAGCCGCGTCGGCAGCGGCTCGATGTTCTCCATCACCCTGCCACGGGTAGCGGGAGTGCCGGGCGTGGCGGCCGGGGAGGCGGCCACGCTGCCGGTGACACGCAATGATTCGCTGGCCGGCATGCGCGTGCTGTGCGTGGACAATGACGAGGAGATCCTGGACGGCATGCGCGCGCTGCTGGGACGCTGGCAGGTGCAGGTGCTGACAGCCAGCACGGTGGACCAGGCACTGGAAAGGGTCGCCGACCACCCGGACGTGATGCTGGTGGATTACCACCTGCACGACCGCATGAACGGCCTGGACACGCTGGTCGCGCTGCGCGAGGCGGCAGGCAGCGACGTGCCAGGTGCGCTGCTCACCGCCGACGGACGCGACGAGCTGAAGAAACAGGCGCGTGACAGGGGTTATCGGCTGCTGACCAAGCCGATCAAACCGGCCTCGCTGCGGGCGTTCCTGGCGGCGTACTCGACGCTGCGCGGATGAGGTGGGGGCCGGTTTAGGACAATGCTCATGGTCGTCGCGCCGCCGGGCAGTATCAAATGATACCCCCGACGTTATTGCAGGCGCTCCATGAACGCTTCCGCCATCGCGCAGCCCGCGCCACCCCATCCCTGCGCCGCCCGGCATCCCTCCAGCACCGGCTGGCACGTGCTGCACAGCGTGCGCAACCTGGACATGGACGCACCGGCCGCCCGCCCGCTTGCGCTGGTGATCGGCGCCACCCTCGGCGGCCTGGTGGGACTGGTGGCCAATGCCATCGCCCCGGTGCCCGCGCTGGTGCTCGGCGCACTGCTGGGCGAAACATCCCTGCTGCTCTCGCGGGGCGAGCGCTGGGATCGTGCGCAGCATCCCCATCGCGTAAGCCTGCTCCAGGCCTATCCCGCGCTGCGGGAGCTCTGCGACCAGTATGGCGTGCGCATGGATGATCGCGCCCGCGTACGCACGATCCACGACGAACTGCAGCGCCGCCTGGACGAGAAGGTGCAGCGCTACCGCCAGCACTGCCAGCTGCGCAACCTGCCGCAGAGCGAGATCCTGGACAACGTCATCAAGGCGTTCTACCTCAGTCACTGCACCCACCAGGCGGGTTGCATCATCACCTGCCTGGAGGAGGGCAGTCGCTACATGGTGGCCGTCGGTTCGGCGGCGCCGGCCGATCTGGACCAGGCCATCAATGTCGAAGGGCGGGCTCCCCGCGACGTTCTCCATGAGATGGGTCTGCCCTTCGTGCGCCTGGATCTGCTGGGCAATGCCCTGCGCGAGGCGTCTTCTTTCCGCGTGACCTGCGCGGCGGGCGAATGGACGGTCGCGCCGAGTGCGACGCTCGACCCGGTACCGCTGGTGGACTGCTATCTGCCGTCCGCCGAGCCGGTGGTGCGTGTACAGCGCATCGCACGCAGTGGCAGAGCCTCTCCGGGCGCCACGCCGACGCGGCGATCGAACGAGGGTGCCGAGCCCGGGGCGACGCAAAGACCGTGCCGAACGGTGGTCATCTCGGCGGGGTTCTCGCGTGAGCTGGATCAGCTGCCGCCACACAGTCCCACGTTGCAGAAACTGAAAGAGCTGATCGACGACCTGGAACACGGCCGGTTGCAAGGACACATGGTGAAACTGCGTGGACAGGCCTGCTACGCCTCCGATGCCTCGGTCGAGGGTGACCGCGACCGGGGCAGATGGCGTGTGCTCTACAAGCGCAACGAGGCAGGCTATGAGCTGTTGGGCATCTACGACTACCACGCCAGCCCGCATCCGGTCAGATGGTCGCCATGAGTACGCCGCCCTGCCGAGCGTTGGTGCACTCATAGCCCAGGCTATGAAAGGCAGCTTGGCCTGCGCGATGGCCAACTGACGCCACGGGCCATCCACCCGGTGCTAAGCTGCGCGTCCCCTTGGGGAGTAGCCTGTTTCCTGCAGAAGGAAGCGCCCGCGTCAACATGCTCGGCCAGTGCGCCGTGGTGCGGGCAGCCAGTGATGGTTGGCGAGACCAGCGGTCTGCGTGCGCAACGAAGGTTGGGCGCGGGCGCAGGCCGTGTCTCGTCCCGCCCGGCCTGAAGTTGCTGCGATGTCTCCGCTTTCCATGCTCCTCATCGGCTTTGCCATGTCCACCGATGCCTTCGCTGCGGCGATCGGCAAGGGCGCGGCGATGCGACGGCCGGTCTTCGTCGATGCCCTTCGCGCCGGGCTGATCTTCGGTGTCATCGAGGCGGTCACACCGGTCATCGGTTGGCTGATCGGTCGTGTCGCGCTCGATTATGTGCAGGCCTACGATCACTGGATCGCCTTCGGCCTGCTCGGCGCGCTCGGGCTGCACATGATCATCAACGGCCTGCGTCCGGAAGACGACGACGAGGAAGAGGGCGCGCGCCCGGGCAGTTTCTGGCAGCTGGCGTTGACCGGTTTCGCCACCAGCATCGATGCCATGGCCGTAGGCATCGGTCTTGCCTTCCTCGACGTCAACATCGGGGTCATGGCGGCCATCATCGGCCTGTGCACACTGACCATGGTCACCGCCGGCATCATGCTCGGGCGCCTGCTGGGCAGTCTGGTGGGCAAGCGTGCCGAGACGATCGGTGGAGTGATCCTGATCCTGATCGGCAGCACGATCCTCTACGAGCACCTCAGCGGCGTGGCGTGATCGGGGCCTACGAGGGCGGTCAGCGCATCGTGGCGTTCCGGCGAGCGGGCGCACGGCATCGGCCACACCGGCGTGGCCGATGCGCCCCTCACACGCCCCGCATGGCATCTTCCAGGATCATCGAAGCGCCCTTTTCGGCCACCATCATCACCGCCGCATTGGTGTTGCCGGAGGTGACGTTGGGAAAGATGGACGCATCCACGATCCGCAGCCCCGGTACGCCGTGCACGCGCAGGCGCGCGTCCACCACGGCCGTGGCCGGGTCCGGTCCCATCGCGCAGCTGCCGCACAGGTGGTAGATCGAGCCGCAGTTCTGGCGGAAATACGCCAGCAGGGCCTCGTCATCGTCATCGGCGACGGCTGCGCCCGGCAGCACCTCCTCCACGGTGACCGCGCGCAGGGCCGGTGTCATCATGAGCGTGCGGATCAGACGGCTGCCCTGCAGGACTTCATCCACATCATGTGCGGTGGCCAGATAGTTGGGATCGATCAACGCCGCGTCGGCCGCATCGGCGGAGGCGAGCCGGATGCTGCCGCGGCTGGTGGGGCGGCACGGGTTGAAGCACAGCAGGAAACCTGGATAGGGCTCAGGCTGGATGCGCGCCTTGCCGTTCTTCGGGATCTGGTACGACAACGGATTGAAGTAGAACTGCAGGTTCGGCGTGGCCAGCCCGGGCGTTCCACGGAAGAATCCTCCGGCCTGGTTCACGCTCATCGCCAGCGGCCCGGTGCGGTGCAGCGCGTACTGCAGCCCCATCCGCAGGCGTGAGCCCCAGCCACGGAAGGCATCGTTGAGCGTTGGCTGGTTGGCGCGGTAGTAGTAACTCGCGCAGAGATGGTCCTGCAGGTTCGCACCCACCGACGGCAGCGCATGGCGCACCGCGATGCCCTGCCGGGCCAGCGCGGCCGGATCGCCGATGCCGGACAGCTGCAGCAGCTTGGGGCTGTCCACCGCACCGGCAGCGAGGATCACCTCGCGGCGCGCGTGGAAGGATCGGCGCACGCCCTGCTGGACCACCTCCACGCCCTCGGCGCGCCCCTGCGCATTGAACAGCAGCCGCTGCGCCTGTGCGTGATACTCGATGCTCAGCTGGCTCCGGCCCAGCGCCGGTTGCAGATAGCCGACACTGCTGCTGCAGCGCTGGCCCTTGCGGGTGTTGATGTCATAGACACCGGCACCGTCCACGTGGCCGCCGTTGAAGTCATCGCAGGCGGGCAGGCCGAGCTCGTCGCAGCCACGCAGGAAGGCGTCGGTCACCGCATGCGTGGCGCCGCGCATGGGGGTGATGTGGATGGGGCCATCGCCGCCGTGGTAGGCCGTGTTCCCCCGTGGGTGGGTTTCCAGCTGGCGGAAGAACGGCAGCACCTCCTCAAAGCTCCAGCCGGGATTGCCCTGCGCGGCCCAGTCGTCGAAATCCTTCGGCAGCCCACGGACGTAGATCATCGCGTTGATCGAGCCGGAGCCGCCCTGCACCTTGCCACGCGGTGCATACAGGCAACGGCCGTCCAGGTTGGGCTGCGGCGTGGAGTGGTACATCCAGTTGCAGCGGGCGTCGTAATAGAGTTTCGCAAAGCCCACCGGCAGCTTGAACCACAGCGAATCGTCCTTGCCGCCTGCCTCGAGCAGCAGCACCGAATGCTGGCCGCTTTCGGTGAGGCGCGCCGCAAGCACGGAGCCGGCCGAACCGGCGCCGACAATGATGTAGTCATAGCGCATGCGTGTTTCCATGGGTCAGCCCCGCGCCGGCAGGCAGTCGCGCACGTCCACCGGCGCCTCCGCCATCTGCAGGTGCAGGCGCTGCCCGGTATACGGGCTGTGCGCACGCACCACATCCATGTCCAGTTCCACGCCAAGGCCGGGCTCGCGCGAGGGAATGACATAACCGTCTTCCCACTGCAGCGGCCGGGTCAGGATCTGTGCGTGGAAACCGTCCCACGTGCCGATGCTTTCCTGGATGAGGAAGTTCGGCGAGCAGGCGGCGAGCTGGAAACTGGCCGCCGCACCCACCGGCCCGTTGTACAGGTGCGGGGCGATCTGCGCGTAGTGCACTTCGGCCAGCGATGCGATCTTCTTCGCTTCGAGCAGACCGCCACAACGGCCGACATTCATCTGCAGGATCGACGCGCCGCCGGTCTGCAGCAGCCGTGCGAACTCGTATTTGGTGGTCAACCGCTCGCCGCTGGCGATGGGAATGGACGTGGCGCGCGCGACGCGGCCCATGGCCTCATCCTGTCCGGGCGGCACGGGCTCTTCGAACCACAACGGGTCGTAGCGCTGCAGGCGCTGCGCCAGGCGGATGGCGGAGGAGGGCACCATCTGCCCGTGCGTCCCGAACAGCAGGTCGGCGCGGTTGCCCACCGCCTCGCGGATCTTCCGGCAGAACGTCTCGCACCGCTCCAGCACCTCCAGTGACAACTGGTGACCGGAGTAGGCCGAGTACGGACCTGCGGGATCGAACTTGACGGCGGTGAATCCGCGCGCCACTTCCTGTGCGGCGCATTCGGCGGCAAGGTCCGGATCGCTGTAGTCGTACTCGCCAGCCGCATTGCGCGGATACAGATAGGTGTAGCTGCGCAGCCGCTCGTGCACCCGGCCCCCCAGCAGTTCGTACACGGGCTTGCCGGCCGCCTTTCCGATGATGTCCCAGCAGGCCATCTCCAGGCCACTGACGATGCCCATCATGGTCAGGTCCGGACGCTGGGTGAAGCCGCTGGAATAGGCCTGGCGGAAGAAACGCTCGATGTGGTGCGGATCGTGGCCGAGCAGGTAGCGCTCGAACACATCGGCCACGGCCGGCACCATCACCTTCGGGTGGAAAGTGGCGGCATAGATCTCGCCGACGCCGGTGATGCCGCAGTCAGTGGTGAGGGTGACGAACAGCCAGTACATGCCGCCCACATGCGGCGGCGGAACGGCGACGACGTGGGTTTCCAGTGCGATGATCTTCATGGTGTAGAGGTCCTTGCCTGCAGGCGGCGCTTGAGGGCCACGGCGGCGACCACGCCAAGCAGGCCCACCACCAGGATGTAAGTGAAATAGAGCTGATACCCCAGCAGTCCGGGGAAGCGGCCGATGAACCACGCGTTGACCAGGGGCAGGAAGGCATCGGGCATGTAGCCGATCATCGAGATGATGCCGATGGCCAGGCCGGTGATCCGCGTGGGCACGCGGCAGTCGTCGAGGATGGCCCAGTACAGTCCACGGATGGCGTAGGTCACCATGCCGATGAAGATGACCAGGAACACCAGGATGCCGACGTTGTGCAGGGCCGGCAGCAGGGCCAGGCCGAGCATGCCGGCCGCATCCAGCGACAGCGCGACGATCAGCACGCCGATCTTCGAGAAGCGGTCGCCCAGCCAGCCGCCTCCGATGCCGCCCACCGGCCGCATCCACAGCTTGATGGTGGTGACGACGCCGGCCAGGGTGGCACTCAGGCCAAGGCCGTCCTGCTCAAGCAGTGCGGAGAAACTGTAGGTGGCCCAGAAGAAGTGATACCCGCAGAAAATGATGGCGGTGACCAGCCACAGCTCGGGAATGCGGATCAGCGTTGCCAGGTCCGCGCGGAGCGAGGACCGCGCCGCCGGGGCCGCGCCGTCCTCATCGGCCACCGCGCGCGGGTCGCGGACAAAGCCCAGCAGCACGCCCAGCCCGATGCAGCAGAAAGCATAGAGATGGATCACATGGCGCAGTCCCGTGGCCTCGGACTGACCGCGGTTGACCGTCCAGGCGAACAGGGCGATCGCCACAGTGGCCAGCGAGGCTTCGACCAGCCCGCGGCCGCCGTCCAGCACGCCGAAGAATCGGCCCTGTTCGTCGGCCAGTGCGATCATCCGGACACGCTTCAGCAGCGCGGCCCAGAACGTCAGCCCGCAGGTGATGCCGAAGCCGACAAAGATCCAGACCAGCGTGGCGTACGGCGGCAGCGTGGCGTAGACCAGACCGAGCAGGCCGGTGCCGATCAGTGAAAAGCTGATCAGGAACCGTGGCGAGAGCCGGTCGGCGATCCAGCCGCTGGGCAGGTAGCTGAACATGAAGGCGGTGCCCAGCAGGGAATACAGCACGCCCAGCTGGACCTCGCTGATGTCCATGGCGTGCAGCATGGTGCCCTGGTAGACCTGGCGCAGGTAGAGCATCGGGAAGATGGCGCCAGCGGCGATCACCAGCAGGGCCAGCTGGACATAGCGCAGCAGACGCGCGCGGTCGGCCTGCTGCGGCGCGGTCGCCGCAACGACAAGCGTATCGGTCATGGGAAGCATCCAGATCGGTAAGGGCCGGGCCTGCCTTGCGCGGCAGGGCGCGGCGCGTTCAGAAGGCCATCACCACCAGACGGGTCTGGGTGAATTCGAGCATGCCGTGCTTGCCGTCATCGCCGCCCAGTCCGGATCGCTTCCAGCCCGCGTGGTAGCCCTGGTAGGGGTCCGCAGGCGTGCGGTTGACGTACAGTTCGCCGGCTTCGATGGCGTGGGCGCACCGCAGGGCCGTGCGATAGTCCTCGGTATAGAGCACCGAGGACAGCCCGAACTGATGGTCGTTGGCCAGCGCCAGGGCCTCCTCGATGCCATCGAAACGCAGCACGGGCAGCACGGGCCCGAAGGTTTCCTCCTGTACGATCTCCATCGCCTGGTGGCAGTTGGACAGCAGCGTGGCCGGGTAGAAGAAGCCTTCGCCGGGCGGCACGACGCCGCCGGTTTCCACTACCGCGCCCTCGGCCACCGCGCGCTGCACCTTGGCATGGATCTGCGCACGCGCGGCGGCGGTGGCCAACGGTCCCATGCAGCCCGGCGCCTGCCGACGGTCGCCGCTGCGCACGGCAGCCATCGCATCGCGCAGCAACGCCAGGAAGCGGTCGTGCACCTGCGTGTCCACGTAGACGCGCTCCACCGCCGTGCACAGCTGGCCGCAGTGGGTGGTGCGCGATGCCGCGATGGCGGTAGCGGCCGTTTCCAGGTCCGCATCGGCACAGACGATCGCGGGCGTCTTGCCGCCCAGTTCCAGCGACGGCTTGGCGATGTTGGCCTTGCAGTACTCCAGTACGGTACGGCCCACGCCCACACTGCCGGTGAGCGTGATCATGCCCACCGCCGGCTGCGTGCACAGGACCTGGGCCACGTCGTGGTCCATCGCCAGGATGTTGACCACACCGTCCGGCAGGCCGGCGGCGACCACTGCACGGGCGATGGCGAACGCGGACAGCGGCGTGTTGTTGCTGGGGCGCACTACCACCGTGTTGCCGGTGATCAACGCCGGGGCGATCTTGCGCAGCAGCGTGTAGACCGGGAAATTGAACGGGATCAGGCAGGCGACCACGCCGATCGGCTCGCGCTGCAGCAGCAAGGTTTCGTGCGGACTGTCGCTGGGAATCACTTCACCTTCGATGCGGCGTGCCCATTCGGCGTGGTAGCGGGTGATCTCGGCGGCATAGCGCGCTTCATTGCTGGCATCGTCCAGGCTCTTGCCCGATTCGTCGGCCAGCACCGCGCCGATGGCGCTGGCTTCGGCGCACAGGGCGTCGGCCAGGCGGTGCAGGTGCCTGGCGCGTTCGATGGCCGGCAGGCGCGCCCAGCCGCGCTGCGCGCGCCGGGCAGCCGCTACGGCGGCCGTCGCCTGCGCGGCGCTGGCCGCGGCGACACGGCCGATGCACTGGCCGGTGGCCGGATTGATGACCTCGATGAACGTATCGCCGTCGTGTGCCGCAGAGCGGCCGTCGATGAAGGGGTACTCGGTGCGCATGATTCCTGCTCGCTGTGGGCCACGATCTGACGAGATCGGCACCGTGCCGACGCCTGATCGCCGGCGTGCTGCAAGCTTTGAAGTTGCTGCACTGCGTCTGCAAGCGACGATTTGGCGGACGCGGCATGCGAAAAACTCAGGTTCACGCGCAAGGCGATGCAATGTGTCGCGAATGAACCGTTACGCCCGCTGCGCGAGCAGCCACGCGCGGAAAATACCCACCGCCGGCGATAATGCACTTTCTGTCCGCTGCACCAGCCAATAGGACTGGTGGCCGTCCACCTGCGCCTCTCCGACCTGTTGCAGCGCGCCACTGTCGAGTTCTTCGGCCAGCATGTGGCGATCAGCAATGGTGACGCCCAGGCCATCGCGGGCGGCACGGATGGCGAGGTCGAGCAGATCGAACTCGCAGCCGCCCTGCAGGTCCACCCCGTCGATGCCGGCCGCACCCAGCCAGTGCGCCCAGGTCAGGTAACGGTGATCGGTGCCAGCCAGCACGTGCAGCAGCGGCATGCGGTCCAGCGCGGGGCTGCCATCGGCGTTGCGGTAGCGTTCCAGCAGGGCCGGCGCGCAGACGGCGACGTGCTGTTCGGTCATCAACCGCGTGGCGTCCAGTCCCTCCCATTCGCCATCGCCGAAGCGGATGGCCACGTCCAGCTGGCCTGATTCGTACAGGTCATCGCGCAGGCGGGTGGTCAGGCTGATGTCCAGTTCCGGATGCGCCGCCCGCAGCGTGCCCAGCCGCGGCAGCAGCCAGCGCCGCGCGAAGGTGGGCGGTGCGTTGAGCCGGAGCCGGCGCAGGTGCTGCTGCTCCTGCAGTGCCCTCACGGTCTGTTCGATGCGATCGAACGACTGCTGCAACGCGCGCAGCAGGATCACGCCTGCAGGCGTCAGCTGCAGGTGATGGTGCTGGCGCAGCAGCAGCGGTTCGCCCAGCTGGTCCTCCAGCTGCCGCACCTGGCGGCTGACGGCGCTCTGGGTGACGCTGAGCTGCGCCGCGGCGCGGGTGAAACTGCCCGTGCTTCCGGCCATCTCGAAGGCCTTCAGAGCATTGAGCGTGGGCATGCGACGTTTCATGCGGGCACCCGGGGCGCGGAGGGCAGGAGATCAGAAGTAATAGCCGATGTTCATGTACAGCTGGCTCTTCCAGCGGTCGATGCCGCCTTCGGCCAGGCTCTGGGTATAGCTGCTGCCGCCAATGTAAGGGTCATTGCGCCCGTGCATCCACTCCAGCGCCACCTGGAGCGCGCGTACCGACGCCGCCACACCGAGGAAGGCGCGCTCACTGGCCCTGGCTCCTGCGGCGGACTTGGCGAACCGGCTGTAATTGACGTACGGACGGACGTTGCCGACCCAGCCGTGCAGCCACCGTCCCGGCACGCTGTAGCTGAGGTCGAGCACGCCCAACGTACCGCGGCTGGCCACGTTGAAGGTGCCATCATAGGCGCCGAACGTCACGTGCTGGCTGCCGTCGGGATTGCGCGGCGTCATCAGCTGCCGGGCCAGCAGGGCCCGTGTTTGCCAGGGACCCTGCTGATAGCGATAGTGCACGGCCGCGCTGCGGCGCTCGCCGTCGCGGCCGGTGTCGCGGTTGTGAAGCGTGGAGTGCAGAAACGACACGCCGAACTCGCCTGCCCCCTCGCCAACGTGCAGCGTACGGGCCAGGCGGACCGCCACCAGGCCGCGTTCCACGTTCCGGGTGCCGCCCGCGACGCCGGGATCGGCCGGGGTCACCGTGACGGCATACGTGGTGCCATTGCCCGTGCCGTGGCCTGCCCACGCCGGGCGTGCGTACAGACCCGCCTGCAGGTTCCAGTCCGTGCCGCTGCGCTGCCAGCTGGCGCCCACCTGGTTGAGGTCCTCCAGGCCGATCACATTGCCCAGCGTCTCGTAGAAGGTGCTGCTGAAGAGCGGCTGCAGGCCGAATGGCACGTTGTGCAGGCCTACCTTGATCTGCTGCGTGTCGTCCAGGTGCAGGCCCGCCCAGCCGTATTCCAGGAAGCGCACCCCGCCAAAACGGGTGTACTGGTAGGGGTGGGCACCGCCGTACCAGCGGTATCGCGCGGCGGCCATCCAGCGGCCATCGTCATAGGCGCCATTGAGCATCACCACGTCCAGGCCGGCCTTCTCGATGTCGCGATCCGGATCGTGGTCGAAACGCAGCCGCACGGCGCCGCCCAGTGCGAGGTGATCGGTGACGGCGATGGCCAGTGCGGCGGGACTTGCCGAGGCCGTGGCAAGCAGGAACACGGCGCGTACGCCGCAGGAACAGAAAAGCGCCATGGTCGTTCTCGCTACCTGACAAGCGCAGGCCGGATGACCCCCGGTCAACTGGACGGTTTCTGCGCGCGAGCGACGCTAGCCACCCGGGCGTGCGCCGGCAAACGGCGAAATGGCATGCCATGGATGCGTTTTTGGAATGTTTCTTCTCGAGCCGCGCGCTGCGGGTGCCGGACACGTCAGGCACATCAATGCGGTGGCCGCAGCACGAACCGCGCGGCGGACGCGGCGCACGCCGGAGGTGGCCGGTTGCGTCAGTCTTCTTCGGGCGGCAGCACGATCTGTTCGTCATCCACGGCCAGCTTGCCGGCCATCAGCACGGCCTGCGTGCGGTTTGTGACCCCGAGCTTGCGCAGGATGGCGGTGACGTGCGCCTTGATCGTCGCCTCGGAAACACCCAGGTCATAGGCGATCTGCTTGTTGAGGCGGCCGGCGCCGAGCATCTGCAGCACGCGGAACTGCTGCGGGGTGAGCTCGCGCAGGCGTTGTCCGACCTCGCGTTCCTCGCGCCCGGTCGGCGGCACGTTGTGGGCCTCCGGCGGGGCCCAGGTTTCGCCGTCGAGGATGGTACCCAGGGCGTGCCCGATGGTGTCCGAATCGGCGGATTTTGGAATGAACCCGAACGCGCCATGGTCGAGCGCGCGGCGCATCACCGTGGGCTCCTCGCGTGCCGACACCACGACCACCGGCAGGTGCGGGTGCAGCGAACGCATGTGCACCAGCGCATTGAAGCCTTGGGCGCCGGGCATGTTGAGGTCCATCAGCACCAGGTCGGCATCGTTGTGCTGGTCGGCCAGCGCGTACAGCGCCTCCACGCTGTCGGCCTCGTGCAGCTGCACGCCCGGCATCACGCGCTGCACCGCCCCCCTCAGCGCTTCTCGGAACAGCGGATGGTCATCGGCAATCAGCAGGGTGGGCATGGGGTTGGCTTGTAGGGGGGGGCAGCTTGAACAGGCCCGGGCCTCCACGGTGGGAGGCACCGGGCGTTGGATCATCGGACCTTGCGTTCGTCCACCAGCGACGCCACCACCGACGGATCGGCCAGGGTCGAGGTATCGCCGAGCTGGTCCGGTGCATTCTCGGCGATCTTGCGCAGGATGCGGCGCATGATCTTGCCCGAGCGCGTCTTCGGCAGGCCCGGGGCCCACTGCAGGTGGTCCGGCGTGGCGATGGGGCCGATCTCCTTGCGCACCCACGCCACCAGCTCCTTGTGCAGCGCGTCGCTGGGCGTTTCTTCGGCGATCAACGTGACATACGCGTAGATGCCCTGGCCCTTCACGTCATGCGGGAAGCCGACCACGGCGGCCTCGGCGACCTTGGGGTGCGAGACCAGGGCGCTTTCCACCTCGGCGGTACCGATGCGGTGGCCGCTGACGTTGATCACATCGTCCACGCGGCCGGTGATCCAGTAGTAACCGTCCTCGTCGCGGCGGCAGCCGTCGCCGGTGAAGTAACTGCCCGGGTAGGTACGGAAGTAGGTGTCGATGAAGCGCTGGTCATCGCCATAGACGGTGCGCATCTGGCCCGGCCACGAATCGCGGATGATCAGGTTGCCCTCGGTGGGGCCTTCCTGGATCTCGCCGTCGGCATTGACCAGCGCCGGCTGCACCCCGAAGAAGGGCAGGGTGGCCGAGCCCGGCTTGAGGTCCACCGCTCCCGGCAGCGGCGAGATCAGGATGCCGCCGGTTTCGGTCTGCCACCAGGTGTCGACGATCGGGCAGCGGCTGTCGCCGACCACCTCGTAGTACCAGCGCCAGGCTTCGGGATTGATCGGCTCGCCGACACTGCCGAGCAGGCGGAGCGAGGCGCGCGAGGTCGTCTTGACCGGCTCGTCGCCCTCGCGCATGAGGGCGCGGATGGCGGTCGGCGCGGTATAGAACAACGTCACCTTGTGCTTGTCGATGACATTCCAGAAGCGCGCGGTATCAGGGAAGTTCGGCACGCCTTCGAACATCAGCGAGGTGGCGCCGTTGGCCAGCGGCCCGTACACGATGTAACTGTGGCCGGTCACCCAGCCGACGTCGGCGGTGCACCAGTAGATGTCGTCCTCGCGCAGGTCGAACACCGCTTCGTGGGTATACGCCGCGTACAGCAGGTACCCGCCGGTGGTGTGCAGCACGCCCTTGGGTTTGCCGGTGGAGCCGGAGGTGTAGAGGATGAACAGCGGGTCCTCGGCATTCATGCGTTCCGGCTCGCAGGCCGCCGGCTGGCTGTCCACCACGTCATGGAACCAGCGGTCGCGCGGGGCCTGCATGTCCACCGCGCCGCCGGTGTGGCGCACTACCAGCACGGTTTCCACGGTGGTGGTGCCCGGGAGCTTGAGCGCGGCGTCCACGTTGGCCTTCAGCGGGATCCGGCGGCCACCGCGCAGGCCTTCATCGGCGGTGATGATCAGCTTGCTCTGGCAGTCGATCACGCGGTCGGCGATGGAGTTCGGTGCGAAGCCGCCGAACACCACCGAATGGATCGCACCGATGCGTGCGCAGGCGAGCATCGCCACGGCGGCATCGATGATCATCGGCAGGTAGATCGTGACGCGGTCGCCCTTCTGGACGCCCAGGCTGCGCAGTGCGTTACCCAGCCGGCAGGTGCGCTCGTACAGCTCGCGATAGGTCACGTGCTGGGCCGGGGCGTCCGGGCTGTCCGGCTCGAACAGCAGCGCGGTCTTGTCCCCGCGCGTGGCCAGCTGACGGTCCAGGCAGTTCACGCTGGCATTGAGCTCGCCGTCTTCGAACCACTTGATGCGGAAGTCGGCCAGGTCATAACTGACGTTCTTGATCCGGGTCGGTGCACGCATCCAGTCCAGGCGCTCGGCGGCCTTGCCCCAGAACGCATCCGGATCGCTCAGCGATTGCTGGTACTGCTGCTCATAGGCGGTCTTGTCGATACGCGCCTGGGCGGCGAACTGCGGATCAACGGGATAACGGTCGGCCATCTGCACCCTCACTTCCACGTGGACTGTATGTGCGGCCGCAGCATGCGCGCGACCTGTTCAGCCCAGTTTGCCGCATCACCCGCGTACTGGGCGTGGACGGTGATTAGACGATGGTCGTAACCGGGTGGCCTATCGACTAATGGCGTATAGCCGGATGCGCAGGCGCGGCCGCAACCTCGGCCTGACCGTGCCCCACGCGCGGCTTTCGATTTGCCACTTTTGGGAGAGAGGGCAACATGAGCCACCGTACGTTGAAGACCCTGCGCAAGCCGCTTGCGGCCTGCATGCTGGTCGCGCTGGTCGCCCCTGGCATGGCGTTCGCGCAATCGGCGAAAGGCCAGAGCGCCAGGGAGCAGGCGCTGGAAGCACGTGTCATGGAACTGGAGCGCCAGGTGCAGCTGCTGCTGTCCTCGCAGCAACAGCAGCAGAGCCAGATCAGCCAGACCCAGCAGGCCGTGACCGAAGTGCGGACCGTGCAGGCCGAACAGAAGCCGGCGGTACCGGCCGGCAAGCAGCCGATCCAGGTGACCACGATCACCCCGGGCGCCGCGCCGGGTACCACGGTCAAGGTCGGCGGTTTCATCAAGGCCGATTTCCTCGCCACGCAGACCGGTGATGGCCAGCTGGCCGATGATGCCACCGGCCGCGCGCTGTACCTGCCGGGACAGACCCCGGTGGCCGGGGCAGGCGGCAGCGGCGAACGCTCGGACGTGGACTACAACGCGCACGCCAAGTTCTCGCGCTTCAACCTGGGCATCGACAACGTGAGCCAATCCGGTGACAAGGCCGGTGCGTTCTTCGAGATGGATTTCTTCGGCAATTCGCTGGGCAACCAGACGGCCACCAATACCTACGGCGTGACCCTGCGGCACGCATACATGTACTGGAACAACTGGCTGGCCGGCCAGACCTGGACCAACTTCATGGATGCGGCCTCGCTTCCGGAAGCGGCCGACTTCGTGGGGCCCACCGACGGCGTGGTGTTCGTGCGCCAGGCACAGATCCGGTATACGCAGGGCGGCCTCAGCGTCGCGCTGGAGAACCCGGAAACCACCACGCTCACCGGCACCCGCAATCCGCTCACCGGCGCATGGACCAACGCCAGTGCGAACTCCGATCGCGGCAGCCTGCCGGACCTGACCGTGCGCTATGGCTGGAAGGGCGACTGGGGCACCTTCGGCGTGGCCGGTCTGGTGCGCCAGCTCAAGGTGGACAACCAGGCCTCCGGGGCCGACGCGGACAAGATGGCCGGCGGCCTGACGCTGGGCGGCAAGTGGGTGATGGGCGATACCGATACGCTGCACTACCAGCTCACCGGTGGCGAAGGTATCTCGCGCTACATCGGCCTGGGGATCACCGCCGATACCGCCTATGACGCGGCCCGCGACGAACTGGCCACCACCGGCGTCCTCGCCGGTTACGTCGGCTGGCGGCATGCCTTCACGCCGAAACTGCGCACCAACCTGATCTACGCGCGCAGTGACTACGACAACGATGGAACGCTCGGTCCGCTGGTGACCAGAAGCGTGCAGAGCATCCGCGGCAATGTGTTCTACACCCCGATGCCGAAGGTCGATGTGGGCGCCGAACTGATGTACGGCGTGCGTGAGATCGAAGACGGCCGCAAGGGCGATATCAGCCGCGTGCAGTTCACCACCAAATACAGCTTCTGATCCGTCCGCACCGACCTGAAAACAGATTGACAACCGTTGCCGGGCAGCCCCCGGCACTACGAGGGGAAGCACTGTATGTCCACAACACCCGTACCCACCCAGGCCGCTTTGACCAAGGGTCACAAGAAGGTCATTTTCGCATCGAGCCTTGGCACGGTGTTCGAATGGTATGACTTCTTCCTGTACGGCTCGCTGGCGGCCATCATCGCCAAGCAGTTCTTCAGTGGCGTCAACGAAACCACGGGCATGATCTTCGCGTTGCTGGCGTTCGCGGCGGGCTTCTTCGTCCGTCCGTTCGGCGCGGCATTCTTCGGCAGCCTCGGCGATCGCATCGGGCGCAAGTACACCTTCCTGGTCACCATCCTGATCATGGGCATCTCGACCTTCCTGGTCGGCGTGCTGCCCAACTACGCCTCCATCGGGTTTGCCGCACCGGTGATCCTGATCATCCTGCGCCTGGCCCAGGGCCTGGCGATGGGCGGCGAATACGGTGGCGCCGCCACCTACGTGGCCGAACACGCACCGGCGAACAAGCGTGGCCTGTACACCAGCTTCATCCAGTGCACGGCCACGCTCGGCCTGTTCATGTCGCTGCTGATCATCCTCGCCTGCCGCTACGCACTGGGCAACGAGGCCTTCGAAGCCTGGGGCTGGCGCATCCCGTTCCTGGTCTCCATCGTGCTGCTGGGCATCTCGGTGTGGATCCGCCTGCAGCTGAGTGAATCGCCGCTGTTCCAGCAGATGAAGGCCGAAGGCAAGGGCTCCAAGACGCCGTTCCGTGACAGCCTGAAAGACGGCAACCTGAAGCTGATGCTGCTGGTGCTGCTCGGTGCCGCGGCCGGCCAGGCGGTGGTGTGGTACGGCGGCCAGTTCTACGCGCTGTTCTTCCTGAGCAGCATGCTGAAGGTCGATCCGACCACCTCCTATCTGCTGATCGCCGCAGCGCTGGCGCTGGGCGTGCCGTTCTTCATCTTCTTCGGCTGGCTGTCCGACCGCATCGGCCGCAAGTGGATCATCCTGGCCGGCTGCCTGCTGGCAGCCATCACCTACATCCCGATCTTCAAGGGCCTGACCCACTTCGCCAACCCGGCCATCGAAGAAGCGCGTGCGTCTTCGCCGGCGCTGGTGGTGGCCGATCCCAACACCTGCTCGTTCCAGTTCGATCCGGTGGGCCTGCGCAAGTTCACCAGCTCCTGCGACGTGGCCACCGCCGCGCTGACCAAGGCGGGCGTGCCGTACGACGTGAAGCCGGCGCCGGCCGGTTCGCTGGCGGTGGTGAACGTGGGCAACGGCGAAGTAGCGTCCTATGAGGCCGCCGGCCTGTCCAAGGACGATGGCAAGGCCAAGGCCGATGCCTTCGGGGCGGAGCTGAAGGGCGCGCTGACGGCAGCCGGTTACCCGGCCAAGGCAGACGGTGCACGCATCAACATCGCAGGCACGATCTTCATGCTGTGGCTGCTGGTGCTGTACGTCACGATGGTCTACGGACCGATCGCGGCCTATCTGGTGGAGCTGTTCCCGACCCGCATCCGCTACACCTCGATGTCGCTGCCCTACCACATCGGCAACGGCTGGTTCGGTGGCTTCCTCCCGGCGATTTCCTTCGCACTGGTGGCAGGTACCGGCAACCTCTACTACGGCCTGTGGTATCCCATCATCATCGCGTTGATGACCGTGGTGATCGGTGGCCTGTTCCTGCATGACACCCGCAAGGTGGACATCACCCAGTAAGCGGGACAGCCGATGGTGTGAACGGAAGGCCGCGGTGCAGACCGCGGCCTTCCTGCATGCGGGCTCCGGAGAGCCCTGTCATCCCCAGGATTTCGCCAGCACCCGCCACATGGCGTACGCACGCGCGCTCATTGCCGGGGTGGCGGCCGATCCCGGGGTGTCAGGTGCCTGGCCGGCTGCCTGTCCTGCGGCACCGCCGGCGCTGACGAACGGCCTGCCGAAGGCCCAGTACAGCACGACCATCCCGGCGACCAGAACGGCCATGTTCAGCACGATCCGCAGGTGCCTGGCGCATCCACCCGGCATGCAGGGCAGGGCGCAGGACGGGCCGAACCCTGCGGGAAGCGCACGGTTCTCCACGCGCACCTCCCGCAGCGGAACCTCCTCAGGGTGGGAGATGGGCAGCGGTTGCGACGGCGTCAGTGCACTGATCGTTGGCAAGACAAAGGCCGGGCGTGGAAACCATCAACGATGATGGAACGCCGCCAGACTGGCTTTCAGAAAGGCTGCATGCCGTTGCACCCGGCCCTGTCACGCTTCAGTGGACGCGCCTCCGGGGAGCGGCTTGACGCCCACGCCGTCACGCACGCTCTATAGTCCGGGCATGATCCCGAACAGCCCGCCCGATCTTCTTTCCGTGCAGCGCTTTCTGCGTGCCGCCTGGCAGCGGCAGCGCCCTTCGCTGGCCCAGCGCGTAGACGACCTCCGTCGCCTGCGAGCCGCCCTCAAGCCCCGCATCGATGAGATGGCCGCCACCATCGCGGCGGATTTCGGACACCGCTCGCACGACGAATCACGCATTGCCGATGGCATGAGCGTGCTCTCGGCCATCGATCACCTGCTTGGCAACCTCAGGCGCTGGGCCAGACCCAGGCGCGCCCGGGCGGGTGCGAAACTGTGGCCGGCCCGCGCCCAGCTGCGGCCTGTGCCCTTGGGCGTGGTGGGCGTGATTTCGCCGTGGAATTACCCGGTGACGCTGGCCCTGGTGCCGCTGGCCACGGCGATCGCCGCCGGCAACCATGTGCTGCTCAAGCCCTCGGAACACACGCCACGCACCAGCGCGTTCCTTGCCGATCTGCTGGCCAGCGTGTTCCCGCCCGATCGCGTGGCGGTGGTGCAGGGTGGTGCGGACGTCGCCGCCGCAATCTCCGCCTTGCCGCTGGACCACCTGGTGTTCACCGGCTCCACTGCCGTGGGCCGCAAGGTCATGGCGGCGGCGGCCGAACATCTGGTGCCGTTGACGCTGGAACTGGGCGGCAAGTCGCCTGCCATCGTCTGCAGCGATTATCCGCTCGACAAGGCGGCGGCGCGGCTGGCCACCGGCAAGTTCTTCAATGCCGGGCAGACCTGCATCGCCCCGGATCATGTACTGATCGACATTGCGCGCCGGGACGCATTCGTGCAGCAGCTGCAGCAGCAGGTGGTGCAACGCTATGGTGATCTCAGTGAGGCGCCCGACTACACCCGGATCGTCAACCAGGGCCAGTTCGAGCGCCTGCAGGGCTATCTGGCGCAGGCGCGTGCACGGGGCGTGGTGGTCATCCCGCTGGTCGATATCGATCCGGAGCGCGCGGCCCGCGAGCGCCTGATCGCCCCCACCGTGGTGCTGGATCCGCCCGATGACCTGGACCTGATGCGCGAGGAGATCTTCGGACCGGTCCTGCCGGTGCGCGGCCACGTGGATCTGCAGGCTGCGCTCGATGATGTGCTGTCACGCGATCGACCGCTCGCGCTGTACCCCTTCAGCCATGACCGGGCGACGGTGGAGCGTATCCTTGGCACGGTGGTGGCCGGCGGGGTAACGGTCAATGACACGCTGCTGCACTTCGCCGCCGAGGGCCTGCCATTCGGCGGTGTCGGCGCCAGTGGCATGGGGGCCTACCACGGCCGCGCGGGATTCGACGGCATGAGCAAGCTGATGCCGGTGCTGTGGCAGCCACGCTGGGCGGCGACGGATTTCCTGCGGCCACCGTATTCGCGCGTGGCGGGCCTGCTGAGGCTGCTGATGCGGTAGTGGCGTGGCCTGGCCGGTCTGCGTTGCCGGGCATCCTCCCGCCGCCTGGCAGGTACAATCGCCCGCATGAAAATCGTCTCGTGGAACGTCAACTCGCTCAATGTCCGCCTGCCGCACCTGCTGCAGTGGTTGGCCGATTTCGGCCCGGACATCGTGGGCATCCAGGAAACCAAGCTGGAAGACCATAAATTCCCGGATACCGCGTTGGCCGCGGCCGGCTACCGCAGTGTGTTCGCCGGACAGAAGACCTACAACGGCGTGGCGCTGCTCTCGCGCGAGCCGGCGCAGGACGTGCAGATCGGCATTCCCGGCTTCGAGGACGAGCAGAAACGGGTGATCGCCGGAACCTTCGGGGACCTGCGGGTGATCAATCTCTACGTGGTCAACGGCCAGGACGTGGGCACCGACAAGTACGCCTACAAGCTGCGCTGGCTGGAGGCCGTACATGCGTGGGTGGCCGCAGAGCTGCAGCGGTACCCGAAGCTGGTCGTGCTGGGTGACTTCAACATCGCCCCGGACGAGCGCGACGTCAATGATCCGCTGGTGTGGAACGAGAACCACATCCTCACCTCCACCGCCGAGCGCGCTGCGCTGACCCGGCTGCTGCAGCTCGGCCTGCATGACGGCTACCGCCTGCACAACGAGGAGGGTGGCATCTTCAGCTGGTGGGATTACCGTGCGGCCGGATTCCGGCGCAACCTCGGCCTGCGCATCGATCTGACGCTGGTCTCCGATGCGTTGAAGGACACCGCGGTGGCGTCTGGCATCGACCGCGAGCCACGTACCTGGGACCGCCCCAGCGACCATGCGCCGGCATGGGTGCAGCTGGGCTGAAACGAACGAGGCCCGGCAGCTGCCGGGCCTCGCAGAACCGCACCGGTCCACGCCCCGCAGGGCGCGGTGCGCGGGTCAGCGGATGCTCTTGCGGGTGAACAGGTTGACGATTGCGAGCAGGATCACCGCGCCGATCAACGAGTACAGGAACGTCCGCACCGTGATGGCCTGGTTGATGCCGCCGCCGAACAGGAAGCCGGCAATCAGCGCACCGACGATGCCGACCACGATGTTGAGAATGATGCCCTGCTGTGCATCGCGCCGCATGATGAGGCTGGCCAGCCAGCCCACGATACCGCCCACGATCAGCCAGATGATGATGCCCATGGTCCAGACTCCTGTTGAATACCGCCCCCAGTTGACGCGGTCCGCCGTGAACCCCCCGTGCAGCCCCATCGCGGCGGCGTGATGGCGCCTGCGGCAGGCCCCTTCGGTCCGTGGCGCTTCGGTCCAGTCACGGTCTGGCAGCGCCCCCACGTGCCGGGGCAGCGTGGCGAACCCCAGGCCCGGGAGGTGCTGGCCCAGGCACTCGGGGGCGATCCGATGGCGATCCCGCTGGTCCGCGATCCACGCGGGCGCCCCTCCCTGGCCGGTGCGCTGGCCGCCCACGAGGCCGGCTGGAGCCACAGCGGCGATGTGCTGCTGGTGGCGCTGGGCGAGGGCGTGCGCCTTGGCGTGGACCTTGAACTGGTGCGTCCACGGCCGCGCATGCGCGAGATCGTGCAGCGCTTTTTCCATCCGGCCGAGATCGCCTGGCTGCAGCCGCTGGACGAGGCCACGTTCGCGCACTGGTTCTTCCGCCTGTGGTGTGCGAAGGAAGCCATTCTCAAGGCCGATGGCCAGGGCATTTCGTTCGGGCTGCATCGCCTGCAGCTCATGGCCGGGCCGGCAGGCGCGCTGGAGATGGCGTGGTGCGATGAAGCGCTCGGTCCTGCCGCGCGCTGGCACCTGCACGAATGGCAGGCCAGCGACCGTTTCCGTGCCGCGCTGGCCTGGCACCGGCGCAGCGAGGCGCCGATCTGAGCGCGGAATGGTGATAATGGCGGCATGAGCGAACATGATCTCCCGGCCGCCGTGGCCGATACGCTGCAGCGTGGCCTGGCCCAGATGGGCCTGGATGCGGCAGCGCTGGCACCGCCCCTGCTGCGCTACCTGGCTCTGCTGCACCGCTGGAACGGCACCTACAACCTGACCGCCGTGCGTGATCCGCAGGAGATGGTCACCCGCCACCTGCTCGATTCGCTGGCCATGCAACCGCACGTGGCCGATGGCTCGCTGGCCGACCTGGGCACCGGCCCCGGGTTGCCCGGCATTCCGCTGGCCATCGCCTGCCCCGGCCTGCGCGTCACCCTGGTGGAGAGCAATGGCAAGAAGGCACGCTTCATGCGCGAGGCCGTGCGCCAGCTCGGGCTGGCCAATGCACGCGTGGCCGAATCCCGCGCCGAAGCGCTGGACGAGCCCGGCCAGTACGACCAGCTGACCGCGCGCGCGATGGATACCCTGGCCGGCATCGTCCGCGTCGGCGGCCACCTGCTGCGTCCGGGGGGCGTGCTGCTGGCCATGAAGGGCGTGCATCCGCATGAGGAAATCGCCGCGCTGCCGGCCGGCTGGCAGGTGCGCCAGGTGCGTCCGCTGCAGGTGCCCGGGCTGGCCGGCGAGCGGCATCTGGTCACCGTGACCGGTCCCTGAGGCCGCTGTCCGCCGGTTGCGGACCCGGCAGATGGCGCACGCCGATTTCCGCCCGGGGCCGGTTGTACGCATAATGACCGGTCCCAGTTAACGTCGACGAGGCTCACCCGCATGGCCCGCATCATCGCCATCGCCAACCAGAAGGGTGGCGTGGGCAAGACCACGACCGCCGTCAACCTCGCCGCCGCGCTGGCCCATGCGCCCCGGCGTGTCCTGCTGGTCGACCTGGATTCGCAGGGCAATGCCACCATGGGCAGCGGCGTGGACAAGCGCGAGCTGGAGGCGTCCACGTGCGATCTGCTGCTGGGCGAGCGCAGCGCGGTGGAGGTGCGGGTGAAGGCGGCCGAAGGCTTCGACCTGCTGCCGGGCAACATCGACCTGACCGCCGCGGAGATCCAGCTGATGGCGCAGGGCGAGCGCGAGCAGCGCCTGAAGCGCGCGCTGGCACCGATCCGCGACGAGTACGATTTCATCCTCATCGACTGTCCACCGGCCCTGTCCCTGCTGACGCTCAACGCGCTGGCCGCCGCCGATTCGGTGCTGGTGCCGATGCAATGCGAGTACTACGCGCTGGAAGGCCTGAGCGCGCTGGTGGAAACCATCGAAGCGCTGCGCGGCACGCTCAACCCGGTGCTGGAAGTGGAGGGCGTGCTGCGCACCATGTTCGATGTGCGCAACAACCTCGCCAACCAGGTCTCGGCCGAACTGACCGAGCACTTCGGCGACCTCGTGTTCCGCACCATCGTGCCGCGCAACGTGCGCCTGGCCGAAGCCCCCAGCCATGGCCAGAGCATCGTCGGCTACGATCGTGGCTCGCGCGGTGGCGTGGCCTACCTCGGCCTGGCCGGTGAGATCATCCGCCGCAACAGTGAACGCAACACGGCCACGCCGGCCATGGAGACCCTGTGATGACCACCAAGCCTGCTGCAGGGAAGAAGCGTGGCCTCGGCCGCGGTCTGGATGCTCTGCTGGGGCCGAAGGCATCGGTCAGCCAGGTGCAGGCCACGGCGGTGATCGAGCCGCTGCCCGGTGAAGTGCTGCGCAAGCTGCCCATCGGCCAGCTGCAGCCCGGCAAGTACCAGCCGCGTCGCGAGATGGACCAGGGCAAGCTGGCCGAGCTGGCCGACTCGATCCGCTCGCAGGGGGTGATCCAGCCGATCCTGGCGCGGCAGCTGCCCGGCGGCACCTATGAAATCGTGGCCGGCGAACGCCGCTGGCGCGCTTCGCAGCTGGCCGGCCTGGACGAAGTGCCGGTGGTGGTGCGCGAGCTGGAAGACCGCACCGTCATCGCCATGGCGCTGATCGAGAACATCCAGCGCGAAGACCTCAATCCCCTCGAAGAAGCCGATGCCCTGCAGCGGCTGATCACTGAGTTCACGCTCACCCATGCCGAGGCGGCCGAAGCGGTGGGCCGCTCACGCGCGGCGGTGTCCAACCTGCTGCGCCTGCTCGAACTGCCTATCGCCATCCGCATGCTGCTGGAGACGCGGCGGCTGGAAATGGGTCACGCCCGTGCGCTGGCCACGCTGGCCCCGGAGCTGGCGAGCCGGCTGGCGCAGGAAGCGGCCGACGAAGGCTGGTCCGTGCGGGAAGTCGAACGCCGTGCGCAGGCCTTCGCGGCCGGCAAGGTGCCGGCCAACCGTCCGCAGCCGCCAGCGAAATCCGCGCCGCAGGCGGACATCGCCTCGCTGGAAACCGAGCTGAGCGAAAGCCTCGGCACCCGCGTGGCCATTGCCCACGGGCGCGGCGGCAAGGGCAAGCTGGTCATCCATTACACCGATCTGGACACGCTGGAAGGCGTGCTGGAACGGCTGCGCACGCGCCAGGGCTGAGCGCGGCGCAGCCCTGGCCGGGAGCGGGACATGCGCCACGACGTCGACGAATACGCGCTTCGGACTTTTCCCGGACAGCGCCTGCCCTAGACTCTGCCTTCGTGACTACCCGAGCTCTGCCATGACCCTCCTGCTCACCGGCGCTGCCGGCTTCATCGGTGCCTACACCGCCCGTGCCCTGCTCGAGGCGGGCCGCAGCGTGGTGGGCCTGGACAACTTCAACGACTACTACGATCCGCAGATCAAGCGCGACCGCGTCGCCGCGCTGTGCCCGACGCTGGACCTGCGCGCGCTGGACCTGACCGACCGCGACGGCCTGGCGGCGCTGTTCGAGGAGGTCCGGCCAACCGCGGTGATCCATCTGGCCGCGCAGGCGGGCGTGCGCTATTCGCTGCAGAACCCGCACGCCTATGTGGACAGCAACATCAGCGGCTTCGTGAACATCCTGGAACTGTGCCGGCACCGTGGCGTCGGCCATCTGGTGTATGCCTCCAGCAGCTCGGTCTACGGGGACTCGGCGGTGCCGCCGTTCTCCGAGGACCAGCGCGTGGACCAGCCGCGATCGCTGTACGCCGCCACCAAGGCCGCCAACGAACTGATGGCCTATACCTACGCGCAGCTGTTCGGCCTGCACGCCACCGGCCTGCGGTTCTTCACCGTGTACGGTCCCTGGGGCCGGCCGGACATGGCGCCGCTGCTGTTCTCGCGCGCGGTGCTGGCCGGACGGCCGATCGAGGTGTTCAACGAGGGCCGCATGCAGCGCGATTTCACCCACGTGTCGGATATCGTGGCCGGTATCCTGGGCGCGCTCGGGCAGCCCAGCACCGCGCCGGTGCCGCACCGCGTCTTCAACCTGGGCAACCACACCCCGGTGGAGCTGGAGCGCTTCATCGGGGTGATCGAGCAGGCGGCCGGACGCCCGGCGCGGAAGATCTACAAGCCGATGCAGCCGGGCGACATGGTGCGGACGATGGCCGATACCCGACGTGCGCATGACGCTTTCGGCTTCGCGGCGCGCACGCCCATCGAAGCGGGCCTGCCGCCGGTCGTGGCATGGTGCCGGGACTATTTCGGTGAGCGCGCCTGACCGTACGGGGCGGGCCGATGGGGCGGTTCATCTCCGGATAACCTCGCCAGCGGAAAATGCCCGGTCTTTGACCCACCTCCATGGCTGAGAGCCCGATGAGCCCACCCGAGTTGTCCGTCGTCGTTCCGGTCTTCAACGAGCGCGACAACGTTGCCCCGCTGATCGCCGAGATCACCGCTGCGCTGCGGGGCGCGGTGCCTTTCGAAATCATCTACGTGGACGACCACTCCCGCGATGACACGCTGGCCGTGCTCGACGCCCTGAAGGCCACCACGCCCGAACTGCGCGTGCTCCACCATGTCACCCAGAGCGGGCAGAGCACGGCCGTGCGCACCGGCGTGCGCCATGCGCGTGCGCCGTGGATCGCCACGCTGGACGGTGACGGCCAGAATGATCCGGCCGACATCCCCAGGCTGCTGGCCGCCCGCGCGGCGGCGCCTGCGGACGTGCGCCTGTTCGCCGGCTGGCGGGTCAACCGCCAGGACAGCGGCAGCAAGCGCTGGGCCAGCAAGTGGGCCAACGCGATCCGCGCGCGCATGCTGCGCGACGACACCCCGGACACCGGCTGCGGCATCAAGCTGTTCGAACGTGCCGCGTTCCTGGACCTGCCGTATTTCGATCACATGCACCGCTACCTGCCGGCGCTGATGCAGCGTGCCGGCTGGAAGACACTGAGCGTGCCAGTGAACCACCGCCACCGCACCGCAGGGGTTTCCAAGTACAACAACCTGGGGCGCGCGTTGGTGGGTATCCGCGATCTGCGCGGGGTGGCCTGGCTGATCGTGCGCAGCAAGCGCACGCAGGTGGAAGAACGCTGATGGAACTGCATGTGCTCGACCAGCCGCTGACCTGGCTGTACTGGACTGGCCTGCACGTCACAGGCTGGAAGGTGATCGGCTACACCGGTGCGTTGATGTTCGGCGGGCGTTGGCTGGTGCAGTTCGTGGCCTCGCGGCGGGCTGGCAAACCGGTGATTCCGCGGTTGTTCTGGTACATGAGCGTGGTTGGCAGCCTGATGACGCTGAGCTACTTCCTGTTCTCGGCCAAGCAGGATTCGGTGGGGGTGCTGCAGAACCTGTTTCCGGCGTTCACGGCGTTGTACAGCCTGAAACTGGATATCCAGCATCGGGGATGGAAGCGGGACAAGGCGGCGCACTGACGGTCTTGCGGCGAACGGCTGGGCCCCTCCGTGGTGGGCGCGTTCGTTTGCATCGTTGGGCTGGGCCGGGCGGTGGGGTTGGGTGGGGGACGGCAAGAGCCGCTCCTGCGGGCCTCGCTTTCGCGCCATCCATGGCGCTCAACGCCCCCACCCAACCCCACCGCCCAGCCCTGTGACAGGGCTGCGCCCACCACGGGAAAGAAGAAAAAAAGCAAAAGCAGAAGCGGTTCCGCTTCATTGCTGACGGCTGACGGCTGTGAGACTGGCGGCGAACGGCTGCGCCCCTCCGTGGTGGCGCTGGGGCTGGGTTACTGGGATTGGGCCGGGCGGTGGGGTTGGGTGGGGGACGGCAAAAGCCGCTCCTGCGGGCCTCGCTTCGCGCCATCCATGGCGCTCAACGCCCCCACCCAAC
>NZ_JAASQW010000009.1:0-96063 GCF_011761925.1 Xanthomonas sp. 60 | reverse complement strand
GGGGGGGGGGGGGGGGGCGCGCCCCCCGCGGTGCCCCCCCCCCCCCCCCCCCCCCCCCCCCCCCCCCCCCCCCCCCCCCCCCCCCCCCCCCCGGCCCAATCCAGTTAACCCAGCCCCAGCGCCCACCACGGAGGGGCCCAGCCGTTCGACCCCCCCCCCTGACGACGCACATGAACCCCAAGAACGCCCGCCACTACCGCCCCCAGGCCACCCGCGTTACAATTCGCCTACGATTAATTGGTCAAGCCCGCGTCCCAACGCGGGTTTTCTTATTGCCTTTCTGGAGATACCACCATGGCGCTGGAGCGCACCCTCTCGATCATCAAGCCGGACGCCGTTGCCAAGAACGTGATCGGCGAAATCTACGCACGCTTCGAAAAGGCCGGCCTGAAGGTCGTCGCCGCCAAGTACAAGCAGCTCTCGCGCCGTGAAGCCGAAGGCTTCTATGCCGTGCACCGCGAGCGTCCGTTCTTCAACGCGCTGGTCGAGTTCATGATCTCCGGCCCGGTGATGATCCAGGCCCTGGAAGGCGAGAACGCCGTCCTGGCCCACCGCGATCTGCTGGGTGCCACCAACCCGAAGGAAGCCGCAGCCGGCACCATCCGCGCCGATTTCGCTGAATCCATCGACGCAAATGCCGCCCATGGCTCGGATTCGGTGGAAAATGCCGCCAACGAAATCGCGTACTTCTTCGCCACCACCGAAGTGGTCTCCCGCTAAGAGGTTGCCGTGAACGAGGTCGTACAGTCCCAAGCCATCCAGCCGTTGCCCACCTCGGGCCCCACGGCTGGCAAGCAGAATCTGCTCGACCTCGATCGCGCGGGCCTGGAACGGTTCTTCGTCGAGACCCTCGGCGAGAAGAAGTTCCGTGCCCACCAGGTGATGAAGTGGATCCACCATCGCTACGTCACCGATTTCGATGAAATGACCGACCTCGGCAAGAGCCTGCGCGCCAAGCTGCAGGCCCATGCCGAGGTGCTGGTTCCCAACATCGTGTTCGAAAAGCCCTCCAGCGACGGCACCCACAAGTGGTTGCTGGCGATGGGCACCGATGGCAAGAACGCCATCGAAGCGGTGTACATCCCGGACAAGACCCGCGGCACGCTCTGCGTGTCCTCGCAGGTGGGCTGCGCGCTCAACTGCACGTTCTGCTCCACCGCCACCCAGGGCTTCAACCGCAACCTGTCCACCGCCGAGATCATCGGCCAGGTATGGGTGGCGGCCCGCCACCTGGGCAACGTGCCGCACCAGATGCGCCGTCTCACCAACGTGGTGATGATGGGCATGGGCGAGCCGCTGATGAATTTCGACAACGTCGTCCGCGCGATGAGCGTGATGCGCGATGACCTGGGCTACGGCCTGGCCAACAAGCGCGTGACGTTGTCCACGTCGGGCCTGGTGCCCATGATCGACCGCCTGTCCACCGAGAGCGATGTCTCGCTGGCCGTGTCGCTGCATGCACCGACCGACGAGCTGCGCGAGACCCTCGTGCCGCTCAACCGCAAGTACCCGATCGCCGATCTGATGGCCTCCTGCGCGCGTTACCTGCGCGCCAACAAACGCCGCGAATCGGTGACCTTCGAATACACCCTGATGAAGGGCATCAATGACCAGCCCGAGCACGCGCGTGCACTGGCCCGGCTGATGCGGCAGTTCGACAACGCCGTGCAGGCCAAGGGCGCGGGCAAGATCAACCTGATCCCGTTCAATCCGTTCCCGGGTACGCGGTATGAACGCTCCGACGATGCGCAGATCCGCGCCTTCCAGACCATCCTGCTGGACAGCAACGTGCTGACCATGGTGCGTCGTACGCGTGGTGATGACATCGATGCGGCCTGCGGCCAGCTCAAGGGGCAGGTGATGGACCGCACCCGCCGACAGGCCGAGTTCAACAAGGCCCTGGACAAGATGCTGCAGGCCGGCAGCGATGCGGCGGCCTGACACCCGCGCTCCCGGCCTGCGTGCACCGGTGCTGCTGGCCGCGGTGCTGGCCCTGGCGGGGTGTGGGGGTGGCAGCAAGGGCATCGACTCGTCACGTGCCGGGCTGGGCGGCGTGGCACCGGTCTACGTGGCGCGCGATGGCGCTGGCGTGCGCCGCCTGCACGAGTACCAGAACCTGATCACGCTGGCCGGGGCCGAACTGGGCAGCGGCAACCTGGTCGCTGCCGAAACGCGCGCCCGGGCGGCACAGAAGCTGATTCCCGATCGACCCGATGCGCTGGTGCTGCTGGCCGCCGTGGCGGACCGGCAAGGCGATGCCACCGAAGCCGGACGGCTGCTGGAACGCGCCGCGACGCTGGCGCCGGATCGCGGCGATGTGCTCAACAATTACGGCGCCTGGCTCTGCGAGCGGGGCCGTGCGGCCGAGGCGCTGCAATGGCTGGACCGCGCCGTGGTGGCGCCGGGCTATGCTACGCCGGAAGTCGCGTTGTCCAATGCAGGTGCCTGCGCCCTGCAGGCGGGTGAGGGCGCCCGGGCCGAGCGCGCCCTGCGCGCCGCGCTGGCCAGGGCCCCGCGCGACCCTCGCGCACTGGAGTCCATGGCCCGCCTTTCGTTCGACCAGGGCAGCTTCATGGATGCCCGCGCGTTTGCCGAGCGACGCCTCGCGGCTGCACCGGCCACACGTTCCGTGTTACAACTGGCGTCGCAGATCGAGGCGCGACTGGGTGATCCTCGTGCCGCAGAACGCTACCTGCAGCGGATTCGACAGGAATTCCCGCAGGAAGTGGGCACCAATTCCAAGGGTTGAGGCATTGTGACTGACCACCAGACCGTGAATGCGTTCGAGACCGCCGCCGGCGCCGGTGAGCGCCTGCGCCAGGCGCGCGAAGCGTCCGGACAGACCATCGACGAGGTGGCTGCGCGTCTGCGCATGTCTTCGCAGGTCGTACGATCACTCGAGGACGAGCAGTGGGAGCGCCTTGGCGCACCGGTGTTCGTGCGCGGCCAGCTGCGCAGCTACGCGCGCCTGCTTGGCGTGGACGTGAGCGGGGTGCTCGAGCAGGCGCAGGTCGGCCCGATCGTTCCGCCGACGCTGGTCAGCCATACCCATACGCCACGCGCACGGCGGATCGCCGAGAGCGTCGGGCGGCGGTTGCTGTATGTCGGTATCACCGCCGCGCTGGCGGTGCCGGTCTGGTTTGCCACCCGTACCCATTTCGATGCGGCGGCGCCCAGCACGGCATCCCTGGATGTCATCCCGGCCACAGTCGCCGTCGCGCCCCCGCAGGGCGCGTCCGCCGAGGCCGCCGCGCCGGCGCCCGCACCTGCAGTGGCGACGTCCGAGCGTCCTGCCGCCACCCCGTACATGGCCTCGCTGACGCCGGTCCCGCGTCCCGCCGCGCCGGCCAGCGCCCCGGCTACGGGTGCCCTTGAGATGACGTTCTCCGGGGACAGCTGGGTGGACATCGCCGGCCCGGATGGCGGCACTGTGGAGAAGGCGCTGATCCGTGCCGGCCAGACCCGCAGCTTCAACCCGGGGCAGATCGGCCGGGTGGTGCTGGGCAACGCCTCGGCAGTGGAGGTTCAGCAGAACGGCGCGATGATCGACCTGGGACCGTACCGGCGAGCCAACGTTGCACGCTTTGCGGTATCCTCCGAGGGTTCCGTCGTCCCGGTTTCGAACTGAGGCCACGGGCGGCATCCATAATCCATCTGAACGGTCCCGGCCGGCGATGCTTGCATCGGCGCGGTCAGGGCGAGAGTACGCATGGCGATCGACGACCTGCTCGACGAGCACGAACAAAGTGAACGCGTCCGCTCCTGGCTGCGCAACAACGGCCTGAGCATCATCGGTGGCGTCGGCCTGGCCGTCGCCGCGATCTGGGGCTGGGGCTACTGGCAGCAGACGCACGGTGACAAGCTGGCTTCGGCCAACGTGGCCTATCAGAAAGCGCTGCAGGGCATCCAGGAGAACAAGCTGGACGAGGCCGCCAAGGCGGTGAAAGCGCTGGAAGAGGGTCCGGAGAACATCTATTCGGAACTGGCAGCGCTGCAGCTGGCCAAGGCGCAGGTCGAAGCCGGCAGGCATGACGAGGCGCTGGCGACCCTGCGCGCGGTGAAGGTGGAAGGCGACCTGCAGCAGGTGGTCCAGCAGCGCATCGCGCGTCTGCTGGTGGCCACCGGCAAGGGGTCCGAAGCCATCTCCCTGCTGGGCAGCCTTAGCGACAGCAGCAGCCTGGAAATCCAGGGTGATGCGCTGATGGCGCTGGGCAAGCGCGATGAAGCGCGCACGCAGTATGAGAAGGCGCTGAAGACGCTGGACGTGGCAGCGCCGCAGCGGCGCCTGCTTGAAATCAAGGTGATGGACGCCGGCGGCACCGTCGCGGCGAAGTCGGAGACGGTCTAATGAGTTCGAGTGTCATCATCAAGCGCTTTGCCACCGTGGCCATGCTCGCGCTGGCGCTGTCCGGCTGCACCACCGTCAAGGGCTGGTTCGCCGGCAAGGACGCGGCCGCCAAGAAAGCACAGGAACCGGCTGAGCTGGTCAAGTTCGAGCCGACGCTGAAGGTCGACCGGCTGTGGTCGGTAAACCTGGGCAAGGGCGAGAAGCGCATCGGCGTGCGCCAGGGCCCGGTCGTGGCCAATGGCCGTGTCTACGCGGCGGCGATCACGGGCGGTGTTGACGCGATCGACCTGCAGACCGGCAAGCGCATCTGGAACTATGAGCCGGCCAAGGAAAAGAAGAAGCCGAAGCTGCGCCTCGCCGGCGGTCCCGGCTACGGTGACGGCCTGGTGGCGGTCGGGACGCTGGACGGCCAGGTGATCGCCATCGATGCCAACGATGGCACCGAGAAGTGGCGCGCCCGCGTGCCGAGCGAAGTGATTTCCGCCCCGGCCATCGGCCAGGGCATGGTGTTCGTGCGCAGCAATGACGGCCGCATCACCGCGTTCGATGCGGAGAATGGCACCCAGCGCTGGTTCAACCCGCGCGAGCAGCCCGCACTGACCGTGCGTGGCGCCGCACCGGTGGTGCTGGGTCCGGGCGTGCTGTTCATCGGCAACGAAGACGGCACGGTGGCCGCCCTGGCGGCAGCCGACGGCCGTACCCTGTGGGACCAGGTGGTCGGCAGCCCGGACGGGCGTACCGAACTGGACCGCATGGCCGATGTCGATGGCGCACCGCTGCTGGAGGGCAACACCCTGTTCGTCACCAGCTACAAGAACCAGACGCTCGCCATCGAAGGGCCGACCGGTCGCCCGCTATGGGCGCGGGACCACGGCGGCGCCGGTGGCGTTGCGGCGTCCTCGTCGTATGTGATCGTGAGCGACAACCAGGGCGGTGTGTTCGGCCTGGACAAGGCCAGCGGTGCGGCCGCCTGGTCGCAGACCGGCCTGGCCCGGCGCCAGCTCAGCGGCCCGGCCGTGCAGGGCGACTATGTGGTCGTCGGTGACCTGGATGGCTACGTACATTGGCTGCAGCAGTCCGACGGTGCGATGGCCGCCCGGGCCAAGGCGGGAGGCGACCCGATCCGGGCCCAGCCGATCGTCTCCGAGGGCATCGTCCTCGTGCAGAACGTCGAAGGTAAGCTGACCGCCTTCCGGTTGGTAAATTAATAACGGAGTAAACGCGATGCTGCCCTTGGTCGCCCTGGTCGGACGGCCGAATGTCGGCAAGTCCACAATTTTCAATGCGCTCACGCGTACCCGCGACGCGCTGGTCCATGACCAGCCCGGCGTGACGCGTGACCGCAACTACGGTGTCTGTCGCCTCGACGAGGACAACCCGTTCCTGATCGTGGACACCGGCGGCATCGCCGAGCAGGAAGAAGGGCTGGCCGGCGCCACAGCGCGCCAGGCCCGTGCCGCAGCGGCGGAAGCGGACCTGATCATCTTCGTGGTCGATGCCCGCGATGGCACGTCCTCGCTGGACGACGACATCCTGGCGTGGCTGCGCAAGTTGTCCCAGCCGAAGGTGCTGCTGATCAACAAGATCGACGGCACCCACGAGGACACCGTGCGCGCGGAGTTCTCGCGCTACGGGTTCAGTGAGATGCTGACCATCTCCGCGGCGCATCGCCAGGGTCTGGACGACCTGCTCGATGAGGTCGTGCAGCGCCTGCCGGAAGAGGGCACGACGGCGGAGATGGACAATGACCCGAACCGGGTGCGCATCGCGTTCGTCGGTCGTCCCAATGTGGGCAAGTCCACCCTGGTCAATCGCATCCTCGGCGAAGACCGCATGATCGCCTCCGAAGTACCGGGCACCACCCGCGATTCCATCGCCGTGGACCTGGAGCGCGATGGTCGTGAGTACCGCCTGATCGACACCGCCGGCCTGCGCCGGCGGGGCAAGGTGGATGAAGCGGTGGAGAAGTTCTCCGTCGTCAAGACGCTGCAGGCCATCGAGCAGTGCCAGGTCGCCGTGCTGATGCTTGATGCGCATGAAGGCGTGACTGACCAGGACGCGAGCGTGCTCGGCGCGGTGCTTGATGCCGGCCGTGCGCTGGTTATCGCCATCAACAAGTGGGATGGCCTGACCGAATACCAGCGCTCGCAGGCGGAAACGCAGCTGTCGCTGCGCCTGGGCTTCGTGCCGTGGGCGGAGAACGTGCGCATCTCGGCCATGCATGGCTCCGGCCTGCGCGAGCTGTTCAATGCGGTGCACCGTGCGCATACCTCGGCCAACCATGAGTTCAGCACCAGCGAGGTCAACAAGGCCCTGGAAGTGGCCACCGAGGCCAACCCGCCGCCGACCATCCGCGGCCATGTTTCCAAGCTGCGTTACGTGCACCCGGCCGGCGCCAACCCGCCGACCTTCATCGTGCACGGCACGCGCCTGCGTGACCTGCAGGAGTCCTACAAGCGCTACCTGGAGAACTTCTTCCGCAAGCGCTTCAAGCTGGTGGGCACGCCGGTGCAGTTCATCTTCCGCGAAGGCGCCAACCCCTACGAGGGCAAGAAGAACGTGCTCACCGAACGCCAGGTCAAGGCCAAGCGCCGGATGATGAAGCACGTCAAGGGGCGCTGAAACCGGCGGGGTGAACCCGACGGGACAGAGCAGAGAAGAGCCGGCGCGAGCCGGCTCTTCTGCATCCAGTTGCGGCGGAATTCAAGCGTTGGCTGCACAGCTGCATGTGTACTCAACGTCCTTCGTCTTGATGTCGCTTGCATCAGTCAGGCACGCGACGTATTTGAACGTGCCACTCTGATTCGCAGATCCGCAGCTCCAACCTTTTGCACACGTCACATTCCGCGTGCGCAGCGTGACGGGGAATCTTGGCTTGCCTTCAACGTTGACCCACATGTCCATGGGCGCATTGGTCGGTGCGCTGAATGAGGGGATGCTCGTGATACGGAACTCCGAGCAGGCAGTGCCGGCATGAAAGTCGGTGATGCCGCGCTCCGTAGTCGGCGCCTGCGTCGTTGGCGTAGAGAGGACGACGGCGGATAGCTTCTTCGCGCTCGCGAAGTGAGTGCGTGGCAGTAGGCAGCGAGTTTCTGATGGCGGTCTGGTCCGGTAGTTGGGATTGCAGGTAACAGCGTGCGCCGACTTTCCACATCTGTTCCCCGCTCGGGGTTATGGATGGGAGTGTCATTCGTGTGGGATTTCAATACGGTTGCGCCGGTGCCGGAAAGCTGGATTGCCAGATCGCGGGCAAAATACGGCGTGATGAAATCCTCCGTAATCCCGTTTAACGGATCACGCTGGGCGCGCCAATCGTTGTACTGATAGTTGAAGTACAGCCCATGTCCGCCCGCCAGCGCAACCTTTGGAGGAGCAGCGTTCGTTCTGGAGCCTTGTCGCTGGCGTGTTTAAATCGGGGGCAGTGGATCCGGCCGTAGCTGGTGGATGGTGTGGCCGGCAAACTGGAACTCCGCGCCATCCACGGCGACGACTCCGCGCAGCAGATCCAGCGCCACAAGCGCCAGACGGTGTTGCTGGTCCTCCAGTTCCCCGCCCGTATGGGAGGGAACCGCCCCCCCGCCCAAGTCTAAGATCACGGTTCGGCGCTCTGGAACGAGCCGCGTCCGGATGTTGAATCCCGTTTGACCCTCGATGAGGGTCAGGTTTTCGGCAGCTTCCGAAAGCGCCTTGTCGAGCATCTTTTCGACGCGCGCGCGCTCGGGACTGCCGATGTTTTCGATGGGCGTTCCACTGGCATGGGGGATGGGCGCCGATGAAGCCATGGCCGGCGTGCTCGGCAGTACCGCAAGCGTAGCGAAAATGAATGGAAGTTTTGACAGGTGCATGATGCGCATGGCAATCCTTGTCATTGGTCATCGGCGGCTTATCGAGGCGCGGACAGGCTATCGCCAAGAGTATTTTCGAATTGAGTGTTCGGTCACGCTTATCTGCAATCCAGTGGCTTCTCTACACGCACGTGAATCGCACCAATTTTCACGCCGGAGCAGCTCCCTTACTTTTTCAGCTGCGCGCATCAACACCCACGCTGCCAGATCGCCAGAAGCCACGCGCCACGCGCTGGCCGGAGGCTGTAGATGGAAGATGACCGGGCGCAGGCCTACGCCCTGGTGAGCGATAATGCCGGCATGGACATCCCGCAGCTATCTCCCGCCCAGGCCCGCCAGCGCCTCGCCCACGGCGCACTGCTGATCGACGTGCGCGAACCGCACGAACGTGCCACCGGCATGGCCGAAGGCGCGCTCGGCATTGCCAGGGGCGATCTCCAGGCCCAGCCGAGCGCACACCTGCCGGGGTTTGATCGCGAGGCCGTCCTGATCTGCCAGAGCGGCAGGCGCTCAATGGAGGCAGCGATCTCACTGGCCGGACTGGGCTACACCCGCATTGCCTCCGTCCACGGCGGCACCACCGCATGGCGTGCCGAGGGACTGCCTTTGGTGCAGCCGATCCAGAGCGACGCCGAGCGCGACTTCAACGAGCGCTACTCGCGGCATCTGCTGTTGCCGCAGGTGGGTCTCGAGGGCCAGAAGGCGCTGCTGGCCTCGCGCGTGCTGGTGCTCGGCGCCGGTGGGCTGGGCGCGCCGGCCAGTTTCTACCTGGCCGCGGCCGGGGTAGGGCACCTGCGGATCGCCGACGATGATGTGGTGGAGCGCAGCAACCTGCATCGGCAGATCATCCATACCGACGCCAGCGTCGGCGAGCCCAAGGTGCTCTCCGCGCGCACACGCCTGCTCGCCCTCAACCCCTCGCTGGACGTGGAGGCTGTGCAGGCGCGGGTCACTTCGGCCAACATCGATGCACTGCTCGAAGGTGTTGACGTGGTGCTGGACGGGTCGGACAACTTCCCGCTGCGCTACCTGCTCAACGATGCCTGCATCAAGCACCGCCTGCCGCTGGTCTATGCGGCCATCGAGCGGTTCGACGGCCAGGTGAGCGTGTTCGACGCCGGTCGCCAGCGCGGCGTGCAGCCCTGCTACCGTTGCCTTTTCCCCGAGCCGCCGCCGCCCGAGTTCGCACCCAGCTGTTCTGAAGCCGGCGTACTGGGCGTACTCCCGGGGCTGGCCGGCGTGCTGCAGGCCACCGAGGTCCTCAAGCTGCTGCTGGGTATCGGCGAGCCGTTGACCGGTCGTCTGCTGCGCTTCGATGCGCTGGGCATGCGCTTCCGCGAAACCGGCGTCAGCCCGGATCCCGCCTGCACGGTGTGCGCCCCGGGTGCTCCGTTCCCGGGCTACATCGACTACGCCGCCTTCTGTCGCAGCGCTTGATTCCGCGCGTTTTTAGTGCTTTTGCACACGGCGGTGCACGCCCGTTCCATTGATGGAACGGGCTTCCGCTCACGCTCGGCTACATCTGGGCGAAGTCTTCGCCTATGGTTACGCCCATCGAGAGTTTCCGGGGTGACACCGCATGGCGGTAGAAGGGGCGACCAGTGAGCTGGTCAAGGTGGTGGCGCTGCTCGGCGCGGCGGTGGTCATGGTGCCGCTGTTCCGACGCTTCGGACTGGGGTCGGTGCTGGGGTATTTCAGCGCCGGCCTGATCATCGGTCCGTTCGGGCTGGGCTGGTTCTCCGATCCACAGGCCATCCTCCACACCGCCGAGCTTGGCGTGGTGATGTTCCTGTTCGTCATCGGCCTGGAAATGCGTCCCTCCCACCTGTGGAGCCTGCGCCGGGAGATCTTCGGGCTTGGCACGGCGCAGATCGTGACCTGCGCGGTCGTGCTCACGCTGGTGGCCAAGCTGTTCGGCCTGCCGTGGCAGGTGGCCTTCATCGGCGCGGCCGGCTTCGTGCTGACCTCCACCGCGGTGGTGATGCAGCTGCTGGCCGAGCGCGGCGACATCGCGCTGCCGCCGGGGCAGAAGATCGTTTCCATCCTGCTGTTCGAAGACCTGCTGATCGTGCCGCTGCTTGCGCTGGTGGCGTTCATGGGGCCGACGGCGGCGAACGAAGGCGGGGCAGGGTCGCGCTGGCTCGCGGTGGGCATCGGTGCGGCGGCCGTGGTCGGCCTGGTGCTGGTGGGCCGTTTCGCGCTCAATCCGCTGTTCCGGGTGCTGGCCGCGGCCAAGGCGCGCGAGGTGATGACGGCTGCCGCGCTGCTGGTGGTGCTCGGTGCCGCCCTATTGATGCAGTTGTCCGGATTGTCGATGGCGATGGGCGCGTTCCTGGCCGGGGTGTTGTTGAGCGAATCCACGTTCCGGCATCAGATTGAAGCAGACATCGAGCCGTTCCGCGGCATTCTGCTCGGGCTGTTCTTCCTGAGCGTGGGCATGGCGCTCGACCTCGGGGTGGTGGCGGCGAACTGGCCGCTGATCGTCGGCCTGGTGCTGGCGCTCATGCTGGCCAAGGCGCTGTGCATCTACAGCGTGGCGCGCCTGCTGGGCAGCCCGCACGCGCAGGCGCTGGACCGGGGCGTGGTGATGGCGCAGGGCGGTGAGTTCGCCTTCGTGCTGTTCGCCGCCGCGGCCAGTGCCGGGGTGATCGATGTGGACATCAATGCCAACTTCACCGCCGTGGTCGTGCTGTCCATGGCGCTGACGCCGCTGGTGGTGCTGGTGCACAAGCGCTTTGCGCCGGTGGCGGAGGTCAACATGGAGGGCGTGGAGGAGGCCGATGGCCTGTCCGGGAGCGTGCTGCTGATCGGCTTCGGTCGCTTCGGCCAGGTCGCCAGCCAATCGCTGCTGGCGCGCGACGTGGACGTGACCATCATCGACAACGACGTGGACATGATCCACAGCGCCGAACGCTTCGGTTTCAAGATCTATTACGGCGACGGCACGCGCCTGGACGTGCTGCACGCTTCCGGCGCCGGCAGTGCGCGCGCGATCGCGGTGTGCGTGAACGATCCGCTCGAAGCGGACCGGATCGTGGAGCTGGTCGCGCATGAGTTCCCGCAGGCCAAGCTGCTGGTGCGTTCCTTCGACCGCCAGCATTCACTGCGCCTGATCCACGCCGGCGTGGATTTCCAGATCCGCGAAACGTTCGAGTCCGCCGTGCTGTTCGGGCAGGCCGCGCTGATGGAACTGGGTGCCGACGAAGACGACGCGCGCGATATCGCCGTGCAGATCCGCGAGCGCGATGCCGAGCGCCTGCAGCTGGAGATGGCCGGCGGCAGCACGCGCGCGGGCGCCCACATGGTCTTCGGCTCGGCGCTGCCCGGGGTGCCGACACCCACGCCGTTCACTGCCCCGAAACGGCAGTCGCGCACGCTCAACCCGGATCAGCTGCCGCCGGAAGCGTGAGGTCAGGCGGGTGTGGCGCGCGGGCGGCGGGCGCGCTTGCAGTGGCGCGCAGGGGCCTGCGTACCCGCAGGTGCCGGAATCGGGGACAATAGCCCTCCCCACCGCTGCATGCCTGCTCCGATGACCTCGCCGAACGCTGCCCCACACTCCGCCCGCATCCTCGATGGCCGCCGCATTTCCGAAGCGCTGCTGGACAGCCTCAAGGTGCGCGTCGATGCGCGGCTGGCTGCCGGCGGCAGCCGTCCCGGGCTCGCCGTGGTGCTGGTGGGGGGAGATCCGGCCTCGACCGTCTACGTGCGCAACAAGCGCCGCGCGGCGGAGAAGGTGGGCATCGAAGCGCATGACTTCGATCTGCCCGCCGGCACGACGGAGGACGAGCTGCTCGCGCTGATCGACCGCCTCAACACCGATCCGGCGATCCACGGCATCCTCATCCAGCTGCCGTTGCCGGGCATCCCCGATGCGCGCCGGATCATCCAGCGCATCGACCCGCGCAAGGATGTGGACGGGTTCCATCCGGAGAACGTCGGTCACCTGGCCCTGCGCGAGTTCGGCCTGCGCCCGTGCACGCCCCGCGGCATCACCACGCTGCTGGGCCACACCGATCAACCGGTGCGGGGCCGCAACGCCACCATCGTCGGCGTCAGCAACCACGTCGGCCGCCCGATGGGACTGGAACTGCTGATCGCCGGCTGCACCGTGACCAGCTGCCACAAGTTCACCCCGCCCGACGTGCTGGAGCAGGCGGTGCGCAACGCGGACATCCTGGTGGTCGCGGTGGGGCGGCCGGGCATCGTGCCGGGCGAGTGGGTGAAGCCGGGCGCCGTGGTGATCGATGTGGGCATCAACCGGCTCGACGATGGTCGCCTGGTGGGCGATGTGGGCTTCGACGCGGCGGCGCAGCGCGCCAGCTGGATCACGCCGGTGCCGGGCGGGGTGGGGCCGATGACCGTGGCGACCCTGATGCAGAACACGCTGGAAGCCGCCGAAGCCTTCTGAGGCGAGGCCGGGAGCGGCCGGTCACGTGCGGCCGCTCGATCCGCCTGCGCGACGCTGCGTCGCACCCGCCCCCTGTCGTCGGAGCGGCAAACAGGGTAAAATGACGCGCTTCCCCACATCTCGGGCATGCCGATGCTGCGCATTCAGGCTGAAGCACTTACTTACGACGACGTCTCGCTCGTCCCCGCACACTCCCTGATCCTGCCCAAGGATGTCAGCCTGGAAACGCGCCTCACGCGCGATATCCGGCTCAAGCTGCCGATCCTCTCGGCGGCCATGGATACCGTCACCGAGGCCCGCCTGGCCATCGCCATGGCGCAGCTGGGCGGCATGGGCATCATCCACAAGAATCTGACCGTGGAGCAGCAGGCCGCCGAAGTGGCCCGGGTCAAGAAATTCGAGGCCGGCGTCATCCGTGATCCGATCACCGTCGGGCCGGAAACCACCATCCGCGACGTGCTGGCGCTGACCCAGGCCCGCAACATCTCCGGCGTGCCGGTGGTGGACGATGGCGGCCACCTGGTGGGCATCGTCACCCACCGTGACATGCGCTTTGAAACCGAGCTTGACGATCCGGTCCGCCACATCATGACCAAGAAGGATCGCCTGATCACGGTCAAGGAAGGCGCCGCGTCCGAAGAAGTGCTGCAGCTGCTGCACCGCAACCGCATCGAGAAGATCCTGGTGGTCAATGATGCGTTCGCGCTGCGCGGCCTGATCACGGTCAAGGACATCCAGAAGAACACCGATCATCCCAACGCCGCCAAGGATAGCGCCACGCGCCTGCTCGTCGGTGCCGCGGTCGGGGTGGGCGGCGATACCGAACAGCGCGTGGAGGCCCTGGTGGCCGCCGGCGTGGACGTGATCGTGGTCGATACCGCGCACGGCCATTCGCAGGGCGTGCTCGACCGCGTCAGCTGGGTCAAGAAGCGCTTCCCGCAGGTCCAGGTCATCGGCGGCAACATCTGCACCGGCGAGGCGGCGCTGGCGCTGCTGGACAGCGGTGCGGACGCGGTGAAGGTAGGCATCGGCCCGGGCTCGATCTGCACCACGCGCGTGGTCGCCGGTGTCGGCGTGCCGCAGATCACCGCCATCGACCTGGTGGCCGAAGCGCTGCAGGACCGTATCCCGCTGATCGCCGACGGTGGCATCCGCTATTCCGGCGATATCGGCAAGGCCCTGGTGGCCGGTGCCTCCACGATCATGATCGGCGGCCTGCTGGCCGGTACCGAGGAATCGCCCGGCGAGACCGAGCTGTTCCAGGGGCGCTCGTACAAGAGTTACCGCGGCATGGGCTCGCTGGCAGCGATGGAGAAGGGGTCCAAGGACCGCTATTTCCAGGACGCCTCCAGCGCCGACAAGCTGGTGCCCGAAGGCATCGAAGGCCGCGTGCCGTATCGCGGGCCGGTCGGCGGCATCATCCACCAGCTGATGGGCGGCCTGCGTGCCACCATGGGCTACGTGGGCTGTGCCAACATCGAAGACATGCGCAGCAAGCCGAAGTTCGTCAAGATCAGCGGCGCCGGCCAGCGTGAGAGCCACGTCCACGACGTGCAGATCACCAAGGAACCGCCGAACTACCGCGCCTGATGCGGGATGTACGGAGAGAGGAACGAGGACCCCGCGCCTTGTTCCTCTTTCTTCATCCGCCGCCGGTTTTTTCTCCTGCGTTTCGTTTCCCTTTTCACTGCATCGCCCGGGCGCCATGACCAACATCCACAACGACAAGATCCTCATCCTCGATTTCGGCGCGCAGTACACCCAGCTGATCGCGCGGCGCATCCGCGAGCTCGGCGTGTACTGCGAGATCTGGGCCTGGGACCACAACCCGGCCGACATCGCCGGCTTCGGCGCCAAGGGCATCATTCTTTCCGGTGGCCCGGAATCCACCACGCTGCCGGGTGCGCCCGCCGCGCCGCAGGAAGTGTTCGACAGCGGGGTGCCGGTGTTCGGCATCTGCTACGGCATGCAGACCCTGGCCGCGCAACTGGGGGGTGAAACCGAAGCGGCGGACCAGCGCGAGTTCGGTCATGCCGAGGTCAACGTGGTGGCGCCCGACGCGCTGTTTTCCGGCCTGAGCGATCACCCCGGCCAGGCGCGCCTGAATGTCTGGATGAGCCACGGCGACCACGTCGCCAAGGTACCGCCCGGCTTCACCATCACCGCCACCACCGGGCGCATCCCGGTGGCGGCGATGGCCAACGAAGAAAAGCGCTGGTACGGCGTGCAGTTCCACCCCGAAGTCACCCATACGCTGCAGGGCCAGGCGCTGCTGCGCCGTTTCGTGGTGGATGTCTGCGGCTGCCAGACGCTGTGGACGGCGGCCAACATCATCGACGACCAGATCGCCCGCGTGCGCGAACAGGTGGGCGATGACGAAGTGATCCTGGGCCTGTCCGGCGGTGTGGATTCGTCGGTGGTGGCGGCGCTGCTGCACAAAGCGATCGGTGACAAGCTGACCTGCGTGTTCGTGGATACCGGCCTGTTGCGCTGGCAGGAGGGCGACCAGGTGATGGCGATGTTCGCCGAGCACATGGGCGTCAAGGTGATCCGCGTGAACGCCGCCGACCGTTACTTCAGCAAGCTCGAAGGCGTGAGTGATCCGGAAGCCAAGCGCAAGATCATCGGCAACCTGTTCGTGGACATCTTCGACGAAGAGTCCAACAAGCTGAGCAATGCGAAGTGGCTGGCGCAGGGCACCATCTACCCGGATGTGATCGAGTCGGCCGGCAGCAAGACCGGCAAGGCGCACGTGATCAAGAGCCACCACAACGTCGGCGGCCTGCCGGAGCACATGAAGCTGGGCCTGGTGGAGCCGCTGCGCGAGCTGTTCAAGGATGAGGTGCGCCGCCTCGGCGTGGAGCTGGGACTGCCGCGCACGATGGTCTACCGCCATCCGTTCCCGGGCCCAGGCCTGGGCGTGCGCATCCTTGGTGAAGTGAAGCGCGAATACGCCGAACTGCTGGCCAGGGCCGATGCGATCTTCATCGAGGAACTGCGCAAGGCCGATCTCTACGACAAGACCAGCCAGGCGTTCGCGGTGTTCCTGCCGGTGAAGTCGGTGGGCGTGGTGGGCGATGCGCGCGCGTATGAGTGGGTGATCGCGCTGCGTGCGGTGGAGACCATCGATTTCATGACGGCGCACTGGGCACACCTGCCGTATGACTTCCTGGGTACGGTGAGCAACCGGATCATCAATGAGCTGCGCGGGGTGTCGCGGGTGGTCTACGACATCTCGGGGAAGCCACCGGCGACGATTGAGTGGGAATGAGGTGAAAGAACGAGGGCGCCGAAAGGCGCCCTTGTTGTTCGCGGCAAGCCAAACCGCACTCACCCGTTGTCACGGAACTCCGGATACAACGACATGCCGCCATCCACGAACAGCGTGGTGCCGGTGATGTAATCGGCCTGGTCGGAGGCCAGCCACACCGCCGCGCGCGCGACGTCTTCCGGTTCACCGATCCTGCCGTACGGGATCAGCCGGAGCAGCTTGGTCAGCGCCTCGTCGGTTTCCCACGCCTCCTTGTTGATCGGGGTACGGATCGCGCCCGGCGCGATGGCGTTGACACGTATGCCGTCCGCGGCCACTTCCTGCGCCAGCGAGCGGGTCAGCATGCGGATGCCGCCCTTGGCAGAGGCGTAGTTGACGTGCCCGGCCCACGGAATGATTTCGTGCACCGAACTCATCGCGATGATCGTGCCCGCGCTGCGTGCCGGGCGCGCATCCGCCGGCTGTTTCCGGAAACGCCTTACTGCCTCGCGGGCACAGAGGAACTGACCGGTCAGGTTGATACCGATGACGGTGTTCCAGTCTTCGAGCGACATCTCGGCGATGGCCGCATCCTTCTGCACGCCGGAATTGGAGACGACGATGTCCACACGCCCGAACGCTTCGGCCGCCGCGTCGAACAGCCGCGCCACCTCATCCTCCTGCGCGACATCGGCCTGCACCGCGATCGCTTTGCCCTGCCGGCCGGTGATGCGCGCGACCAGCTCATCCGCCGATTCGCCGTTGGAGTGGTAATTGACCACCACGGCCGCGCCGGCATCTGCGAGGGCCTCGGCAACGGCGAGGCCGATGCCCGAGCTTGCGCCGGTGACGATCGCGGTGTGGTTGATCAGGGCGGTGTCATGCATGGGACTCTCGCAGTTGCAGGGGGCAGGGGACGCTACGGGGTCGCCGCGTACGGTCGCACTGGACATCGTTGCGTCATGGACGGCCCTAATCCTGAGGGTCATCCCGTGATTACGGCGAGAGGTGGAACTGGCTTGGGGGGCGCACGCATTCTGAAAGTACTGGAGTGGGAAACCTCCCATGCTGCATGGTGCTGCGCGCAACGCGGAAAATGACGTGGACGGCGTGGGGCAGGGGCCCCATCACGCGACGAAAACGCGCGCAAGATGTCGTAAATGACCGCGCTGGACGTCCCGGCATCGCGTCAAAGACGACCACGCGAGGCGCTTCGAGGCTGATTACACGCCGATCCCCGCCGTGTCTGGGATAGTGCCGACTCAGACCAGTCCGATGGCGGATCGCCCATGACCCCAGTGCCCTTGATCCACATCACCGAGATACTGGCCAGCGCCTTCGGCATCTATGCAAGCAAGCTCGCGCCGCGTCCAAGTGCGTGTGGCGAGCTCGCCTGCCGGTGTGACGTCACCGACGACCGTGGCGGGCGCTGGCTGCTCGAGGTGTCCAGCTCACCGCCTGCCGTGGCCCTGCCGACCGAGGGTCCGTCGGCGTCGCGTGCGCGGAGCACTGTTCGCTGGGGCCGCCATTGGTGGGTGGTTCCCCTGGACGTGGCCCCCATGCCCGGGCAGGGAATGCCGGCCCCGATGCCTCGTCCGCGCGTGGCCTGGAGCTGCGCCGACGGCCGGGCGCTTGAGCGGGTGGGCAGCTGGCTTGCCCAGCCTGCCGGGCTGCCCACGGCAACCGATATCCTGGGCCAGTGTTTCGTCGATACGCTTCATCGTCACCGCGATCTGCTCGCAGTGATGCATGCGCAGGCCGAGGCCCTGCACGATGGGCTTGCCTGGCACCCGGTGGCGGCTGCCGACAACCCCGGCGATGTGGCCTGGCGGGAATCCCTGGAGCCGGAGACCTACCGCCACCAGCACGTGCTGCGGCGCCTTGTGCAGACGCAGGAACGTCTGCTAGGTCCCCAGTCGGCGCGGTTTTCGACCGTACAGCGGTGGGCCGCACTGCGCGAGCTGGCGCGCCTGCTCGACGCCGAGCGTGAATCGCAGCGGACGCGACAGGCGGTCTATCGGGTCGGTTGACGCTGTGGCGATGGAGTGCCCGTGCAGGTCCCCGCATCACCCCCAGCGGCGTCTACTCGCCCGGCTTGGCACCGGCACTGGCGCCCACGCTGCGCGCACGCCGTGCCAGCAGGGCCTCGCGATGGGCGATGTAGGCGTTGGAGCCGAGGATGATCACCGCGCCCAGCACCGTCCAGCGGTCGACGGCTTCATCGAAGAGCAGCCATGCCAGCAGGGTGACCAGGGGCAGCTGCATGAAACTGATCGGGGTGAGCGCGGAGACTTCGCCCAGGCGCAGCGCGCGCGTCCACAACAGCTGGCCGAGCGTGCCCAGCACGCCGGTGGCGATCAGCCACACCCACGCAACGCCGCTGGGCCAGACCCAGCCGAACAGGGCCGGAACGAGCGACAACGGCACCCAGAACACGTACGTGTAGAACACCACCGTATCGGCACTGTCCACCCGGGTGAGCTGCTTGATCTGGATGGCCACCAGTGAGCTGAGCAGTGCGGCGGCCACGGCGACTAGGCTGCCGGCGGTGAAGCCGGCGGTGCCGGGCCGCACGATCACCAGCACCCCGATGAATCCGGCGATCACCGCGGCCCAGCGGCGCAGGCGCACGGTTTCCCCGAGCCACAGCACCGCTGCGATGGTGACGAACAACGGCGTGGAATAGGACAGCGAGATGGCCTGGGCCAGCGGCAGGTGCCCCAGCGCCCAGAACGCACACAGCATCGAGGCCAGTCCGATCGCACTGCGCAGGAAATAGCGCGGCAGCTGTGTGGTGGACAAGGGCGCGCGGCCCGGCCGCAGCAGCATCGGCAGCAGCGCCAGCAGGCCGAAGAAATTGCGGAAGAACGCCACTTCCTGCGTCGGCACGTGGGCGGTGGCATAGCGGATGGCCAGTGCCATGAACCCGAACGCGCAGGTGCTGCCGAGCATCAGCCAGGCCGCCCGCAGGGGCGGGCCGCCGCCACTGGCCGTACTCACCACTGGGCGCCGATCAGGCGCGGTTCCGGTTCGATCGGCACGCCGAAGGTTTCCAGCACCGAAGCGGAGATGCGCCGCGCGAGCGCCAGAAGTTCCGCGCCCGTGGCGTTGCCGTGGTTGACCAGCACCAGCGCATGGCCCGGCGCAACCCCGGCATCGCCCTCACGCACACCTTTCCAGCCGCAGTGCTCGATCATCCACGCCGCCGACACCTTGCGCAGGTCCTCGCGCTCGGCCGGAAACACCGGGATCGCCGGGAACTGCTGCAGCAGCAGCTCGATCTGCTCCAGCGGCAGTACCGGGTTCTTGAAGAAGCTGCCGGCGTTGCCCAGCACGTCCGGGTCCGGCAGTTTGCGGCGACGGATCGCGATGATCGCGTTGGCCACGTCGATGGCACTGGGCAGCTCCACGCCCTGCGCCTGCAGCTCTTCGTGGATGCCCGCGTAATCCATGCGCAGTGCATGCAGCAGCGGCAGCCGGAACTCGACGGCGGTGATGATGTAGCGCTCGGGCTGCTGCTTGAACACGCTGCTGCGATAGCCGAAATCGCATTCCTCCTGCTCCAGCCGCACCCACGCACCTGCCTGGCGGTCCCAGGCCTCGACCGTCTGGATGAACTCGCCGACCTGCACGCCGTAGGCGCCGATGTTCTGGATCGGGCAGGCGCCGGTGGTGCCGGGAATGAGCGCCAGGTTCTCCAGCCCGGACAGCCCGTGCTGCAGCGACCAGGTCACCAGCGCGTGCCAGTTCACACCTGCGCCGGCGCGCACGATGGTGTAATCGGCGCGGTGTTCAAGGATCTCGATGCCACTGTTGGCGAGCACCAGTACGGTGCCGTCCACATCACCGGCAAGCAGCACGTTGCTTCCACTGCCGAGCACGATCACCGGGCCGGCGGCGATCTCCGGCTGTGCCAGCGCTTCGGGCAACGTGGTGGCGTCGTGGATGTCCAGCCGCCGTGCGGCACGCGCCTGGACGTGGAACGTGTTGAGCGCCAGCAGCGAGGCGTCGTCACTCAGGGTCCAGCCGTTGGTGCCCATCACAGGCCTCCCACCGCGCCACGGCTGGGTGCCTCCCGGCGGCGCCGGATCGCTTCCACGCATTCGGCCACCAGCGCCGGACCCCGGAAGATCAGGCCGCTGTAACACTGCACGAGCGCGGCGCCGGCGGCCATCTTGGCCACCGCATCGGCGCCCGAGCTGATGCCACCCACGCCGACCAGCGGAACAGTCTCCGGCAGGCGTGCGCGCAGGCGGCGCAGGACCAGGGTGGACTGCTCCAGCAGGGGCGCGCCGGAGAGCCCGCCGGCTTCATGGGCCAGCGCATCGCCGACGATGGCGGTGCGGTCGACGGTGGTATTGGTGGCGATGACACCGTCGACCTGCAGTTCGGCCAGCACGCGCGCGGCGGCGTCGATGTCGCGTTCGTTGAGGTCTGGTGCCACCTTGACCAGCATCGGTACCCGCCGCCCATGCATGCCCGCCAGCTGTTCCTGCCGTTCGCGCAGGCCGGACACGAGCTGCCGCAGCGCGTTCTCTTCCTGCAGTTCACGCAGGCCGGCGGTGTTGGGCGAAGAGATGTTGACGGTGATGTAATCGGCCAGCGGATACACCTTGTCCAGGCAGGTGAGGTAATCCTGCAGCGCGTTTTCGTTGGCGGTGTCCTTGTTCTTGCCGATGTTGATGCCCAGCAGCCCGCGGCGATCACGTGCGCGTGACACGTTGCGCACCAGCGCATCCACCCCGTCGTTGTTGAAACCCATGCGGTTGATGATGGCCCCGTGGGCCGGCAGGCGGAACAGGCGCGGCTTCGGGTTGCCGGCCTGCGGGCGCGGCGTGATCGTGCCGATCTCCACCGAGCCGAAACCCAGGGCGAACAGCGCATCGATGTGATCACCGTTCTTGTCCAGCCCGGCGGCCAGGCCGACTGGATTGGGGAAGGTCAGGCCGAAGGCGGGCGTCGGCAGGGGCGCGATGCGCGGTGCCACCAGCGGCGTGGTGCCCAGGCGGTAGGCGGTATCGAGCGCGGCCAGGCCGAGGCCATGGGCGCGTTCGGCGTCGAGCGAGAACAGGAAGGGGCGGGCGAGCGAGTACATGGCGGATCAGTCCAGCGTGCCGAGGAAGGCACGGGTTTGGTATTCAAAGGCCACCTGGCCGTCACGGGCTTCGGCGTCGAACAGGGCATGCAGCGCGGCCAGCATCGGTGCGTGCGCCGGATCGCCCGCAACCGGCGCGTAGGAGGACGACAGCAGCCGCCCCTGCAGGGCGTCGTAGTCCAGCATCTGCACGTTGGGGAAGCGGCCGATGGCCTGCAGCCCGCCGCCGAACCAGGCGCGCATGTCATCGTCGGACTGATAGCGTTCGGCCACTGCGCTGTAGTCGGTGCCGTGATCCAGCAGCAGCTGTTCGTAGCCGCTGAGAAAGCGCGAACCCTCCAGCAGCCGCGAGTTCCAGTACACCAGCACGCGCCCGCCGGGTGCGAGGATGCGCTGCCATTCCGGGCGTATGGCCTGCGTGTCGAACCAGTGGAATGCCTGCGCGGCGCTGATGAGATCGACACTGGCGTCGGGCAGCCCCGTGGCCTCGGCCGTGCCGGGGACCGCGCGGAAGGCCGCGCCATCGACGGCGAGCCAGCGTTCGGCGGCCGCGCGCATGTCCGTATTGGGCTCCACGGCGATCACCGGGTGACCGGCAGCGAGCAGCATCTGGCTGGAGATGCCGGTGCCTGCGCCGATGTCGGCCACCTGCGCGGTGCGTGCCACGCCCTGTTCCGCATGCAGCCAATGCAGCAGGGCAGCGGGATAGCCGGGGCGGTACCGCACGTAATCCTGCACGCGATTGGAAAAGCGTGCTGCCGAGGTTGGCGTACTCATGCGCTCAGCCTGACGACATCGCGTGAAGCCATGCCAGGCCACCGAAGAATGCAACGAACACCACCACCGCAAGCACGCCCATGGCAACGCTCAGCCAGCCCAGCACGAGGCCGCCGACGGCCAGGCCATCACCTTCCAGCCGCGCCGGCTCGCGGCGGATTTCCGCGCGTGCCATATGGCCGGTGATGATCGCTCCGATGGCACCCAGGAACGGCAGCAGGGTCCAGCCCAGGATGCCCAGCACGAGGCTGAAGATGGCCAGAGTACTGGTTTGACGCGTTGGCACGCTCATGCGGACCTCCATTTCAGAGTGCCCATGATAGTGCCTGCGGGCGACAAGCCCAATGCCTGCGTGCCGCGGCTCAGCCCATCAGCACCTGGCCGCCATCCACGGCGAGGATCTGGCCGGTGATCCAGCGCGCCAGCGGCGAGCACAGGAACAGCGCGGCATCGGCCACCTCCTGCGGTTGCCCGAACCGTCCGAACGGAATCCTGGCCAGGGTGCCGTGGTAAAGCGCCGGGTCCTCGTTGCGCCGGCGGTCCCAGAGTCCGTCGTTAAACTCAATGGAGCCGGGCGCGATGGCGTTGACGCGGATGCGGTGCGGTGCCAGCGCCAGCGCCTGGCTGGTGGTGTAGTGGGAGAGGGCGGCCTTGGCGGCGGCGTAGGGCGCCGCACCGGGGCGAGGCTGCTGCGCGGCGATGGAGGACACGTTGAGGATGCAGGCATCGGTGCCCGCACGCAGCCAGGGCAGCACCAGCCGGGAGGCGCGCACCGCAGCCAGCAGATCGATCTGCAGGCTTGCCGCCCAGCCTTCTTCGTCATCGCTCATGCCGTAGCCGGTCGCATTGTTGACCAGCACATCGATGCCGCCCAACGCCTCGGCCGCGCTCTCGAGCCACGCCAGGATCTGCGCAGGGTCAGCGAGGTCGGTGGCATGCGCATGCAGGCCCCGTCCCAGTGCCGAGGCCTCGGCCTTGAGCGCGTCCAGTCCTGCGGTGCCCCGCGCGCACACCGAGACGCTTGCCCCGGCCTGCGCGAATGCCAGCGCCATGCAGCGGCCGATACCCTTGCTGCCACCGGCGACGAGCACGCGGCGGCCATCGAACCGCAGGGAGCGTGATTCATCCGTCATGACACGCCCCGCCTGGCGCTGGCCCGGCCGCTGCACGCATCACAGATCGAACTTGATGCCCTGCGCGAGCGGCAGCGAATCGGAGTAGTTGATGGTGTTGGTCTGCCGGCGCATGTACACCTTCCACGCATCCGAGCCGGATTCGCGGCCACCGCCGGTATCCTTCTCGCCACCGAACGCACCGCCGATTTCCGCACCGGAGGTGCCGATGTTGATGTTGGCGATGCCGCAATCCGAGCCCGCTGCCGAAAGGAAGCGTTCGGCGGTCTTGAGGTTGGCGGTGAAGATGGAGGACGACAGGCCCTGCGGCACGCCGTTCTGCATGTCGATCGCTTCATCCAGCGTGTCATACGGCATCACGTACAGGATCGGCGCGAAGGTCTCGTGCTGGACCACGGCGTCGGTGTTCTTCAGGCCGCTGACGATGGCGGGCAGCACGAAGTTGCCGGCACGGTCGATGCGCGTGCCGCCGGTTTCGATGGTGCCGCCGGCGGCCTTGGCCTGCGCGATCGCATCGAGGAACTGTTGCACGGCGGCCTCGCTGTTGAGCGGGCCCATCAGGTTGGCCGCATCGGTGGGGTCGCCGATCTTGCTTTCGACCTGGCCGTAGGCCTTGACCAGCGTGGCCAGCACATCCTTGTAGATCGAGCGCTGCACGATCAGCCGGCGCGTGGTCGTGCAGCGCTGGCCGGCGGTGCCGACGGCACCGAACACAATGCCCGGCACGGCCAGTTTCAGGTCCGCGGTCTCGTCGAGGATGATGGCGTTGTTGCCGCCCAGCTCCAGCAGGCAGCGGCCCAGCCGACGGGCAACCTTCTCATTGACCGTGCGCCCGACCTGGGTGGAGCCGGTGAAGCTGATCAGCGGCACGCGGCGGTCTTCCACCAGCGTTTCGGAGAGCGCGGTGCCGGCATCGTTGATGAGGAAGAAGATGTCGGGGAAGCCGGCCTTGCGCAGCGCTTCGTTGCAGATCCGCAGGGAGGCGATGGCGGTCAGCGGGGTCTTGTTGGACGGCTTCCAGACGCAGATGTCGCCGCAGATCGCGGCCAGGAAGGCATTCCAGCTCCACACCGCCACCGGGAAGTTGAAGGCGGAAATGATGCCCACCAGGCCCAGCGGGTGGTACTGCTCGTACATGCGGTGGCCGGGGCGTTCGGAGTGCATGGTGTAGCCGTACAGCATGCGGCTCTGGCCCACGGCGAAATCGGCGATGTCGATCATCTCCTGCACTTCGCCATCGCCTTCCGGCTTGCTCTTGCCCATCTCCAGGGCGACCAGTGAACCCAGTGCGTCCTTGTTGGCGCGCAGCGCTTCGCCACACAGCCGGACCGCTTCGCCGCGGCGCGGCGCGGGGGTGGTGCGCCACACCTTGAAGGCTTCCTGCGCACGCGCGATCACGGTCTCGTATTCGTCGGGCGTGGTCGCGCGGACCTGCGCGATCGCCTGCCCGGTGGTCGGGTTGCTGGGCGAGAACAGTTCGCCGGTGGTGCCGGTGGACCATTCTCCGTTGCCCAGGTACGTGCCGGCGTTGATCGCGTCGAGCCCGAGGGCCTTGAGAAGTTCGGAAGACATGGACACTCCTGTGCGTGGTGCGTTTCGTTGCGTGTTCGGGCGTCTCCGCTGGCGTCTGCGACGCGGCGGAAGTTGACCGCCGATGGTAGCAGAGGGGCGCGGGAGAGCCTTGCCGCAGTGCGGCGTGCGGGTCCCGGCATCCCGCAGGGCCGAGCCGTGATGCCCGGTTCCAGGTAATACGAAGCACGCACGGAGGTGGCCCGGCGGACGCTCTGCCTGTATCCTTCACGGGTCGATCCGGCCCCGTAGCTCAGCTGGATAGAGCGTCCCCCTCCTAAGGGGAAGGTCGCCCGTTCGAATCGGGCCGGGGTCACCAGAATGGGATGCGTGCGTCACAGCACATCAAGCTGCTGTCGCCTCTTCAGGCCTGCGGTGTGATCACCCTGCCGCAGCATGGATGCGCGTGAGCATCAACGCGACCAGCCCATTGCACAGCGAACCGACGCCGCCGATCAGCGTGGCCGCGACGGCGCAGCGCCAGCGGGACAGGGTCGTGTGCCGCCTCAGCCACGCGATCTGTGCCACCCAGAACCATCCGGCTGCGAGCAGCGAGGCCAGCACTCCGCTCAGCAGCGCCCAGGTTTCGGGCAGCGAAATCAGCGTCAGCCCCAGCGATACCCCCAAGGCAAACGGTGCAACCAGATAGCACTGCTCGTAGAACGGGAATCGAAGGGACTCGCGGTTAACCGGACGTCCGGTGCGAAGCAGATAATAAAGTGACCCGGCCAGCGACCAGATCGCAAATGCGAGGGTCCGGTACAGCAGCAGGTTCTGTTCCGATGCCAGCAGCGCGGCGGCCAACGTGCCGTCGGGCTCTGCCTCGCTGGTGCGCAGCGTCATGTCGAATCCGTGGGCGATCAGCACGCACAGGATCAACAGCAGCGGCGGGCTGATGGCTTCGCTGAAACGATTCTCACTGTCCGAACCGAGCTGGCTGGCCGCATAGTCGGCCATCACCACCGGCGAATGCACGATGCGCACCAGCGTGCGCGGCAGCAGCACGATCCAGGTCAGCGCCTCGAACACCAGTTCTTCGAGTGATTTGAGGACCTTCAGGAAATCCATTCAGGCTGCTCGGTTCCAGGCAGTGCCCGCACCCGTCGGCCGAGCGCGCGCAGCCGCACGGTAGCACTTCCCGGACGCCTGCTGGGGACAGCCCGCGGCGCGGCGGGCGAGGAGGGCACCCACGCGCGCCCGTGCGGCGGAGAGGTCACGTCGGCGCTGCGCGTTTGGGGCAGGCTTCGTCGTGAGCGGCCAGCCCGGCCGATGCTACGGAGATCCGCCATGTCGGTCGCGCAACGCAGTGCATTGGCCTTCGCAATCACCTTCATCACCCTGCTCGCGCCCTCGCAGGCAGGCGCGCAGGACCCGGCCCCGGGACTGGGTGACCTGCAGGGCCAGAGTGATCGCGACGCATCGCGTGTGCTCGGACTCCGGGGTTACAGCCGCCAATCGGAGTCGGGCGGGTACGGCAGTTGGTGGAACGCCCGTGACGGACCTTGCGTGATGGTTCGCAGCGACGGGGCAAGGGTGGTGTCGGCGGTGACAGCGCCGGCACCGGACTGTGGCCAGCAGGAGGGCAGGAGCGCCGGCATGTCCGACGGCGCCAAGGTGGCGGTGGCCGCTGCTGCGATTCTCGGTATCGCCGCCCTCGCGCACCAGGCGCATCACCATGACGATGGCGACCACGATGATGACGCCCGGCACGAAGCCGACTACGAGCGCGGATATCGCGACGGAGTGCACGGGTATGACGCGGCGGCCGACAATGGCGCCTACAGCGACGGCTACGGGGCAGGCCTGCGTGAGCGCTCCGTGCAGGTTCCGTGGCGTGCATCGGGCGCTTGCGCACAGTCGGGGCTGGATGACCTGGTCGGGGCGCGTGCTGCGGGCGCGGAAACCGAGCTGCGCGCGCGCGGCTTCACCGACCGGGACGGTCAGCAGCGTGATGGCCGGTCGGTGGTCACCTGGTGGAATGCGAGCACGCGCGACTGCGTGCACGTCGCCACCGGCAACGGCAGGATCGAATCGATCCGTCGTGTCGAGGCGGAGAACTGCCGCTGAGTTTCGGGCGCCCAGGGGGATGCGCATCCCGCTCCCACTAGAGCTGTCTTGACGGTGGGTTGAAGAAAAAACCGAAGGCGAACCGCCCCCCTGGCGCGGGGGCGGGCAGGGTGACCTGCAGCGTGCCAGCGTGCGGACGGGGCGCAGCCGCAAGGCCTTCCTGTGCAGCCCTGCGACCCGGCAGCCTGCCGCAGGCGCGTGGCTCAGTCCGTGCGCGCGCCCGGCTCATGGAACGGGCAGCCGTTGTGCTGCGACCGGAAGCCTCGCGAGGCGGCCATGACCTGCAGGCGTGCGCGGTTCAATGCACCCAGCGGGCGATGCGCGGCCAAGGCGTGCCAGGGATCGAAGGTCAGCGCGTCTTCGCTGGATTGCGTCTTCTCACCTTCCCATGCCACCTGCGGGCCCATCACCACGCGCGCGACTGCTACGCGGGGACTCTCTTCCACGGGCCACTCCACGCTGGCATCTTCGATCGGCATGGTGTCCAGATCGCGGCACAGCTGGGCACACAGGTGCCATTCGACCGGCGCTTGCAGACTGCGGAAGAACGCGTCCACCGCCTCGCGCTGGGATTCCGGACTGTTGTCGATGCCCGCGCCTTCCAGTGCCTGCAAGGCGGGCGAGACCGGCACAAGCGAGAATTTGGCCACGAAATCCCCGAAACGGTAGGGCACCTGGCTGTGGAACGTTTCACCCAGCGGATGGACCTGGGGCTCTCCTCCCATGCCTTTGATCTTGCCGCTTCCGGTTCCCACTGCCTCGAGCAGCCGCTCGGCGCCGCGCATCGTGGCCGATATCACCGATTTGGTCCTCGGCATGCGCTCGGTGGTCGCCGCCAGCAGTTTCGATGACCGCAGGAACCCCTTGGGCCCAGGGGTGGTGAAGGTGGGGCCGTTGACCATGAGAAAATCCTGGGACGCGCGCTCCTGACTCTCGGGGACGCGCTCACCTTGGACATCCAGCACTTTCAGTGCGATGGCACGGGGGGTGGATACGGTGTCCGGCAGCTGTTCGGCCGGCGGCGAAGACAGGCGGACGATGACCGCATACGTGGTGGGGACGGCAAACAGGCCCTGCGCGAATTCGGCGGGCAGGTCGGCCAGCACTTCGAAGCGTCCGCGCAGCAGCCCCTGGCCCTTGGCGTGGACCGCGCGGTACGCGTGGCCCTCATGGTCGGCGACGGTGCGGGCCATGCCGACGAAGACCTCGCGGAGATCATCAATGATCGCCTGTTCATCGGGTTCATGGGTTTCGAGATCGGGCCGGTACACGATGGGAGCGGCGTAGGCGGACATGCGCAGGTCATCCGGGGGGAGGGGCATCCAGTCTGTGCCAGTCCCGGTCAGCATCCCGTGCAGAGCGCAGCAGCCCTCAGTTGCTCCGGCGGAGCAGATCCAGCAGCTGGCGCAGGCGGTAGGGCTTGGGCAGGAACTCGACATGCATCGGCAGCGGCGGCAGCTGGGAGCGCGCGTAGCCGGAGGACAAAATCATGCGCGCGCCCGGCTGGGCCCGCGCGACGTGCTCACTGAGCTCGATCCCGGACATGCCGTTGGGCATGCTGACATCACTGAAGACCACATCGTACTGACGGTCGCCTTCCATCATCTCCAGGGCGGCCATGCCATCGGCAGTGGCATCCACATCGATGCCCATGTCCTGCAGTGCCATCCCGATCATGTCGCGCAGATCGTCCTGGTCTTCGACCATGAGCACGCGGAGGGAATCAGTCATTGGCGGGTGTCTCCATGGCAGGCAGCAACAGGCTTACGGTCGTACCATCACCTTCGGTGCTGGACACATCCACGAAACCATCGCATTGCGTTACGAAACCAAAGACCTGGCTCAGGCCCAGGCCGCTGCCCTGTCCGATGTCCTTGGTGGTGAAAAAGGGTTCGCTTGCACGCGCCACCACGTCCGGCGTCATGCCGTGGCCCTCATCCTTGATCCGCAGCGCCACGTAGCGGCGATACGTCGGTGCCTCGGCCTGCGGGTCCAACCGGCGCTCGGTCTGGCCGACGATGCGTATCGTACCGCCGGCCGGCATGGCATCGCAGGCGTTGCCGAGCAGGTTGTGGATCGCGCTTTCCAGCTGCGCCGGATCCACCAGGATCGCCGGCAGCTCCGGATCCAGATGCAGCTCGAGGGCCGTGCCACCGGGCAGCGTGCTGACGAGGGACTCGAGCACGCCCGGCAGCCAGTCGCCGGGACGCAGGTGCTCGCGCACGAGGGTCTGGCCGGCACCGAACGCAAGCAGCTGGCGGGTGAGCAGCGCGCCCCGGTTGGCCGCGGCCTGCGCGTTGCCGATGATGCGCGTGGTGGCCGGATCTTCCTCGCAGCGCATCGCGATCAGGTCCAGCGCGTTGTGGATGGTGGTCAGCAGGTTGTTGAACTCATGCGCCAGCCCGCGGCTGAGGCGGTTGACCTTTTCAAACTGCTGGGTGTTGGCCAGCGCGCGCTGCGCATCACGCAGCAGGGTCTGTGCCTGGTAACTTTCGGTGATGTCCCGGGTCACCTTGACGAAGCCGACCAGGACGTCCTGCTCGTACACCGGTTCAATGACCACGTTGGCGCGGAAGCGGCTGCCATCACGGCGCATGCGCCAGCCTTCGCAGGCGTATCGGCCCTCGCGCATGGCGATGTCCAGCGAGCGCTCGGGCTCGCCGGCATCGCGATCGGCAGGGCAGTGGAAGCGGCTGAAATGGCTGCCGATGATCTCTTCGGCGCTGTAGCCCTTGATGCGTTCGGCACCCGGATTCCAGCTGCATACCCGCCCTTCGAGGTCGATCAGGTACAGGGCATGATCGCTGACGCTCTCGATCAACAGCTTGAGCTGATGCGAGGGGTCGGTCTGTGCACTGAGCTGGGCGGGTACGGCTGCCACGGCTGAACGTCTAATCCCCTGTAAAACAGGCACGCTAGAGTGACTGGCGTGAAGGCTCCGTGCACGGGGACCGGCAACCCTCGGACGTGTCTTAAACGACTTGCATTCAGGTAACATCGGCCGCTTTGCATCTGGAAGCGACACGATGACGACCGTTTCGGCCACGCACGACCGCTGGATCTGGGCGACCGCTGCGGCCCTGCTTGCGGTCACCGCCACCCTGGAGTTGGTTGTGCCGCTGGGATACGCGGCCTGGCTGACGTACTTCCTGGGCATCGGTGTGACTGTGTTCCAGCGCCATGCGGGCCTGCCCCTGCTGGTCGCAGTCGTTGCCTGCGTGCTGCTTGCGGTCGGCTACAACATCGCCCCGGCAAGCAGCAACTCCGCGTTCTCCTACATCAACCGCACTATCGGTGGCGTCTGCTTCCTGACCATCGGCCTGATCGTCAACCGTGCGGTCGTGGCGCGGCTTGAAGCGCGGCGCGCGCTGTGGCTGCAGGAGAGCGAGAACCAGGTGGCGCTGAGTCTGCGCGGCGACCTGGGTCCGGAACAGATCGCCAATGCGGCCGCTGCCACGCTGGCGCGTCCGCTCCAGGTGCAGACGGCCGTGGTGTACCGCCTGGAGGGCAACCGGCTGCACCTGACCGGCGGCTACGCGGCGCCCACCGGGCTGCCGGCCACGCTCGGCCTGGACGACGGCCAGCTCGGACAGGTGGTGCGTGATGGCAAGGTCCGCCACCTGGTGGGCGGCGACGATGCGCTGCTGCGTGTGAGCTCCAGCCTTGGCGAGACCGTGGTGCGCGAGCGGGTGCTGGCGCCGGTCACCATCGATGGTCAGGTGATCGGGGTGTTGGAGCTGGGCCGGACCACACCCGGGACGATGCCGGCGCTGGATGCTGAACTGCTGCTGCGCACCGCTGATACCATCGGCATGGCGCTGCGTGCGGCGCTGCTGCGCGCGCGCCTGGCCGAGCTGCTGGAGGAATCGCAGCGGCAGGGTGAAGAGCTCCAGGCGCAGCAGGAAGAGCTGCGCGTGGCCAATGAGGAGCTGGAGGAGCAGAGTCGCAGCCTTCTGCATTCGCAGACCAATCTCGAGCAGCAGCAGGCGGAGATGGAGCAGACCAACGTTGCGCTGGAAGAACGCACCCACGAGCTGGAGCGCCAGAAGCAGGCCCTGCTGGTGGCCCAGGCGCAGCTGGTGCGCAATTCCAACGAGCTGGCGGCCGCTTCGCACTACAAGTCCGAGTTCCTGGCCAACATGTCGCACGAACTGCGTACGCCGCTCAACAGTTCGCTGATCCTGGCCAAGCTGCTGGCTGACAACAAGGAGGGCGTGCTGACCGACGAACAGGTGAAGTACGCGCAGGCGATCCTGTCTTCGAACAACGACCTGCTTGCGCTGATCAACGACATCCTCGACCTGGCGCGGATCGAGGCCGGCCACGTCGAGCTGGCCGATGAAGTGGTGGTGGTGGACGGTGCGTTGCAGCGCCTGCGCGAGACGTTCGAGCCGCTGGCGCGCGAGAAGGGCCTGGCACTCGAGCTGACGGCCGGGGAGGGCGCGCCCAGCCAGCTGGTGGCCGACAGCCAGCGCCTGCAGCAGATCCTGAAGAACCTGCTGGCCAATGCCCTGAAATTCACCGAGCACGGTTCGGTGTCGCTGCGGGTGGAAGCCAGCGGCCGTGACCGCGTGCGCTTCGTGGTGCGCGACACCGGGATCGGCATCGCCAGCGAGCAGCTCGATGCCATCTTCGAAGCGTTCCGCCAGGCCGATGGCAGCACGCGCCGCCGCTACGGGGGTACCGGGCTGGGCCTGTCCATCTCGCGCGATCTGGCCACCCGGATGGGCGGGGACATCCAGGTGCACAGCGACGTGGGACAGGGCAGTACCTTCACTCTGGAACTGCCGCTCAACGGCGCGCCGGAACAGTCCGCCACGGCGAGTGCGCACGCCGCGCCAGCGCCTGCGCAGCGCTCTGCCGTGGCTGCCACCACGCCGCCTGCGGTGGCCCCTGCCACTGTGGGTACCGCGCACGCCGAGCCTGTCCCGGTGGCGGCGGCGCCGGTCGTGCGGCAGGCCGGCAGCGGACCACGGGCCGACCGGCTGATCCTGGCAGTGGAGGACGACCCGGTGTTCGCCGAGGCGCTGGTCAGCCTGGCCTCCGAACTTGATTTCGACTGCGTGGTCGCGACTACGGCGGAAGATGCCCTGACCATGGCCCGCGAGCTGCGGCCCAGTGGCGTGCTGCTGGATCTGGGCCTGCCCGATGTGTCCGGCCTGAGCGTGCTGGAACGGCTCAAGCGTGATCCCAAGACGCGCCATATCCCCGTGCACGTGGTGTCCGGCATGGAGCGCAGCCAGGTCGCGCTGGAGCTCGGTGCGATCGGTTATGTGATCAAGCCGGCCACCCGCGAACGCCTGGCCGAGGCCATCCACCAACTGGAAAAGACCAGCCAGCGCGACATGCGCCGCCTGCTGATCGTCGAGGACGACAGCGAACTGCGCGGCAACCTGGAGCTGCTGCTCGGCCGCGACCAGCTGGAAATCACCGCCGTGGGCACCGTGGCCGACGCGCTGCAGCAGCTGGGCAGCGCCACCTTCGACTGCATGGTGATGGACCTGGCGCTGCCGGATGGCACCGGCTATGACCTGCTCGAGCGCATGGCCGGCAACGATGCGGTCGGCTTCCCGCCGGTCATCGTGTACACCGGCCGCGTGCTCGGTCGCGAGGAGGAGCAGCGCCTGCGCCGTTACTCCAAGAGCATCATCATCAAGGGCGCACGCTCGCCCGAGCGCCTGCTCGATGAAGTCACTCTGTTCCTGCACAGCGTGGAAGCCAACCTGCCCAGTGACCAGCAGCGCCTGCTGCGCGAGGCTCGGCGCCGCGATTCGGTGCTCGACGGGCGCACCGTGCTGCTGGCCGAAGACGATGTGCGCAACATCTTCGCGCTCTCCAGCGTGCTGGAGCCGCTCGGGGTGAAGCTGGAGATCGCGCGCAACGGCCGCGAGGCGGTGGACCGGCTGGCCGAGCTGGACGTGGACCTGGTGCTCATGGACATCATGATGCCGGAGATGGATGGTCTGACCGCGATGCGTGAGATCCGCTCGCAGCGCCGCCTGCAGAACCTGCCGATCATCGCGCTGACCGCCAAGGCGATGCCGGATGACCGCGAGCGCTGCCTGCAGGCCGGCGCGAATGATTACATCGCCAAGCCCATCGACGTGGACAAGCTGGTCTCGCTGTGCCGGGTGTGGTGCTCGCGGCAATGATGGAGCAGGAGCTGTTCGACCTGGAACTGCGGGTGCTGGTGGAAGCCATCTACCAGCGTTACCACTACGACTTCCGCAATTACGCGGTCTCCTCGCTGCGCCGGCGGATGGGCCAGGCGATGCAGCGGTTCGACTGCACGCGCCTGAGCGACCTGCAGCATCGCCTGCTGCACGAGCCGGAGCTGTTCGCGCAGGCGATGCAGTTCTTCACTGTGCAGGTCTCGGAGATGTTCCGTGACCCGTCCTATTTCAGTGCGTTGCGCCAGCATGCGGTGCCCGTGCTGCGCACCTATCCGTCGTTCAAGCTCTGGGTGGCCGGTTGCAGCACCGGTGAGGAAGTGTGGTCGCTGGCGATACTGCTGCACGAGGAAGGACTGCTGGACCGCGCGATCATCTACGCCACCGACATCAACCCCTCCGCACTGGCGGTGGCCGAGGCCGGCACCTATGGCATCGACCGCATCGCGCAGTTCAGCCGCAATTACCTGCAGGCCGGCGGCCACGGCTCGCTGTCGGACTACTACACCACCGGGTACGACGGGGCGGTGTTCGACCGCCGCCTGCGCAAGGGCATGGTCTTCGCCGACCACAGCCTGGCCACCGACCACGTGTTTTCCGAGGTGCACCTGGTCTCCTGCCGCAACGTGCTGATCTACTTCAACCGATCCCTGCAGGATCGCGCCGTGGGCCTGTTCCGTGAGGCGCTCGTGCACCGCGGCTTCCTCGGTCTGGGCAGCAAGGAGTCGCTGCAGTTCGGCGAACACGGGGCGGCGTTCGAGGCCTGTGCCCGCGAACAACGCCTGTACCGGAAGGTGATGTGATGAGCACACTTCGCGCGCCCGATGTGGTGGTGATGGGCGCTTCGGCCGGGGGCGTGTCGGCGCTGCAGCAGGTGCTCGGCGCCCTGCCGGCCACCTGGTCGATCCCCGTGCTGGTAGTGCTGCACCTGCCGCGTGATCGCCCGAGCCGCATCGCTGAACTGCTGGACCCGGGCTGCGCACTGCTGGTGCGCGAAGCCGAGGACAAGCAACCGCTCGAGCCTGGAACGGTGACGTTCGCACCGCCGGATTACCACCTGCTGGTGGAGGACCGGAGCACCGTGGCCCTGTCCGTGGACGAGCCGGTGATGTTCTCGCGCCCTGCCATCGATCCGCTGTTCGAATCGGCGGCGGCGGCCTTCGGTGAAGGCGTGCTGGCGATCCTGCTGACCGGTGCCAGCAGCGATGGAAGCCAGGGCGTGGCGGCGGTCCGCGCTGCGGGCGGGCAGGCCTGGCTGCAATGTCCCGATGAAGCCGAAGCGTCGCTCATGCCCGCTTCGGCATTGAAACTGGCTGGCGCCGATGCGGTGCTGACCCTGTCGTTGATCTGCGATCGCCTGAAGGATTTCACATGAACCTGCTCCCACCCACAGCGACCGCCGACGAGGCGCCCGTGTCGCTGCTGATCGTGGACGATGTGCCGCAGAACCTGGTGGCGATGGAGGCGCTGTTGCGCCGCGACGGCCTGCGCATCCTGTGCGCGGCGTCCGGCAACGAGGCGCTGGAGCTGCTGCTGGAACACGATGTGGCGCTGGCCCTGCTCGATGTGCAGATGCCGGAGATGGACGGTTTCACCCTGGCCGAGCTGATGCGCGGCTCGCAGCGCAGCCGCCACGTGCCGATCATCTTCCTCACCGCCTCGCCGCAGGACCCGGTGCGTTCCTTCAAAGGCTACGAGACCGGCGCGGTGGATTTCCTGCACAAGCCGGTGGAGCCGCAGGTGATCCTCGGCAAGGTCAGTGTGTTCATCGAGCTCTACCAGCAGAAGCTGCTGCTGAAGGCCCGCAATGAGGCACTGGAGCGGGCGCTGACCCTGAATGAAACCATGGTGGCGGTGCTGACGCACGATCTGCGCACGCCGCTCTCCTCGATCCTGCTCTGCGCCGACAAGCTGTCGCTGGACGTGCCTGAAGAGGCCGGTGCCCAGCAGACCCTGCGGCACCTGGAATCGAGCGCACTGCGCATGGCCAGGATGGTCGAGCAGCTGCTGGATTTCTCGCGCATCCGCTCCGGTGGCCTGCGCCTGCAGACGCGCCCGTGCGATGCCAGCACGGTCGTGGCCCAGGTGGTGGAGGAGGTTCGGCAGGGTCAGGCCGAGGCCCGCATCGAGGTGACCTGCGAAGGCGACATGCGTGTGGACGGTGATGCCGATCGCCTGGCCCAGGTGGTATCCAACCTGCTGGGCAATGCGTTCACCCACGGCGGCCAGGCACCGGTCCAGGTCCAGCTCGAAGGCGGCGACCCCACCCGGCTGGTGTTACGGGTGCGCAATGCCGGACAGATCGGCGAAGCGCTGTTGCCGCGGCTGTTCGAGCCCTTCAAGGCCAGCTTCCATTACAGCAAGGGGCTGGGGCTGGGCCTGTACATCGCCGATCAGTTCGTGCGGGCACATGGCGGTACGCTGCATGCGCGCAATGAGGCCGGTGAGGTCGTGTTCGAAGCCTCGCTGCCACGCCGAAGCTGAATTCTTCAGCTTCAGGGTGGTGATTCTGTTCGGGTTTTGGCAACGTCCTGTTACGGTGTGCCTTCACACCGTAAAGGATGCTCCATGTCCCTGCGCGCCATTGCCTACATCAGCGAGGCAGCGCCTGAAATGCCGCACCACCGCCTGGATGCCATCGTGGAAGACGCCGCGCGGTTCAACCGGGTAGCCGGCGTTACCGGCGTCCTGCTGTATGACGGCGCCCGATTCCTGCAGTACGTGGAAGGCCCCGAGGACGGCATCGCGTCCGTCTACGAGCGCATTGTTCAAGCCTCCGGTCATTCGTCGATGACCCGCTTGGCCGGTGGCAGCGTACCGGCGCGTTACTTTCCCTATTGGTCGATGCGATGGCTGCCGAGCCTGCAGACTGAACTGGACCAGTTGGCTCACAGCGACTGGGCCGGCTTCGCGCGCACGCTCGACGATACCGTCAACGGCACGCGCGCCAGCGGCATCGCGCTGCTCGAAGAAATGGTGCAGCCGCTGGTGCAGGTCGGCTGATCCCGGACCGCCGGCGCCGCCTGCGGCAACCGTCCCTGGCACCGCCGATGCGCGCTCACGGTCTTGCCGGTGCTGGCAGCGACGAGCACACTTTGCCGATGCACGCTCCCCGCTTTCACCTGCGCAGCTACGCGGCCTCCGCCGGTGGCGATCGCCATCGGTTCGCTCAGTGGGTGCTGCCGCTGACGGGCGAGATCGAGTTCGAGCTGGACGGGCAGGGCGCACGCCTGGGCTGCATGCAGGGCGCGTTCGTGGCGCCGGGCGAGTTTCATGACCAGGTGGGCGACGGGCCCAACCGGCACCTGATCATCGACTGCGACTGGTCCTGGTTCGACGACGACACGCTGCACGCCCTGCGTGCGCAGCGATGGCTGGCGCTTCCGGGCGCGCTGCGCGCAGCACTCGCAACAATCGAAGGCCGCGACCCCACGCACCTTGTGCCACTGCTCATGCGCGCCTTTGCGCGTACAGGCAGCGGGACGCGCCTGCACGCACTGTGCATGGAACTGCAGCATTCGCCGGGCGATGACTGGCCGGTGGAGCGCATGGCCGCGTGGGCAGGGCTGAGCAGCAGCCATCTGCATGCGGTGTTCGTGCGCGAGTATGGCCTGCCACCACAGGCCTGGCTGGCCGAACTGCGGCTGCGCTGGGCCCGGCACCTGCTGCGCACCACCGCGCTGCCGATCACCGCCATCGCGCACGCGGCCGGTTACTCCGAGCAGAGTGCATTGACCCGGGCGATGCGCCGCCACGCCGGCACCACGCCGGCCGCGTGGCGACGGCAGCCATAGCCCCGGTCAAGACGCCCGGCAGGCGGCGCCCTACACTCCGCACCCTGGAATGGAGGTGGAGGAATTCGGATGCGTCATGCGATGCGACGGGGCATGGTCAACGGTGTGGCAGCCGGGGCGCTTTGGGGCGTGGTCTTCCTGGCGCCAGCGGTACTGATCGCCTTCACTGCGGTCCAGCTCTCGGCTGGCCGTTACCTGTTCTATGGGGCCATCGCGCTGGCCCTGCTGGCGCCGCGCTGGCGGGCGCTCGCGCCGCGCCTGGGTGCGGCCGAGTGGCGGGGCCTGGTCTGGCTGAGCCTGGCTGGCAACCTGGTGTACTTCCTGCTGCTGGCCACCGCCGTGCAGTGGGCAGGAGGCGCAGCGGCTTCATTGATCGTCGGCCTGGTGCCGGTGGTGGTCACGCTGGTCGGCGCACGCGCCGTGGGCGCCGTGCCATTGCGCCGCTTGGCGCCCTCGCTGCTGCTGTGCCTGTGTGGCGTGGTGCTGGTCGGCTACGAAGCGCTGCTGTCCGAAGCCATCGCCACTCCGTGGCGCCAGCGTGCACTGGGCCTGCTGTGCGCACTCGGCGCGCTGCTCTCCTGGGCAGCGTATTCGGTGGGCAACAGCCGCTGGCTGGCGCGGCGTCCGGATCTTTCCGCGCATGACTGGTCACTGCTGACCGGGGTGGTCACCGGCGCGCTGGCCCTGTTGCTGGTGCCAGCGGCTTTCCTGCTGCCCGCGGCCGAGCACCCGCCGGCGCAGTGGGCCTTGTTCTGGGGCATCAGCGCGGGTGTGGCCGTGGTCGCCTCGCTGGTTGGCAATGCCTGCTGGAACCGGGCGAGCCGGCTGCTGCCGTTGACCCTGACCGCGCAGATGATCGTGTTCGAAACGCTGTTCGCACTCGCGTATGGATTCGCCTGGCAGCGGCGCTGGCCGACGCTGCTGGAAGCCATCGCCATCGTCTTCCTGGTCGCAGGCGTGCTGCTCTGTGCCCGCGCACATCGCGCGCCGGCCGCGGTGGCCGAGCACGCCGGATGATCGGCACCGTGCGGCCGCAGGTTTGGCTGCACGTGCATCGCCTGCACCGGCCAGGGCGTGCAAGCCTTGTCGCAGGCCCTTGGTCACCGATGCAACTTGTTCCGCGGTGCCTGCCGCGCCGTCGCGGCCTTGCACTTCTGCAGCACAGCCCTTGACAGCTCCGTGCGCGGCATAGTTTTCTTGGGCCATGCATTCCGCCGCCGCCCTTGCCCGACGTTCCCGTGCCGCCCGAGGCGGTGGACCGCGTGCGGCTGCCATTGCCACCACGAACACCACCATTACCACCGGTACCCGTCCGGTGCGGTCCGTCGTCTTCGCGTAACTCACGAAAACCACGGCCCCGCACCGGAACAGGTGGCGGGGCAACTCACCATCGATCCGCTGCGGGGCCTCCATCGAGGTCACCATGTCCAGCGTCGCCGCAGAAAACAACGAAGTTTCCCAAGCCTGCTTGCCCGAGCCGTCGCCGCGCGTGGTGGTGCACAAGTTCGGCGGTACCTCCGTCGCTGACGCCGAGCGCTACCGCCACGTCGCCACGTTGCTGATGGACCGGCCCGAGCCGGTGCAGGTCACGGTGGTCTCGGCAATGAAAGGGGTCACCGATGCGCTGATCGACCTGGCGCGCCAGGCGGCAGTCGACGCGCCGGCGTGGCGTGATGCGTGGCATGGCCTGCGTGCCCGCCATCGCGGCGCTGCGGTGGCACTGATGGCGGAGCATGCCGGCGCCAGCGTGGAATGGATCGACGGCCGATTCGAGGAACTGATGCAGGTCCTCGGCGCACTGGCGGTGATCGGGGAACTGCCGCAGGAAGTCCTTGAGCGGGTGCAGGGACTGGGCGAGGTCTGTTCGGCGCACCTGCTCGGCGAGCACCTGCGTGCACGGGGCGAGCCGTGCGCGGTGCTGGATGCGCGCGAGGTGCTGGTGGTGGACCACGGCGAACTGGGGGTGGACGTGGACTGGGAAGCCAGTGCGGCGCGGCTGCAGGCGTGGCGCGTGCGCAATCCGCAGCCGCGCGTGGTGGTCACCGGCTTTGTGGCACGCGACCGCCAGGACCGCATCACCACGTTGGGGCGCAATGGCAGTGATTACTCCGGCGCGATCTTCGCCGCGTTGTTCAATGCTGATGAACTGCAGATCTGGACGGACGTGGACGGCGTGCTCTCGGCCGATCCGCGATTGGTCCCTGAAGCGGTGCAGCTGGCTGCGCTGAGTTACGACGAGGCGTGCGAACTGGCCTACTTCGGCGCGCGCGTGGTGCATCCGCAGACCATGTCACCGGCGATCAGGCGTGGCTTGCCGATCCTCATCCGCAACACATTCCAGCCTGACAATCCGGGCACCCGCATCAGTGCGGGAAGCACCATCCGCGGGCCGATCAAGGGCCTGACATTGAGCGCGGGCCTGGCGGTGCTGAACCTGGAAGGCACCGGCCTGATCGGCGTGCCCGGCACCGCCGAGCGGGTGTTCTCCGCACTGCGGCAGGCGCATGTCTCGGTGGTGATGATCTCGCAGGGGTCCTCCGAGCATTCGATCTGCTGCGTGGTGCGTGGCGGTGATGCACGGCGCGCGCGCGAGGCCCTGCTGCAGGGCTTCGCGCATGAGCTGGCGGCCGGACAGGTGCAGCGCGTGCAGGTGCGCGAAGGGGTCAGCGTGCTGGCGGCAGTCGGTGATGGAATGGCGGGCCAGCCCGGCGTGGCCGCGCGCCTGTTCGAATCGCTGGGGCGTGCGCAGGTCAACATTCTCGCCATCGCGCAGGGCTCTTCGGAGCGCAACATCTCGGTAGCCGTCGACAGTGCCGACGCCACCCGCGCACTGCGTGCCGCGCATGCCGGTTTCTGGCTCTCGCCGCAGACCTTCGCCGTCGGCGTGATCGGGCCCGGCAACGTGGGGGCCGCGCTGCTGGACCAGCTGCAGGCCGCGCAGCCACACCTGCTGGAGAAGGCCAACATCGACCTGCGCCTGTGTGCCATCGCCTCGCGCGGTGGCATGCACCTGGCGCCGCGCGCGCTGCAGCAGCCATGGCGGGACGCGATGGACGGCCCACGCGCCGGGTTGGACCTGGACCAGTTCGCCGCGCATCTGCTCGGCGCGCACCTGCCGCACGCGGTGATCATCGACTGCAGCGCCAGCGCGCAGGTGGCCGACTGTTACCCGCAGTGGCTGGCTGCAGGCATCCATGTGGTGACGCCCAACAAGCAGGCCGGGGCCGGGCCGCTGGACCGCTACCAGCGCATACGGGCGGCGGCCGCTGCCAGCGGTGCGCGGTTCCGTTATGAAGCGACGGTGGGTGCGGGCCTGCCGGTGATCACCACGCTGCGCGATCTGGTCGACACCGGCGATGACGTGGTGAGCATCGAAGGCGTCTTCTCGGGCACGCTGGCGTGGCTGTTCAATCGTTTCGACGGTACCCGGCCGTTCTCCGCCCTGGTGGCGCAGGCGCGCGCGATGGGCTACACCGAGCCGGATCCACGTGATGACCTGTCCGGGATGGACGTCGCGCGCAAGCTGGTCATCCTGGCCCGTGAGGCGGGTCGTGAGCTGAGCCTGGAGCAGGTGCACGTGGCCAGCCTGGTGCCGGAGGCCCTGCAGGCGCTGGACGTGGAGGACTTCATGCATCGGCTCGCCGACGTCGATGCGGTGCTGCTCGAGCAGTTGCAGCAGGCGCGGGCGCGCGGGGGGGTGTTGCGGTACGTGGCTGCCTTGTCCGAGACGGGGGCGACGGTCGGGCTGGTGGAGGTTCCGGCGGGGCATGCCTTTGCCAACCTGCGCCTGACCGACAACGTGGTGCAGTTCCGTACGCGCCGCTACTGCGACAACCCGCTGGTGGTGCAGGGGCCCGGCGCGGGTCCGGAGGTGACCGCTGCAGGGGTGTTCGCCGATCTGCTGCGGGTGGCCGCTGGCGAAGGCGCGCGCCTGTGATCGCGCGGGCCTTTTCACCGGCTTCGGTCGGCAACGTGGCGGTGGGGTTCGACATCCTTGGCCATGCCCTGTCCGGCGTCGGCGATACGGTGACCGTGCGCCGTATCGAGACGCCGCAGGTGCGCATCGACGCCATCCGCGGCGCAGTCACCGCCTTGCCGCGCGATCCGGCGGGCAATACCGCAGGCGCTGCATTGATGGCGCTGCGCACGGCCCTGGGGCTGCCCTATGGCTTTGCGCTTGAGATCGACAAGGGCATCGCGCTGGGCTCGGGCATGGGCGGTTCGGCCGCCTCCTGCGTGGCCGCGCTGGTAGCCGCCAACGCGCTGCTGGAGGCACCGCTGGCACGTGAGGCGCTGTATCCGTTCGCGCTGGAAGGCGAAGTGGTGGCCAGCGGCGGCCGGCATGGTGACAACCTCGGCCCGATGCTGTTGGGCGGCCTGGTGCTCAGCACCGCTGACCGCCTGGTACGCATCCCGGTGCCGGCGCAATGGCACAGCCTGTTGGTGCACCCGGATGCGGTGCTCGAGACGCGGCGCGCGCGGCAGGTGCTGCAGGGCGATTATGCGCTGGCACCGATCGTGACCCAGAGCGCGAACCTTGCGCTGGTACTTGCCGGGTGTTTCCAGGGCGATCCAGCGCTGGTGCGCGCGGGTCTGCGCGACGTGCTGGTCGAACCACGCCGGGCGCCCCTGATCGCAGGCTTCGCGGCCGCCCAGCAGGCCGCGCTGTCTGCTGGCGCGATGGGAGCCAGCATCTCGGGTGCAGGCCCCAGCGTGTTTGCGTGGTTCGAGGACCGTGCGAGCGCGGACGCGGCCGCCGCGCCGGTGCGCGCTGCATTCGCTGCGGCCGGCCATGACAGCCAGGCCTGGGTTTCTTCGCTGGCGGCGCCCGGGGCGGTGCTGCTGTGAGCCATTCCTTCCAACAGGATTCCGTGATGCGCTTTGTTTCCACCCGCGGCCAGTCTGCCGCCACCTCGCTCAGCGCGGCCATCGCCGCTGGCCTGGCACCCGATGGCGGGCTCTACGTGCCCCAGACCCTGCCAGCAGCGCGGCGCTGGCAGGCCATGCCAACGCTCGCCCAGACCGCGGCCCAGGTCCTTGCACCGTTTTTCGAAGGCGACGTGCTGGCCCCCGCCTTGCCGGCGCTCTGCGCCGAGGCGTTCGATTTCCCGGTGCCGCTGCGCCCGCTGGCGCGTCAGGGCGACCATGTGCTGGAGCTGTTCCACGGACCGACAGCCGCGTTCAAGGATATCGGCGCGCGGTTTCTCGCCGCGACGCTGGCACGGCGCGCCCCGCGCGGCCCGGCAGGCCAGCCGCACCGGCCGCTGACGATCCTGGTGGCGACCTCGGGCGATACCGGCGCAGCGGTGGCGGCGGCGTTCCACGGGCAGCCCGGACTGCGCGTGGTGGTGCTGTACCCGGATGGACGGGTGTCGCCCAGGCAGGCCCACCAGCTGGGCTGCTTCTGCGGCAACGTGCAGGCGCTGCGCGTGGACGGCAGCTTCGACGACTGCCAGGCGCTGGTGAAGCAGGCATTGGCAGACGAGGCGTTGCAGCGGGAGGCGCCGATGAGCTCGGCCAACAGCATCAGTCTGGGCCGTCTGCTGCCCCAGATGAGCTACTACGCACACGCGGCGCTGCTGCACGAACAGGCCGGGCGGGCGCCGCTGAACCTGGTCGTGCCTACCGGCAACCTGGGCAATGCGATGGCCGCCCTCCTGGCTCGCGCGATCGGGTTGCCCATCGGCCGCATCGTGCTGTCCACCAATGCCAACGATGTACTGCCGCGCTACTTCGCCGGCCAGGACTACGTGAAGCAGGGCAGCGTGGCGACCATCGCCAACGCCATGGATGTCGGGGCACCGAGCAATTTCGAACGGTTGCGCTGGTTGTTCGCCCATGACGATGCGGCCCTGCGCGCCAGCATCGAGGCCCATGCAGTGGATGACGCGGCGATCCGTTCGACGATCGCCGCCACGTTCGCGCGCGATGGCCACGTCATCTGCCCGCACACCGCGACGGCCGTCTGCGTGCTCGAACGGCTGCGCGGCCAGGGTGAAGGGGGCGACTGGGCCGTAATGGCCACCGCGCATCCGGCCAAATTCGAAGCGGTGGTGGAGCCCCTGGTAGGACGATCGGTCGCGGTACCGCCGGCGCTCGATGCCCTCCTGCAGCGCCCGGCGCATGCCGAGCCGATGGCCGCCCACTACAGTGCGCTGACCGAGGTGCTGCTGCGCACGCCGTGAGCGCGGGGTCAGCCGCCCGCGTCGGCCAGGTGCCGTAGCGCGGGCTCGTCGAGGATCTCGACCACGTTCAGGTGGGGCAGGGCGATCAGGTCCTGCTGGCGCAGCCGGGTGAAGGTGCGGCTGACCGTTTCCATGGTCAGCCCGAGGTGGTCGGCGATGTCGCCACGTCCCATCGGCAGCGTGACGCGCAGGGCGTTGCCACCGAGCCGTGCCTCGCGTTCGGCCAGGCGCAGCAGGAAATCCGCCACTTTCTCGGGTGGCTGCAGGCGTGCCAATGCCATTGCCGCGTCGTGCGCGGCGTCCAGCTCCTGGCAGGCGCGCTGCAGCAGCTTGCGTTCCAGGTGCGGGTAGCGCGTGCGCAGTTCACGCATGTGCGCCACCGAGACCCGGCATACCCGGCTGTCGGCGAGGGCTTCCACGTCGTAACGGTGCAGGTCGCTGCCGCTCAGCCCGAGATAATCGCCGGGCAGCACGAACCCGCTGATCTGGCGGCGGCCGTCGGCGAGCGTGCGCACCAGGCGCAACGCACCCTGGGTGAGCGTGTACACATGCAACCGGGGCTCACCCGCCCGTGCCAGCGTGGCGCCCATGGCAGCCTGCTGTGACACCGTCACCGCCTCCAGGGCCTGGCCTTCCTCCGGCGACAGCGCCGAGCACACAGCCAGGTGCCGCACCGCGCAGTGCGCGCAGTCCAGGGTCGAGCAGGCGGAGGAGGAAGGGGCCTCGGCGGTGCCGAGTGGGGGCCGTGACATGTCTGCAGCCGGGGAGGGGAAAGGTCCAGCGCCCTATGATACGCCATGCGCGACAACGGCCCCGGGCGCGGCCCGCCCAGCGCGCGCAGCGGGTGCGGACCGGCAAAGCCTTCGCGCCAGCCGCTACAATGATGCCCCTCAGCCCTTCCCCCGTTTTCTGCAGGAGCCCCACGTGATCAAGCCCCGTACGCCGCCCGGCATCATGGAACTGCTGCCGCGCGAGCAGATCGCGTTCCAGCGCATGCTGGACGTCATCCGCCGCAACTACGAGCGGTTCGGGTTTCTGCCGGTGGAGACGCCTGTCTTCGAGCTGTCCGACGTGCTGCTGACCAAATCCGGCGGCGAAACCGAACGCCAGGTGTATTTCGTGCAGTCCACCGGCGCGCTGGCCAACGCCGCGCAGGCCGGCGACACCTCGCTGCCGGAGCTGGCGCTTCGTTTCGACCTGACCGTGCCGCTGGCCCGCTACGTGGCCGAACACGAGCACGAGCTGACGTTCCCGTTCCGCCGTTACCAGATGCAGCGGGTATACCGCGGCGAACGTGCCCAGCGTGGCCGCTTCCGCGAGTTCTACCAGTGCGATATCGATGTGATCGGCAAGGACACGCTGAGCGTGAGGTACGACGCCGAGGTTCTGGCGGTGATCCATGCGGTGTTTGCCGAGTTGCAGATCGGCCAGTTCAGCATCCAGCTGAACAACCGCAAGCTGCTGCGCGGCTTCTTCGAGATGCTTGGTGTGGCCGAAGGCGAGCAGCAGCTGGCCGTGCTGCGAGAAGTGGACAAGCTGGACAAACGCGGTGCCGACCATGTGCGGCAGACGCTGGTGGGTGAGGGCTTTGGCATTCCCGCCGCGCAGGTGGAACGGATCCTCGCCTTCGTGGCGGTGCGCTCGCAGGGCCATGCGGATGCGCTGGCCCAGCTTCACGCCCTGGAACAGGATGCGGCCGCCACGGCGACCCTGCGTGCCGGCGTGGCCGAACTGCGCGAAGTGCTCGGCCTGGTCAAGGCGCTGGGTGTTCCGGAGTCGGCGTACTGCCTGAACTTCTCCATCGCGCGCGGCCTGGACTACTACACCGGAACGGTCTACGAGACGGTGCTGACCGATCATCCGCAGATCGGCTCGATCTGCTCCGGTGGCCGTTACGAAGACCTCGCCAGCCACTACAGCAAGTCGAAACTGCCCGGCGTGGGCATTTCCATCGGCCTGACCCGCTTGTTCTGGCAGCTGCGCGAAGCCGGGCTCATCGCGGGCATCGAAGCCAGCAGCGTGCATGCGCTGGTGGCCCTGATGGACGAAGACGGACTGGCGGACTCGCTGGAGATCGCCCGCCGCCTGCGCGTTGGGGGAATCAACGCAGAGGTGCAGATGGAGCCGAAGAAGATCGGCAAGCAGTTCCAGTACGCGGCCAAGGCCGGCATCCGTTTCGTGGTGCTGGCCGGCGAGGACGAGCGCGCGCGCGGTGTGCTGGCGGTTAAGGATCTTGTGCGCGAGCAGCAGTTCGAGGTGGACCGCGAGGACCTGGCCAGCACGCTGCTGGTCGAGCTGGAGCAGGCCCGCGTGATGGCCTGATCTGTGCCGCGCCGCGCGGGCCTTCGCCCGCCCCGGTTGATGCCACGCCCACCGCTTGCGGTGGGCGTTTTTGTCTGTGGGGTTCAAGGACAGGCGGGGAGAGGACAGCGGTTGACCGGGCACCCATTCGGTATTAATGTATTAGCACGCTATTACATTGTTACTGACCTAATCCGCCATGAAAGCCCGCAGCACTCCCGCCGAGAAAGACACCCACGCCGATCTCATGGCGCTTGCCGCCGCGTTCGCCGCACTGGGTGATCCGGGGGACGTCACGGCCTTCCTGCGTGACCTGTGCACGCCTGCGGAGCTGGAAGCGCTGTCTGATCGCTGGAAGGTCGTCCCGTTGCTGCGCGAGGGCGTGCCTTACCGTGAAATCCATGAGCGCACCGGGGTCAGCGTGACCACGACCGGACGCGTTGCCCGCAGTCTCGAGCATGGCCATCGCGGCTATGCCATCGCAGCGGCGCGGGTTGCCGCCGCAGCTTCGACCTGATCTGAACTTCCGAGAATCCCCCATGAGCATCCTCCAGGCAGCACCGGCACGTGACCGGCTGCGTATTGCCATCCAGAAGAACGGCCGCTTGGCCGAGCCCGCGCGCGCGCTGCTGAGCGCCTGTGGCCTGAGCTGGCGCGAGAGCCGCGACAAACTGTTCTGTTACGGCGAAACGCTGCCGGTGGACCTGCTGCTGGTCCGTGACGACGATATCCCGGGCCTGATCGCCGACGGCGTGTGCGACCTGGGCATCGTTGGCCGCAATGAACTGGACGAGCAGGACGCCGCGCGTCGGCTTGGCGGCAAGGCGTCGGCGTTCAAGGCGTTGCGCGGGCTCGGCTTCGGTGCCTGCCGGCTGATGCTCGCCGTACCGGAGGAATGGGACTGGCAGGGCCCGGCGCAGGTCGCCGGCACGCGTATCGCCACCAGTTACCCGGCCATCCTCAAGGACTGGCTGCAGCGGCAGGGCGTGGACGCGCAGGTGGTCGAGCTGTCCGGTTCGGTCGAGATCGCGCCGCGCCTGGGCACGGCCGAACTGATCTGTGATCTGGTGTCCAGCGGTGCGACGTTGCGCGCCAACCAGCTCAAGCCGGTGGAAACGCTGCTGGACAGCGAAGCCGTGCTGGCCGGGCCGGTGCGCATGCCCGACGATGCGCGCACCGGCCTGATGAACATGCTGCTGCGCCGCCTGGACGGCGTGGTGCAGGTGCAGGACCGCAAGCTGCTGATGTTCCGCGCGGCCGAGGAGCGCGTGCCGGAGCTGGCACGCCTGCTGTCCGATGCCGAGCCGCTGGTGCGCCTGCCCGCCGATGGCGGTGCGTTGCGGTTGCAGACGATGTGTCCGGGGCCACTGACGTGGCAGCGGCTCGAGGACCTGGAGCGCGCTGGTGCCCAGGGGTTGATGGTATTGAGCGTGGAAAGGTCGCTGGCATGAATCGTCTGATGTGGTCCGAACTTGATGAAGTGGCGCGCGCCGAGGCCCTGCAGCGTCCGGTGCAGAGCGTCGCCGCGCAGACCCGGCAGGCCGTGGCCGGGGTCATCGCGCAGGTGCGCGAGGGTGGCGATGAAGCCCTGCGCGCGCTGACCGCACGCTTCGACGCGGTGCAGCTTGATGAGCTGGAAGTCAGCGACGCGGAGTTCGCGGCGGCCGAGCAGGCCGTCGTGCCGGAACTGCGCCAGGCGATGGCGGAGGCCGTCGCGCGGCTCACCCGCTTCCACGAAGCCGGGATGGGCCGTGGTTACAGCGTGGAAACCGCGCCCGGCGTGGTCTGCGAACGCATGGTGCGGCCGATCGGCCGTGTGGGCCTGTACGTGCCCGCCGGCAGCGCACCGCTGCCTTCCACGGCGCTGATGCTGGGCGTGCCGGCCGGCCTGGCGGGGTGCCCGCAGGTGGTGATGTGCACGCCACCGCGCGCCGATGGCAGTGCGGACCCTGCGGTACTGGTCGCCGCACGCCTGACCGGCGTGCAGCGCGTGTTCAAGCTCGGCGGAGCCCAGGCCATCGCTGCCATGGCCTACGGCACGGCCAGCGTGCCGGCCTGCGACAAGTTGTTCGGGCCGGGCAACAGCTTCGTCACCGAAGCCAAGCAGCAGGTCGCGCAGGACGGCGTTGCCGCCATCGACATGCCGGCCGGCCCCTCGGAAGTGCTGGTCATTGCCGATGCCGGCGCCAACCCGGTCTTCGTCGCCGCGGATCTGCTGTCCCAGGCCGAGCATGGGCCGGATTCGCAGGTGCTGCTGCTCACCGACGATGCGGCCCTGCTGGCTGCCGTGGAAGGGGAGGTGGAGCGCCAGGTTGCGCTGCTGCCGCGGCAGGAGATCGCCCGGCAGGCGCTGTCGGCCTCGCGGCTGATCCAGGTGGATCGCCTGCAGGACGCGTTCGCGATCAGCAACCGTTATGCGCCCGAGCACCTGATCCTGGCCCTGCGCGAACCGCGCCTGTGGCTGGACCAGGTGCAGGCGGCCGGCTCGGTGTTCCTTGGCGATTACACGCCCGAAGCGCTCGGCGACTACTGCAGTGGCACCAACCACGTTCTGCCGACCGCCGGTGCAGCGCGCGCGTACAGCGGGGTGAGCGTGGGCAGCTTCCAGAACCTGATCAGCGTGCAGAGCGCAACCCCGGCCGGCCTGCTGGCGATCGGCGGGTGCGCGCGCATTCTCGCCAGTGCCGAAGGCCTGGACGCGCATGAGCGCGCCGTGGCCGTGCGCATGGAGGCGGCATGAGCGCCGATTCCGTGGCCGCGGTGCTGGACCTGCTGCGGCCGGACCTGCGGGCTTTCGCCGGGTACAGTTCGGCGCGCAGCAGCGCCGTGCAGGGGGATGTCTGGCTCAACGCGAACGAGTCGTCGTGGCCTAACGCAGCCGATGCCGAAGGCCGCAGCCGACGTTACCCGGACCCGCAGCCAGCCGCACTGCGCGAGGCGTTGGCCGCACTCTACGCCGTGGCGCCCGATCAGGTGCTGATCGGGCGGGGCAGCGATGAGGGCATCGACCTGCTGGTGCGGGCGTTCTGCCGACCCGGCGTGGATGCCATCGTGGTCACCCCGCCGGTGTTCGGCATGTATGCGGTGTGCGCCCGCCTGCAGGGCGCGACCCTGCGCGAGGTGCCGCTGCAGGACGGTGTGGACGGCCTGCGCGTGGATATCGACGCGGTGATCCAGGCCGCGCGTGAAAGCGCTGCGCGCCTGGTCTTCCTGTGTTCGCCGTCCAATCCCGCGGGCAGCGAGATCGCCCTGGCTGACATCGAGCGCGTGGCCCAGGCACTTGCCAGCCAGGCACTGGTGGTCGTCGACGAAGCCTATATCGAGTACAGCGAACAGCGCTCGGCAACCCAGCTGCTGGCCGACCATCCCAACATCGCCGTGCTGCGCACGCTGTCGAAGGCGCACGCCCTGGCGGCCGCGCGCATCGGTTCGCTGCTGGCCGCGCCGCCGGTCATCGCCGCACTGCGCCGCTGCCAGGCCCCGTACCCGGTGCCACAGCCGTGCGCGGACCTGGCGCTGGCCGCGTTGCAGCCGGCGGCGCTGGCCCAGACGGCCCAGCGCGTGGCGCAGGTCAAGCAGGCGCGCGCGCAGCTGTTGAGCATGCTGCAGGCGTTGCCGGAGGTCGTCAGGGTGTACCCCTCGGCCGGAAACTACCTGCTGGTCCGCTTCACCGATGCCCAGGCGGCCTTCGACGCGTTGCTCGCCGCCGGCGTGGTGGTGCGCGACCAGCGTGCGGCGCCGCAGCTCGGCGACGCCCTTCGCATCAGCATCGGCAGTGCCGAGGAGAATCAACGCGTGATGGCTGCCCTGTCCAACCGGAGCGTTGCCGCATGACGCCCATCCTGTTCATCGACCGCGACGGCACGCTCATCGAAGAGCCGGCCGACCACCAGATCGATGCCTACGAAAAGCTGCGCTTCGTGCCCGACGCGATTCCGGCACTGCTCAGGCTGCGCGATGCGGGCTGGCAGTTCGTCATCGTGTCCAACCAGGATGGGCTGGGCAGTGAGGCCTATCCGCAGGCTGTGTTCGACGCGCCGCATGCCCTGATGATGCACGTGTTCCAGAGCCAGGGCATCGTATTCCGTGACGTGCTGATCGACCGCAGCTGGCCGCACGAGAACCTGCCCACGCGCAAGCCGGGCATCGGCCTGATGACGGCCTACCTGCAGGACCGGAGCATCGACTGGGCGCGTTCGGCGATGGTCGGTGACCGGCCCACCGACATCCAGTTCGCCGACAACCTCAACATCCGTGGTTTCCAGCTGCGCACGGCCGAGTTCGGCGGCCAGTGGGACTGGCCGGGCATCGCGCACGCGCTGGTGGACGCGCCACGGACCGCCGTGGTCCAGCGCAACACGCGTGAGACGCGCATCCGCGTCGAGCTGGACCTGGATGCGAGTGCCGAGCCCTCCATCCATACCGGCCTGCCGTTCTTCGACCACATGCTGGAGCAGATCGGCAAGCACGGCGGCATCGCGGTGCGCATCCAGGCCGAGGGTGACCTGCACATCGACGAACACCACACCATCGAAGACACCGGGCTCGCGCTGGGCCAGGCGCTGCGTGAAGCGCTGGGCGACAAGCGCGGCATCGGCCGCTACGGCTTCACGCTGCCGATGGACGAGGCGCTGGCCAGCGCCGCGCTGGATTTCAGTGGCCGACCGTATTTCGTGTTCGACGGTGAATTCAAGCGCGAACGGGTAGGCGACATGCCGACCGAGCTGGTCCCGCATTTCTTCAGGTCGCTGTGCGATGCCGCTGGGCTGAACCTCAACCTGCAGGTGCGCGGCGACAACGATCACCACAAGGTGGAGGCGTGCTTCAAGGTGCTGGCGCGTGCACTGCGCATGGCGGTGGCCAGGCAGGGCACCGAGCTGCCCAGCACGAAGGGGGCGCTGTGACCGACGTTGCGTTGATCGATGCCGGCGGCGCGAACTTTGGTTCGGTGCGGTATGCGCTGGAGCGGCTGGGCGCCGAGGTGCGGCTGGTGCGCGATGCGGCGGGTCTGGAGGGTGCGCGCCGGGTGATCCTGCCTGGCGTCGGCGCTGCCGGCCCGGCCACGCAACGCCTGCATGCGCAGGGGCTGTACGAGCCGCTGCGCAAACTGGACGTGCCACTGCTCGGCATCTGCCTGGGCATGCAGCTGCTGTTCGAGCGCTGCGAAGAGGGTGACGTGGAGACCCTCGGGCTGATTCCCGGCACGGTGCGCCGGCTGGTGCCGGCCACCGGTATCCGCGTGCCGCACATGGGCTGGAACCGCCTGCTGCCGCTGCGTGCGTCACCGCTGCTGCGCGACATTCCCGAGCGGTCCAGCGCGTACTTCGTGCACAGCTATGCGGCACCCCTGAACGCCCATACCGTCGCAGCGTGTGATCACGGTGGGCTGTTCAGCGCCGTGGTGCAGCATGGCCGCTGCTTCGGCGCCCAATACCACCCTGAGCGTTCCGGTGACACCGGCGCGCTGTTGTTGCGCAACTTCCTGCAGGACACCGCCGCATGAGTTTCACCGTCTATCCCGCTCTCGATATCCGCGAAGGCCGCGTAGTGCGCCTGCGCCAGGGCGACTATGCCCAGGAAACCCGCTACGGCGATGACCCGCTGCCGCGTGCACTGGCCTTCGCCGCGCAGGGGGCGCAGTGGATGCACCTGGTGGACCTCGACGCCGCGCGTGCCGGTGGCTACACCCTCGCGCCCCTGCTGGCGCAGATCCGCGCGCAGACCGGGCTGCAGGTGCAGACCGGCGGTGGCGTGCGCGGCCGCGAAGATGTGGCGCGCATGCTCGACGCGGGCGCCAGCCGCGTGGTGGTGGGATCGCTGGCCGTGCGCGAGCCGGACCGCGTGAGCGGCTGGCTGCGGGAGTTCGGTGCCGAGCGCATCACCGTTGCACTGGACGCGCGCCAGGACGATGACGGCCAGTGGCAGCTGCCGATCCACGGCTGGACCGAAACCGCAGGCGTCACCCTGGAGGTGCTGGCCCGGCAGTACGCGGCCGCCGGCATGCGGCATCTGCTGTGCACGGACATCGCCCGCGACGGCATGCTCGCCGGGCCGAACCTCGCGCTCTACGCGCACCTGGCGCAGCAGCTGCCCGGCGTTGCGATCCAGGCCTCCGGCGGCATCCGCGATGCAGCCGACGTCGCCGCCGCGCGCGCGGCCGGCTGCAGTGGTGCCGTGCTGGGCAAGGCCCTGCTGGAGCAGCGCATGGACCTGGCCGGGGCGCTGGCATGCTGAGCCGACGCATCATTCCGTGCCTGGACGTGCGCGATGGCCGCGTGGTCAAGGGCGTGCGATTCCGCGACCACGTCGACATGGGGGACATCGCCGAACTGGCCCTGCGCTACCGCGAACAGGGCGCCGACGAACTGGTGTTCTACGATATCGGTGCGAGCCCGGATGGGCGCAGCGTGGACGTGGCGTGGATCGAGCGCATCGCGCGCCTGCTGGACATCCCCTTCTGCGTGGCCGGAGGCATCGACAGCGTGGACACCGCGCGCCGTGTGCTGCATGCCGGCGCCGACAAGATCTCGATCAACTCACCCGCGCTCGGGCGCCCGGCGTTGATCAGCGAGCTTGCTGCGGAGTTCGGCGTGCAATGCGTGGTGGTGGGCATCGACTCGGTCCGCGAGGCGGACGGCGAGTGGCGGGTGCGGCGCTTCACCGGCGACCCGGCCAAGACCCAGGCGGTAGCGCGGCGGACCCTGGACTGGATACGCGAGGTGCAGCAGCTCGGCGCTGGCGAGATCGTGCTCAACTGCATGGACAGCGATGGCGTGCGTCGCGGGTTTGATGTCGCGCAGCTGCGCCAGGCGCGCGCGCTGTGCAGCGTGCCGCTGATCGCATCCGGCGGCGCCGGCCTTCCCGAGCATTTCGCCCAGGTGTTCGACCAGGCCGACGTGGACGGGGCGCTCGCCGCCAGCGTGTTCCACAGCGGTGCGATCCGCATTCCGGACCTGAAGCGCTACCTGCGCGACCAACAGATCGAGGTACGAGATGTCTATTGAGGTTTTCCCCGCGCCCGCGGCGCTGGCCACGCTGGACTGGCGCAAGGGCGATGGACTGCTGCCGGCCATCGTGCAGGATGCCGATACGCTGCAGGTCCTGATGCTGGGCTATGTCAACGCCGAAGCACTGGAGGTCACCCTCGCGACCGGCCACATGACCTTCCACAGCCGCAGCCGCGAGCGCCTGTGGACCAAGGGGGAGCAGTCCGGCAACGTGCTGGTGGTGCGTTCCATCGCCGTGGACTGCGATGCCGATACGTTGCTGGTGCGCGCCCGGCCGGCCGGCCCGACCTGCCACACCGGCGCCGAAAGCTGCTTTGCGCAGGCACCGAAGGATTTCCTCGGCCAGCTCGACAGGCTTGTCGCCGAACGTGACGCCACCCGGCCCGAGGGCAGCTACACGACCTCCCTGTTCGAAGGTGGCGTGCGCCGGATCGCGCAGAAGGTCGGCGAGGAGGGCGTGGAAACGGCGCTGGCCGCGGTGGCGCAGGGCGATGAGGAACTGCTTGGCGAAGCCTCGGACCTGATCTTCCATCTGCTGGTCCTGCTGCGCGCGCGCGGCCTGGGCCTGGCCGATGTCCGCAGGCTGCTGGAATCGCGCCACCGCTGAAGCACCGGCATGCCACACTATGCCGCCTTCCATCCGCGAGCCCGTCCGATGAAACTGCCTGCCGCGTGGCTGTGCTGCCTGCTGTCCACCGCCCTGCCTGCAGCGGCGGCGACGGTGAGTGGTACCGTCTACCAGGAACGCGATGGCCGACCGGGCCGTGGCCCCACCGATCCCGGTCTGGGCGGTGTACAGGTATCCAACGGCCGCGATATCGTGCGCACCAGCGCCGACGGACGCTACCGCCTCACGGTGGAGGCCGGCGACACGGTGTTCGTGATCAAGCCCAGCGATTACCGCGCCACGGTCGGGCAGGACGGCTTGCCGATGTTCTGGCGGCACTATCATCCGCAAGGCTCCGGTGCGCTGAAGTATCGCGGCATCGCGCCGACCACGACGCCGCTGGCGGCCTACGATTTCCCGCTGGTGGCCGACCGCCGGGACGCGGGAAAGGGCTTTGAGATGCTGGTCTTCGCCGACTCGCAGACCGGCAATGCGCGCGAGGTCGGCTGGTATGACCAGGCCATCGTGCAGCCGCTGGTGGGCCGCACGCGTGCGCGCCTGGGCACCACGCTTGGCGATGTCGTCAACGATGACCTCTCCCTCTATCCGTTGATCAACAAGGTCACCACGCAGCTGGGCGTGCCGTGGTTCCATGTGCCGGGCAACCACGATCTGGATTTCGACGCGCCCGATGATGCACGCTCGGTGGACACCTGGCGCGCGGCGTACGGGCCGGATACCTACGCGGTGGAGGAGGGCGGGGCGAGTTTCGTGTTCCTGGACGATGTGGTGTACCAGCCCGATGCCACGCCGAAGTACATCGGCGGCCTGCGCGAGGACCAGTTCCAGTTCCTGCGTCACTACCTGCAGGGCCTGCGCCGCGACCGCCTACTGGTGCTGTCGATGCACATTCCGCTGTTCGATGCGGCGCCCGGGCGCGAGACGTTCCGGCATGCCGACCGTTCGCGCCTGTTCGCCCTGCTCAAGGACTTCAGCAACGTGCTGGTGTTGAGTGGACACAGCCACACCCAGCAGCACTACCACCACGGCGCGGCCGAGGGCTGGACGGGCGTGCGGCCGTTGCATGAGTACAACGTCGGGGCCAACTGCGGGGCGTTCTGGTCCGGCGTGGCCGGCGATGACGGCGTGCCGGTGAGCACGATGAGCGATGGCACGCCGAAGGGATACGCCCTGCTCGATGTGGCCGGCAACGGCAGCTACACGCTGCATTATCGCGTGGCCGGCGCATCGCCGAAGGCGCAGATCGGCCTGCATGCGCCGAAGGTGCTGCGTCAGGGCGCCTACCCGGCGTGGGGCGTGTTCGCCAATGTGTACATGGGCCAGGATGCAACCGTGGTCGAGTATCGGGTCGATGGCGGGGCCTGGCAGCCGATGAAGCAGGTCCGCCAGCCCGATCCGCGGCTGCTGGTGGAGAACGCGGCCGATGACCTGGCCCAGGCGCTGCGCAGCTTCGACCGGTCGCCGGAAGCCACGGCCTCGCCGCACCTGTGGCGGGGTGCGCTGCCGACCGACCTGGCGGAAGGCGAACACAGCGTGGAGGTGCGCGCCACCCAGCCTGATGGCCAGGTGCACACCGCCTCCACCCGCTATGCCCTGCAGCACGCCGAGCCCTGAGAAAACGCTGCGCTGCTGTGCAGCGCGCTTTTGACCCTTGCAATCCAGTAGGCTGTCGGACTTCAACCCGCAGCGCATCGAGGCGCATCACCCATGCCGATTTCCGTGACCCCCGGTTCCCCCCAACGCACCGGTGACGGACCGGCAGTCACCACGCGCGTGGCGCTGGTGGTGGTGACGTCCATCTTCTTCATGTGGGGCTTCCTGACCAGCCTCAACGATGTGCTGATTCCCCACCTGAAAGCGGTGTTCCAGCTCGATTACACGCGGGCGATGCTGGTCAACTCGGCGTTCTTCGGCGCGTATTTCCTGATGTCCCTGCCTGCCGGCAAGCTGGTGGCCCGGCTGGGTTACAAGAACGGCATCGTGGCCGGTCTGTGCGTGGCCGGCGTCGGCGCCCTCGGCTTCTGGCCGGCGGCGGAACTGCGCCTGTTCGGCGCCTTCCTCGCCTCCCTGTTCGTGCTGGCCACCGGCATCACGGTGCTGCAGGTGGCGGCCAACCCGTACGTTGCGCTGCTGGGGCCGGCGGAAACCAGCTCCAGCCGGCTTACGCTGGCGCAGGCGCTCAACTCGCTCGGCACCACCCTGGCGCCGCTGTTTGGCGGCCTGCTGATCCTCGGCAACGCGGTGAAATCGCCGGAACAGCTGCAGGCCTTGCCCGCCGCGCAGCAGTTGGCCTACCGCACGGCTGAAGCGCAGTCGGTGCAGGGGCCGTACGTGGGGCTGGCGATCGCCCTGGTGCTGCTGGCGATGTTGGTGTTCCTGTTCCGCCTGCCGCGACTGGCCGACGATGGCAATGCCGTCGCCGCGCCCGGTGAGCACCGCATCTCCGACGCGCTGCGCCACCGCCACCTGCTGTTCGGCGTGCTGGCGATCTTCTTCTACGTCGGGGCCGAAGTTTCGATCGGCAGCGTGCTGGTGAACTATCTCTCGCTGCCGGAGATCGGTGGCATGACCGAAAAGCAGGCCACCTTCTGGGTGTCGGCCTACTGGGGCGGTGCGATGATCGGGCGCTTCGTCGGCTCGGCACTGCTGGCCCGCTTCGCACCGGGGCGCCTGCTTGGCCTGTTCGCCGCGGGCAACGTGGTCCTGCTGGCGGTGACGCTGCTTTCGGCGGGGCAGGTCGCGGTGTACGCGATCGTAGCCACCGGCCTGTTCAACTCCATCATGTTCCCGACCATCTTCGCGCTCGGCATCGCACGCCTGGGGCCGCTGACGAACAAGGGCTCGAGCCTGCTGATCATGGCGATCGTGGGTGGCGCCGTGCTGCCGCCGCTGCAGGGCATGCTGGCCGACCGCATCGGGCTGCACCACAGTCTGGTGGTGCCGGTGCTGTGCTACGCCTACATCATCTTCTATGGGCTGGTGGGCTCGCGCATCGGCGCACCCGCACGCGCGCGATCCTGAGCTGCGTGCAGGCCGCGATGATGAGCCAGGGGCATCATCGCGGCAGCGGCAGCGGCAGCGCGTGGGCGAACCGGTTGCCTACCTGCTGATCTGCTCGAAGGTCTCGACCCGCTCATGGCCGTGGGTCGCGTCCCCGGCGCGCGGCATCGGGTAGTCATCGCGGCGATCCACCAGGCGGGTCTGCAGGCCCGCCTCGCGTGCGGCGTCGAGCTCTTCCACCACATCGGACAGGAACAGGATCTCCGCCGCGGGCCGTGCGATGGCCTGGACGATCCGGCGATAACTGTCCGCCTCGCGCTTGCCGCCGATCTCGGTATCGAACCAGCCCGAAACCAGCCCTGTCAGGTCGCCGGCTTCACTGAAGCCGAAGAACTGCTTCTGCGCAGGCACCGAGCCGGACGAGTACACGTACAACGGCAGGCCGGCGGCATGCCAGCCCCGCAGCACGGCGGCGACCTCCGGATAGAAGTGCGCCTGGTAATCCCCGTTGCGGTAGCCGGTCTCCCAGATCATGCCCTGCAGCGCCTTGAGCGCGGTGTGCTTGCGGTCCTGGTCGATCCAGCCCTGCAGGGCCTCGGCGATCAGGCTGTCCTGGCAGGCACCGCCGAGTTCGCTGGCCACCGCGTCCAGCCATCGCCGCACCTCCGGCTGCTGGCCCTGGCGGGCGATGAAGCCCGGCAGCGCCTGGCGCGCATACGGGAACAGCACATTCTTCACGAATGAAATGCTGCTGGTGGTGCCTTCAATGTCGGTGAGGATGACGCGTGGCTGCATGGGATCAGGTGCCCTGGGTGGGAATGTAGCGCGGGAATTTCTGCGCGATGTCGGTGCCGGTGAAATGACCGACCCAGCCGTCGGCTTCGGTGAAGAACCGGATCGCCACGAAGCTCGGCTCATCGCCCATGTCGAACCAGTGGGTGACCCCGTCCGGCACGGCGATCAGATCATCCTTCACGCATTCGATCTCGTAGACCTTCGTTCCCACGTGCAGGGTGAACAGTCCCGATCCGGCGACGAAGAAACGCACCTCGTCCTCCTTGTGGAAGTGCTCGTCCAGGAACTTCCTGCGCAGTTCGGCGCGGTTCGGGTTGTCCGGCGCGATGGAGGCCACGTCCACGCTCTTGAACCCTCGCTCGGCCACCAGACGGTCGATGTCGGCGCGGTAGGCGGCGAACACCTCGTCCTGGCTGGCGCCGGGAGCGACCGGCCGGGTGGCCTGCCAGCGCTCGAAGGTCACGCCGATCTCCCGCAGTTCGGTGGCGATGACCGTGCCGTCCTGGGTGTCCAGCAGCGGGGAGTCGGGACGGGTGTCGTCGTAGATGCGCAGTCGGCTCATGGCGGCAGCGAGGACCTTTCGTGGGAAGGACAGGGTAGTCGTGCCGGGCGCGGCCCGGCAACTTCAGGCGATCAGCCGCGCAGGCGGCGCAGTTCGAGTTCGCAGTGGAACAGGAACTCGAACGCTTCCAGGTGACGGCGTGCTTCGGCCATGTCGCGGCCCCAGGCATACAGGCCATGGCCGTCGATCAGGTAGCCCCACAGCGGCTGCACGTCCAGCACCGCGTCGACCTGGCGCGAGAGCACGTCCATGTCCTGCGTGTTGCTGAACACGGGCACGTCGATGGCCATCTCGTGCGTGCGATTGCCCGCGAAGGCCTTGAGCAGCTCATAGCCCTCCAGCCGCACATGGCCCTGCGGGGCATACAGGCGCGAGGCGATGGTCTGCACCGGCGAATGCGTATGCAGCACGCAGCCGACCTCGGGGAAGCGACGGTAGAGCTGGGTATGCAGCAGTGTCTCTGCGGACGGGCGCAACGGCCGGCCCACGGCCTGGCCGTCGAAATCCACGACCATGATGTCATCCTCGATCAGCCGACCCTTGTCGCGGCCGGAAACGGTGATGGCCGCATGGCGATCATCGAGGCGGTGGGAGAAATTGCTGCTCGTGGCAGGCGTCCAGCCGGCCTGGGCCAGCTCGCGGATGTTGTCGATCAGCAGTTGCGCCAGTTCGCTCAGGCGCTGGCTGTCATACGGAAGAAGGGGCGCGTTCATGCCTGCATTCTAATCCAACGCCGGCCCGGGCCGGGTCGCTCCGGCCGGGTCGGCGCGAGCGCACGCGGCCTGGCTCAACCGCCACGCAGGCGGCTGTTGCGGTACCCGTAGGCGAAGTAGATGGTCAATCCGATCGCCGTCCACACGCCCATCAGCATCCAGTTGTGGAATGTCATCGCCGAAAGCAGCGCAAGGCAGCTGAGCACGCCGAGGCTGCACACCAGCCATGCGGCCGGGATACGGAAGGGCCGCGGCAGGTCGGGCTGGGTACGGCGCAGGACCAGCACGCCGGCGCACACCGCCGCGAAGGCGATGAGCGTGCCCATGGAGGTCAGCTCGCCGAGGATGTCCAGCGGGAACACGGCTGCCAGCAACGCAATGCCGATGCCGGTGATGACCGTGTTGATGTGCGGGGTGCGGTACCTGGGGTGGATGCGGGTGAACACCGGCGGCAGCAGTCCATCGCGACCCATGATCATGAAGATGCGCGGCTGGCCGATGATCATCACCAGTACCACCGAGGACAACCCGATCAGCGCGCCGATCTCCACCACCACCCGCAGCCAGCCCAGCTGCGGATGCGCGGCCACGGCCGTGACCACCGGCTCATCGGTGCCCAGCAGCGTATAGGGCACCAGCCCGGTCATCACCGCCGCCATGGCGATGTACAGCACCGTGCAGATCAGCAGCGACACCATCATGCCGATCGGCATGTCGCGCTGCGGGCGGTGCGATTCCTGCGCGGCCACGGAAACGGCCTCGAAGCCGATGTAGGCGAAGAACACCATCGCCGCACCGCGCAGCACGCCCTCCATGCCAAAGCGCCCGGGACCTTCGTTTTCCGGAATGAACGGCGTCCAGTTGGCCGTGTCCACGTACTGCCAGCCGACCGCGATGACCAGTACGATCAGCCCGGTCTTGAGGATCACCATGGCCATGTTCATGGCCGTGGACTTGCGGATGCCCACGTAGCACAGCCAGGTGAGCAGCAGCACCAGGATGGCCGCCGGCACGTTGGCGATGGCGCCGGTCGGACGCAGCTGCGCATCCAGCGGTGCGCTGACCAGCGCCGCCGGCAGGTGGATGTCGAAATGACTGAGCAGGCTCAGGAAATAGCCGGTCCAGCTCACCGCCACCGCCGAGGCGGAGACGCCGTACTCCAGCACCAGCATCCAGCCGATGAACCAGGCCGAGAGCTCGCCGAAGGTGGCGTAGGTGTAGGTGTAGGCACTGCCGGAGACCGGCACCATGGAGGCGAACTCGGCGTAGGCCATCGCGCAGAACCCGCAGCAGATGGCCGCCAGGACGAAGGACAGCATGATGGCCGGCCCGGCATGGTTCGCAGCAGCCTGTCCGGTGATGACGAAGATGCCGCCGCCGATCACCGCTCCGATGCCCAGGGCCGTCAGCCCCCAGGGGCCCAGCGTGCGGGTCAGGCTCAGGCCGTTGGCGTCCTCATGGGCGGCATGCGGATGCTTGGTGGCCCATAGTTGCTTGAACATGCTTCGGAATCTTCAGTCGGGGCGGGCCGTGGCCAGCTGGAAAAGCGCACGGGCCGACCCTGTGGGCCGGCCCGTGCGGGCAGTTACGGGGAGGATTTTGCCAGCTTGCTGTGGCGCATGCCGTAACCGAAGTAGATCACCATGCCGAGCAGGGTCCAGCCGACGAACAGGTGCCAGTGCTCGCGGAAGGCCATGCCGAACAGCGTCAGGCAGGCCAGCGCACCGAGCGGGCAGATGATCCACGCCGCCGGAACCCGGAACGGGCGGTGCAGCTCCGGGCGTGCGTAGCGCAGCACCAGCACACCGATGCACACCGTCGCGAAGGCCAGCAGGGTGCCCATGGAAACCAGCTCGCCGAGCACGTTCAGCGGCATCAGGCCCGCCAGCGCGGCGGCGACCACGCCAACGATGACCGTGGCCACATACGGGGTCTTGAAGCGGCCGTGCACGGCGCCGAGGAACTTCGGCAGCAGGCCGTCGCGGGAGATCGTGTAGGCGATGCGGGTCTGGCCCATCATCATCACCAGCACCACCGAGGACAGGCCGGCGATGGCACCGATCTCCACGGCGGTCTTCAGCCAGGTCAGCTGCGGATGCGCTTCCAGCGCAGTGGCCACCGGCTTGGCGGTGCCCAGCTGGGTGTACGGCAGCAGGCCGGTCAGCACCAGGCACACGATCACGTAGATCAACGTGCAGATGGCCAGCGAACCCAGCAGGCCGATCGGCATGTTGCGCTGCGGGTCCTTGGTTTCGCCGGCCGCGGTGGACACCGCATCAAAGCCGATGAAGGCGAAGAACACGATCGAGCCGGCCCGCAGCACGCCGCTCCAGCCGAACTCGCCGAAGGTGCCGGTGTTCTCGGGGATGAAGGGCGTCCAGTTGGCGGTGTCCACGTAAGAGGCACCGAAGGCGATGAAGAGCACGATGACGCTGACCTTGATCGCCACGATGATGCCGTTGACGAAGGTGGACTGCGAGATGCCGACGTAGAGCAGGCCGGTCACCGCGGCGACGATCAGCACCGCCGGCAGGTTGAACAGGTGCCCGGAGGAGACGAAGGCGCCATCCACCCAGGCGATCGGCGCAGAGCTCAGCGCCTGCGGAAAAGGCAGGTGCAGGGTGGTGGTGACGAAACTGAGCAGGTACGCCGACCAGGCCACCGCCACCGACGCCGAGGCGAACAGGTATTCCAGGACCAGGCACCAGCCGATGAACCAGGCCATGCCTTCGCCAAGGGTGGCATACGAATACGAATAGGCGCTGCCGGAGACCGGCATCATCGCGGCGAACTCGGCGTAGCACAGGCCGGCGAGGGCACACGCCAGGCCGGCCAGCACGAAGGACAGGGTGACCGCCGGTCCGGCATGGAACGCTGCGGCCTGGCCGGTCATCACGAAGATGCCCGCGCCGATTACCGCGCCGATGCCGAGCAGGATGAGATGCTTCGCCGTGAGAGTCCGTTTCAGTCCAGATTCGCCGTCCAGGCTGCCTTCAATGGGTTCGCCGGCGTCGACGTGGCCGGCCGGTGCGACCGGCTTGACTCTCAACAGAGCTTTCAACATGCAATGCATCCCTGGAATGGAAGATGTGGCCGCCGATGCGTAGCCGGTGGCGCGTGTCGTGAAGGATCGGACCTGTGGACCAGGCCCGCTGTACCTTAGCCAAAGCTGAAGGCTATGTACAAGCCACGCCTGCAACATTTTCTGGCGATAATGGACAAGCCTTTCCCTGAACGCGCGTAATGTATGAGCGAATTGGATACAGCCGTTGCCCCGCTTGATGTCCGGCTGCTTGAACAGCTGCGGCTGCATGCGCGGAATGTGCCAGCTCAGAGCGCATTGGCTGACGAATTCGGCACAGTTCTGCGCAATTCGGACGATGCCTTCCGCCGAGAGCGACTGGAGGCCCACTTCACCGGCAGTGCATGGCTGGTCAGTGCTGATGGCGAACGGGTACTGCTGACGCATCACCGCAAACTCCAGCGCTGGCTGCAGCTGGGCGGGCATGCGGATGGCGATCGCGACCTGGCCAATGTCGCACTGCGCGAAGCGGAGGAAGAATCCGGCCTGACCGGCCTGGTGCTGGACGATCCGGCGATCTTCGATCTGGACAAGCACTGGATCCCGGAGCGCGCCGACGTACCCGGGCACTGGCACTACGATGCGCGTTTCGTGGTCCGCGCAACGGTCAGTGAGGCGTTCGTGGTGAGCGGGGAGTCCCTGGCACTGGCGTGGCGTCCGGTCGCAGCGCTGGCCGACGATCCGCAGGCGGATGATTCGCTGCGCCGCATGGCCACGCGCTGGCTGTCGCGCCAGGGCGTGTGACGCCCGGCGTGACGGGGCAGCCGGCGCCGGGCAGGGTGCCGGGCAGAGCCCGGCGCGGCCTCAATACAGCACGCGCGTGCGCAGCGTTCCCGGGATGGAGGAAAGCTCCTCACGCACCGCCGTGGCCTGGGCCTCGGTCGCGGTGATGTCGATCACCACGTAACCGACCTGCGCGTCGGTGCGCAGGAACTGGCCATCGATGTTGACGTTGTGCCGCGAGAAGATTTCGTTGACCCTGGACAGCACGCCCGGCACGTTGCGGTGGATGTGCAGCAGGCGCAGGCTGCCGCCGTGCTCGGGCAGGGTCACTTCGGGGAAGTTGACCGCCGACAGCGTGCTGCCGTTGTCGCTGTAACGGACCAGCTTGGCGGCCACCTCGATTCCGATGTTGTCCTGCGCCTCCAGCGTGCTGCCGCCCACGTGGGGTGTCAGGATCACATTGTCATGGCGGGTCAGGGGCGACTCGAACACATCGCCATTGCCCTTGGGCTCGACCGGGAACACGTCCACCGCCGCCCCGCCGATCTGGCCGCTGGCCAGCGCGGCGTCCAGCGCGTCGATGTCCACCACGGTGCCGCGCGCGGCATTGATCAGGTGCGCGCCGCGGCGCATCTTCGCCAGTTCCGTCGCACCGATCATCCAGTGCGTGGACGCATTTTCGGGAACATGCAGCGTCACGATGTCCGCCCGCTCGAGCAGGTCGTCCAGGCTCGCCGCCGCACGCGCATTGCCCAGGGAGAGCTTGGCCTCGATGTCGTGGAAGATCACCTGCAGGCCCAGTGCCTCGGCGAGCACGCCGACCTGGGTGCCGATGTGTCCATAGCCGATGATGCCCAGCACCTTGCCGCGGACTTCGTGGCTGCCAGCGGCCGATTTGGACCAGCCGCCGCGATGGCATTCGGCGTTCTTCTGCGGAATACCGCGGGTGAGCATGATCGCTTCGGCGATGACCAGCTCGGCCACGCTGCGCGTGTTGGAGTAGGGCGCGTTGAACACCGGAATGCCGGCCAGTTCGGCCGCGTCCAGGTCGACCTGGTTGGTACCGATGCAGAAGCAGCCGATGGCGATCGCACGCTTGGCCTCGGCCAGCACCTCGGCGCTGAGCTGGCTGCGCGAGCGGATGCCCACGATGTGCGCTTCGGCGATGCGCGCCTTCAGTTCGTCTTCCGGCAGCGCCTTGCTGTGCAGCTCGATCTGGCTGTAGCCGGCGGCGGTGAACACGTCCACGGCGGTCTGGCTGACCCCCTCCAGCAACAACACGCGGATATCCTGCTTCGGGTAGGAGGTCTTCTTCGGCGACATGGACGGCACGGCCAGTGGGACGGGGGCCGTCCACTATGCCAGATGGCACGGGGCATGGTGCACTGCGGGAAAGGTTGCAGCTGAAGCCATCGGCGCCGCCGGAAGGGGGGTGGACGCTGGGGCAGGGCACTGGCACGCTTGCCCGCTCTTCGTGCGTTCTGCTGGACTGCCATGACCGATCCCCGTCTCGATTCGCTGCGCCAGGCCGCGCCCGACCTGCGCCTGAAGACCGATGCCGCCGACCTGGAGCATTACGGCCGTGACTGGACCCGGCGCTGGACGCCCGCGCCGCTGGCCATCGCCCTGCCGGCAACGGTGGAGGAGGTGCAGGCGGTGATGCGCTGGAGCGCGGCTGAAAACGTCGCCGTGGTGCCTTCCGGCGGCCGCACCGGCCTGTCCGGGGGCGCGGTGGCGGCCCGGGGCGAGCTGGTGCTGAGCCTGGAGCGGATGAACAGAGCGCTGGCCTTCGATGCGGTGGACCGCCTGCTGACCGTCCAGGCGGGCATGCCGCTGGAGGCGCTGCACAACGCAGCTGCCGGGCACGGCCTGATCTATCCGGTGGACTTCGCCGCGCGCGGGTCCTGCACGATCGGTGGCAACATCGCCACCAATGCCGGCGGCATCCGCGTGATCCGCTACGGCAACACGCGCGAATGGATCGCCGGTCTGAAGGTGGTCACCGCTGATGGCGCGCTGCTGGAGCTCAACAAGGGCCTGGTGAAGAACTCAAGCGGTTACGACTTCCGCCAGCTCATGGTGGGCTCGGAAGGGACGCTCGGGGTGATCGTGGAAGCCACGGTGAAACTTACCGATGCGGCGCCGGCCAGCAACGTGATGCTGCTCGCGCTGCCCGGTTTCGACGTGCTGATGCAGGTCTTCGCCGCGTTCCGTGCGCGCCTGCAGCTGCAGGCCTTCGAGTTCTTCACCGACCGGGCGTTGCAGCACGTGCTCGCGCACGGCGCGCAGGCCCCGTTCGACACCCTGCACCCGTATTACGTGGTGACCGAATTCGCCGCGGGCGATGAGGCGCAGGAGGCGGCGGCCATGGCCGCCTTCGAGGACTGCATGGCGCAGGGCTGGGTCAGCGACGGGGTGATCAGTGCCAGCGACGCCCAGGCCGCGCAGCTGTGGCGCCTGCGCGAAGGGATCACCGAGGCGCTCGCGCGCCATACACCGTACAAGAACGATGTGTCGGTGCGCATTTCCTCGATGCCGGCCTTCCTGGCCGAAACGCAGGCACTGATCGGCGAGGCGTATCCGCACTTCGAAGTCGTGTGGTTCGGCCATATCGGCGATGGCAACCTGCATATCAACGTGCTCAAGCCGGCCGACACCGGTGCGGCCGATTTCCTCGCCCAGTGCGAGCATGTCACGCGGTTGCTGGCACAGGTCCTGCAGCGTTTCGGGGGCAGCATCTCGGCCGAGCACGGCATCGGGCTGGTCAAGAAGGCCTACCTGGACAGCACGCGGAGTGCCGCCGAGATCGCGTTGATGAAGGCGGTCAAACACGCGTTCGATCCCGGCGCCCGGCTGAATCCGGGCAAGGTGTTCGATGCCTGACGCGCTGATCGCGTCGCGGGTCGGTTACGCTTTGCACACTTCCTTCACGAGTGATCTCCAATGACCCCACTGCGCCCTGCCGTTTCCCTGCCCGTGCTGCTGCTCGCGCTGTGTGCGTTGCCGATCATGGCCACGGCGTCGAGCTTTGCCGGCACCTCCGCCGGCTCTGCGTCCGGGGCCTCGTCAGGCTCCTCCGGCAGCAGTTCCGGCGATGACAAGCGGATCGTCGCAGCGCGCGATGACGCTGCGGCATTCGTGGCCAGCAACGGTGCCATCCGTGGCGCACGGTTGCAGGCGGGCCTGCTGGCACTGCGCGAGCGCGATGCCGAGGCCCGCCAGGCATCCGATCTTCAGCTGGCGCAGGCCCTGCTGGCGCGTTGATGCCGCGGCGATGCGCCGTCGCCTGCGCGGCGCTGCTGCTGGGCATCGCAGGCCTCGCGCAGGGCAGCGCGGCGCTGGCTGTCGATGAGGGCCTGTCTGCGGCGGACGCCGCGTACGCGCGCGCGGCGCGCGATGCGGTGATGCAGCAGTTGCCGGCCGGTCTGCGCAGTGCATTGCCTGCCGAGGTGCATATCGAGTGGCGTGACGACCTGCCGCCGCATGTGGCCGGTCGCACCTTCGCCGGTGGCATACGGCTGGACCGTGCGCTGCTGGACCGGCGTGCCGGGGCTCGGCTGCGCAGCACGCTGCTGCATGAGCTGGTGCATGTGGCCGACCGTGCAGGCGGGCACTGGTCGCGCAGCGCACGGTTGCGTGAACTCGCCGGCTGGCAGCGGCGGCCCTGGCGGCTCGGGCGTACGCCGAACCGGTTCGAACAGCGCTCGCCCGATGCGTACGAACTGCATAGCCCGGCGGAATACCTGGCGGTGAATGTCGAGCACTGGCTGCAGGATCCGTCGTTCGCCTGCCGTCGGCCCGCCTTGGCGAGTTGGCTGGTGGACACCTTCGGCCCGGCGCCGATCGGTAGCCTGGACTGCAGCGCGGTGCTGCCGCTGCTGGCGGCGGGCGAGGACGAAGGCGCGGTGGAACTGCTGCAGCTCGATCCCGCCCGCGTATATGCGGTGGATTATCTGTTCGCCGAAGGCGCCGAAGCGCCGATGAGCCGCTGGGGCCACAGCATGCTGCGGCTGGTGATCTGCCGGGAGGGCCGTGCCCCGGGGCCGGACTGCCGGATGGACCTGGACCAGCACCGCGTGCTGTCCTTCCGCGCGTTCGTCGGCGATGTCGCCCTGTCGAACTGGCGGGGCCTGAGTGGGGGGTATCCGTCCCGGCTGTTCGTGCTGCCACTGCAGCAGGTCGTGGACGACTACACGCGGGTGGAGCTGCGCAGCCTGGCCTCGCTACCGCTGCGACTGCAGCCGCAGGACATCCGGGGCCTGCTGGCGCGTGCCGCACAGGTGCACTGGAGCTACGACGGACGCTACTACTTCGTCGGCAACAACTGCGCGGTGGAAACCGCCAAGCTGTTGCAGGCCGCAGTGCCCGCGCTGGCGGAGGCGGGGATCGAACGCATCACGCCGCGCGGCCTGCGCCGTCGCCTGGAACGCCGCGGCTGGCTGGACGAGCACGTTCTGGACGATCCCGCGACCGCCGTGCGTGAGGGGTATTACTTCGAATCCGCCGACACCCATTACGCGCAGTTGTTCGCGGTGGCGCGCACTGAACTCGCCCTGCCGGCACGAGATGCGCGGCGATGGCTGGCGATGGGCGCGGCCGAGCGCGCACCGTGGTTGCAGCGCGGCGGGCTTCGCAGCACGGCAGGGCTGTTGCTGCTTGAGCAGGCCGCACAGCGCCGCGCCGAACTGCGCGCGCGCGATACGGTGAAGCACCGGTTGCTGCGCCGGCCCGGCAGCGAACAGGCGCACCAACTGCAGATACTGTTGACCCGTGCCGGGCAGTGGCTGCAGCCAGGCGGCCTGCTGCCGCACGGTTACGGCGTGCCGCAGAGCGGCGAGCTGGCGACGCTGCAGCCCGCGCTGCAGGCGCTGTCGCAGGAGGGGCCGGCCGCATGGAAGGCCCTGCGGACTGAACTGCGTGCCGCGCTGCCTGCCGTGGAGCAGCGCGAGCTGGATGCGCTGCGGGACAACCTGCAGGTGCTCGATGCCCGCCTCAGGGTACTCGCCGCAGCGCCGTTGCAGTAGCCGCGCAGCGCGGCGTTTGCCCGTGCGTTGACGGACCGGCTGTTAGGGTAGCGTTATGAAATTTTGTCACGGAGTCCGCATGCGTCCCTCTTTCTTCCTTGTTCCCACTGTTCTTGTCGTGGCGCTGGCGGCCGCCTGCCAGCCCGAGAAAACGCCGGCAGCGGATGCCGCCGGTCAGGCGCCTGCGGTCACCGCGGCCGAACAGGAAACGCTGTACCGCTGCGGCGACAAGACCGTGCAGGCGACGTTCCGCGGCGATGACGCGGCCACGGTCGTGATCGAGGGTCGCACCTTTGCCATGACCGGCGAAGAAGCTGCGTCGGGCGCGCGCTACGTAGATACCCGTGGCAACGTGCTGTGGACCAAGGGCGGTGACGAGGCGGTGCTGACCCTGCAGGGCGAGCAGGACCGGGCGTGCAGGCAGATCCGTGACGGCAGCCAGGCGGTCGCGGGTGTGGCCGACGGTGGGCCGGCGCCGTCGTCCTTCCACGCATCGGGCAGCGAGCCAGGCTGGCTGGCCACTGTCGACGTGCCGGGTCAGCCGGGCCTGCATGTCGAGGTGGATTACGGGCAGACCGTCTATGACGTGCCCGCACCGACGCAGGGTCCCGACGGCTGGGCCGGCACGGCAACCGACGGCACGCTGGTCAAGCTGAGCATCCAGCGCGTCCCCTGCCAGGCCTTGGCCAGTGGTGAAATGCTCGACGCCAAGGCCATGCTCGCCGTGGGCGCGCGCCAGCTGCATGGCTGCGGGAACGTCCTGGCTCCCTGATCGCATCCCAGGAGCGCCCCGCTGCGGCGCCGGCTGATCACCGGCGCCGCAGTGCGTTCAGTCCGCGCGGCCAGCGAACTCGCCGGTGGCGGTGTTGACCAGCACGCGCTCGCCGTTGGCGATGTACTCCGGCACCATGATTTCGATCCCGGTGTTCAGCCGGGCCGGCTTCGGGCGCTTGGTCGCCGTGCCGCCCTTCATTTCCGGCGGCGTTTCGACCACTTCCAGCACGACGCTGGTCGGCAGCTGCACGGCCACCGGTTGGTCGTCGATCACCTGCACGTACAGGCCGGTCAGGCCATCGGTGATGTAGCCCGCGTCGTCGCCGATCACCTCGGCGTCGAGCGTGTAGGGGGTGTAGTCCTCATCGTCGAGGAACACGAAAGCCTCGCCATCCTTGTACGAATAGGTGGCCTGGCGGCGCAGCAGCTCCACTTCGACCAGGTTGTCGTCCGAATCGAAGGTGGCATCGGCCTTGTTGCCACCGGGCACGCTGTACATGATGAAGCGGAAGCGGACGTTGCCGCCGCGGCCCTGCGGCGAGCTGCGTTCGATGTCGCGGATCTGGTACACGCCGCCGTTGTGTTCGACGACGTTGCCCTTCTTGATGTCACTGGCTTTCATGGTGGTGTTGGTCTGTGTGGGGGAGGCACCGTCCCGGTGCCCGGGGGACTTACTTCGGCGCCAGGCGCGTGGCGCCGTCGAGGCGGATGGTCTCGCCGTTGAGATAGGTGTTGCCCAGCAGGTAGGCGACCAGGCTGGCGAAATCCTGCGGACGGCCCAGCCGCGAAGGGAATGGGATGGACGCGGCGAGCGATTCCTGCACGGCCTCGGGCATGCCGTCCACCATCGGTGTCCAGAACACGCCCGGCGCGATCGTGTTCACGCGGATCCCGAAACGTGACAGCTCGCGCGCCATCGGCAGCGTCATGGACACCACGCCGCCCTTGGAGGCCGCGTAGGCCGCCTGGCCGATCTGGCCTTCGTAGGCGGCGATGCTGGCGGTGTTGATGATCACGCCGCGCTCGCCATCCTCGCCGGGGGCGTTGTGCTGCATCAGTGCGGCGGCGGCCTTGGCCACATTGAAGCTGCCCACCAGGTTCACCATGACGGTGCCCTGGAACGCGGACAGCGCCATGGGGCCTTCCTTGCCGAGCACGCGCCCGGCCCCGAGGATGCCCGCGCAGTTGATCGCCACGTTGAGGCCACCGAGGAACTGCTGCGCCGTGTCGAAGGCGGCGGTGACCGCGGCCTCGTCGCTGACATTGACCTGCAGGTACTGCGCGCGCTCGCTGCCCAGTGCGCCGACGGCGGCGGCACCCTTGTCATCATTGAGATCGAACAGGACGACCTTGCCGCCCTGCGCGATGAGGTGTTCGGCGACGGCCAGGCCGAGACCGGAAACGCCGCCGGTGATGACGGCACGTACGTGGGACAACTGCATTGCGTGGTCCTGTCGAGTCTGAAGGCAGGGATTCTAGCGGAAGCGCCGCAGTGCGCTGTTGTGCAGTGCGCTGCGGCGGGCGGCCGGGCAGGGACGTGCGCGCGCTCAGGCCGGGGTGAGTGCCTGTCCGGTGCGGCTGCCGGTCCTGCGGCCCAGCAACCCGGCCAGCCAGCGCCCGGTCGCCGCCAGCGCCTCCAGATCCACGCCGCTGTGCAGGCCCATGCCCTGCAGCAGATACACCACGTCCTCGCTGGCCACGTTGCCGCTGGCGCCCTTTGCGTACGGGCAGCCGCCCGCGCCGGAGACCGCGCTGTCGACCACGCGCACCCCGGCTTCCAGGCAGGTGGCGATGTTGGCGATGGCCTGCCCGTAGGTGTCGTGGAAATGCACGGCCAGCGCGTGCATCGGCACTTCGCTGGCCACCGCTTCAAGCATGGCGCGCGCCTTGCGCGGGGTGCCCACGCCGATGGTGTCGCCGAGCGAGATTTCGTAGCAGCCCATCGCATGCAGCGCCTGGGCCACGCGCACCACCTCGGCCACCGGAACCTCGCCCTGGTAGGGGCAGCCCAGCACCGTGGAGACGTAGCCACGCACGCGCACGCCATCGAGCGCGGCGCGGCGCAGGATGGGCTCGAAGCGCGCCAGTGATTCGTCGATGCCGGCGTTGGTATTGGTGCGGTTGAAGGTTTCCGAGGCCGCGGTGAACACCGCCACTTCGGTGACATCCACCGCGCGCGCGCGCTCATAGCCCTGTTCATTGGGTACCAGCACCGGATAGGCAACGCCGGTGCGGCGCTGGATGCCGGCGTAGACCTCGGCGGCATCGGCCAGCTGCGGCACCCAGCGCGGGCTGACGAAGCTGGTGGCTTCGATGGTGCGCAGGCCCGTGGCCGTGAGGCGATCGATCAGGGCGATCTTGTCAGCGGTGGCCACCGGCTGCTTTTCATTCTGCAGGCCGTCGCGCGGCCCGACCTCGACGATGCGGACGTCGTCAGACATGGTCCGGCCCCTCGCTCACCCATGCCGGCGTGCGTTTGCCAAGGTAGGCGCCTAGCCCCTCCTGGCCTTCGGCGGACACCCGCAGGCGCGCGATCAGATCGGCATTGGCCGCATCCAGCGCATCGCGGTCCATCGTGGCGGCCACGCGCCGTACCAGCTCGCCGGCGGCAGCGGCAGCGAGCGGACCGGCCTTGCCGAGCAGGGCGAGTTGCCGCGCCACGGCGGCATCAAGGTCCGCTTCGGCCACTACCTCGTGGACCAGGCCGATGCGCAGCGCGGTCGAGGCGTCGAAGTGCTCGCCGGTGGCGAACCAGCGACGTGCCTGGCGCGGGCCGATGGCCTGGATCACGTAGGGTGAGATGACCGCCGGCAGCAGGCCGAGGCGGCTTTCGGTCAGCCCGAAGCGGGCCGCCTCGGCGGCGATGGCGATGTCACAGCAGGCGACCAGTCCGACACCCCCACCAAAGGCGGCGCCATGCACCCGCGCGATGGTCGGCGTGGGCAGTTCGTCGAGCGTGCGCATCAGCCGGGCCAGGGCAAGGGCATCGCGGCGGTTGTCGGCCTCCGAAGCGGACGCCATCGAGCGCATCCACGCCAGGTCCGCACCGGCCGAGAACGACGCACCGGCGCCGGCCAGCACGACCGCGCGCAGCGAGGTGTCGCGGCCAGCCGTCTCCAGCGCATCGGTCAGCGCCGCGATCAATCCGGCATCGAAGGCATTGTGCAGGGCCGGGCGCGCCAGCCGCAGGGTGAGAATCGCGCCGGAGCGCTCGATCTGCAGGGAATCAGTCATGTAAAGGGCATTGTCCAAGGCTGTACAGATCATAGCGTTCACCCCGGCGTGGGCCATGACGCGGCGCGGCGATGCTAGAATTGATAACCATTCTTATCCAGAGATGCGCGCGAGTGACGTTGTCCGATCTCCCTTTGCACGCCGATGCCGTGGTCGAAGCGGTCCGCGACCTGCACCCCAACGATGCCATCGCCCGCCGCCTGCGCGAGCTCGGGTTCGTGAAGGGGGAGCCGGTGCGGCTGGTGGCGCGTGGTCCGCTGGGCGCCGAACCGCTGCTGGTGCAGATCGGCTTCACCCGTTTCGCGCTGCGGCGCAGTGAGGCGGCACGTGTCGCGCTGGCCAGCCCGGCCGGGGAGGCCCACGCATGAGCACCTCCGCCGCGCTGCCGCTGCGCGTCGCCCTGGTCGGCAACCCGAACAGCGGCAAGACCGCGTTGTTCAACCAGCTCACCGGCAGCCGCCAGAAAGTGGCCAATTACACCGGCGTGACCGTGGAGCGCAAGGAAGGCCGCATGCGGGCGCCCTCCGGCCGCGAGTTCGCCGTGCTGGACCTGCCGGGTGCGTACAGCCTGCAGCCGGCGAGCCTGGACGAAGCCATCACCCGCGACCTGTGCCGTGGCTTCTATCCGGGCGAGGTCGCGCCTGATGTGCTGCTGTGCGTGATCGATGCGACCAACCTGCGCCTGCACCTGCGTTTCGCCCTGGAACTGCGCGAACTCGGCCGTCCGATGGTGGTGGCGCTGAACATGGTCGACGCCGCCGAACGGCGGGGCATCCGCATCGACGTGGCCGCGCTGGAACAGGCGCTCGGCGTGCCCGTGGTGGAGACCGTGGCGGTGCGTCGCAACGGCGCCCGCGCGCTAGTGGAACGGCTGGACGCCATGGTGCCGCACCTCAACGCACCGGTGGCGGCGCCGGCGACGGAGCAGGATTACCACGAACAGGTGCGCGGCATTCTGGCCGCCGCGGTGAGCATGCCCACCCGCACCGCGAAGATCGACGATGTGCTGGACCGCTGGCTGCTGCACCCGGTGTTCGGGCTGGCAACGCTGGTGGTGGTGATGTTCCTGATCTTCCAGGCGGTGTTCGCCTGGGCGACACCGATGATGGACGGCATCGAAACGCTGTTCGGCTGGTTCGGCGAGCGCGCTGCCGCCACGCTGCCGGAGGGTCCCCTGGCGAGCCTGGTCACCGACGGCATCATCGCCGGCCTGGGGGGCGTGGTGGTGTTCCTCCCGCAGATCCTGATCCTGTTCGCGTTCATTCTCGCGCTGGAGGAATCCGGGTACCTGCCACGCGCCGCGTTCCTGCTCGACCGCATGATGGCCTCGGCGGGCCTGTCGGGGCGTTCGTTCATCCCGCTGCTGTCCAGCTTTGCCTGCGCGGTGCCCGGCATCATGGCCACGCGCAGCATCCAGGATCCGCGCGACCGCCTGGCCACGATCCTAGTTGCCCCGCTGATGACCTGCTCGGCGCGGCTGCCGGTGTATGCGCTGCTGATCGCTGCGTTCATCCCGGAGGGCAAGGTCGGTCCGTTCAACCAGCAGGGGCTGGTGCTGTTCGCGCTGTACCTGGCGGGCATCGTCAGTGCCTTGCTGATGTCCTGGGTGATGAAGAAATGGCGCCGCGACAAGAGCGAGCACCCGTTGATGCTGGAGCTGCCGTCCTACCGCATTCCGCATCCGCGTGACCTGGCAGTGGGGCTGTACGAGCGCGGCATGATCTTCCTCAAGCGCGTGGGCGGCATCATCCTCGCGCTGACGATCCTGCTGTGGTTCCTGCTTTCGTTCCCGGCCGCCCCGGAGAACGCCACCATGCCGGCCATCGACTACAGCTACGCCGGTCAGCTGGGTCATGCGATGGCGATCATCTTCGCGCCGCTGGGCTTCAACTGGCAGATCTGCATCGCGCTGATTCCGGGCATGGGGGCGCGCGAAGTGGCGGTGTCCTCGCTGGCGACGATCTATGCGCTGTCGGCGGCCGACGACGATGCGGCGATCTCGGCGCTGACGCCGGTGATCAGTGATGGCTGGTCGCTCGCCACGGGACTGTCGCTGCTGGTGTGGTTCATCTACGCGCCGATGTGCATCTCGACCCTGGCCACGATCAAGCGCGAGACCAACTCGTGGAAGCAGGTGGGCTTTGCCACCTTCTATCTGTTCGCGGCCGCCTATCTGGCGGCGCTGGTCACCTACCAGGTGGCCGTGGCCCTGGGGGCCGGCTGATGGATGCCGGCCTGCTGCTGCAGTACGTGGTGATCGCGCTGGCGGTACTGGCCAGCGCCTGGGTAGTGCTCAAGAAGCAGTTTCCCGGCGTGGTGCGGGGCGTGCGCGGAGGCGTGGCGCTGCGGCTGGCGCGGCCGCAGCGTGCCCCGTGGCTGCAGGCACTGGGGCGGCGCATCGCGCCGCCGGCCGGCGCCAGCGCCAGCGCCTGCGGCGGCTGTGACAGCTGCGGTCCGGCGCCGCCGAAGGCCCACTGAGGCGGTGCGCGCCGCAGCGGGCCGCGTCTTGCCACCCGGCCCGCAGGCAGGCCCGGTGCTGGGCAAACCCGGTGCCAGGCGGTAGCCTTCCAGCATGAACCCAACCCCCCTGCGATTGCTCATCCACGGCGCTTCCGGGCGCATGGGCCAGGCCCTGCTGCGGCTGGCCGCCGAACATGCCTCCGGGCCGCTGGCCTTCGTTGCGGCGGTCAATGGCCGTGCGCCTGCCCAGCGCGTGGTGGATGGCGTACCGCACTTCGCGGCCCGCGAGCTGGCCGCTGTCCCCCCGTTCGACGTGGCGATCGATTTCAGCCTGCCGGAGGGCTTTGACGCGATCGTGGCGCAGTGCATGGCGCGCGGTGCGGCGCTGGTATCCGGCACCACGGGAATCAGTGCGGCCCAGCGCGCTGGCCTGGAGGCGGCCGCGTCGACCATTCCGCTGGTCTGGGCCTCCAACTTCAGTCTGGGCGTGGCCGTGCTCGACGAGCTGGTGGAGCGGGCCGCGCAGGCCGTGGCCGGCTGGGACTGCGATATCGTCGAATCCCATCACACGCGCAAGGTGGATGCGCCCTCGGGCACCGCGCTGACCCTCGGCGCGGCGGCCGCACGCGGAGGCGCCACGCCGCACTACGCCAGCCTGCGCGCCGGAGACATCGTGGGCGAACATCTGGTGCAGTTCACCGGGCTGGGCGAGCGCATCGAACTGGTCCATCGCGCCACCAACCGCGACGTGTTTGCGCGCGGGGCGCTGTTCGCGGCTCGCCAGCTGGCCGGCAAGCCTGCAGGCAGCTACCGCGTACGCGACCTGCTGGAACGCTGAACAGGCAGTGCGCCGGCGGAAATGAATGCCGGCGCGTCATCCAACTGCAATCGACGCTGGCGCAGACCCCCGTCAGGGTCTACAATTCGCACTCGCCGAAACACGATAGCCGGACCGGTCCTCGACCGTACGTCCGCGCTTTTTTGCAACCGGTTTTTGACCGTGCGCGCAGGCGTGACCTTCGGTGCCCCCTCGGTAGCCAAAGTGAGATTTCCGTGACCCAAGCCGCAATCCTCGTCCTCGAAGACGGCACCGTATTCGAAGGCGAATCCGTAGGAGCGCCCGGCCTGTCCGTCGGCGAGGTGGTGTTCAACACCGCCATGACCGGCTATCAGGAAGTGTTGACCGATCCCTCCTACGCCCGGCAGATGGTCACGCTGACCTATCCGCATATCGGCAACACCGGCATGACCGAGCAGGATGACGAGGCCGCCAAGGTGTGGTCGGCGGGCCTGATCGTGCGCGACGTGCCGCGCCGTCCGAGCAGCTGGCGCAGCCAGGTGCCGCTGCAGGACTGGCTGCAGCAGCGCGGCGTGGTCGCCATTTCCGGCATCGACACGCGCAAGCTCACGCGGATCCTGCGTGAGAAGGGGGCGCAGAACGGCGCGCTGATGGCCGGCGACGGCCTGGATGTGGACAAGGCGCTGGAAGCGGCCCGCGCGTTCCCGGGATTGAAGGGCATGGACCTGGCCAAAGTGGTCTCCACCGAGTCCACCTACAGCTGGAGCGAGGGCCAGCTTGACCTGAACGCCAACGCTTTCGTCAGCGTGCCGGCGCAGTACAACGTGGTCGCCTACGATTTCGGCATCAAGACCAACATCCTGCGCATGCTGGCCGAGCGTGGCTGCGCGGTCACGGTGGTGCCGGCGCAGACGCCGGCGGCCGAGGTGCTCGCGCTGAAGCCGGACGGCGTGTTCCTGTCCAATGGCCCGGGCGATCCGGAGCCGTGTGATTACGCGGTCACCGCCATCGGCGCGTTCCTCGAAGCGCGCGTACCGACGTTCGGCATCTGCCTGGGGCACCAGCTGCTGGCGCTGGCCTCGGGCGCGAAGACGGTGAAGATGGCCCACGGCCACCACGGTGCCAATCACCCGGTGCAGGACCTCGACGACGGGCGCGTGATGATCACCTCGCAGAACCATGGTTTCGCCGTGGACGAGGCGACCCTGCCGGCGACGCTGCGCGTGACGCACCGTTCGCTGTTCGACGGCACCAACCAGGGCATCGCGCGCACCGACGTGCCGGCGTTCTCGTTCCAGGGGCATCCGGAAGCCTCGCCGGGCCCGACCGACGTGGGCCCGCTGTTTGACCGGTTCGTGCGCCTGATGGCCGACGCCAAGGCGTGATGCGGCCGTTGCCGGCGTGCCGGCGACGCTGCGATGGACCGCCCCCTCCGTCCTGCGGCCGCCGCTCCGGCGCGGCAGGGCGGCTCGAGATTCCTGATCGACAGCGTGCGATCACCTCCCACAGTCACGCTGTACAGACCTAGAGAAGACAATGCCAAAGCGCACTGACCTTAAGACCATCCTCATCATCGGTGCCGGCCCGATCGTCATCGGGCAGGCCTGCGAGTTCGACTACTCCGGGGCCCAGGCCTGCAAGGCGCTGCGCGAAGAGGGCTACCGCGTGGTGCTGGTCAACAGCAATCCGGCCACGATCATGACCGACCCGGAGATGGCCGACGCTGTGTACATCGAGCCGATCAACTGGCAGACGGTCGAGAAGATCATCGCCAAGGAGAAGCCCGATGCCCTGCTGCCGACCATGGGCGGCCAGACCGCGCTGAACTGCGCGCTGGACCTGGCCGACAACGGCGTGCTGGAGAAGTACAACGTCGAACTGATCGGCGCCAAGCGCGAAGCGATCCGCATGGCCGAAGACCGCGAGCTGTTCCGCGTGGCCATGGGCGAGATCGGCCTGGAGTGCCCGTCGGCTGCCGTCGCGCACACGCTGGAAGAAGCGCTGGACATCCAGACCCGCGTCGGCTATCCGACCATCATCCGTCCCAGCTTCACCCTGGGCGGCAGCGGCGGCGGCATCGCCTACAACCGCGAAGAGCTGGTGGACATCGTGACGCGCGGCCTGGAGCTGTCGCCGACCACCGAAGTGCTGGTTGAAGAATCCGTGCTGGGCTGGAAGGAATTCGAGATGGAGGTGGTGCGTGACACCGCCGACAACTGCATCATCGTGTGCTCCATCGAGAACCTGGACCCGATGGGCGTGCACACCGGCGACTCGATCACCGTGGCGCCGGCGCAGACCCTCACCGACAAGGAATACCAGCGCCTGCGCGATGCCTCCATCGCGGTGCTGCGCAAGATCGGCGTGGACACCGGCGGCTCCAACGTGCAGTTCGGCATCAGCCCGACCACCGGCCGCGTGGTGGTGATCGAGATGAATCCGCGCGTCTCGCGGTCCTCCGCGCTCGCCTCCAAGGCCACCGGCTTCCCGATCGCCAAGGTCGCCGCGAAGCTGGCCGTGGGCTACACGCTGGATGAACTCAAGAACGAGATCACCGGCGGCCTGACCCCGGCCTCGTTCGAGCCGTCCATCGACTACGTGGTGACCAAGATCCCGCGGTTCGCCTTCGAGAAGTTCCCGGCAGCCGATGCGCGCCTGACCACGCAGATGAAGTCGGTGGGCGAGGTGATGGCCATGGGCCGCACCTTCCAGGAATCGCTGCAGAAAGCACTGCGCGGCCTGGAGACCGGCAAGGTGGGCCTGGACCCGACCGGCCTGGACCTGGGCAGCGAAGATGACATGCAGACCCTGCGCCGCGAACTGCAGGCCCCGGGCCCGGAGCGCCTGTTCTACGTGGCCGACGGCTTCCGTGCCGGCATGAGCGTGGAAGACATCCACGCGCTGTCCTTCATCGATCCGTGGTTCCTGGATCACATCGAAGAGATCATCGGCGCCGAGGCCGAGGTTGCCGCCAGTGGCCTGGACGGGCTGGACGCCGCGCGCCTGCGCAGGCTCAAGCGCGCCGGCTTCGCCGATGCCCGCCTGGCCCAGCTGACCGGCACCAACGAAGCGGCGGTGCGCGCGCTGCGTCGTGCGCACAAGGTGCGTCCGGTGTACAAGCGCGTGGACTCCTGCGCGGGCGAGTTCGCCACCGGGACCGCCTACCTCTACTCGACCTACGAGGACGAGTGCGAGGCCGCGCCGAGCAACCGCGACAAGATCATGATCCTGGGTGGCGGTCCGAACCGCATCGGGCAGGGCATCGAGTTCGACTACTGCTGCGTGCACGCTGCGCTGGCGCTGCGCGAGGATGGCTATGAAACCATCATGGTCAACTGCAACCCGGAAACCGTCTCCACCGACTACGACACCTCCGACCGCCTGTACTTCGAGCCGCTGACGCTGGAAGACGTGCTGGAAATCGTCGAGCTGGAGCAGCCCAAGGGCGTGATCGTGCAGTACGGCGGCCAGACCCCGCTGAAGCTGGCGCGCGCGCTGGAAGCCAACGGCGTGCCGGTGATCGGTACCTCGCCGGACTCCATCGACCTGGCCGAGGACCGCGAGCGCTTCCAGCAGCTGGTCGATTCGCTGGGCCTGAAGCAGCCGCCGAACCGCATTGCCCGCAACGACCAGGAGGCGCTGCTGCTGGCGCGCGAGATCGGTTATCCCCTGGTGGTGCGCCCGAGCTACGTGCTCGGCGGGCGTGCGATGGAGATCGTCTACGGCGAATCCGACCTGGCGCGCTACGTGCGCGATGCGGTGAAGGTCTCCAACGATTCGCCGGTGCTGCTGGACCGCTTCCTCGACAATGCCGTCGAAGTGGACGTGGACATCATCGCCGACCACCAGGGCAACGTCCTGATCGGCGGCGTAATGGAGCACATCGAAGAAGCCGGCGTGCATTCCGGTGATTCCTCCTGCTCGCTGCCGCCGTACTCGCTGTCCGCCCAGACCCAGGCCGAGCTGCGCCGCCAGGTGGTGGAACTGGCCAAGGCCCTGAACGTGGTCGGGCTGATGAACACCCAGTTCGCGATCCAGGCCGGCGAGCAGGGCGAGGACATCGTGTACCTGCTGGAAGTGAATCCGCGCGCCTCGCGCACCGTGCCGTTCGTGTCCAAGGCCACCGGCATGGCGCTGGCCAAGATCGCCGCCCGCTGCATGGCCGGCATGACGCTGGCCGACCAGGGCGCGCTGAAGGAGATCGTGCCGGACTACTACTCGGTCAAGGAAGCCATCTTCCCGTTCGCCAAGTTCCAGGGCGTGGACCCGATCCTCGGCCCGGAGATGCGCTCCACCGGCGAGGTGATGGGCGTGGGCCGCAGCTTCGGCGCCGCCTTCGCGCGTGCCCAGGAGGCCGGCGGCATCAAGGCGCCACCGGTCGGCAAGGCCTTCGTCTCGGTGCGTGATCCGGACAAGCAGCGCGTGCTGCCGGTGGCCGAAGCGCTGCTGGCGCGCGGCTACAGCCTGGTCGCCACGCGCGGCACGGCGGCGTGGCTGCAGCAGCACGGCATGGATTGCGAGATTGTCAACAAGGTGGTCGAAGGCCGCCCCCACATCGTTGATTCCATCAAGAACGGCGAGATCGTCTACATCGTCAACACGACCGAAGGCCGTGCGGCGATCAACGACTCGTTCTCGATCCGTCGCGAGGCCCTGCAGCACCGGGTGACCTACTCGACGACCATTGCCGGCGCCAAGGCGCTGGTGCATTCGCTGGAATTCCGCGGTACCGGCCCGGTCTGGTCGCTGCAGGAGCTGCACAAGGAACTGAACGCATGAGAGCCCCGATCACCCTGAAAGGCGCCCAGCGCCTGCGTGATGAGCTGGACCACCTGAAGACGGTCAAGCGCCCGAAGGTCATCGCCGCCATCGCCGAGGCGCGCGAGCACGGCGACCTGAAGGAGAACGCGGAGTACCACGCCGCGCGCGAGGAGCAGGGCTTCATCGAAGGCCGCATCAAGCAGCTGGAGGGCGAGCTTTCGCACGCCGAGATCATCGATGTGAGCAAGCTCAACGCCGGCTCGAAGGTGGTCTTCGGTGCCTCGGTGACGCTGGCCGACGTGGAGACCGACGAAGAGAAGAAGTACCAGATCGTCGGTGACCTCGAAGCGGACATCAAACTCGGCCTGGTGGCGATCTCCTCACCGGTGGCGCGCGCGATGATCGGCAAGCTCGAAGGCGATTCCATCGTCATCGATGCGCCCGCCGGCCAGCGCGAATATGAAATCGTCAGCGTTTCCTACGAAAGCTGATCCGATGGCCACGGCCACGCTGCTGCTGCCCGCGCGCTCCCGGCTCGCCGCAGCGGCCCTGCCGGAGGATGTGGCGCGCGCGCTTGGCCGCGCCACGCCGCTGCAGGGTGCGCCCGGCGAAGCAGCGCAGCTGCATCGGCACTTCCAGATCGGGACCGAGCCGGCGGAGCGCTGGCCGGTGGCGGCGCTGACCCGGCAGCTCGACGCCGGCGATGCGGCCGGTGCCGCCTGGCTGCGCGCCGATCCGGCGCAGATGGTGCCGGACATGCACGGCGCCCGGATGATGGGGCACGGCGACACCCTGGGCCTGGACGCGGACGAGGCGTCGGCGCTGGTGCAGGCGCTGCAGCCTGTATTCCAGAGCGAGGGGCTGCAGCTCGACGCACCTTCGCCCTCGCGCTGGTATGTGCGCCTGCCCCTGGACCTGGCGTTGCCGGCGTTCGCCGCACCCGACGACGTGCTCGGCGATGATCTGTTCGCGCATCTGCCTGCGGGCGTCACGGGACGCCGCTGGCGGGCACTGCTCACCGAAGCACAGGTTGCGTTGCATGCGCACCCGCTCAATGCCGCACGTGCGCAGCAGGGACGTCCGCCCATCAATTCGGTCTGGTTCTGGGGCGCAGGACCGTTGCCTGCCTGCGTAAGCACCGCGCATGCGCAGGTGCGCAGCCGTGACGCGCTGCTGCGCGCGCTGGCGGTGGCCGCCGGCGTGGACATGGAGGGTGAGCAGTCCGTCGACGCGCTGGTGGACCTGCGCCGCCTGCGTTCGGTGGAGCAGCTGGCCAACGAGGCGATCCGTCCGCTGCTCCGGGCCGTGCAGCACGGTGAGCTGGGCCGGCTGGTGCTGGATTTCCAGGATGGCGTGTGTTTCGACATCGCGCGTGCGCAGCGCTGGCGGTTCTGGAAAAAACCGGTGCAACTGCGGTCCGATGCAGCCGCAGGAGCGGTCTGAACACAGCGCGTGCGCGGCGGCCTGCGGCGGCGGCGGGGTATCATGCAGCACGTTCTGCTACCGGCGCTGCCGATGTCCTCCACCGCCGACGCCATGAAACACAACACGTCTGTAAGCCCTCCTGCCACGCCCCAGACCCCGGCCGCGCCGCTGTCCGCCGAGCGTGCCGTGGACTCCCGTCCAACGATCCGCCGTCGTGATCCGGTCGCGTTCACGCCCTGGCCGGATGGCACCCTGCCGCTGCTTTCACGCCTGTATGCGAGCCGGGGTGCGGTAACGCCCGAACTGGCCCAGCCACGGCTTGCCAACCTGCACCCGCCGGAACTGATGACGGGCATGCAGGGCGCGGTGCAGCTGCTCACCGAGGCCATCGCGCAGGACCAGCGCATCGTGGTGGTCGGCGATTTCGACTGCGATGGTGCCACCGCCTGCGCCGTCGGCGTGCGCGGCCTGCGCATGCTCGGTGCACGCCACGTGGCCCACGCGGTCCCGAACCGGATGGTGCATGGCTACGGGCTGTCGCCGGCGCTGGTGGAGGAACTGGCCGCGCTGCAGCCGGATCTGCTGGTCACGGTGGACCATGGCATCGCCTGCCATGCTGGCGTCGCCGCGGCCAAGGCCCGCGGGTGGAAGGTGCTGGTGACCGACCACCATCTGCCAGGCCCGGCGCTGCCCGCAGCCGATGTGATCGTCGATCCGAACCTGCACGAGGATGCGTTCCCCAGCAAGTCGCTGGCTGGCGTGGGCGTCATCTTCTACGTGCTGCTCGCCCTGCGCCGCCACCTGCGCGAGCGCGGTGTCTTTTCCGATGGCAAAGGGCCCGAACTGGGCACCCTGCTGGACCTTGTGGCGGTCGGTACGGTCGCCGATCTGGTCGCCCTGGATGCCAACAACCGGGCGCTGGTCAACGCGGGCCTGCGCCGCCTGCGCAGCGGGCAGGCCTGCGTGGGACTGAAGGCGCTGATCGAGGCCAGTGGACGCGATGCGGCGCGGTTGACCTCCACGGATATCGGCTTCGCACTCGGGCCGCGCCTGAATGCCGCGGGCCGGCTGGAGGACATGGCGCTGGGCATCGCGCTGCTGCTCACCGAAGACCCACGCCAGGCGCGCGAGATCGCCCAGACGCTGGAGCAGATCAATGCCGAGCGCCGCGCCGTGCAGCAGAGCATGACCGACGATGCCGAGCTGGCGGTGGCCCGTGTGGTGCTCGATGAGTCCGGTCGACGCCCGATGGCGGCCGTGCTGTTCGACGCGCAGTGGCACCCGGGCGTGATCGGGCTGGTGGCCTCGAAGATGAAGGACCGCCTGCATCGCCCCGTGGTGGCGCTCGCGCCGGCCGAGCCGGGCGCGCAGACGCTGCGCGGCTCGGCACGGTCCATTCCCGGTCTGCACATCCGTGATGCGCTGGCACGGGTGGATGCGCAGCATCCGGGGCTGATCGAACGCTTCGGCGGCCACGCCATGGCGGCAGGCCTGACGCTGGCGCACGCGGACCTTCCACGGTTCGAGGCGGCGCTGCGTGCGGCGGTGGCACAGCTGCTCGATCCGGCGATGCTGGAGCAGCAGGTGGTCAGCGACGGCGAACTGGCGGCCGATGAGCTGGATCATCGCCACGCCGAGGCGTTGCGGCTGGCAGGACCGTGGGGCCAGGGGTTCCCGGAACCGCTGTTCGATGGCGCCTTTGAAGTGGCCAACTGGCGCGTGCTGAAAGAGCGCCACCTGAAGCTGGAACTGCGCCACCCGCAGGCCGGCGGGACGCTCAACGCGATCCACTTCGGCGGTTGGAGCGGCACCGCGCCGGGCCGGCACGTGCATCTGGCCTACCGCCTGGCCTGCGATGATTATCGCGGCGGCACCGCGATCCAGCTGATCATCGAGCACTGCGCGCCGGCCTGAGTGCCGCCACGCGCGGGCGGCCGGTGTCAGGGCCGCTCGTCGGTGACGTAGGTCGGCAGCGTCCATGCGCCGCCCGCGGCAACCAGACGGCACAGGCCGGTGGTGGAAACGCCGGTGGCCACGAAGGCCTTGCCGGTCCAGCCCCAGCTGTTGAACGACCAGCAATCGCCCAGACCGCGTCCCTTGTGCGAGCCGCTGATCGCGTTGCCCTCGGCCTCGTTGCCGAAGGTCGTGACCAGGATCGGTGCATAGGGCGCGTGGTCATTGATGACCCAGTAACCGCTGCCCTCGTTGTAGGCCCCGCGCCAGCACGCCACCGAGACCAGCAGCTTGTCCGCGCTCAGGCGGGTGACGTGCAGCGCTTCCGGCGGCTCGCCCTCCATCAGCGCGCCGCCGGGTGCGAGCGTGGCGCAGTCGTCCGCGGACGTGGTCGCTGCAAGTGCGGCACGCAGCGCGGGCGAAGCCGCAAGCGCGCTGTCGGCAGGGCGCGTCGGCGGCACCGCCGCCAGCGTCAGCTGGGGGACGGGCAGGGGCGGCAGTACCGAGGTTTCGGCACGTCCGCCCTTGCGTACCAGTGCCCCAGGCGTGCCAAGGCGGCCCTGGAACTCGTCCATCTTGAGCAGTACGGCGGTGGCCCCCTTGCCGGACAGCCGCCACGTGCGATGGTCGTCACTGTCCAGCAGGATGTCGCTGCGGCCCCGCAGCGAGGCCAGCAGCGCGGCGGTCTGCGGGGCGCGCAATGCGAGCGTGCCTTCGTTGGCGTTGTAGTCCAGCACGCCCTGGTCGGCGCCGTCGATGCGCAGGCGCAGCGTCGCCGGCATGACCGTTTCCTCGTAACTGCCCAGCATCAGCTGGGCCTGCACCGGCGCGTCCGGCCCCGCACGCCGGGTCAGCAGCACCGACACCGGCATGTCACTGGAGGCCTCGTCCTGGTAACCGGCTGCGCGGCAGGTCCGCGTGTTGTCGCAGGCGATGGTCCAGTCGTGGTGGGTGAAGTCCACGCGGGGCGTGGTCGGCGCGATCTGCGCGGCCAGTGGAAGCGGCAGCATGAGCAGCGGGAGCAGGAGGGAACGGCGCACGGTGCGTCCTTGGCACGGGGGAGGCGTGCATGGTCGCCGATGTGGGATCAGTGTCCAAGCCGGATCGCCACCCGGCGCGCACGGGTTGCCAGGCATTCATGCCTGCGTCGGAGCCACGCGGTGGCGTGGCATCCCGAACAGCGGGCGCAGCAGCGTGCTGCGGCGTATCAGCCCTTCGTGGAGCAGCAGGCAGATCGCGAAGGTGCCCACGAGCACCAGCAGCGCTTCGGTCAGCGCGCCCAGCTGCAAGGGGCGCAGCAGGTACAGCAGCACGATCAGCACCGTCTGGTGCAGCAGATAGAGGCAGAACACCGATTCGCGCGCGTAGGGCAGCCAGCGGAAGGGGCGGTCAAGCCATGCACGCGCCCAGCCGAACAGGGCCAGCACGGCGGTCCAGGTGTAGAGCGCGCGGGCGATGCGTTCGGTGGTGGCCCAGGGCAGTGCCAGCAACCCGGGTGGCAGGCTCTCGAAGTCTGGCATGCGGCCCAGCCCGCGGATGCCGAGCTCCACTGTCACCCCGGCCAGCGCAAGGGCCAGAGTGGCCCGCCGCCACCGCAGCAGCAGATCCCAGCCACGCTGCCAGCGCGCCGCTGCGAACCCCAGCGCGAACAGCGGCAGGGACTCAGCGTGGACGAACGCATCGCCGACCAGCGCATGTGAGGGAGGAAAGCGCGGCAACAGGTACAGGATCGCCCACGCCAACCACGCGACCGGCAGCAGCAGGCCGATCAGGGCGACGCTGCGGTGGCCAGGCGTCCATGCGGGCAGCAGCGGACGCAATGGCCGCAGGAGGGTGGCCACTGCCACGGTCAGCAGGGTGTAGGGCAGCACGTAGGCGAGATACCACAGGTGGTTCCAGGTGAAGCCATGCTCGGCGCCGGTGAACGTCGCGCCGGGCCAGGGCCTGAACTGCCAGTAGCGCAGCAGGAACGCCCCCAGCCCGGGCGCTACGTCGCCCTTGTCGACGGCCTCGCAGTAGGCCTGCAGGCTGACGACGGCCACGATACCGAACAGCAGCGGCAGGAGCAGCCGTGCGCTCCGGCGCAACACAAAGCGCACGCGACCCGCCACCGGCAGGGCCAGCCCCAGCGCGATGCCGGAGATGGCGAACAGCAGCGGCATCCGCCAGCGGTTGAGCGCGATCATCGGCCACTGCAGCCACTCGAAGAGATGGCTGCTTTTCAGGTGGAAGTCCCATTCGGCCACGTAGGCCATGGCCACGTGGTAAGGAATCAGCAGCAGCAGGGCGAATACCCGGAGAGCATCGATATCGTGGCGTCGTGGCATGCAGGTGTCGGTCGGGCAGGAGAGTGCCGAGCGTGCATTACCGGCCCTGCGGCAGCGCATTGAAGGGATCGGCTGCGGCGGTGCAGGGACCGATGGCGGTCGGCGGGGGACCAATGGGAGCGGTGCAGGGACGTGGACAGGCCATAATGCGCGGCATGGACCACAACGAAGTGACCGCCGTCGGCGCAGCGCCTGCCGGCAGGGATGCACCGCGTGGCAGGGGCAGCGCGGCGGTGTTCTGGCTGCTGCTGTTCTATGCCACGGCGCTGGCCAATGTGTTCGCCGGCTGCATGCGTGCGGCGCGTGACCGACAAGCGTTCGACTGGTTCGCCGCCAGTGTCGATGAATTCAGCAGTGCCACCGTGTCACTCCTGCTGCTGGCCGTGCTGGTGCGCTGCGCGGCGCGCTGGCCCTTGCATGCCGATACGTGGCGGCGCCTGCTGCCGGCGTACCTGGCCGGTGCCCTGGCCTGGTGGCTGCTGCATGTCGCCGGCATGGTGGGACTGCGGCACCTGCTGCACGCCCTCGCTGGCAGCCGCTATCAGTTCGGGCCCTGGCCCACGCAATGGCTGTATGAGTTGTTCAAGGATCTGCAGACCTACGCGCTGCTGGTCAGTGCCGTGCATGCGCTGGCCTGGTTCGGGCGGCGACGGCACGGTGAGGCGGCCCTGCTGGCGGTGCCTGACGCCGGCCCTGCGGCCGAACCGGTGGAGCGCCCGGTCCACTTTCTGGTCCGTACGCTCGGCAAGGAGTTCCTGCTGGCGACGGCCGACATCGAGTACGCACAGGCGGCGGGCAATTATGTGAACCTGCACGTGCGCGGCCACGATTATCCCCTGCGCATCACCCTGGCTGCGCTTGAGCAGCGGCTCGATCCCGGCCGCTTCCTGCGCGCCCACCGCAGCTGGCTGGTCAACCGCATGCACCTGCGCTCGATCGAGCCGACCGACGGTGGTGAAGCGGTCCTGCACATGGACGATGGGGCGAGGGTGCCCTGCAGCCGACGGCAGCTGCCACTGCTGCGACAGGCGCTTGCCGGCGAGGGCGCCGCGCCGCGTTGATGGCATCGCGTGGTCTGCGGGGCCACCCGGGTGCCGGCACAGGGCCGGCACCGTAACGCGGACTTACGGGTTCTTCCTGATCATCGCGTCGATGCGCGCAGCGCGGGCGTCCGAGCCGGGGTGCGAGGACATCAGGCCGCCCTGGCTGGAGAGCTTGCGGAACATGCTCGCCAGGGCCGCCGGGTCACGCTGGTGGCGCTTCATGAAGCGGTAGCCGTACTCGTCGGCCGCGCTTTCTTCCTTCTGCGAGAACTGCGCGTTGACGAAGCCTTCGGCTACGTCGCCGAGCTGGCCCTGGGTGAGCGCGGTGACATTCTCGTTGCCGCTGGCCGCCAGGCCGTCACGGCCAGCCGAAGCGAGCAGGGCGGTGCGCATGTTGGTACGGCTGTGGCCCAGCTTGACGTGGCCGATCTCGTGACCGATCACGCCGCGGATCTCGTCGTCGGTGGCCATGTCCATCAGGCCGCTGTAGACGCGCACGCACCCGTTCGCCATGGCCCAGGCATTGACCTCATCGGTGCGGTAGGCCTTGAAGTCCAGCGCCAGGCCGTCTTCGTTGGCCAGGCCGGCGGTGATGGTGGCCAGGCGGCGGGCATACGGGTCGCTGGCCGGCAGCGGGGTGTTCTCCTGGTCCATGTAGGCGCAGGCCTGGGCGGCAGCGGCCACGACCTCCTGGTCGGACAGGGTGACGGCCTTGCCGGCCTTCAGCGCACTGCTGGTCATGCCCTTGAGGTCGATGGCGGCAGCACTGCCGGACGCCAGCAGAGCGGCGACCGCAAGCGTGAGTGAGGTGATCTTCATTGACGTAAAGCTCCTTGGAACGGGGGGATGCCGGCTGCGGGGGCAGCGGCGAGCCGCGAGTCTAGCGAGCTGGATGCGACAGTGGAATGCAGGCGCTGTCGGCGGACCCGGCCCAGCCGGCTGCCGGAACCGGGCGGGCACGGATGCGCTATCATGCGCAGTCATCTATTCATGCATGAACCGCCGACATGATCGAACTGAATCCTGTCCGCCAGCGCATCACCGATCTGACCGATCGCGTGCTGTCGCTCAGGGGGTATCTTTGACTACGACGCCAAGAAGGAACGGCTCGAAGAAGTAACGCGGGAACTCGAAAATCCCGATATCTGGAACAAGCCCGAATACGCCCAGAACCTGGGGCGCGAGCGCTCGCTGCTGGACAAGACCGTAGGCGGCATCGCCAGCATCCTCGATGGCCTGGCCGAGTCGGGCGAGCTGCTGGAGCTGGCCGAATCCGAACAGGACCAGGACACGGCCGATGCGGTGGTCGCGGACCTGGAGAAGTTCCAGAAGCACGTCGAGCAGCTGGAATTCCAGCGCATGTTCTCCGGCGAGATGGACAGCTGCAACGCCTTCGTGGACATCCAGGCCGGCGCCGGTGGCACCGAGGCGCAGGACTGGGCGGAAATGATGCTGCGCATGTACCTGCGCTGGTGCGAGGCCCGTGGCTGGAAGACCGAGTTGATGGAAGTCTCCGGCGGTGATGTCGCCGGGATCAAGTCCGCCACCTTCCGCGTGGAAGGTGACTTCGCCTATGGATGGCTGAAGACCGAGATCGGCGTGCACCGCCTGGTGCGCAAGTCCCCGTTCGACTCCGACAACCGTCGGCATACCAGCTTCACCTCGGTGTTCGTCTCGCCTGAAGTCGATGACAACATCGAGATCGACATCAATCCGGCCGATCTGCGCACCGACGTGTACCGGTCGTCCGGCGCCGGCGGCCAGCACGTCAACAAGACCGAGTCGGCGGTGCGCATCACCCACATCCCGACCAACACGGTCGTGGCGTGCCAGACCGGCCGCAGCCAGCACCAGAACCGCGATACTGCGATGAAGATGCTGGCCGCCAAGCTGTACGAGCTCGAAGTGCAGAAGCGCAATTCCGAACGTGACGCGCTGGAAGCCACCAAGTCCGATATCGGCTGGGGCAGCCAGATCCGCAACTACGTGCTCGACCAGAGCCGTATCAAGGACCTGCGCACCGGCGTGGAGCGCACCGATACGCAGAAGGTGCTGGACGGCGATCTCGATGAGTTCATCGAGGCAAGCCTGAAATCCGGCCTGGAAGCGGGCGCCAAGCGCAGCGACGCCTGAGCCGCCGGGGTGCCCGCGCGGCACCCCCTGGCCGCCGCTGCGGTGGCCGTCCCCCGGTCCGTCGTATGCTCGACGGGCCGGATCCTGTAGACCCCCCCATACGACTACCAGCAATCGAGCCCATGAACGAGCAGACCGCCGCGCCGCAGCCCCCCGTCGACGAGAACAGCCTCATCGCCGAGCGCCGGGCGAAACTGGGTGCACTGCGCGCGCAGGGCATTGCCTACCCGAATGATTTCCGCCGCGAGGACTTTGCCGGCGCGCTGCAGGCCGAGTTCGCCGATGCAGCCACCTGGACCGCCGAGGCCCTCGAAGCCAGCGCCCGTACGGTGCGCATGGCCGGCCGGCTGATGGCCAAGCGGGTGATGGGCAAGGCCAGCTTCGCGCAGATCCAGGACGAGTCCGGGCGCATCCAGCTGTTCCTGCAGTCCACCGCGCTGGGCGATGCCTATGCCGCGTTCAAGGGCTGGGACGTGGGGGACATCATCGCGGTGGAAGGCGGCCTGACCCGTACCAAGACCGGCGAACTCTCGGTGAAGGCCACCTCGATCCGCCTGTTGACCAAGTCGCTGCGGCCGCTGCCGGACAAGTGGCACGGCCTGGCCGACGTCGAGCAGCGCTACCGCCAGCGCTACGTCGACCTGATCGTGACCCCGGAGTCGCGCGAGGTGTTCATCAAGCGCTCGAAGATCATCCGGGCGATGCGCGCCTGGCTGGACGCGCGCGACTTCCTGGAAGTCGAAACGCCGATGATGCATTACATCCCCGGCGGCGCGACGGCCAAGCCGTTCACCACGCACCACAACGCGCTGGATCTGGATCTGTACCTGCGCGTGGCGCCGGAGCTGTACCTGAAGCGTCTGACCGTGGGCGGCCTGGAGCGCGTCTACGAGATCAACCGGAACTTCCGCAACGAAGGCGTCAGCACCCGGCACAACCCGGAATTCACCATGATGGAACTGTATGAGGCCTACGCCACGTACAACGAGATCATGGACCTGACCGAAGGCGTGATCCGTGACGTGGCCCGCAGCGTGCTCGGGACCACCGAGGTGGAGTGGGACGGCGTGCGGATCGACCTGGGCCCGGCCTTCCGCCGCTGGCGCATGGACGAAGCCGTGCGTCACCACAACCCGGAAATCAGCGCTGCCGACTGCACCGACCGCGACGCGCTGCGCGCGCACTGCGAGCGGCTGAAGATCCGGTTCAAGCCCGCCTGGGGCTGGGGCAAGCTGCTGCTGGAGATCTTCGAGGCCACCGTGGAGCACACGCTGATCCAGCCGACCTTCATCACCGATCACCCGGTGGAGGTCTCTCCGCTGGCCCGCGCGAGCGACAGCGAGCCCGGCTACACCGACCGCTTCGAGCTGTTCGTCAATGGCAAGGAGCTGGCCAACGGCTTCTCCGAGCTCAACGACCCGGAGGACCAGGCCGCACGTTTCCAGGCCCAGGTCGAGGCCAAGGACGGGGGCGATGACGAGGCGATGCATTACGATGCCGACTACATCCGTGCGCTGGAGTACGGCATGGCACCGACCGGTGGCCTGGGCATCGGCATCGACCGCCTGGTGATGCTGCTGACCGGAAGCAGTTCGATCCGCGACGTCCTGCTGTTCCCGTACATGCGTCCCCAGGGCTGAGTCGCACTTCGGGCCTGACGGCGACAGGAACCGCCGGGCCCGCCCCGGGCGTGTCCGGGAAGGGCGAACAGGCGTTGACTGTCCGGCCGCCCAGTGTATCGTTGTGCCTGCGGCCGTGGAAACGGCCGGTCGCCTGGCGCTTCTTGAGGGGGAGGGGCCAGCCGGGTCCGTCAACGTCGCCACCGCGCTCGGATGGCGACCATCATCCGGGGGAGCCATGGCGGAAATCGGACCGATGCAGGATCTCACCACGCAGGGCGGCAGGCTGACGTCGCCGGACCTGCTTCCCGGATGGTCGGAACGGCAGGCGGAGACCGCGTTGAACATCGTCATCGTCGATGATCAGACATCTGCCCGGACGATGCTTCGACATGTGATCGAGGACATCGCGCCGGAACTGAGCGTGCATGACTTCGGTGATCCGCTTGCCGCGCTCACCTGGTGTGAGTCGCGCCCGGTGGATCTGTTGCTGCTGGACTACCGCATGCCGGAGATGGACGGCCTGGAGTTCGCGCGGCGTTTCCGGCGGCTGCCCAAGCACCGCGATATTCCGGTGATCCTGATCACCGTGGTCGGTGATGAGCCGATCCGGCAGGCCGCGCTGGAAGCGGGGGTCATCGACTTCCTGGTCAAGCCGATCCGGCCACGCGAACTGCGCGCGCGCTGCTACAACCTGCTGCAGCTGCGCCAGCAGACCGAGAACGTGAAACAGCGGGCGCTGTCGCTGGAACAGCGGCTGCTGGCGAGCATGCACGAGGTGGAAGAGCGCGAACGCGAAACCCTCTCCCGCCTCGCGCGCGCCATCGAGTTCCGTGACGCCGGCACCAGTGCCTACCTGGAACGCATGGCCCGCGTGGCCGGGCTGATTGCCGAACAGCTGGGCCTGCCGGAAGAGGAGGTCAAGCTGATCGAGATGGCGGCCCCGCTGCACGACATGGGCAAGATCGCCATTCCGGATGCGGTGCTGCTGAAGCCGGGCAAGTTGAACGATGCGGAGCTGGCGATCATGCGCCGCCATCCGCGGATCGGCCACGAGCTGCTCAGCGGCAGCCAGAACCGGTTCATCCAGGTCGGTGCCCTGATCGCGCTGCGGCATCATGAACGCTACGACGGCAGCGGGTACCCGGACGGTCTCGTGGGCGATGCCATCCCACTCGAAGCCCGCATCGTGGCGGTGGCCGATGTGTTCGATGCGCTGGTCTCGCCGCGGCCCTACAAGGAAGCCTGGACACTGGATGCGACGCTGGCCTATCTCTACGCGCAGCGCGGACGCCTGTTCGATCCGCGCGTGGTGAGCGCGCTGCTGCGCGGTCGCCCGCAACTGGAGCAGATCTGCGCCGACCACTCCACCGCCTCCACGCGACCAGGACTCTAGTCCGATGCCATCGGTGATGCACCTGCTGCGGCACCGCCTCGCGCAGCGCCAGGATACCGAGCACGGCCAGCAGATCGTCCGGATCGTGCTGATCGTCGGCATCCTGGTGTACGTGCTGCTGCCCTGGGTGCGCGCCGACCTGCCGCCGGCCCAATACAACGGTGTGCTGGCGATCGTACTGACCGGGCTGACCCTTTCGCTGCTTGCGTTCGGCTGGCTGCTGTGGCGGCCACAGCGCTCCGATCCGCGCCGCATCCTCGGCATGCTCGCCGATTACGGGCTCACCGCCGCTGGCATGATCCAGATGGGCGAGCCGCTGGCCTGGGTCTACATCGTGGTGATGTGGGTGACCGTGGGCAACGGCATGCGTTTCGGCAACAACTATCTCTATCTGGCCGTGGCGATGGCGATGGCCGGCTTCGGGTGCACGGCCCTGTTCACCGAGTACTGGCAGCAGAACGGACGCCTCGCGTTCGGCCTGTGGCTGGGCCTGGCGGCGGTGCCGCTGTATTTCTCCACGCTGCTGCGCCAGCTCACCGAAGCCATGGCCGAGGCCCGCCGCGCCAGCGAGGCCAAGAGCCGTTTCCTGGCCAACATGAGCCATGAGTTCCGGACCCCGTTGAACGGCCTGGCCGGCATGACCGAAGTGCTGGCAACCACGCGTCTGGACGAGGAACAGCGTGAGTGCCTCAACACCATCCAGGCGTCCTCGCGCAGTCTGCTGGCGCTGGTGGAAGAGGTGCTCGACATCTCGGCGATCGAGGCTGGCAAACTGCGCGTGATGTCCGAGGACTTCGCCCTGGGCGATGTGATGCAGGCGATCGGGCTGATCCTGCTGCCGCAGGCCAAGGGCAAACGCCTGGATTACCAGGTGCGGATCGCGCCGGAAGTGCCGCCGCGGCTGCGGGGTGATGTCGGGCATCTGCGCCAGACGCTGCTGAACCTTGCGGGCAATGCGGTGAAGTTCACCGACCAGGGACGGGTGGAGATCCGTGTGAGCGTGACCCGTGCGGACACGCAGGGCGGCGTTACGCTGCGCTTCGACATCCTGGATACCGGCATTGGCGTGACGCCGGAAATGCGCCCGCGGCTGTTCGAGGCCTTCGAGCAGGCCGATGTCAGCCTGGCGCGGCGCCACGAAGGCACCGGCCTGGGCACGACAATCGCCAAGGGGCTGGTGGAGGCGATGGGCGGGCAGATCGGCTACGAACCCAACTCGCCTCGCGGCAGCCGCTTCTGGGTGGAGATTCCCTTCGCACCACCCTTGCCGCCGCCTGCCGTGCCTGCACCGGCGATCGTGGCGGGGCCGCTGGACGGGGAGGGGGGCAATGTCATCGCCTTCGCCGATCCCTTCCTGCGCCATCGCGCGCGGGTACGTGGCATGAGCCTGCTGGTGGCCGACGATCACGAGGCCAACCGCATGGTGCTGCAGCGCCTGCTGCAGAAAGCCGGTCACCGCGTGGTGTGTGTCAACGGCGGTGAGGCCGTGCTTGATGCCTTGGCCGAGAGCGAATTCGATGCGGTGATCGTCGATCTGCACATGCCGGGGATGAGCGGGCTGGACATGCTCAAGGAACTGCGCGTGATGCAGGCCGGTGGCGCACCGCGCACGCCGGTGATGGTGCTCAGCGCCGACGTCACGCCCGAGGCCATCCAGCGCTGCACGCAGGCCGGCGCCCACACCTTCCTGGCCAAGCCCGTGGTGGCCGTGCGCCTGCTCGATACGCTGGCGGAGATCGCCACCAACCAGACGCTGGCAGCCGCTCCGCCTTCGATGCGCCCGTCCCCGGCCACCGAGGGCGTGCTCGATACCGGCGTGCTGGACGAGCTGGCGATGCTTGGCATGGGTGAAGGCTTCGAACGCGAGTTCGTCCGCCAGTGCCTGCAGGATGCGGACGCGGCGATGCACAAGGCGCATGCCAGCGGCGAAGGCCTGCGCTGGGTGGAGTTGCGCGAGCACGCGCACGCCATCAAGGGCGTGACCGGCAACGTGGGCCTGACGCGTGCCGCCCATCGTGCCGGTGAGCTGATGCGCATGGCCGACTGGCAGCTCAAGGCGGAGTGGCGACAGCGGTTGTCCGTGCTGCAGATCGCGCTGCAGGAAGGCCGCGCCGCGCTGGACGCGCGTGCGCAGCACCGCCGCCAGCCGGGCGTGGACGAAGCCGATCCGGGCTGAGCCCGATCAGTCGCGAACACCGCGTCCTGCCACCGCCCGTCGAGCGGTGGCAGGACGCGGGTTGTCAGGCGACATCGAGGCTGGCGCGCCGTGTCTGGGCCTTGACCAGCCGGTCCATCGTGCGCAGTGACTTGTCACCCAGCACCAGGGCCGAATCCACCCAGACCTTGGTGATTTCCAGCAGTTCGTCATGGCTCACGGCCTGCGCCAGGTTGCGCGCTGCGTTCATCGCCAGGTAGGACTGCGGAATGCGCTGGTGCTGGCGGATCAACGTTTCGACCGCAGCGCGTCCTTCGCCCTTTTTCACCAGCACATCGACCACGCCCAGCGCATGCATTTCCTCGGCGCTGTACACGCGTCCATCGAGGATGATCTTCTCGGCCTGCTGCGGTGCCATGCGCCGGCACAGGAACGAATAGGCGCCCATGCCCGGGAACAGGCCGAACAGTACTTCGGGCAGGCCCAGCCCACTGCCTTCCTCGGCCACGATGGTGTGGCAGGCCAGCGCCATCTCCAGGCCGCCGCCCAGCGCGTCGCCCTGGATCAGCGCGATGGTGCGCACGTCGCCACCGAAGCCGGTGTGCAGGTGGTGCACGCCTTCCACGCAGCGCTGCGCGTAGGCGAGCAGGCGATCGCGGTTGCCCTCGCGGATCAGCCGCGTGAACAGTTCCAGGTCGCCGCCGAGGTTGTAGGCGGCGGCATCGGAGGCCAGCACGAAATGGCGCAGGCGGCCGTCGTGGCGGGTCGCCGGTCCACGGGTGACGTGGCTCATGTAGCGCCACATTTCATCGAGCATGTCCTTGCGGCAGCAGGCCCGCACGCCGGTGGCCGCATCGGCATGCATGTACAGCCAATGCGCCGAACCGTCGGCACTGTCTTCGGTGCGGATGGTGGCGTAAGCGTGGGAGACGGTCAGCTTTTCAATGGTGCTCATGGCAGATTCCTCGGCATCGACAACAGGCTGGCCCGCTGAAGGGGGCGGTGGGCGGCGGGCCGAACGGATCCACACGGCGCGATCCTACACCGTACGGTCGGCCCCGCAACGCGAAAGGCCCGTCCGTTTCCGGTCCGGGCCTTTCAGTAGCCAGCACGTTCGGCGCGCGCCGAAAATGCGCGATCAGCTCTGCGGAGGCGTATCGCGCAGCTCGCGGCGCAGGATCTTGCCGACGTTGGTCTTCGGCAGTTCCTTGCGGAACTCGACGATCTTCGGGTGCTTGTAACCGGTCAGGTTGGTGCGCGCATGTGCCTTGACCTGCTCGGCGGTCAATGCGGGATCCTTCTTGACGATGACCACCTTGACCACCTCGCCGGATTTCTCATCCGGCACACCGACCGCGGCGACTTCCAGCACCCCGGGCATCATCGCGATCACGTCTTCCACTTCGTTCGGATACACGTTGAAGCCGGACACCAGGATCATGTCCTTCTTGCGATCCACGATATAGCAGAAGCCCTTCGCATCCATCTTCGCCATGTCACCGGTGTGCAGCCAGCCCTCGGCATCGATCGCCGCGGCGGTATCGTCCGGCCGCTGCCAGTAGCCCTTCATGACCTGCGGACCCTTGATGCACAGCTCACCCACTTCATCCAGGCCCAGCCGGTTGCCGCTGTCGTCCTTGATGCAGGCATCGGTGGAGGGAATCGGCAGGCCGATGGAGCCGTTGTACTCGGACAGGGTGAGCGGGTTGATGCAGGCCGCCGGTGAGGTTTCGGTCAATCCGTAGGCCTCGACCAGGGTCACGCCGGTGACCTTCTTCCAGCGCTCGGCGACCGCACGCTGCACGGCCATGCCGCCGCCGAGGGTGACCTTCATCGAAGAGAAATCCACCTCATCGAATCCCGGCGTGTTGAGCAGGCCGTTGAACAGCGTGTTGACGCCGGTGATTGCGGTGAAGCGCACGCCCTTGAGCTCCTTGATGAAGCCCTTCATGTCGCGCGGATTGGTGATCAGGTGGTTGCAGCCACCGAACTTCATGAAGACCAGGCCGTTCGCGGTCAGAGCGAAGATGTGATACAGCGGCAGCGCGGTGATGATCCATTCGCGGCCCGGCTCGATGCCCGACGCGCCGATCCATGCCGAGGCCTGCTGCATGTTGGCCACCAGGTTGCGATTGGTGAGCATCGCGCCCTTGGCCACGCCGGTGGTGCCGCCGGTGTACTGCAGGAACGCGATGTCCTCGTGGTCGATCTGCACGTCCGGCAGGGTGTGGCGGCTGCCGAGCTTGAGCGCCTGGCGGAAGCGCACCGCACCCTTCAAGGTGTAGTTGGGCACCATCTTCTTGATGTACTTCAGTACGAAGTTCACCACCACGCCCTTGGCGCCGAGCATGTCGCCCAGGCCGGTGGTGACCACGTGCTTGACCTGCGTATCGGCGATGACCTGCTGCACGGTGTCGCCGAAGTTGTCCACCACCACGATGGCGGTCACGCCGGCGTCGACCAGCTGGTGCCTCAATTCGCGCGCGGTGTAGAGCGGGTTGACGTTGACCACGGTGAGGCCTGCACGCAGCACGCCGAAGGTGGCGATGGGGTACTGCAGGCAGTTGGGCATCATCAGGGCGACACGGTCGCCCTTCTTGAGCTTGAGTTCGCCCAGCAGGTAGCCGGCGAACTGTTCGACCAGGGCATCGGTTTCGCCGTAGGTGAGCACCTTGCCGAAGCTGGAGTAGGCGGGCCGGTCACGGTACTTGGCCACCGAGGCGTCGAAGACGGCCGACACCGAGCGGAATTCATCGACATCGATCTCGGCGGGCACGCCTTGCGGATAACTCTGCAACCAGGGACGTTCCAGGCTCATCATTCCCCCTCCAGGAAGCTGTTGTTGTGTTGGGACTGGCGCCGGCAGCGGCCAGATCCAGCCTTGGCAGCATACCGGTCCGGATGGGAAACGCGAAGTGGGCCGCGGGTGATGGACTGCGAACGGCTGGGCCCCTCGTGGCGGCGTGGGCTTTTGGGGTGTGCATGGTTTGGCTGGGCGGGTGGAGGCGGGGGGGGACGGCAAAAGCTGCATCCCTGCGTGCCTCGCGTCGCGCCATCAGGGTGGGAGGGTTGTCGGTGGGGTTACCGCGAACGGCTGAGCCCCTCGTGGCGGTGCGGGATTTTCGGGTGTGCGTGGCTTGGCTGGGCGGGTGGAGGCGGCGGGGGACGGCAAGAGCTGCATCCATGCGTGCCTCGCGTCGCGCCATCCTTGGCGCGACACGCCCCCGCCGCCTCCACCCGCCCAGCCCCTGACACGCTCCGTGCGCCGCCACGGATGAAAAAATAAAAAAGCAAAAGCAAAAGCAAAAGCAAAAGCAGCGGCAGCCCGTAAGCATGATTTTGCCTTTGCTTTTTATTTTTTTTACCGTGGTGGATGCAGCCCTGTCACAGGGCTGGGCGGTGGGGGTGGGTGGGGGCGGTGAGCGCCAAGGATGGCGCGAAACGAGGCCCCCAGGAGCGGCTCTTGCCGTCCCCCCCCCCACCCCCCCCCCCCGCCCCCCCCCGCCAA
>NZ_JAASQW010000008.1:0-133216 GCF_011761925.1 Xanthomonas sp. 60 | reverse complement strand
TGTTTTTTTTTTTTTTTTTTTTTTGTGTGGGGGGGGGGGGGGGGGGGGGGGGGGGGGGGGGGGGGGGGGGCCCCCCCGGGGGGGGGGCCGTGTCGCGCCAGGGATGGCGCGACGCGAGGCACGCAGGATGCAGCATTTGCCGTCCCCCGCCGCCTCCACCCGCCCAGCCAAACCACGCAAACCAGAAACCCCGCACCGCCACGAGGGGCCCAGCCGTTCGCCGTAACCCCAACGACAACCCTCCCACCTCGTGCGCACGAACACCAACGCTTTTGCTTTTGCTTTTTATTTTTTTCATCCGTGGTGGCGCACGGAGCGTGTCAGGGGCTGGGCGGGTGGGGGCAGCGGGGGCGTGTCGCGCCAAGGATGGCGCGACGCGAGGCACGCATGGATGCAGCTCTTGCCGTCCCCCGCCGCCTTCACCCGCCCAGCCAAACCACAGAAACCCAGAAGTCCCACGCCGCCACGAGGGGCTCAGCCGTTCGCCGTAACCCACGCCGGGATCTGCCGTTTGTGTCTCATTCCCTGCGAGTGGCTCCCGCCATAATCCACATCAGCGGGGACCACAAGGACAGCGTCATGGCGGCGAAATACTGCGATCTGGTCATGAAGGGCGGCATCACCAGCGGCATCGTGTACCCGAACGCCGTGCTTGCACTGGCCCGGGACTACCGGTTCAAAAGCATCGGCGGCACCTCGGCCGGCGCCATCGCGGCGGCGGTGGCGGCCGCGGCCGCACTCGGCGACCGCCGTCGCCACGCCGGCGAGGTACTGCCGGCACTCGCCGGTTTTGATGGCCTCGCCGATGTCTCCGCACAGCTCTCCCGCAAGGGCTTCATCTACCGCCTGTTCCAACCCGCGCGTGGCGCGCGCGCGGCCTACCGCCTGCTGGTGGTGCTGGCCAGCCACGCCGGGTGGCCGCGCAAACTGCTGCGCCTGGTGCTGGCCGTGTTCACCATCGCACCGCTGGAAGTCCTGGTCGCGCTGGTCCTGCTGCTCGGCCTCGGCGTGCTGGTGGGCGGCGTACAGGGCATGCTGGCCACGTTGCTGCCCTCGCTGCTGTGTGCCTACGGCGCGGGCGTTGCCGGGGCGCTGCTGCGCGTGGCGCGGGTTGCGCGCGGCAACCTGATGGGGCTGTGCAGCGGCCGGGGCGATGATCCTGCCACGCCCGCGCTCACGGACTGGCTGCACGGGCGCCTGCAGCAGCTGGCGGGCAAGCCGCTGGACGCCCCGCTGACCTTCGCTGATCTGCATGCCGCGCCGCGCTATGCGGATGAACCGGCCGACCCGCGCGCGATCACCCTGCAGATGATCAGCACCTGCATCTCGCACAAGGAGCCGCGCACGCTGCCCTTCACCGAGGCGTGTTTCTGGTTCGTGCGCGAAGAGTTCGACCGGCTGTTCCCGGCCGCGGTGGTGGACTGGCTGGTACGCACGGCGACCGCCACGCAGGAGATCGACGGGCGGCGTTACCACCTGCTGCCGGCGGGCGAGCAGCTGCCGGTGCTGGTGGCCACACGCATGAGCCTGAGTTTCCCGCTGCTCATCAGCGCCGTGCCGCTGCATGAACCGGCGCGTCATGAGCGCCGCGTGCAGCGCGCCGAGGCAGGCCAGGCGCATCCGTCGCAGGGTGTGACCGACAGCATGGAAGGGCTGACGCGCAGTGGCCAGCCGGCCGGCGCCTCGATCACCCGATTCCGGCCCTGCTGGTTCTCTGACGGCGGCATCAGCAGCAACTTCCCCATCCACCTGTTCGACGCCGGCCTGCCGCGCTGGCCCACCTTCGCCATCAACCTGGTGTATCCCACCGGCGGCGAGCCCGCGGCCGGACGGGATGACCGTGAAGCCGCGCTGGAACGCGCCGTGGTGCGGCCGCGCAGCAACCGCGAGGGTTGGCAGCGCAGCTACAGCAGCCTTGCCGCGCCGCTGGCGGCCGCCGAGATTGGCCGCTTCCTGTTTGCTGTGGTGTCCACCATGCAGAACTGGCGCGACCTGCTGCAGGCCCGGGCGCCGGGCTACCGTGACCGCATCGTGCACGTGGCACTGGAGGGCGACGAAGGCGGCATGAACCTGGACATGCCGCAGGAGGTGCTGAGCCGCATCGCCGACAAGGGAACACTGGCCGGGCAGCGCTTTCGCGCCTTTTCCTTCGAAAACCATTACTGGGTGCGCTGGCGCAACCTGGCCTCGGCCTACCAGCGCTACACAGTGGAGGTGGCACGCACGGCTGATCCGGCGCAGCAGGTGCTGGCCTACCGTGCGGCGTATGCCAGCGTGGCCCGTGGCCAGCCGTTGCCGCCCTCCTATGCCCTGACCGCGCAGGACAAGCGCCGGGAATCGCAGCGGCTCTATGCGCAGATGGTGGAACAGGGAGCACGCTGGGAGGATCTCGGCCCGGACCTGGGCGAGGGCGCTCCGCGCCCACTGCCGCAGCTGCGCGTCACCCCGATCTACTGAGCCGGGTGCAGCGCGTGCGCGTCCTGTGTGGGCAGCGCATGGCTCAGCGCCCCGGCAGCTGCGCGAACGCGCGCTGCATGCAGTCCTCGCGCGGGCAGACCCGGCAGCCCGGGCCAATCGAAACCGAATTGCCCGGGCTCTGGATGTCCAGTCCGCGCGTATAGACCAGCCGCTCGGCATGCTGCAGGTCACAGCCCAGCGCCACCGCGAAGGTCTTGCGGGGCTGCCCGTGGCCGATCGGTCCGCTGCTGACCTGGCGCGCCAGCCAGAAATGGCGCCGGCCATCGGGCATGCGCGCGGTCTGGGTGAGGATGCGGCCGGGCTGGTTGAAGGCCTCGTACACGATCCACAGCGGGCAGGAGCCGCCGACCTGGGAGAAGTGGAAATCGGTGGCCGAATGGCGCTTGGAGACGTTGCCGGCGCGGTCCACGCGGATGAAGAAGAAGGGCAGGCCGGGCGCGCTGCGCCGGGCGAGCGTGCTGAGCCGGTGGCAGACCGCTTCAAAACCCACGCCGAACGCGTGGGCCAGGTGTTCGATGTCGTAGCCGCTATGCTCTGCCGCGCGCAGGAACGGCCCATACGGCATCACCAGCGCACCGGCGAAATAGTTCGACAGCCCGATCCGCGCCTGTGCCACGCGCGCCTGGTCCCGGAAGCCGGCGCGGGCGATCACTGCATCCACCTCCGCCGCGTACGCGCGCAAGGCCAGCTCGGCAGCCATCTGGAAGGCCTGCTGTCCGGGTTCGAGGTAATCGGGCAGGAACAGCGTGCGCCCGTCGTCATCCAGCAGGCGCTTCTCGCGGCCGGGCTGCAGCGCCACCACCTCCACCAGCACGCCGTGGCGGTCGGCCAGCAGCTGGCGCAGGCGGGGCGCTACATGGCCCGGTGCCAGTCCCCAGTCGATGAACAGGCGCTCGGCGAGGTCATCCAGTTCGGGAATGTGGTTGTGCATGCGGTTGAAGAAATCACGCACCTGGTCGCCCGGCGGCAGGGCCTGCCCTGCGCCCGGCTCGCCCAGCTGGAACTCCAGTGCGTTGGCGTGCTCGCGCAGCGCCAGATGGCGGCGGTGCAGATCAAGCAGGGCCCGGGTGATATGGGGCAGGTTGCCGGCCATGGCGCGCAGTTCGCCGGCACTGGCATCGGCCACGCCAAGATCGCGCAGGGTGTCGCCGAGGGCCTCCTGCAGGGCGCCCGGCTCGTCGATATCGAACAGCTCGCCCAGGTCACCCAGCACTTGGCGCAGGCGCGCCTGCACGGCCGGGGTCAACGGCCGTTTGTTGCGCTCGATCTGGTTGAGGTAGCTGGCCGACACACCGATGGCCTGTGCCAGGCCCGCCTGGCTGAAGCCATGCTGCTCGCGCAGACGCACCAGCCGCAGGCCCAGATGGCGTTGGGACGCGTGGGAATTCACAGGATTAACAAGAATCGTCCGGTCACTTGGCCAGATTAAGCGGAGAGCGCCCGGAATGCGAGGCGCGCGCTGTGAATAATGCCAAGCATCTTTCGACCGCCGGGAACCCCCATGACTGTTGCAGCGCCCCGTATCCGCTTGCTGATCGACGGCCAGTTCGTCGAATCGTCCACCGCGCACTGGCAGGACGTGGTCAACCCGGCCACCCAGGACGTGCTGGCCCAGGTGCCGTTCGCCACCCCGGGCGAGGTCGATGCCGCCGTCGCCGCGGCCAAGGAGGCCTTCAGGACCTGGCGCAAGACCCCCATCGGTACCCGCGCACGCATCTTCCTGAAGTACCAGCAGTTGATCCGCGAGAACATGAGCGAGCTGGCGCACATCCTCAGCGCCGAACAGGGCAAGACCGTGCCCGATGCCGAGGGCGATGTGTTCCGTGGCCTGGAAGTGGTCGAGCATGCCGCGGCCATCGGCAACCTGCAGTTGGGCGAGCTGGCCAACAACGTGGCCAATGGCGTGGACACCTACACCCTGATGCAGCCGCTGGGCGTATGCGCGGGCATCACCCCCTTCAACTTCCCGGCGATGATTCCGCTGTGGATGTTCCCGATGGCCATCGCCACCGGCAACACCTTCATCCTCAAGCCGTCCGAGCAGGACCCGATGGTGACCATGCGCCTGGTCGAACTGGCGCTGGAGGCGGGCATTCCCAAGGGCGTGCTGAACGTGGTCCACGGCGGCGAGGACGTGGTCAACGCGATCTGTGACCACCCGGACATCAAGGCGGTTTCGTTCGTCGGCTCCACGCGGGTGGGTACCCACGTGTACAACCGTGCCTCGCTGGCGGGCAAGCGCGTGCAGTGCATGATGGGCGCCAAGAACCACGCCGTGGTACTGCCGGACGCCAACAAGGAACAGACCCTCAACGCGATGGTCGGCGCCGCCTTCGGTGCGGCCGGCCAGCGCTGCATGGCTGCCTCCACCCTGGTGCTGGTGGGCGAGGCCCGCGGCTGGGTGCCGGAGCTGGTGGCCAAGGCGAAAACCCTCAAGGTCAGCGCTGGCAGCGTGGCCGGCACGGATGTCGGACCGGTGATCTCCTGCAGTGCGCGCGAGCGCGTGGAAGGGCTGATCGCATCCGGTGTGGAGCAGGGTGCACAGCTGGTGCTCGATGGCCGCAATCCGCAGGTGGACGGCTTCGAGAAGGGCAACTTCGTCGGACCGACGATCTTCGCCGGCGTCACCACGGACATGCGCATCTACCAGGAGGAAATCTTCGGGCCGGTGCTGGTGATCCTGGAGGCGGAAACGCTGGAAGAGGCCATCGCGATGGTCAACGCCAACCCGAACGGCAACGGCACCGCGCTGTTCACCCAGAGCGGCGCGGCCGCACGCCGCTTCCAGGAAGACATCGACGTGGGCCAGGTGGGCATCAACGTGCCGATCCCGGTGCCCGTGCCGCTGTTCTCCTTCACCGGTTCGCGCGCCTCCAAGCTCGGCGACCTCGGCCCGTACGGCAAGCAGGTGGTGATGTTCTACACGCAGACCAAGACGGTCACCGCGCGCTGGTTCGATGACGAAACCGCCAGCCACGGCGTCAACACCACCATCAGCCTGAAGTAAGCCGGCACAGCAAGGGAGCCCCTCATGAGCAACTCGATGACGACGGAACTCGAAGAAGCGCAGCAGGCCTATCGCGAGGCAGCGCGTGACTTCGCCCAGGCCGAACTGGCGCCACATGCCGCGCGGTGGGATGCGGAGGGCATCTTCCCGCGCGAGGCGATCGGCAAGGCCGGGGAACTCGGTTTCTGTGGCCTGTACATGGATCCGGAGGTCGGTGGCAGCGGCCTGAGCCGTCTGGACGCCGCCGTCGTCATCGAGGAGCTCGCCTGCGTGGATCCGTCCACCGCCGCCTATGTGAGCATCCACAACATGGCCTCCTGGATGGTCGCCAAGTGGGGCCAGGAGCCCCTGCGTGCCGCATGGGGGCCCGATCTGTCCTCGGGCCGCAAGCTGGCTTCGTACTGCCTCACCGAGCCGGGTGCCGGTTCGGATGCCGCTTCGCTCAAGACCACTGCCGTGCGCGAGGGCGATGACTACGTGCTCAACGGCGCCAAGGCGTTCATTTCCGGCGCCGGTGCCACCGAGCTGCTGGTGGTGATGGCGCGCACCGGTGGCGCCGGAGCCGGTGGCATCAGTGCGATCGCGGTGCCGGCCGACCTGCCCGGCATCAGCTACGGGCGCAAGGAAGAGAAGATGGGCTGGAACAGCCAGCCCACGCGTGGCATCACCTTCGAGAACGTACGCGTGCCGGTGAGCCACCTGCTGGGCGAGGAAGGCGGTGGTTTCAAGCTCGCCATGAAGGGCCTGGACGGTGGGCGCATCAATATCGCCGCGTGCTCGCTCGGTGCCGCACAGGGGGCGCTGGATGCCGCGCGCCGTTACATGGGCGAACGCCGCCAGTTCGGCAAGGCGCTGGCCGAATTCCAGGCGCTGCAGTTCAAGCTCGCCGACATGGCCATCGAGCTGGTCGCTGCGCGGCAGATGGTGCATACCGCAGCGCGCAAGCTCGATGCCGCTGCCAGCGATGCCACGGTGTGGTGCGCGATGGCCAAGCGCTTCGCCACCGATGCCGGCTTCACCGTCTGCAACGAGGCCCTGCAGATCCACGGCGGCTACGGCTACATCCGCGAATATCCGATCGAACGCCTGTTGCGTGACTGCCGCGTACACCAGATTCTTGAAGGCACCAACGAGATCATGCGGGTGATCGTCGCCCGCCACCTGCTCAACACCGAAGAGGAACTGCGATGAACGATTGGCGCACCCAGGAACACATCGGCCTGAAGGTCGAGGCCGATGGCCATGTAGCGGTCATCACCCTGCACAATCCGCCGGCCCATACCTGGACCGTGCACAGCCTGTCGGCGCTGCGCGATCTGGTCGGTGCGCTCAACGCGGACCGCGACATCTATGCGCTGGTGATCACCGGCGATGGCGAGAAGTTCTTCTCCGCGGGCGCGGATCTGAACCAGTTCGCTTCGGGTGACAAAGCCGCCGCACGCGAAGCCGCACGCCGTTTCGGTGAAGCATTCGAGGCCCTGTCCGCGTTCCGTGGCGTGTCCATCGCCGCGATCAACGGCTACGCCATGGGCGGTGGCCTGGAATGCGCGCTGGCGTGCGATCTGCGCATCATCGAAGCGCATGCGCAGGTGGCGTTGCCGGAGGCCACGGTCGGCCTGCTGCCGTGCGCCGGCGGCACCCAGAACCTGCCGCGCCTGGTCGGTGAGGGCTGGGCCAAGCGCATGATCCTGCTGGGTGAGCGTATCGACGCCGAAACGGCCGTACGCATCGGCCTGGCCGAACAGATGGCCGGCAAGGGCGAAGGCAAGGCGCTGGCACTGGAGTGGGCGAAAAAAGCCGGAAAGCAGAGCCCGACCAGCATCGCCGCGTGCAAGACGCTGGTGCAGCTCACCCGCACCGGCACCCATGCCGCGGCCCTGGTGGCCGAGCGCGAAGCCTTCGTGGACCTGTTCGACAGCGCCGATCAGGTGGAAGGCGTGAGCGCCTTCCTGGAAAAGCGCAGCGCGCAGTGGAAGAACGCATGAGCGCCGATGACACCGCACCGGTGATCTTCGAGGAGCGCGCCGCGCCCAATGGAACGCGCATCGGGCTGGCCACGCTCAATGCGCCGCGCACGCTCAATGGTTTCTCGTTGCCGATGGCCCACCTGTTGCTGGAGAGACTGCAGGCCTGGGCCATCGACGACGGGATTGCGCTGGTGGTGCTGCAGGGCGCAGGCGAAAAAGCCTTCTGCGCCGGCGGCGACCTGCACGGGCTGTACGCGAGCATGGTGGCCTATCGCGAACGCGGCGCCACCGATATCCGCGATAACGCCCATGCAGTGGAGTTCTTCGATGTCGAGTATCGCGTCGACCACCTGATCCATACCTTCCCCAAGCCGATCCTGTGCTGGGGCCATGGCATCGTCATGGGCGGGGGACTGGGGCTGATGGCCGGCGCCAGTCACCGTGTGGTGAGCGAGCGCTCCCGTCTGGCGTTTCCGGAGATCACCGTCGGCCTGTTCCCGGATGTGGGCGGCAGCTACCTGCTGCCGCGCGTGCCGGGCCGGGGGGGACTGTTCCTGGCCCTCACCGGTGCGCCCCTCAATGCCGGCGATGCCATCTACGCCGGGCTGGCCGATCTGCACATTCCCGAAGCACGCCGCAGCGACGTCCTGCATGCGCTGGGCGAGACCGCGTGGAGTGCCGACAGCACCGAAAACGGCACGCGCCTGACGATCCTGCTGCAGACCTTCGCCAGCGATGCGGCGACCGGCCCGCTGTTCGCCAACGCGGCCCTGGTGGACCGCCTGTGCGAAGGCAACGATCTGGAACCGATCGTGGCCCGCATCACCGCGCTGCAGTCCGACGACCCCTGGCTGCAGACGGCGGCCCAGACCCTGCAGGCCGGTGCCCCCGGCTCGGCGCGGCTGGGCTTCGAACTGCAACGCCGCGCGGCAGGGCAGGACCTGGCCAGCGTGTACCGGCTGGAGTATGTGGCCGCGCTGCACGGTGCCGCCCACGGCGATTTCGCCGAAGGCATCCGCGCGCTGCTGGTCGACAAGGACCGCACCCCGCACTGGCAGCCGGCCTCGCTGGCCGAAGCCACCCATGCGTGGGCCCAGGCCTTCTTCACTTCGCCATGGCCGGCTGCGGACCACCCGCTGGCCGACCTCGGCACTTCCACTGAAAGGATCATTGCATGAGCCGGATCGCCTTCATCGGCCTGGGCAACATGGGCGGCCCGATGGCAGCCAACCTGGTCAAGGCCGGCCACACTGTGCGCGTGTTCGACCTGGTGCCGGCCGCGCTGCAGGCCGCCGTCGACGCCGGCGCGCACGCGGCCACCTCCGCGCTGGATACGCTGACCGACGCCGAAGTGGTCATCTCCATGCTCCCCGCCAGCCGCCACGTGGAGGGCGTCTATCTGGGCGAAGACGGCATCCTCGCCGACATCCCGGCCGGGGCCCTGCTGATCGACTGCAGCACGATCGCACCGGCCGTGGCCCGCAAGGTCGCTGAAGCGGCGGCTGCGCGTGGCCTGCAGATGCTCGACGCACCGGTATCCGGGGGCACCGCGGGGGCGACGGCCGGCACGCTGACCTTCATCGTCGGCGGCGAAGCGGACGCCCTGGAACGCGCGCGCGCAGTGCTGCAGGCGATGGGCAGGAACATCTTCCATGTCGGCGCCAGCGGCGCCGGTCAGGTGGCCAAGCTGTGCAACAACATGGCGCTGGGCGTGATCATGGCGGTGACCGGCGAATCCATCGCGCTGGGCGTGGCGCATGGCCTGGACCCCAAGGTCCTCTCGGACATGATGGCCGTCAGCACCGGCCGCAGCTGGGCCACCGAAGTGTGCAACCCGTGGCCGGGCGTGCTGGAGAATGCGCCGGCCTCGCGTGGCTACAGCGGCGGCTTCGGCAGCGACCTGATGCTCAAGGACCTGGGCCTGGCGGTGGAAGCGGCGATGGGCGTGGGCGCCTCCATTCCGCTCGGCGAACTGGCGCGCAATCTGTATTCGATGAACCACCAGGCGGGGCGTGGCAAGCTGGATTTCTCCAGCGTGGTGCAGCTCATCGCCCGCGAGAACTGAATCGCTGCCGCCCCGGCACGACCGGGGCCATCGCAGCCAGGATGGGCGGATGCCCGGTTTCGACCGGCATCCGCCCATTTTTTTCGGCTCAGGCGACGATCAGCGTTACGTCGATGTTGTTGCGCGTGGCATTGGAGTACGGGCAGACGATGTGCGCCTTCTGCACCAGTTCTTCCACCTGCTCGCGCGGCAGGCCCGGCACGCTGATGGTCAGCTCGGCTTCGATGCCGAAACCGGTGGGAATCTGGCCGATGCCGACACGGCCGGTGACCGTGGTCTCCGCCGGCAGGGCCACCTTGGCCTGGCCCGCGACGAACTTCAACGCGCCCAGGAAGCAGGCTGAGTAGCCGGCGGCGAACAGCTGCTCCGGGTTGGTGCCTGCGCCGCCGGCGCCGCCCAGTTCCTTGGGGGTGGACAGCTGGACGTCGAGCGCGCTGTCGGAGGAGACGGCGCGACCTTCGCGGCCGCCGGTGGCGGTGGCTTGCGCGGTGTACAGAACCTTTTCGATGGACATGGCAGTGCTCCTGTTGAGACGGTTGGCGCGGGGGCCGGTGTGCGCTAGTTTGCACACAGTGGCAGGACGGAATGCTACATAAAATCCTGCAGACTTGATGGAGCGTCCAGAATGCTCGACCGACTCGAATCACTGCTGGACCGCTTTCCGGTCAGCGCACGCCTGCAGCAGGGCGGCCGCATCAGCGGACATTATGTACCTGCCGAGGCCACCGCCCAGCCCCTGCTGCACCTGCTCGCCGAGGGCGGGGTGATCGTGCAGGGCGGCCCAGCACCGATCCACATGGAGGCGCCCAGCGTGCTGCTGTACGCGCGCCCGCAGTCCCACCACTTCACGGTGGCAGCCGGGCGCGAGGTACCACTGGTCACCGCACAGCTGCGCTTCGAGGCGGGAGAGGGCAGCCCGGTGGCCGAGGCCCTGCCCAGCCCGGTCTGCCTGCCGCTGGCCGGCCTGCTCGGCAGCCAGGCGGCGCTGGGCATGGTGGTCGAAGAAGCGTTCACCCAGCGCTGCGGGCGGCAGGCCATGCTCGACCGCCTGTTCGAACTGGTGATCATCCAGGTGCTGCGCACGTTGATGGAGAACGGCCAGATCCAGGTTGGCCTGCTGGCCGGGATGGGCCATCCACGGCTTCGCCACGCGCTGGTGGCCATCCACGAGCGGCCGGCCGAGGACTGGTCGCTGCAGGCCCTGGCCGAGCGCGCGGGGATGTCACGCAGCGCCTTCGCCGAAGGCTTCCGCGAGGTCATCGGCAGCACCCCGGGGCAGTATCTGCAGGCCTGGCGGACGCGGCTGGTGCAGCAGGCCCTGCGCCGTGGCCAGCCACTCAAGCGCATCGCCGCCGACGTCGGCTATGGCAGCGAAGCGGCCCTGTCGCGCGCGTTCAAGGCGCAGACCGGGCAATCCCCGCGCGCATGGCGCGCCAGCGCAGCTCCGTGAGCCCTACACCGCCCATTCCAGGTCGGTGGTGAACATGATCGTCAGCCAGCGGTCCGGGGATTCCTCGCCCAGCGCATTGCCGATCTCGTCGCGCAGCGCATCCCATTCGGCCAGTGCCCGCGGCGGATCATCCGCAGGCACCACGAAGAACAGTTCGATCTGCTCACCGCGCCCCACCTGCGCCACGTAACTGCGGTAATCCAGGAAACCATGCCGGGCCACGACATCGCGGGCCACGGCATCCACATGCGCCAGCAACGCGGGCGGGGCCACCAGCAGGATGCCCGACAGGGCCTGTTTCACCGTGCCCAGTGGCGCGGCCATCACAAACAGGCAGACCACCACCAGGATGCCCGGATCGATGTACGGGCCGATCCAGGCCCAGCGGGTATCACGCACCACCACGCCGCCCAGGAACGCCACGAGATAGCAGGCGGACATGCTGGCGGCGATGATCCAGTTCTTCGCATCGAGCGCGACGAACTCCGAGCCGATGCGGCGATTGGCACGCAGCACGAACGCGGCCAGCGCGCCCTCGCCGATCAGCGAGATCACGCCGAAGGTGATGGCAGGTCCCAGCGCGATGAGCCGTCCGCCCGAGGTCAGCGCGTCCACCGCGTTGACGAAGGCATACAGCGCGGCACCGATCATCAGCGTGCCGCTGACGCCCAGCACGATGGGTTCCAGATGCCAGAAGCCCATCGAAAACCGCTGGTTCAGGCGTGACTGCAGGGTATCGGTGTTGGTGGACTGGGCGATCAGCCGGGCAACCAGCAGCGACAGCCAGGTCATCACCACGTCGATCAGTCCGTAGATGCCATCGAAGATGATCAGCGAGGAATTGGCGTACAGCCCGAAGCCCACCGCCAGCGCCGCCATGACCAGCGTGCCGGCGATGGACAGCCGCAGCACGCCCTGTTCGGTGTGGGGATCGAAGAAACCGGATGAGTAGGCAGCCATCGCCTGATTGTAGTGCGCCGTTCGGCTGGCCCCCATGCTTGGACCCGACATGGCCCCGCTACCTGACGGCGGCGGCCTGGCGTAAACTCATGCGTTGCCCGCCCTGACGCGATGCCTGCCCGCAGTGACCACGCCACCCTGACCCGAAGCCCACCGGCAGCCGGACCGCTCCGGCACCAGGACCCCGCGTAGTCATTGCAGCGCGGCGTGGCCATGCCCGCGCGCGCTTAGGAACAAACTCCCATGCAGACCCATTTCCCACTGCGCCAGCAGTGGCTCGGCAACGTCCGTGGCGACGTGCTGTCCGGCATCGTCGTCGCCCTCGCGCTGATCCCCGAAGCCATCGCGTTTTCCCTCATCGCTGGCGTCGACCCGCGCGTGGGCCTCTACGCCTCGTTCTCCATCGCCGTGATCACCGCCATCGCGGGCGGACGCCCGGGCATGATCTCGGCGGCCACCGGCGCGATGGCGCTGGTCATGGTGGACCTGGTGAAAGACCACGGCCTGCAGTACCTGTTCGCCGCCACCATCCTCACCGGCGTGCTGCAGCTGCTGGCCGGCATGCTGAAACTCGGCTCGCTGATGCGTTTCGTCTCGCGTTCGGTGATCACCGGTTTCGTCAATGCGCTGGCGATCCTGATTTTCATGGCCCAGCTGCCGGAACTGGTCGGCCGTGGGCCCACCGTCTACCTGCTGTGCGCGGCGGCGCTGGCGATCATCTACCTGTTGCCGCGCATCACCCGCGTGGTGCCCTCGCCCCTGGTGGCCATTGCCGTGCTCACCGCCGTGGTGGTCGGGTTGGGCATCGATGTGCGCACGGTCGGCGACATGGGCCAGCTGCCTGACCGGCTGCCGTCGTTCTTCCTGCCCGACGTCCCGCTCACCTGGGAAACGCTGCGGATCCTGCTGCCGGTTGCGGCCACGCTGGCGGTGGTGGGGCTGCTGGAATCCATGATGACGCTGCAGATCGTGGAGGACATCACCGAGACTCCCAGCCAGCGCAACCGCGAGTGCGCCGGCCAGGGCCTGGCCAACACAGTGACCGGTTTCCTGGGCGGAATGGCCGGCTGCGCGATGATCGGGCAGTCGGTGATCAATGTGACCTCCGGCGGGCGCGGGCGCCTGTCCTGCCTGGTCGCCGGCACAGTGCTGTTGATGCTCGTGGTGTACGGCAGCGACCTGGTGCGCCAGATCCCGATGGCCGCGCTGGTGGCGGTGATGATCATGGTCAGCATCGGCACCTTCAGCTGGCGCTCGCTGAAGGACCTCGCCACGCATCCGCGCAGCTCTTCGGCGGTGATGCTGCTCACCGTAGTGGTGACCGTGGCCACGCATGATCTGGCCAAGGGCGTGCTGAGTGGCGTACTGCTGTCGGCGCTGTTCTTCGCGCGCAAGGTTGGCAGCCTGCTGGAGGTGCAGCGGCACGTGGATGAGGCCGGCGTGCAGCGCTATGAGGTGCGCGGACAGGTGTTCTTCGCCTCCGCGGGACAGCTTGGTGCGGCGTTTGATTACCAGCATGTCGCCCCGCAGGTGATCATCGATCTGCAGCACGCGCACCTGTGGGATCTCACGGCGGTGGCCGCGCTGGAGCGTGCGCAGGACAAGCTCGCTGCCCACGGCGCCCAGGTCAGCCTGATCGGCCTCAATGCGGCCAGCCAGACGCTGCTTGAGCAGGTCGGCCGCAACGGTGCCGCACAAAGCCTGCACTGAAGGCGTAACCCCGCCTGCGCCGGTGGCGACCCGGCGCAGGCGAACGCTCAGCGCACCTGTTCCAGGTACTGCTCCAGCACCGTGGCGCGCGCGGCCAGGCGCTGCGCTTCCATCACGCCCCCTTCTGGATTGACCGTTGCCGGTGCGCCCAGCAGCGCGGTGACGAACTCGCCATCGCGTGCGTGTGACTGCAGCCACGCCCGCTCGGCGACCTGCAGCTTGGCGCGGCTGGCAGGGGTCAACCGACGGCCCAGCTGCGCGTAGACGTCGTTCAGGCGCTTGTCCTGGCGCGCCTTTTCCTGCGCGATGCAGGCCTGCTGGTCCTTCATCCCGCGCGCACGGTCGGTGCAGGTATCGAACGTGGCCGACAGACCGGCCGCCGGGGTGGCGGAGGCGGTGCTGGTGGCGGTCAGTGCGGCTGCGAGCAGTAGCGCGGACAGTGCCGAATGGGTGCGATGCATGGCGGATCTTCCTGGGGGTCGAGGCTGCGGACGATAGGCCAGTGCAACCGGCGGAAGGGTGAACGCGCGATGGCGGGCCCCGGCGATCGCGACCGCGCTGCCCGCCATCTGCTTGCTGCAAGGGCGGTAGGGCCGTACTGCATGACGGTCGAGGAAGCGCACGCGCACAGGAGGGAGAGGGCGATCGCGACATCACACCTGATTCATGGGGGAAACCCATCAACGCTCTCGTTGAGCGGCCTGCAATGTGGTGCAGCCACCGAGGCGGGGCAGCCGGTCATGCGCTGCTCCGGCACCGTACGCAAGCGCCCCGGCAGTATTCAGCTGGGCGAAGTAAACTGTTGATCTCACTGGCAATGCCAGTCACCTGGATCTGCCGCCTGATGACGTCTGCTGTTGCCCGCTACGCTGACTCCCTGCACCTCTCCGTCGCCCCCATGATGGACTGGACGGACCGCCATTGCCGGGTGTTCCATCGCCTGCTCGCGCCCAGCGCGCGCCTGTACACCGAGATGGTGCATGCCAATGCGGTGATCCACGGCGATCGTGAGCGGCTGCTGGGCTACGACGCCAGTGAACATCCGCTCGCCCTGCAGCTGGGCGGCAGCGATCCGGCGCTGCTCGCCGAGGCGGCGCGCATTGCACAGGCGTGGGGCTACGACGAAGTCAACCTCAACTGCGGCTGCCCGTCGGACCGGGTGCAGGCAGGCCGCTTCGGTGCCTGCCTCATGCGTGAGCCGGCGCTGGTGGCCGAGTGCGTGGCGGCCATGGTTGACGCTGTGGAGATCCCGGTCACCGTGAAGTGCCGCCTGGGCGTGGATGAAGACAACGATTACGACGTATTTGCGGCCTTCGTCGACCGCCAGGTCGCCGCAGGTGCGTCCATGGTGGTGGTGCACGCGCGCAACGCGTGGTTGAAAGGGCTGTCGCCGAAGGAAAACCGGGACGTGCCGCCGCTGCGCTATGACTGGGCCTACCGGCTCAAGCAGGAGCGCCCGTCGCTGCCGGTGGTCATCAACGGCGGCCTGGCGAGCGCGGACGCCGTGCAGGCACAGCAGGGTCGGGTGGATGGTGTGATGCTCGGTCGCGCCGCCTACCACGATCCTTATTTGCTGCATCGGCTGGAGACGGCCCGGACCGGCGCGCCGCTGCGGGCGCGGGCTGACCTGCTGCGCGCCCTGAGGCCCTACGTGGAGGCCCAGTTGGACGGGGGCATGGCGCTCAAGCACATCACGCGGCATGTGCTGGGCCTGTTCCACGCCGAGCCCGGTGGGCGTGCCTTCAGGCAGGTGCTGAGCGAAGGGGCCCATCGTCCCGGGGCCGGCTGGGCCTTGGTAGAGCAGGCCTTGGCGGTCACCGCGCGCGACGTCTCACCGGTGGCTGCCTGCGGATGAAGCGTGCGCTGGTTCACTAATCTGAACGAAACTGTCCCATGAGTGGAAAAGTTCAGACCAGATTCACTGCCTGAAGTCGAAATTTGCGAAAGAAACGTGAAATCCGGTCGGCCACCGCGGCTTGCCGTTTCACGAATTTTGAACGAATCGCCGACCTCGGCTAGGATCGACAGAATGCTCTCCGCCAGCTTCCATCATCGCCGTGCAGCCCTCGCCTTCGTGTTCGCCGTTGCGGCCGCAGCGCCTGCCGTGGCCGTTGCACAGGTCCAACCGATGCGTGAGCGCGGCGGGGATGTGCGCATGGAGATGATGGCCCGTGGCGCACCGCGCGAGGATGGCAGGAGCCTGTCCGAAGCCGTACGGCGCGTGCAGCGGTCTACCGGTGGACACATCCTGGGGGCCGAGCGCGTGCCGTTCGATGGGCGCGATATCAATCGCGTGAAGTACATGGATGAGCGTGGGCGCGTCCGCTACATGGACGACCCCATGCCGCCGCGTTCACAACCTCGAACGCCGCGATCGGATATGTCTTCACTACGCAGCGATAACCCCTGAACGGGTTAAGCTGCGCACAGCACCCCATTCCCAGGCCTCCGGGCCGACCCCAGCAAACTAGGGAGAGTTCATGCGTATCCTTCTGGTCGAAGACGAAGCGCCGCTGCGCGAGACCCTCGCCGCCCGCCTGAAGCGCGAAGGCTTTGCCGTCGACGCCGCGCAGGATGGCGAGGAAGGGCTTTACATGGGCCGCGAAGTGCCGTTCGACGTGGGCATCATCGATCTGGGATTGCCGAAGATGTCCGGCATGGAACTGATCAAGGCCCTGCGCGATGAGGGCAAGAAGTTTCCGGTCCTGATCCTGACCGCGCGCTCGAGCTGGCAGGACAAGGTTGAGGGCCTGAAGCAGGGCGCTGACGACTATCTGGTCAAGCCGTTCCATGTGGAGGAGCTGCTGGCGCGCGTCAACGCGCTGCTGCGCCGCGCCGCCGGCTGGAGCAAGCCGACACTGGAATGCGGCCCGGTCGCGCTCGATCTGGCCGCGCAGACCGTCAGCGTGGCGGGCAGCAATGTCGATCTCACCAGCTATGAGTACAAGGTGCTCGAGTACCTGATGATGCATGCAGGTGAGCTGGTCTCCAAGGCCGACCTCACCGAGCACATCTACCAGCAGGACTTCGACCGCGATTCCAACGTGCTGGAGGTCTTCATCGGCCGCCTGCGCAAGAAGCTCGATCCCGATGGCGAGCTCAAGCCGATCGAAACCGTACGCGGTCGCGGTTACCGCTTCGCGATCCCGCGCAACGAGGGCTGACCGCCGCGTCCTGGCGAATCGACGATGTCCGGCCGTTTGTGGTTATTCCGACGCTGGCGGCCGCGATCACTGCAGGCGCGCCAGCTGCTCGCCGCGTCCGTGGGCCTGGTGGCGTTCCTGGCGCTGGCCGGTTACGCGCTCGATGCCGCCTTCGCCGATACCGCCCGTGCCAACCTGCGCGAGCGCTTGAAGAACTACGCTACGGCGTACGCGGCCGGCATTGATTTCACCCGTGACCGCTCGCTGTATATCCGCGAGCAGCCGCCGGATCCGCGGTTCGACGTGCCCGGCAGCGGCCTGTACCTGCAGGTTGCGATGCCCGCTGGCAAAGGCAATTCGATGTCCGCCGAAGGCCCGATGCTGCCGCCGCTCGGCAGCGGCCTGCTCGCGCCGCGCCAGGAAGTGTTCGAAGGCCCGCTGCCGATGATCCAGATCGATGGCAGCGAGGGCTCGGTGTACCGCTACGGCCTGGGACTGGTGTGGGATGCCGACGCTGATCCCGCCACCGAGTTTCCGTACACGATCTACGTGATGGAGGATTCGCGCGCACTGGGCGCCCAGCTGCGAGTGTTCCGTGGCCGCGTGCTGTTCTATCTCGGTGGTATCGGCCTGATCCTGCTGCTGCTGCAGACGGTCATCCTGCAATGGAGCCTGCGCCCACTGCGCCGCGTGATCAACGAACTGACCCGGGTGCAGCGTGGCGAAGCAGCGCGCATGAGCGAGCGCCATCCACGCGAGCTGGAACCGCTGGCCGACAGCATCAATGCGTTCATCGAAAGCGAGCGCGAGAACCTGGAGCGGCAGCGCAACACGCTGGCCGATCTCGCCCACAGCCTGAAAACGCCGATCGCGGTACTGCGCACGCAGCTGGACAGCGGCTCCGACGATGCAGCGTTGCGCGAAGAACTCGACGTGCAGCTGCAGCGGATGAACAACCTGGTGTCCTACCAGCTCGCCCGAGCTGCCTCCTCGGGCCATAAGCTGTTCTCTGCGCCGTTGCCGATCGAGCCCAACGCCGAAGAGATCGTGCGCGGGCTCGAAAAGGTCTACGCCAGCAAGGGCGTGCTGTGCGAGTTCGACATCGATGCGGCGGCCCGCTTCCACGGCGAGCCGGGTGATCTGCAGGAACTGCTGGGCAACCTGCTGGAGAATGCCTTCAAGTGGGCGCGACGCGGCGTGCTGCTGACCGTCAAGCCGATTCCCGCGCCCAACGGCCGCCGACCGGGCCTGCTGATGGCCGTGGACGACGATGGCCCGGGCATCGCTCCGGAGGACATCGCCAAGGTGCTGCAGCGCGGCGTCCGGGGCGACGAGCGCGTGCAGGGACACGGGATCGGCCTGTCGATCGTGCAGGACCTGATCAAGGATTACCGCGGTGAGCTGCTGGTGGCCCGCTCGGCCGAGCTGGGTGGCGCCCGCTTTGAAGTGAAGCTGCCGCCGGGCCCCTGAGGCGTGCATCGTGCCAGGACGCGGCGCTGGCGCGTCTACGCCTGGCCGTCGTAGAAGCGCTGCAGATGCATGGCCACTGCCGGCATCGCCTCGGCAAGCAGGTCCGGCGCCGAAAAATGGTACTCGCTGGCCACCGCGAAAAACTCCTCCGGTGCTTCCGTCGCATAGGGATCGATCAGCGTCTGTGCGCCTGCGTCCACCTGTGCGCACAGGGCGTCGTAGGCGCGCTGGAAATCATCGGCCCACTGCCGTTGCCATGCGCGTGGCAGCGGCGGCGTGCCATCCATCGCGCCGTCCAGCGCATCGATCTTGTGCGCCATCTCGTGCACGGCCACGCAGAAGCCTTCATGCGGCGCCTGCAGGTCCGCCAGGATGTCGGCCCAGGAAAGGATCAACGGTCCGTTGTCCCAGCTTTCCCCGATCAGTTCGTCATCCCATTCATGCAGCACGCCTGCCGCATCGACGTGGGTGCGCTGCACACGGAAGGCCTCCGGGTAGAGGATCAGCTGCGACCACCCCTGCAGGCCCACCTCGCCGATCCGCAGCAGCGGCAGGCAGCACAGGGCAGCCAGCAACACGACGTCTTCATCGCTCAGCGCGAGGCCGCCCATGGGGGTCAGGGTCTTCTCGTGCAGGAAACGCTCGGCGAGGGTGCGTAGACGTTCGCGGCGCGGTGCCGAAAGCGCATGCAGCCAGGCGGCGCGGGCGCAGGCGTGGCGCCAGAGCGGCTCAGGGATCGGACGAGGTGCCGGCCGCAGCCAGCGCAACAGCGACTGGATCAGCGGAACATGCCCGGCAGGAAGCTGTGCCACTTCGGCGCGCGCAGACGCTGCAGCACGTCATCTTCGCCACCGCCGCCCGCACTGGCGGCAGGCGGCGTGACCGGCTTGGGCGTCGTCGGAACGGCCGCTGCGGCACTGCGCGCCGAAGGCGGGCGTTCGGCATCGGGCGTACTGTAGACGCAGTCCCCACGCGCGCTGTTGGCCATCGCCGTCGATGTGATCGACAGCATCGGGGCCATCAACAGGACCATGCAATGGGCAAGACAGCGCATCGACGACATCCGTTGGTCAGGAGCGGGTAAGCCTCGATTCTAGCCCGATTCGTCCAGTCAATAGGAAGATCTGGGAAGTCGCGAAGCTGCGCTATGCCGCATACTTGCCCTGTTTACCCAACGGAACCGCCCGTGGACGATCGCCAACTGCTGGCCAAACTGGCCGCCGGTCCACTCTCCGGCGACGCGCTGGCGCGCGAGCTGGGCCAGACCCGTGCCGCCGTATGGAAGCGAATTCAAGGGCTTAGGATGGCCGGCGTAGCGGTTGAAGGGCGCGCTGGCGACGGCTACACCCTGAAGCAGCCCGTGGACCTGCTGGAGGCGGACCGACTGCGCGCCGGACTGACGCCTGACGCCGCCGCGCGGCTTGCCGCCCTTGAGGTTGTATGGACAATCGGCTCTACCAACACCGAATTGCTGCGTCGCAGCACGCCCGAGCAGGGCATTGACGTCCTGTTTGCCGAGCGCCAGACCGGCGGACGCGGCCGCCGTGGACGCGAATGGTCCTCACCGCTGGCCGCCCATGTCTACGTTTCCGTCCTGCGCCGGTTCACTGGTGGCCTGGCGCGCCTGGGGGGACTCAGCCTGGCCGCTGGCGTGGCCGTCGCCGAGGCCCTGCGCGGACTCGGCCTGAGCGGCGTGGGATTGAAGTGGCCGAATGACCTGGTAGCCGATGGGCACAAGCTCGGCGGACTGCTGGTGGAAGGAGGCGGTGAGTTCGCCGGACCGGCGCGTGCGGTGATCGGCATCGGTATCAACGTGCACATGCCTGCCGCCGCCGCCGCCGCCATCGACCAACCCTGGACGGACCTGGACACGCTTGCCGGACGCCGCATGGACCGCACCGCGGTGGGTACCGCCGTGCTTGAAGCGCTGCTGCCGGCGCTGGATCTGTTCGACGTGCAGGGCCTTGCGCCCTTTCTGCCGCGCTACGCCGCGCTGGACTGCCTGACCGGGCGCGAGGTACGCGTTGAACTGCACGGACACTGGCGCGAAGGGCAGGCCCTGGGACTGGCCGAGGATGGCGCGCTGCGCGTGCGTATCGACGGCAGCGAACACCTGCTGCACGCCGGCGAAGTCAGCGTGAGGGCGCAATGAGCGACTGGTTGTTCGACCTGGGCAATTCCCGGTTCAAGTACGCGCCGCTGCAGGGGGATCGTGCCGGCGACGTGCAGGCGTGGACCCATGGCGCCGAGGACCTGCGTGGCGAAGCCCTGCGTGCGCTGCCGCAGGGGGACACCGCGTATGTCGCCAGCGTGGCGGCGCCGGGGCTGACGGCAACGATGCTGGAAATCCTGCGCATGCGCTTCCGCCACGTGCATGTGGCGCGCACCGAGCCACAGCTGGCCGGTGTCCGCATCGCGTATGCGGCGCCGGAGCGCTTCGGCGTGGATCGCTTCCTTGCGTTGCTGGCCGCCGCGCGGGCGCAGCGCCATGTGCTGGTGGCGGGTGTCGGCACCGCGTTGACCATCGATCTGCTGGACGCGCACGGACTGCACCACGGTGGGCGCATCGCGGCCTCGCCGACGACCATGCGCGAAGCGCTGCATGCGCGTGCGGTGCAGCTGCCCCCCAGCGGCGGTGCCTACCAAGAGTTCGCCAGCGACACGGCCGACGCACTGGCCTCGGGCTGCGACGGGGCGGCGGTGGCGCTGATCGAACGCAGCCTGCAGCAGGCCGCGCAGCAGCTGCAGGCGCCGGTCGCGCTGCTGCTGCACGGCGGTGGCGCGCCGGTGCTGCTGCCGCTGCTGCCGGCCGCTACCGAGCACCGGCCGCTGCTGGTGCTGGACGGGCTCGCGCGCTGGGCCGTGCATCTGCCCGCTGGCACACGCTAGGATCTGCGCATGCTGACCCGTGCCCTCATTGTTGTCCTTGTCCTGCTCAATGTCAGCGTCGCACTGTGGTGGGTGCTGCGCGAGGCTCCGGCGGTGCCGGACATCAAGCCGCCGACCGGTGTGGCCGAGCTGCAGTTCGCCGCCGCGGGCCTGGCAGAAAACGCGCAGCCGCAGGACGCAGCAGCGGGCACGGCCGCCGCACCCGGTGCCGGCGCGGATGCCGCGTCGACGGCGCTACCCGCCGCGGGGGTGCCCGCGCCAGTCCTGGCACCGGCAGTCGCTGTGCCAGTGGCGACCGCACCCCGCGTGGAGGCTGCCACACAACCTGCAGGCGCGCCCACGCCGCCTGCCACGGCGCCCGCGCCGACGCCTGAGCGCTGCGTGGCCGTTGGCCCGTTTGCCGATGAAGCGGCGGCGCGCAGCGCGCAGTCGCGCGGGGCGGGCGTGCTCCAGCGCATGCGCCTGCAGCAGGAGGCTGGCAGCAGCACGACGACCCGCTACCGGGTGATGCTGGCGCCGGCGGCCTCGCGCGAGGCGGCGCAGGCGACCGTACAGCGCATCGTGGCGGCCGGCCTGAGCGACTACTACATCATCGCCCAGGGCCCTGACGCCAACGCCATCGCGCTGGGCCAGTACCGCAACCGTGAAGGTGCCGAACGGCGCGTGGCCGCCGTGCGCGCGGCGGGCTTCGAGCCCCAGCTGCGTGGCGGTGACAGCCCGCCTGTGTGGTGGCTGCAGGGCGCCCTGGCGGGCGGGCAGTCCGCCGACACCGCCCGGCAGCGCAGCGGTGCCGCGCAGCAACGCTCGCTGGACTGCGCGGGTCTGCGGTAGAATCCCCGCACCCTACGGCGCTGCCCGGGGTGCACGCTACATGCCGCTTTAGCTCAGTTGGTAGAGCAACTGTCTTGTAAACAGTAGGTCATCCGTTCGATTCGGATAAGCGGCACCACTCGGTAAGCGCCAAAACGACTTGAAAGTAAGGGTTTTAACAAAAACGGCCAGCGCGGTGCGCTAGCCTTTTTGCATCCACCGGTAAAATTGCCGGTAAAATTAGCTCTTCTTTTTTGGTTTCACGGCCGCTTTCACCACCGGTACGGAATGGTCGTACAGCTGACGCATGGCCTCGGTCACGTGCCCGCCAGCGCTCTTGTCCTCGCTGTCGGTGATTCCCCGATGTTTCAGGCCATGGAGCGCGAACCGCTGCTCCTTCTCGATTACGTCCTCCTCAACGGCACTCCGGATCAGCCGTTGCCAAGCGCTGTCGAGGGCTGATTTCGTGAGCGGGGTGCCGGACTCCGAAACGAGAAGGCGTCGCTGATCCGGTTTGATCGGTACCGGCCGCCCATGGGCCTGCATTCGTTCGTCCCGGTAGGACTGTAGCCACTTTACGGCCGCGCGCAGATCCTTGGTCCACAGCGTCACGTTGTCGCGCGACCCCTTTCGGCGATTGCTGCGAATGCCCTCAGGCTGCAGGTTGGCGTCGGTGAGAGTGTTCACCTCAATGCCGCGCAGGCGAACCGCATAGGCCAGCACCATGACTGCAGGGAGATAGGGCGGACAGCTGCCAGCGGTATGCGCCTGCCGGCTGGCGCGCGTGCGTGCGAACCGCAGCACCGCGTCGAACGCGTCGTGGTCAGGCATGCGCGCGTCGCGCTTTTCACGCACCTTGCGGATGCCATCAGCCGGATTGGTGGAGCAGTGGCCGTGTCGAATACCCCACGCAAAGAGACGCCGCAGGTAACTGGCGACGCGGTTGGCCGCTGCTGGGGTCGGCGGGATCGTGGGCAGCTTGCCGATGGCCGGCCGTCCGGTGGCCAAGGTTTCCACCACCCGCTGCAGGACCGGCACCGAAAGATGCTCGACGCGCTGTTGGCCAAGCGGACGCCCGTCGCGCAGAGGGTAGCCGCACGCCTTTGCCGCGCAGTAGTCGTAGCTCTCTTTCGACTTCTCCGACAGATCGACATACTCGCTGGACCGCTTGAAAGCATCGACCAGGTATTCGAGGGTTCCGCGAACGTTGCCGCCAGCTCGCGCCTCCATGATCGCGTGCAGATCAGAAAGGCGGGCGCGCCGTGAGGCCACCGTTGCCTTCTTTTGCCCAATGCCCTCGGGGTGTGGGTTGAGCACGTACCAACGGCCATCGCCCCAGTACACGCCGCGTGGCAGTGATCCCTGGTCAATATGACCAGGGATCTCCGGGTTGAACTTCCTTTTTCGACCACGTGTCATCAAACCAGTTCCAGCAGTGTCGTTTCGTGTGGCAGTGCATTTGCGCCTGGCAGGCCCAAGGCCGCATTGATGGCCTCGACGGTGGTCCAGATGCGCCCGCGCCGGTCGTACTTATACAGAATCCCTTGAGCATCCGCCCACCGCTCCACCGTTGTCGGTGTGGGGGGCGGACCATCAGGGGCGCAGATCCGTTGTAGATCGGTGAAGTGCAGGATCTGTGCCATGCTCAAGCCCTCCCTGCGGCGAATAATTTCATCTGTAACACGTTGCTCGGTAAGGGTTGCTCCACCGCCGCAGCGGTCGGCTGCAGGCCGTGTTGCTTGTGCCAGTGCGCCCATGCCAGATCGAACGACGGGTGCTTAGCCGTGGTGCTGCAACAGCATTCGATGAGGTGGCCACCGCCCGCGCCCTCGCGGCGTAGATCGTGGATGTACCGCGCCGGGTGGCTATCCGGGCAGGGAGGCAGAATGCGAGGTGGCGTCTTCTGTCGCTGTGTCATGCGGCCTCCCGCAGCGCGGTGATGATGGCGCGAGCCTTTGGCGGGCAGACGGCATTGCCCAGCATCTGCATCGCGTCCCGCTTGTTGGATGGCAGCTGGTAGGTTGAAGGAAAGCCCATGGCGGCGCGTCCTTCATCTACGGTGAGCATGCGCATGCGGTCGCCATCGACCACAGCCCACCTGTCGCGGGTTGTGATCGAGCCAATCGGACGGGCCAGTGAGCGGCCGGTGAGGCCCGAACCACTACCGAAGTACGGTGCGATAAACCTGTCGCCGAATGCAGCCCGGCCGGCTTCGATCCTGGCCAGCGTTGCCACCGCCCGGCCCGGTCGCTTGATGGGCGTCCAACTACCAGCCGTGAAGTCGATGAAACTGCTGGCCGGAACGTGATCCTGCGGTGGCAGCTGCAGCTGGATCGGGTGCTTGCTCTTGGTCAATGCGATGAAGATCCGCACGCGATGCTGCGGCACACCGAAGTCGGCCGCATCGACCAGGTGGGGGCTGATTGCATAGCCGAGCGCAGTTACAGCGGCACACCATGCGGGGAACAGCCGCCACTGCATGTACTCGGGTACGTTCTCGATGAGCGCGAATTCCGGCGAGCAGGATTCGAGCGCCGAAACCACCGCCCACGCGGTAGAGCGAGTTGCGTCGTGGTGTGGACGTTCCTTGCCACGTGCGTGCGTGTGTCCTTGACAGGCGGGCGACGCCAGCAACAGATCGAACGCGGGCAGTCTCGACCAATCGGCCTGCTGCAGATCCTGACACGCGTGTTCCGTGTGCGGATGGTTCAATGCATGTGTGGCGACAGCCGCGGGCCAATGGTTCGCGGCCCATACCACTTCGCAGCCCGCCTGCTGCGCGCCTTCGGTGAATCCGCCGCCGCCGGCGAACAAGTCAATAGCCTTCATGCCTGAACCTCGGCGCGGCTCGAAACAATGTGATGCAGCGGCTCTTCGCAGAAAATCCCGCAATCGAAGTTCAGCGACTTCATGGAGCCGCCCTTATCGGTGGTCTGCAGCTGGTCGAGGAAGATCCGCTGGCCCCTCACCTTTACCAGCCGAGCGCCCAGCCGGCGCGATTGCTCGGCGCGGTCGGCGAACACCTTTGGGTCATGCTGGCGAACGTGGTTCCAGTAGGTCGGCGACTGCGACTTCACACAGCCGATGCAGTTTGCATTGGGGTAGCCGCGCAGATAGATGGCCGGCAACGCAATGCCGGCGGACAGCAGCAGAGCGGCGCAGTCGGGCTTGCTCAAGCCGGCCTCGATCAGCACCGGCAGCACGTTCTCGCGCTCGCCGCGAACGAACCGGTCATGGCGTGCGCGTTCTTCCACAGTGAAGCCGAGGACGTGGAAGTCAGGCTTGTGGATCAGCTCCCATTCCTGGCGTGCCCGCTTCTTGAGTGCGCGGGTACAGGGGGCACCAGCGACACCGGCCATGTAACGCTCCTTCTCCCACACATCCACAGCGTCGCAGGTGGGAAACTTGGAATTTATGGCCGTCTCGACCTCCATCCCCAGCCATGCCGCCACATCGCGGGCAAAGCGCAGGTTGTCAGGATCTTCGTTGGCCACGGGGTTGTTCACGATGCGAACCTCATGCGTCGAGGCGTAGCGGTCCAGCGTCAGCTTCGCCGCCACGGCGCTCGCGGCGCCGCAGGAGAACCACACCGCGATCATCTGGCGCTTACCCATGGGTGGCCTCCTTCGCGCAGCCACGGGCCGCACAGGGCGCTGTCAGCGCGGCTGCGATAGCGGTGATGTACGCACCCTGGCCAAAGGGGCTGGTGCCGGCCAGGATGCCCCCGGCGACGTGAGGCAGGCCGGCGCTCTCGAATTCGGCGGCGAGGAACCGGCGGGCGGAATCGATATCAACCACGGGATTCCTCCCAACCGGTGAGGGTGAATGAAGCGCCGCAGTTGTGGCACTCGTAGTCGCGGGAGGGGCCGTTGTGGTCCGCATAGTTGCCGTCTCCACGGGCATACGTCCGCACCGAGGCGGGAACGTTCGTGAAGTCGAGGACACCCGTCTGGCCGCAGTCCGGGCAGTGCCTGCCGGGGTCACGGATCAGCCGCTTAAACATGGGCCACCCCCCGGCGCACGGCCATGGGGGCACGGCGGCGAAGCGGCTGCGGGATCTGGCCCACGGCCAGGCCGCTATTACGGCGCCGAGGCGGCCGCGTCTGCCACATCTTGAGCATGGTGGCGCCGGCGACCGGCAGCAGCACGCACATGGCCAACAGGGCGACGAAATCAGCCATTGGCCACCTCCTGTGCCGCCTGCGCTACGGCAGCGGCCGTAGCTCGCTTGCCGGGCAGCATGTTGGCCACCTCGTAGGGGAAGGGCACGCGGCTGGCCAGGTCGGCAAGCTCCGGCGAAATCCAGCTGGTTTCGTCGTTGAAGTCGGTCCCCTTCACCAGCTTCCAGCCCTTTCTGCTCCCTTGCCGGCGCTCGAACACGCACTGCGCGATCTTTGCCGGTCCCATGTTCAGCATCGCGGTGGCGATCACGCGGTTGTGGGTGACATGCAGGGTGATGGTTGCGCTGGCTTCTGATTCTCCGTTGTTACCAGCATTCACACGGTTATGCGCACCCGTGATAGCCTCCGCTCCGGGTCCGGTGCTGGAATCCAGCGACTTTGCGAGGGTGGTCATGGCTTTGCCTGTCATCTGTTGCATGGTTCTCTCCTGAACTTCGTTGGTGGATGGCCTTGGGGGCGGTGTTGGCGCACTCCCCGCCGGGCTTTTGCTGTCGCTACGGGTCTTACTTCTGGAACACCCAGCACTTCACGGTGCTGCTGAGCATTGGGGTGGATCGGATCGCGCTGTTTACGGCGGTGTTGGCGCTGACGAACTTGTGACGCTTCGACTCGACCAGTAGTCGGCGAAGGTCGCCAATGTCAGGCACCTGCTGACCGAAGTAGCCGGCCTTCTGAATGAACTCGTTGAGGTTGATGGCGATACGGGCTTCGTCGCGCGAATGGTTCAACACTGTTCGCTTGTCGCCGCTGGCCTGCATCTCGATGTACTCGAACGCATCCCAGAACTCGGACACGATGCGGTGGTCAGCGCCGATGGCATCCTGGCGCTGCATGGCCATCGCGACCAGGGCGTCTCGGGTCTCGCGCACCACGTGTTCCGGCAGTTCCACCACCAGCCGCAGAGAATCGAGCAGGGCCAGCATCTGCGCGTGATTCTTGATGATGCGCTCCACCCGCAGTTCCTTGTCCTCGCGCAACCTGGCTTCGTAGAACCGGACGCGCTCGGCGAACTTCTCCATCACGGCGGTTTCCGCCTTGAGCGCGGCCAGTAGGAAGTAGCTCAGCTTTTCCACCGGCAGCGCATTGAGGTTGTCGGCAGCCTGCCGACTCTCGGTTGTCGCGTTCGGCTTCTTGAAGTGCAGCTTTACGATGCGCGTCAGGATGGCTTCGCTGCCGTCTACAGCTGCGTTCTGACTGATGACGATGGTTCCCTGAAACGGCGGCTCGTAGGTTTCGTTGCCGCCGTTGCGCACGCCGCGCGTGGCCAGGGTGCCGCCGCCGTAGTAGTCCTTCAGTTCGTCCCACTCGAACGATTTGGCGTGTGCCTTGTCGTTGCTATCACTGCGGTCGGCCTCCAGCAGCACGATGGGCATGCCGGAAATCTGCCCCATGGCGCGGGCGCGGCCGGCCTTGGTGGACTTGGCGGGGTCGAAGCCCTCATGGTCTGCGCGGGCCAGCAGCTTCCAGAGGAAGTTGAGCAGCGTGGTCTTGCCGGCGCCGGCCTCGCCTGTGGCTTCCAAGAAAGGGAAGGATTTGTGCGCGCTGCGGATCTGGTTGGCGAACAGCGAGCCGAACCAGAACGTGAGGGCCACAACGCCGTGCGTACCGAAGCACATCCACAGCCATTCAAGCCACTGGCTGGTGTACTGCTCGTGGTCACGCTGAATGTCCATACGGATCGACCGCTGCGTGGTTTTGATGCGCAGCTTGTTGAACTCGAAATAGTCCTCCGCGTTGGCGAGGGTCACTTCGCCGGCACGCACGGCCAGGTCGGGGAAAATGTATGCCTTGTGGTCAGGGCTGTAGCCGACAAAATCGACCGTATCGACCTTTTTGATGTTGAACAGCTGGTCTTCCATCATTCGGTCCAGCTGCTGGCCGCTGCCACTGAACACGGCGCCTTGCGCAAGGCTGATGATTCGCTTCTTGAACTCGGTAGCGCTGGCCACCTGAGCGCCGGTGAAGGTGCCTTTGACCGACGGTGCGTCGTGAGGGAAATCAACACGGAAGTAATACCAGCTTTCGTCGGTGGCTTCGTGGCGCTGGAAGTAGAGGGCTTCGGGGTAGCAGTTGGCGATCTGCTGCACCGACGCACAGGCGCGCCGGATCTTGGCTTCCGTCTCATCGCTGACCGCTCCCTCTTCGTCATCGGGGTTCTTCTCCCGCATCATCTTGTCGAAGCGCACAGCGTCGAACTCGAACCAAAACAGGCGCGAGGCGAACTCGATGTGGAACTCGGTCTTCTGCTCGCGCTGGTAGATGACCAGCCCCTTGTCCACGGCCGTGCGCGCCATCAGCACGGCGCCGTTGTGGCGTGCCAGGTGGAGGTCAGCCTGCCACTGCGCGTCGCCGTCCTCTGCCGCCTGTGCGCGCAGGTGCAGATCGTTCCAGTCGGTTTTCTTGTCGCCTACCTGCTCGATCTGCGCAGCCATGCACCGATAGCCCAGCTTCTCGGCCCGGCGCGCGTGCTTGACCGTGTAGGCGCGGGCGCCCGGCTCGTTGTCCAGCCCCCACACCAGCACCGGCAGATCGCCCGGACGCGCGGCTTTCAGTTCCGTGAGCGACAGCTCGGGGTAGGCGTTGCTCGACATGGCGGCAACGGCGCAGATGCCGCGCTGCAGGAGGGCAATGGCGTCGAAGATGCCCTCCACGATCCAGACCTCGCGTGCGGTACGCAGGTGTTCCTGTGCGGCGGCACCCCACCAAACACCGGCGTAGCTCTCACCCGGCGCAAACCGTGCCTTCTGCTTGCCGAAGCGGTGTGGGCGGTCTATCAACCGCTCCCACCAACCGCCCTTGACCAGCGGGAAACGAACCGTGGCGGTACCCTCGCGCTTCGTGCGGTCGTAGTAGCTTTCCTGCGTGTACAGGCCGCTCAGTGGCTTCACATTGAATCCGCGGCCGGTGGCCAGGTAGGCGTCAGCGGCAGCATGTGGCGCCTGAGGCGTCTGCGGGTTGGTCTTGGAGTAGTCGTCGAACAGATCATCGTAGAGGTCGCGCACGCGCACCTCTTGCCCGCACTTGGCCTGTCGGCCACAGCGCAGCACCCACGGATTGACGTAGCTGGTGTAAAGCTCCTTCTTGCCGCAGTGCGGGCACTTGCCTCCACGCATGTACTCGGTGCCGCTGCGATGCTTGAGGCCATAGTCGCGCTGGATGCGCGACAGTACCTGTTGGCGGATTTCTTCTTGCATGGCGGCTCAGCCTTCGTTCGCCGCATGAGCGGCGGTGCGGTGGTGTTGCATGGTTCTCTCCTGACCGCCCCCGGCGGCGTTGGCGCGCTGCCGGGGGTGGGGTGATGCATTACTCAACGGCGGGGCGGGATCGACTGAGGATCGCGGCGAGGTCTTCGGCCATGTACTGCGCGACGGCGGAGGTGTGATCGGCCTCGATTTCCAGCATCTTTGCCGCCTCGCTCGGCAGCTTGGCCAGCAGTTCGGCCGCTGCGGCGATACGGCACAGTCGCAGATAATCGGCAAGGCAGATGACCTGGTCACCGCGATCCGCAGGGCCGGATAGAGATGGCGAGTGCTCGTTGCTGCTGGCCATCAGTTCAGCCCGCCCGCATAGCTGGCGCCGGTGCGCAGCCATTCGAAGAACCGGTCAGCTTCGCCCTTGGCGAGCAGGTAGACCACTGTTCCAGTCTGGATACCCTCGGTGGCGGCGCGCTGCACATTCCGCGAGTAGTGAGCCGATACGGTCGCGGCGGCGTCCGAATCGATGTGTATCAGGGCGAGGAACAGCATCCCGCGCTGGTCGAACGAGGCACGGAGGCCGAAGCCGGGGATCTGTGTTTCCAGCACGATGACCGGCCGCAGGGTCGGCTCAGGGATGGCCACGTTGGAAGGGGGCGCCATCAGTGCACCGCCTTGTCGTCGGCGCCCGGCGCGCGGCCGTTGGCGTCACAGGTGGCGTTGTAGGCGGCTAGCACGTCGCCCAGTGTGATGGCGAGCGGGCACACGCCGACAGCGAGCAGGCGGGCAATGAACGCCTGATACGCATCGTGAGGCCATTCGAGGGTGTCGGCGATCAGGCCGAAGGCGAGCGAAAGCTGACGCGCGGCAGGCTTGCCGGGCTTTGAAGGGGCTCCGTGGGACACGGGGACGTCTCCTGACTTGAGATTGAAATCTCGGAGAGACGTTCTTAGGCGTCGCACCGAGGGTGTCGGGAGGCTAAGAACCGGAGTCAGACCGGCGGGCAGTTTTCCCCTTGCGGGTGTTGTATGGCTGCCGCCCTCCCGACGCAGGAAAGCGTCGGCGCGCACGAATAGCAGGCGCAAAAAAACCGCGATGCTGACGGGCGCGGATACCGCTGACTTGGAGTTCTTAGGCTCCGTGCGGCAAACATTGCTCCCCGTCCGTGAGGAAGTCAAGTAGAACTGTGTAGAAATGCGCGGATTGATTCCAGTTGCGGACAGGCTCATGCGGACACCTGTGCAGCAGCGTGCGGCGGCAGCACCTCATAGGCGCCGCCACGTGCGATATGGGCTTTCACCAAGTCGTGAAGCCTGGAGGCGTCGCGCTGCTTCTGCGCATACGACACGTATTGGACACGCGTTGGAGCGGTTACAAAGCTCGGCTCCATTGCCGAGGACCAGCCGTCAAATTGGGTCTTATGGCGCATCACAGGCGCAGCACTCCCTCGCTGGCGCCGGATGGCGCCAGGTCAGTGGTTGTGGAAGGGGGGAAAGGTGATTAGACCGAGGGCTGATCGCCGTCGGGTGGACAGGATTCGATTGCGTCGATCCAGTCGGTTTGCAGCTCGCCCTGGTCCTGCTTCCAACGGGTCTGCAGCATCGTTCGCTGATACCACGGTGTCGGTGGCAGCTCGCAGGCGGGAGCGCTGGGGAGGCCGCTGGGACTGGCCACGTTGGTCAGTTCGGAACTGCCGGTGTACGTAGCCCCACACATGGGGTTCGGGCAGACATAGGCGTCAGTGCGCAGGAACGGGTGTTGCAAAGCACTGGTGCGCTTTACCAGCCGGGCATTGCAGGCAGGGCAGCAGAACACAGCGCGCTGTCCGACTGAGGCGCTCATGCCTTACCCCGTGCCTTCTTTGCCTTCTTGGCGGCCTTCGTCTTAACCGGGGCTTTGCCGGTGGTGTTCTTGGCCGTGCGAACGCGGGTGGATATAGGCGAATCTGTGTGAGAATCAGGGGCGGCTTTCATGCCGAGAGCGACAGCAGCATCGTGCGTCTTGCCGATCCGGCACTTGCTGGTGCTGCGCAGAGCGTTGTTCACGGCGTCTCGGTCCAGCCCGTGCTTCTCCGCGAAGGCGGTTACGGACAGACCGTTGTCGATGAGCCACTGCCGGGCTTGTTCAGCAGTGCGTAGCGCAGTGGTACGTCGTTTGGCGTTCATTCCGTTTCCGCTGTGTATTTCTAAGCGGAATGGTGGTGAAGTTAACTGCACCTGTCAAGGGGAAAATTGCGTGTCTGTAGGTATTCGCCTGAAAGAAGAACGGAAGCGGCTGGGTCTGACCCAGGAGGCCATGGGACTGGCCTGCGGTGTTGCCAAACGCACGCAGATCCTGTTCGAGCAAGATGCACACCTGCCCGGTGGCGCGTACTTCGTCGCTGCCGACGAACTCGGTATGGATGTGGCCTATGTGTTGGTCGGCCGTCGTGATCGGCTGTCCGAGCCTGATGCGGATCTGCTCAATGCGTGGCGCTCAGCGTCGCCTTCAGCGCGTGCTGCCGGTATGGCAGCGCTGCTTGGCGTCGCCCCGGCATCGACCCCGGCCGCACCACGCACGTCCTTTGAAAATGCCAGCATCAGCCAGCAGATCAGTGGTGATGTGGATCTGCGTGGGCAAAAAATCACAGTCAAGGCTCGGAAAGCAACGCACAAGTCCACTCGCTGATGCTCACCTCGATCCTGTTCATGCCGCTAACTCGCGCGCAAGGGCGCCGGGTTGGCGCACGACAGGGTATGAAGGATTATGGGTTGCGGTGGCAGTGCGAAAGATGGTGTGGCGACGTGCGTGTGCAGCTGTCAGACCGTGTTTGAAGGGGCCGTTATCGGCCAGGTTTTCACGGGTGATGTGCAGGTGCAGTGCCCACATTTGGAGCGGGCCGAACCTGCAGCGCCGGCTGAGCCGGACAGGCCGGTTGCATCGGCCATGCTGGCGATCGCCATCTGGCAGTCATTGCTTGCGCTGCCAGTGATTGCACCGCCAGCTTCCGCGTCGCTGCCCCACGCTGCCCTGTTTCTCGCTGGCGGGTTCGCCGCGCGTTACTGGAAGCGCGGACATGGCAAGGCAATGCTGCGGCATGCACGCCGCATCTTGGAAATGAGATATCTCCGAAGAAAGCGCTGCCAGTGACTAGGTTCGTTCCTATGCGTCCCGCTCAAGCTCCAGAGAAGTGGTAAAGCCAGACGAGCCACTGATTGTGTGGGTCACCTTGCTGACAAGCCAGTTGGTGCCGTCGATCTCAGGCTTAAAGCCGCTGACGGTGATGGTCTGTTCGGGATAGAGGTCCGCGCGGCCGAGCGCCAACGTGTACGAGAGCGTCGCGGTTCCGCGATCCAACCGATTGAATTCAGCCTGCGCGTGCTGTCTGGCCTCGGCCTCGGTGGCGTAGGTGGTCTGCAGTGCCTTCTCGTTGTCGGCGGTGCCCACCAGCACGCCCTTGCGGCGTGCATCGCGGCGGTCGCCCCAGTACGCACGCACGCCGGTGTACTTCTCTCGGTCGGATACCGAATAGCGGTGCTGGTCACCCGAGTCACGGGTTATCTGTAGGCCTGGCAGTTCGATGCCGCTGGGCGTGGTACCGGATCCGATGGGCGCGAAGATCAGCGCCCCGGCCTTCACCGTGGCCACCGCGTCGAAGCGCTTGGCAAGCCGCGTTAGCAGGTTGATGTCGCTCTCGTTGGCCTGGTCCAGGTGGGGGAGGGCGATGCTGGCCAGGTCGGCCGCCACCGCGCTGCGCAATGCGTGTTCGCCGGCGAGGGCGTCAAGCACCCGCCCGAGCGTGGTGTCGTGCCAGCTGCGTTCACGGCGGCGCCGGATCGCACCGGTCAGGTCGGCGCTGCGTGCTCGGATGGTCAAAATGTCCGGTGCGCCGCTGTGCTCGACGTCGTCGACCACGAACGTGCCCTTGTTGACCAAGCCGCTGTCGCTCCAGCCCAGCGCAATGGTCAGCGTGCGACCACGTGGCGGCAGGGCCATAGCGCCATCGTGATCGTGGATGCGCAGATCCAGCTGGTCGGCCTCGTCACCACGACTTTCGGTCAGCGTCAGGTCCAGCAGGCGCGGCACGATGCGGTCCGTGAGGTCGTTGCCGTCCAGTACCACCTTCCACGCGGGGATCGAATAGGCGCCGCTCATGCTGGCACGGCCTGGTTGTCGTCAACGCGCAGCAGCTGCAGTTGGAAGTCGATCAGGCGGGGAGTGCCGTCACTGAACAATGCACGTCGCGTCTCGCGGATGCTGGCGATGACGTAGCTGCCGTACACACGGCCGGTGCCTTCCACCAGCGCCTGTGGCCGACCGGTGTCGGCTAAGTCGCGCAGCACATCCAGCGACTGCAGATCTTCGGTCAGTTCGGCCGCAATGGTGCCCTGTAGGTCGATGGTGTCGTCGCCTGGGCCGACATACTGCCGCGCAGGCCGTGTGCCGATCCGTTCGCTGCTGGCGTGACGCCAGTCCATCTGCCGCTGCAGCTGGTCGTGGGCGGCGGTGGCGATGGAGAAAACAAAGGTTCCGTATGTCATCAGCATGGCGTAATTCTCAGTCAGACAGGCGGGACTGGCGGCGTGCGCTCTTCTCGCGGTCCATGGCTTCCAGCTGCCGGCGGACTTCCTGGCCGATGGCCGAGGGGTCCATGCCGGGAGCGGCGTGGATGTGGATGGTGATGCTGGAAGGCGCTGGGCCGCGCGCTAGGGCCGTCTGCATCGCTTGCGCACCCACCATGGGGGCGGTGGCCATCGCGGGCGCTGCTGCGATGCCCAGAGCGATTCCTGTACCTGCCTGTCGCATGCGCTCGCCCAAGCTGGACACCTGCGCGAGTGGATGCTTCTGGCTGCGGCCCAAGCCGCCGGCGAGTCCCTGCATGGTGAAGTCGCCCAGTTGGGCGAACACACGCGAGGGGCTGTGAATGCCCAGCAGACCCTTGAAACGGTCGATCACTCCGGAGGCAACACCGCCGACTGCGTTGGCGGCCGCGCCGGCCATCGAGCCGATGCCGCGGATCAGCCCGGAGATCATGTCGATGCCGGCCTGCACCATACGCTGCGGCCAGCCCAGCAGAATCTGGTTCAAGCCGGCCCACACGCCCTGCAGGCCCGCGAGGATCTTCCCGCCGTTGAGTGTGAATACGCCCACGATCATCGACCATGCGCCCTGCAGGTAGGTCCATGCGCCTCCCATCACATTGCGGATGGCGGGCAGGATCTTGGCGAACGCTCTGACCAACCAGCCGACGGCCGACACCGCCAGGCGCAAGTTAGCGGTCATGACCGTGGCCAGCATGCGGCCGAAACTGCGGCCGTTGTCGGTGGCGCCCTGCAACTGCGCGCTGGTGGCTTCCATCGGCGCGAACAGCTGCTTAAACCACGACCACGCGCTGCCGATGGCGCCGGAAATGGCATCCCACAGCGGCGCCAGGGGCTCCAGCGCGGTGCGCAGGTCAGTCATCAGCGGCCCAACGGCTTCGCCAACGCCCTGCCACATGCCGACCATGAACGCCTTGATCGGACCCCAGTACTTCCACACCAAGGCAGCGACCACGGCCAGCGCCGCGCCCACGGCCAGCACAGGTGCGCTGACGCCGCCCAGCACCGGCAACAAAAGGCGTGCACCGTTGAGCAGCATGGGCAACGCACGGCTGCCTACGGACAGCAGTTGGCGCAGCAGCTGGCCAAGGCCGCCGCCGCCACTCACCAGCATTACTGCCTTGTGCATCTGCGTCAGCGCCATGGCGGCCAGTCCGCCGCCTACCAGCAACCCGCCCAGGACAGTTGCGACAGCGGTACCGGCGATGGCCAGCTTCGCCAGCGTGCCGACCAGCGCGGGATTGGCGCGGATCCATTCGGTCCCACGCTTGGTGATCTGCGCGGTTCGGTCCATCAGCTGCTTGAACTGGGGAAGCAAGGTCTGGCCGATGGACTGTGCCAACACGAGCGCCTGGTTTTTCAGCAGCTGCAGGGCATTTTCGGACGTGGCCACGCGCGAGGCGTACTCTGCGGCCATGGACCCGCCATAGACCTCGGCATCGGAGACCTTGTCGAAGTTGGATTTCAGCAGCCCGAGGTTGGTCAGCAGCGGTGCGATTGCACCCACCGACTCGCGACCGAACAGAGCCGTCATGTTGGCCGCCTGCTCATGCTTGGGCAGCTCTTTCAGCTTCTCCAACACTGTCAGGATCGCGCCGCCTGCATCGTCCTGCATAGCCTTGGCCATGCCGGTTGCGCTTAGTCCAAGCTTTTCCAGTACCTCAACCTGCCGCTTCGCTGCACCTTCACCGGCGGCCAGCGTGAGCAGCATGTTCTTGATGCCGGTGGCCGAAACCTCTGATTCGATGCCCATTCCGGCCACGGTGGCGCCCAGGGCGGCCAAAGGGCCGCTGCCCAGACCTGCCACTTCGCCCAGGGCGCCAATGCGGTTGACCACTTCGCTGATCTTGATGACGCTGGCCGGGCCGGTGTTACCCAGGTGGTTGATCTTGTCGGCCAGCACAACCACTTCGTCCTGGCCCATGCGGAATGCCGTGCGCCAGGTGGCCATCGTCTGGCCGGCTTCCTCGGCGGTGCTGTCGAAGGCCACGCCCATCTTCGCGGCGTCCTCGGAGAACCGCAGCAGTTCCTGACGCGGAATTGCGGCCTGACCCGCAGCAGCCACGATTTTGGCGATTTCGGTTGGCAGCATCGGCAGGCGCATGGACAGGTCTTCGACGTCGCGCCCCATCTGCGCGAACTGGGCCGGAGTGTCGAAATCCACGACTTTTTTCACGTCCGCCATAGCCGACTCAAAGCTCATGGCCTGCCCGATAGGGAACATCTCGGCGCGCAGCGCGGCCGTGCCGCCGAAGGCTAGCCCCGCGCCGTGGCCGGCAGCACTCATGCCGGCACTGTGGATCCGTTTACTACGCATCATCGCCGCGTCCATGGCTGCCAGGCGCTTGCGCTGGGTATCCATCGCAGCGTTGGCGGCAGCTAACTCGGTGCGCAGGCGGCGCTCATGCTGGCCCAGCTGCCGCGTGCTGATGCCGGCACGTTCCAGCCCGCTGCGCAGGCGTTGCAATTCAGAGGACTGCTGCTGGTGCTGGGTCTTCAACAGCGCAGCGCTACGCTTGGCTGCGGCGAACTCGCGCGTCAGCTTCCGGGTAGGAGCGTCGGCCTGGGCAATCTGCTCTGTCAGTTCACGGACGCGCGTGGTGGCGGCCTGGTGCTGCTGACGGGTGGCTTGCGTGGCCTCGGCCTGCTGGCGGAACGCGGCAACGTCGCGCTGGCTGGCCTGCAGGCGCTTCAGCGCCTCGCGTTGTGACTGCAGCTGCTGCGACAGCCCTTTGCTGCCGGCCATGATCTTGCGGAAGGGGGCGCTGGCACGATCCAGCGCCTCCAGGACGACTTGCAGTCGCAGGTTGTCGGCGGCCATCAGTGGCCACCGCGAGCGGTCAGGCTCTGGGAGTACCGGCCTTGGGGGGCGGCAGCAGCCGGCTCACGAAGATGCAAAGAGCGCTGAGAGCCCACAGCAGCAGGCCGCCGACGATTGCCAACAGGACCAAGGCGATGAGCAGGGCGAACAGGGTGGCCATGGGGGGACTTTATCACGGGCTGTAATTCCATCGTTGGGCCGCACGTTCGCGCCACTGCATCAGTTGGTTCAGATCCATGGCCTGCATGTCGGACAGGCTGAAGTGGAATGCCATGGCGATGTCTGCCATGGCGTCCTCCACTGTTTCGGTTATGCGCGTTCCGTCTTCGAGACGAAAAAAGTGCCCAGCACCGTGGCCAGCGCCACCAAGTCGACCGGGTCCAGCTCGCGCACGTCGGCGGTCGTCAGGGTCGGGCTGCTGATGCGCGGCAGTACGATGGCCACGCAGTCCACGTCCATCGACAGCAGGTCGGTGAGCTTGACGCCGCGCAGCGCGCCGGATTTCGGCTTGCGCAGTTCAACCTCGGTGATGACCTGGTCGCCGCGCTTGAGCGGCTCTTCCAGCACGACAACGTTCGGGCGTCTCTCCGGTATGGCGGCGGGCTTGATCGCTTCCTCAACAGCAATGGAACCCGGCGTGACACGCACATCTTCCAGCGGGTGATGCTGCACCAGCGCGGCGGGGACTGCCTGCGCGCTGATGGCGGCCGGGGATGCAGGGATGGTCTCTTCGTTCATGGGGTCTCTCTCAGGGAAGGACGCCCGGCCTGCGCCGGGCGCAGGGGTTTACATGCCGATGGCGCGCCGCTGGGCGGAAAGCAGATCCACGCCGTCAACGATGAAGACCATGCCGACCGCGTCGTACTCGATCTCGGTGCGGCCGTTGATGCTCAGCTTGTAGTAGCTGGCCACGGTCTTGACGCTGAACTCGGTGTCGTCGCCGACTTTGCCGGTACCCGAGTCGATCTCGCTGTGACGCCCGCGAATGACGATCTCGACCGCGTCGGTATCACCGGTGTCTTCGCGCTGGTAGGCGCCGGCCCAGCGCAGCTGCACTGCGTTGTGGCGAATCACACCGTACTGGCGCAGCACCTCGCGCATCAGGCCGCCACACTTCCATTCGGCTTCGATGAGCTCTTGGCCGAGGTCGATCATGATGGGGCCGGCCATGCCGCCGGCCAGGTATTCCTCCATCTTGCGGGAAAGCGTGGGCAGCTTGAACTCGGTTACCTGGCCGAGGTAGCTGACGCCACTGTCGAACAGGTTCATGTTTTTCAGTTTGCTGGGCAGTGCCATGGCAAAGATTCCTTATCAGCCGTTGATGCGGCTGGCGAAGTCGGCGAAGTAGCGGTCGGTAATGCGCTGCTGCAGTTTCAGATTCTCCAGCGGCGGCACCGGGGTGTAGTCGTAGTCGATAACCAGCTGGCCACTGGCCAGAGTGGTCGGTTGGTTGGGGGCCGGGTCGTACCAAGCACTGGCGTCGATCACCACGCCCAGTTGCTTCAGTTCGCGGAACTTGGCGTTGATCGACTCCACAATGTCGCGCACCAGGCTTGGGTGCATCGGCTTGTCGGCATAAAACAGCATCGCCTCTGCGATGGTGTCGGACAGAATCTGCGCGGTGCGGGTGGCGCTCTCGAATGCGAACAGCGGATCGTCGCTGCAGGTCCGTGAACCCCAGAAGCGGTAGCCGGTGGAGTTGACCAACGTTGTGATATCAGCCGCATTCAGCACTCCGGCGTCGTTGCCCGGGTCCTGCAGGTCCCAGCTGATATCGCGGCTCAGACCCGTTACGCCCTGCACCTCGACGTTGGAGATGGTCTTGTGCCAGCCCTGTTCCTGATCGATTCGCGCGCGCAGTCCGATTGCGCGGGCCGTGGCGAAAGCCAGATCCGACTCGCTGGTGCTGGTGTTCCATGCAACGAAGTCCGGGTAGATGAGCATGAGCTCCCGCTGACTGAACTGGTCCCGGTACGCCACCGCCTCAGTCACCGAAGCGCTGGCGGCGCAGCTGACGTACGCCATGGCACGCAAGCGCTTGGCAATGCCCGCCAAGGCGACGGCAACCGGCTGTGTATCCAAGCCGGGAGCGGCGAGGATGCGGGGGCGAACGCCCAGCTGTGCCTGTGCCACCAGCATCGCCTGCGCGCCGGTGTAGTTGGCACCATCGGCGTTTCCCACCACATTGCTGGTGGTCTCCACATCGGTGGTCCCAGGTGCAACGCGGACAACCACCGTTACCGGGTTCGACTGATCAGCGATGGCGCGCAGAGTTGGCCGCAAAGTGCCTTCCACGCCGGCCTTGGCAATGGCGCCGAGCACGTCGGTAATCAGCACCGGGCGATTGAGCGGAAAGACGGTGGTATCTGCGTCCGGCGCCGTGCAGACGATGCCGAGAACAGCGGTGGCAATGGTGCGAATGGGACGGACGCCCCCGTTGATTTCGATAACGCGAACGCCGTGGTGATAGTCGGCCATGTTGGATTGCTCCTAGGATTAAGGACTGCGGAAGCGCAGTGGAACGGTCAGGCGGGTGAGCTCGCCTGCGCGATGGCGATCACTGCGTCGCCCGACCAGGTCAAGCACGAAGCTCCCCGGCACGGCGCCTGGCGTGAGGGTGATGTTGGTCAGCTGGAGGCGAGGCTCCCAGCGCATGAGAGCGGTCGCCGTCGCTCCAAACAGACGCAGCTTGGCGGCAGCGTTGAAGGGAGCGTCGATCATGCTGGGCAGCAAAGAGCCATACTCCCGTCGCTCCACCCGAGAGCCGAGCGGCGTGGTCAGAATGTCGGCGATGGATTGCGAAAGGTGCGCCTGCTCATCGACCGGTCCGCCGTGTACGCCCATGCGTGTCATGCCGGCGCACCAGAGACGGCATTGCCTGCTGTCACGCCCACATGGCCATGGCTTTTCAGGCTCTTACCGGCGCCAATGACGTCTTGTTCGGCAGTTACCGTGCCGCTAACGCCAGCATTTCCGTTTACCAGTACAGAACCGTTGATCGTTACGTCGGCGTCGATGGTGAGGCCGCCGGGCGCGGTGACCTGAGCAGTTCCGCCGCTGGGCAGGATGGCCGCCAGCGCGTGCTTCTGGCTGTCGTACTGAATGACAGCACCATCGGAAAATCGCTGGAGAACAACCGACGCGTTGTTGGAAGGGGCCGCAAACGCCGAGCTGTACAAGCCGCGCAGAACTACGGCGTTTCCCAGGTCACCCTCGGCACAGAGCAACAGCACCTGCTCGCCCACGGCGGGAGCATTCCAGTGAACGGAATCACCCGCCGCCGGCGCCAGCCACTGCAGAAGATCAGTCTCGAGCTCGCCTGAAAGTACGCGGCAGCGAGCAGCGGCGTGATCGACGGAAGTGACGGCGCCAAAGCGGATCATGTTGCTCAATTGCTGGGCGTGTTGGGTGCGCGATTCCATGAGCCCATGGTGGTCTTCCCTTCGCGCGCGCGCATGTCATGTCGCGCGTAAAGGGAGTTCGTACAAGACCGCAAGGATCAGTGCCAGCCCGTTGCTTTGCAGGTAAGACGACACGCCGTCCGGGTCACTGCACCGGTGCTGAGCCGGCGCAGCTCGCATAGCAGGTCCACCGCCCCCGTCAGACTTTGAGAGGATGCGGCTGGCACGCTGACAGTTAGGTTTGCGGAGCGGCTCGTTCCCAAATCGGCGAAGGACGGGGCACTGTTGGTTAGAGAACCCGCGCCCTGCACCGCACCGCTGAATTGAACCTGGTAATCGGCCACTGTGTGGCCAGCGGGGAGCCAGCTCCCACTGGCAAGCACGTCAGTGCCGTTCCCAACGCTGCTGTTGGATGCCGAGCGAAGGATCTGCCAGGTGCCGTTGCTCAGCAGACTGACAGAGAGAGACGCTGTCACTGGCCCCGTTGCGCTGGTGGGTGCCTGCGCCTCGGAACTGTAGGAGCCCCCGTTGAAATCCAGTGCGTACCGGGCGGTGCCCCTAGCCGCCCAGTTGTTGGAAAGATCCCTTCCATCGGCGCCGCGTCTGCCCACGTCCGGCCCCTTTGACCCGTAGCGGATGTGTGCAAATCGCAGCAACTGGCCGTCGTCTCCACGGAAACCAGGCGCTGTCGGCCCATCACCCATAACATCAGGGTCGAAGTAGTCCTCGAATCGAACCCCGCCGATATTCTGTCCAGTAGCCATTACCGGGCCTCCAGCGCAGCGATGCGAAGGATGGCCGCCTCCAACTGCTGCCGCATCAGGGCGATCTCTGTCTGGCTCTGCAGAACCTGCGCATCGAGCAGCTGCAGGAAGTGCGTGTTCAGCGGCTCCATTTGGTCCAGGTGCACGGACGCAACCATCTCGCCGGCGAAGAGCAGACCCTCCGGATTAACTGCCTCGGGAATGACTTCAAGCAACCCCTCAGCGTCATAGAACAGGCGCTGCGCATCGTCGGGGTTGTACTCCCGCCGGTACTTGCCCGTCACCGTCGGAATGCGGCGCAGGTGATCGAGGGTGTAGGGAATCTCTCCGTCAATATGCTTGAGCTTGCGCGAGGAACCAAAGTCGAACCCGCCGGACGCAACGACATTGCCCGCGAAGTAGTGGCCGGTGAATCCGCTCTCCACGTTGTATTCAAGGCGAAGACCGTTGGCCCAGCCTATATAGCCACGCCTCGCGCCATCGGGGGTGTGGAAGCTGATGTAGCCGGCTTGGCCACCGGTTCCGGGATTGAGACGTACATGACCGCCGCAGAAGCTAGATAGCCCGCCTGCGCTTGTGAACGGACCTTGTGCACCGACTCCGCCGGATGTGGTGATCGTGTTCGAAGCGTAGACCGAGCCGTCAGCGCCCACGCGAAACTCACCAGAGGCACTGCCACCGCCATGTGGGCGGAGATAGATGAGGCCGCCGTTGCCGCCGATGACGGCACTCGGAGAACTAGATTGGAAGTTCTGACCGGAGAAAACGGTGTTGACGATTACCAGCGAGCCATCAGGTTGCAGACGGGCTTCGCCTTGCGTGCTGTTCTGCCCATTCGGCCGGAGGTAGACACTGCCGCCACCGGCCCCCAGCACCACATGAGCGCTCGATGACTGGAAGTTCTGGGCTGCAGATACTGTTCCACCGACGACCAAGCTGGCATTCATGCCCACGCGCGCTTCGCCGCCGGACACTGGCGTCTTGAAGTTGATGAGGCTGTAGGGAGCGCCGCCCTTTGTATCGTAGCCGTACAGCGCCAGGGAGCCATCGCTCTCCATTACATCGAGCCATCTAGTTATGCCGTCCTTCCACCCACGTGCGATCTGGCCGATTTGGGTCCCAAGGTTTCCTGAGAACGAGCTCACCCCGGCTCCCTGTACAGGTCCACCGAAAACGGCGCTGCCTGAGCCCCACAACGAGCCGCCATTAATTCTTTGGTCACCTGCGAAGGAGTTGCCGCCTACGAGATTCGCTTTGCTAGCCGGGTTGAAGTTGCCGGAATGCCAAAGCCTGCGCCACGTGTTTCCGACAACGCGGATAGAGAACGACTCTTCGACGTTCCAGCTGTAACCGAGCTGGAAGGCTCGTGAACCATCGGCCATCGGACCCACATTCAGCACGGTCGCCCAATCAGCATCAGGTGTTGATACCGAGCCGCCGGTGTACGCGGTGGCATGAATGCCCGACGCGGGGCTGCCGTCCGGCGCGTCCGCAGTGTTGCCTGGGCTGTAACCAAGCCCGACCAATCTACGCGCCGTCTTGGCGGTGCCGTCAACGTGCAGCCGTTTCTCAGGGTCGAAGCTCTCTGCGGTCCAGATCTGCCCTCCGGTTTGCAGGGTGGCGGTGTATTTGCCCGCGACGTCATTGAAAACGAATCGGTTTCCGGCCTTGTAGATATAGCTGTCGTCGGTACCGAAGTAGAGGACACCGCTGTCTCGCGTCCCACCCCAGTTCTGAACGCGGATGGAGCTGCCGTTCACCACAACGGGACCGGTAAATGTCGCCCCAGACAGTTCCGCTTTTCCATTGAGAGCGGTCTGGAGGTTATCGACCTCGCTGATGGGGTGGGTATGCGGTGCAGCAGTGAAGCGCGTGGGCACGCCAGTAAGGCTTTCCCAGCGCCGGTAGTAATCGCCGTGCTGACCATCGAGCAGGTCTGCGTCCAATCCATTGCCTGCGCCGGCATTCTTGGTGGATGCTGACCCTAGCTCAAGCGCAACGCGCATGAGCGCGGCCGTAGCGGTTGCAAGCAAGGTTTTCGCCAATGCAGTAGGCGCGCCCGCGCCGATGCGGGCACTGACGTAGGCAGCCATGCCCGACGGAGTGAGAGCGACGTCCTTTGCAACAGCTGCAACCGCTTCTTCATCGGTCGCAAAGCGTGCCACTCCTATCTGAGAGGACGTGGCTGGTGGATTGATGAAGTCGACATCGCCGACATCAATGCTGGTGGCATTTATGTTGGCGAAGCGAATGTCGGTCGCCAGCAGCAGCGTCGCGGCAGCCGCTTTTTCCATGATCGGCGTTGCCTGCGAATATACAGCGAAGAGCGTGCCGTCCTGCAGGTAAAGCCCAAAGCCGCGAAGACTGTACGTGTCCTGGCTGTCATCACGGATATTCACATGAAGTGTATCGGTCGCTACAGCCTTGCCGCCGATAGTGCTGATGCGCTTCCGCTCGCCAGGCACTACCGCGCCCACGCTGCCTACGCTGAATGCCTTGTCGGTGAGGCCGATCTGCGTGACACGCACCGGTGCGGTTCCGGTGTGCTCGGCGTTGATGATAGCGGCGAAGCCGGCTGGGGTGATGGTGATAGTGGGGACGGTCATGGGTGAGTTCCTACGGCTCGACGGCCGCCAGCTGCAGGCGGGTGGCGGTGTACAGACGGGCGACACCGAGTGCGGCGATGGCGCCTGCGGTGCTGATGCCTTGGGTAAAGGTGAAGTGCGAGCGGACCGGCTTAGCGCGGTTCACCGCAGCGATGACCTGGTTCACGTATTCGGCCGTGACCGGGATGCCGTTCTGGCCGCTCAAGGTCAGCTGAAGCTCGAAGGTGTGGGGCGTACCCTTGGGAATGGTCTGCCACCACTCCACGATGGCCACCTGGCCGCCGAAGCTGGCCACCACGTCGGCGATGCTCTGGGCGGTCCCCTTGTGGCGCTGGATGGTGAAGGCGCTGGCTATCTGGGACCGCTTGATGTGCTCAGGCCAGCTGCTGCTCCACGTGTCCACGGATACGGACCACGCCAGGTAGGGCAAAAACTTGGGCAGGCAAAGCCACGGATTCCACAGATGCTGGTGAGCCATGGGAATCGCGCTGAGTCCGGCGTTCACCTGCTCAACCGCGCGCTCCAGGTGCGTCGCGTTGGGCGGCAGAAGGGTGAGCACCTCAGACATTGCTGCCGCGATGCTCCACCACCACCGACGTACAGAATGCCGCGCCCTGATCGGACACCACGATGTCTGTTGTTGGGCTCTCCAGCACCACGCGCTGTACGCCTTCAGCATGCAGTGCCGAATACAGCGCAGACAGAGGCACATCGCGGCCGAGACGCTGCGCTTGGCTCAGGTAGTCCTGCAAGCGGCGGTTGGCCTCAGCGATCACCAGTGCGGCGTCAGGGCCGTTGTAGGTGTAGAGGCCTGCCCGGATACCGTAGTCGGTGATATTGGCGCCCTGTACCGTGACGTGGTCGGTGAGCGGGCGGACGTTGCCGTCCATCAGCACCGACTCGACCTTGCTCAGCAAGGCAGGTGCGGGTACGCCACTGCCTGCGCGGGACAGCACCGTCACCAGCACCTCGCCCGGGCTGGGGCTGGTCACACTGGCGTCAAGCACGTTGGGGTCGGCAGACAGGGCGTGAAAGATGTAGGCGCCTTCCGGCCCGGCCACGGACAGACCTTCTGGCGCCAGCTGTATGCGGCGACGGAAGTCCTCATCGCTCTCGTACACCGCAGGAGTGCCGGCGTCCGGGTCGGCCGGCGTCAGCAGCTTCCGTGCGACGCCGAAGGGAATGGCCAGGTTGTCCAGGTCGTTGCCGCGCGAGTACGGTAGCAGTAGGCCCTTGGCGCGCTCGTTGAATTGCTCGCGCAGCAGCAGTTCGCGGTAGGCATTCTCCTGCAGCAGCTTGGTGACGGGGTCGGATTCGTACAGTTCGGCGTAATCGGGCGCCAGCCGGTACCAGGCAGCAACGCGCTCTGCATAGATCTGCTCGAAGGTGAGCTGCTCGAACACATCCGGCGCCGGCAGCTTGTCGACTTCGATGGCGGTGAACGTGGACATTCGGGGACCAGCAGTTGGGCTGGGTCCAGCCTCGCTCACGCGCGCGCGTAGGTAACCACAATCAGTCTGTACGTAAGCAACCTACAACCGGCGTCGGCGTAATCGTGCAGTCAGGCTGCAATTCTGCCGGCGCCATCTCGGCTCCACTGCGGTGTTGTGCCAGGTGCCCGCTCAAATCCTCGGCTGGCGGCCATGAATGTGACCCATGATCTGGTCGCGGATCTGCGCGACCTCTGTATCAGTGAAGCCCAGCAGCTGGCGCTTCTCGTAGGTGATGCGCCTGCCGTCCTTCGACACCGCGTCGGTAAGTCCTTCCTGATGCACTCGCGCGATGCGGGCAACGCGGCCGAAGAATCCTACCGCGATCAGCTGCGGGTTGGCACGCACCTTCAGGTGCTTGGCCTGACGAAGCTTGCGGAACATCGCATTGCGCTTGATCTTTCCGGCCTTCGCCCGGCTCGCCGGCTGCTTTCGGCGTGGCGCATAGGCGCTGCCGTCCGGGTTCATCTGGGCGGCGATGCGGCGCTGCTGGCTTCGCCGTAGCGTGTTGCCAATGCTGCGGCTTAGGCGGCTGCGTTCGGCAGGCTGCAGACGGTGCAGCAGTGGTGCGGCCCAGGCTTCCAGTGCCTGCAGATCATCGTTCATGCATCGATGGCCGGTAGGGCAGCGACAAGATTGCCCAAGCTGTCCATCACCTGCCCGCCGCGCAAGCTGTCGGTGATCTGATACTCCGGCGGTGGCTCGGTCGGGTTGTGCACCTGCAGCGCCGAGTCAGCGTCGCGCGTGACTACAAAGCGTTCGGTCAACGACAATTTGATGGTCAGGTCAACCAGGTCACTGGCCAGCACTTCCACCTCGAATGTCATCTTGTCGCGGTTGGTCGGGTTCGCAAGCAGCTCGTTCTGATGGCGAGCAACCCACTGCAGCACCGGCAACATTACCGACACCGGCGCCCCAGCGAAGTCGGTCATCACCAGGGTGGCGGTGTAGCTGCACAGGAAACTGAGATTGGTGGCGCTGGTGCTGGACCACGAGCCGTCATCGGCGAACAGCAATAGTCGGTCCGGGTTGCTGGCCAGCCCGGGCACCGCCGCAAGCAGATGCTCGCGCAGATCCTTCAGCTTGTTCATGGTCGGGCCTCCTGCAATGCCTGCTCCAGTTCTCGCACGTAGTGCTGCAGGCCGGCTATGGTTTCGCCGCGCTCGTGGCAGAGCCCGAAGTTGTGCGCGGTGGTGTCAGCGACGGCAGAGAGCGTAACGCCGGCGGCGGGCGCATCAGGATCTCCGGCGCTCGCGTGGTCCAAGGCGATGCCTTGGGCGGCGGCGTTGTAGAGGCGCACGAAGCCAGCAGGCACAGCGCAGGCAGCATCAGCAGTCGGGGTGACATAGACGGGAACCTCTTTGACGATGGTGGCGCCGCGCTCGCGCACGACTTGAACGCGGTCCACATATTGGGTGACTACGCGGGTGGTTGACCGTTCGGTTTGCGCCGCACGCACGGCAGCATCGCGCTCAGCTTCAGCCGTAGCGACTGCAGCGCCTGATTGCTCGGCTGCCCGCTCTGCGTTGGAGATTCGCTGCTGCTGGCAGGTGGCCAACACTGCGATGGCGAGCAGCACCAGCAGCAGAAGGATTGCCCGGACCTGCATCAGCGGGCCCCAAGCACACGCAGGGCGCGCTCGGTGCGCTGGCGGCGGTCGTCCAGACCGTTCGGGATGGCGCGGCTGGTGGCGCTGCCGAGGTTGATCCTGCGGCTGATCGGCAGCACATCTCCTTGGTCGGCGAGCGTGTTCAGGCACGCGTCCTGCCAATAAGCGGCCGACGCAAGGGCGCCGACCTCCGGGTTCAGCAGCAGCTGCGGCATCTGCTCCAGCGGCTGGTCGATCAGCCTGCCGATGTGGCGGTAGTTGCTACGGCCGGTCACCGCGATGGGACCCCGGCCACGGTACAGGTAACCATCGCCGCTGGCTTCGTTGCCGTTGCCGTTACGGTTGGCATAGACGCGGTTGCCCAGCTTCACCGGCTGGCCAACGAACGACGGCAGCTCCGCAGCGGTCAGGCGCCGTCCGAACACTTCCTCCAGCCGCAGTCGGCTGTACGACATACCTTCTTCCAGCTTGGTCAGGCTCAGGCTTTCATGACCAACCTGGGCGAGGAAGTGTGCTGCACGGCGGGGAGTATTTACACCGAAGCGGCGCATGGCCACATTCAGCGCATCGACCCAGCGCTGCGCTCGGGAAGGCGGGCAAAGCATGATCTGCGCGAGCAGGGTTGCGGTCAGCATGGCGGTCAGTCCTTGGGCAGCAGGCGCGCGGCGTTGCCGTGTGCGCGGTAGATGACGATGGCCAGCACTACGAGCAGCGCCAGCTGGCAGAGGCGGGTCGTAGCGTCGGCCGCGCCGCTGCCTGTACCGAAGAGCACCAGCGTCAGGGCCTGGCCGCCGGTGGCCACGATCAGCGCCCATGCCAGCCACGCGACGGCCGGGCGATGCCGTGCACCAGCGTGGGGGCGGTAGGTCAGCAGGCGCATGCAGATGACCAGGCAGGAGAACAGGGTGGCGGCGTTGATGAACTCAGACATTGGGATCGCCTCGGCGAATGCGGGGAAGGCTGCCGCGATCGCTGCGCTCGATCATCTTCAGCGTCACGGTGATGGCGAGCGCCGAACAGAGGAACGACGCCAGGCCGGCGGACTGCAGCTTGAACAGGCCCATCACTTCGCCGTTGCCGAGGTAGCCGGCCACCACGCTGATGACCAGATAGATCAGCCGCTTCCACAGCGGGAGGTTCTTGGCGGATACCACGAACAGAGTGGCACCGGCAAAGGCACCGATCAGGGCATCCCCGTCGATGCCGGGCAGCAGTGAGGCCAGGCCCACGCTGGTGGCCAGCGCCGTCAGGCTGCCGGTGGAGGTTGGTTCGGTCATCGTCAGTTCCACAGTTGGATAAGGGGGCGCTCGACGGTGCTGGACGCAGCCGGCGGGGCATCAGGCAGTTCAACCTCGGTACCCATCGGCAGATGCGTGCCGAGCAGGCTGATACCGGGGTTCAGCTGCAGGGCCTGCTCGACCATGCCGGCCGTCGTGCCCAGGTGGCGGTGACACAGCGCGTCCAGCGTGTCGCCCTGCAAGGTATGCACGCGCATCAGATCAGCCCCACGGTCACGCGACGCGTGCCCAGGAAGTCGCTGATCGCATACCGCAGATCGCGGCGCTGCTCTTCGATGGTGGGGGCCAGGTCATCGGCGCGCTGGTTGCCCTGCGCGGTGGCGTCGTAGGAACGAAACCGCGCGGTGATCTCCACGGCCACCGCGCAGTACACCGCGCGGCGATACAGCTGCATCAGGCGCGACTGGCCGTCGATCACTGGCGCCGCCACATCGGACAGCGCGGCGTTCCCTTCGGCCATGGCGTTGCTCTGCCAGTTCGCCAGTTCGCCGTTGACCTCGATCACGGCCGCGATCACGGCCTCCCGCAACCGCTCGTTGGTGACGTTGCCCTCAAGGCGCACCGCGTCGCGCAGATGCTCCAGCTTGACCACCGGCCAGAACGCGTCCGATGACACGTCAGCGGCAGCGGCCGGCTTGGAGGCGTTGGCAGTGAATCCGTTCATGGCTGTCTTCGAGGTTGGTCGCCGGTGGTCGGGGCGTCACACCAAGGGAGAGAGGTCTTGGTGATCGGCCCCGAGCCGGCGGGGTTGCGGGGTACGCTCGATCAGGCGTTGTCGTTGCCGGCGGCACCGGTCGAAGCCTCGCCCTTGGTGGCGATGTCTTCGCCGGCGCCAGTCGGCAGCGCGTCGGCCAATTTCTTCAGCAGGCGCTCGGCGCCTTCCAGATCCTTCTTGCCGCCGCAGCTGTCTTGCAGGGTGATAGCCCTCTTCAGGTCGCTCACCGCCTGCAGCACCACCGCATACGGTGGCGGCTCTTCCTTGCTGCCGGTTGCCAGCCAGCCACGTGCCTTGGCCAGGAACAGGCGCGCGCGTACCTGATCGGGCATGTCCTCGGCCTCGGTCAGCGTGGCCGCCTGGTCCAGCACGGCCAGGTCGAGCGGCTGGTCCGTCTTCTGCGCGTTCAGCGCGGCGTCGGCGATCTCTTCAGCGATGACGCAGCCGGTGGTACGCGAGAAGCTGTCGGGCATACTCAGCTTGTGGGCGATCACGTACTGGCCGATACGCAGTGCTTGGGCGAAGTTGCCGGCGTCGATGTGCCACAACATGACCGTGGTCAGCACCTGATCCTGTGCGCCTTGGCCGGCCCCAAGCACGCCGTCGATGTAGGCGTCGTAGGCTGGTAGAAGGTCCGCCTTCAGCGCAGCCTTGCCCACGTTGGACTGGATCTGCTTCAGTCGGCCCTTGTCGCTGGCCAACTGCAACAGCATCTGCTCATAGACGGTCGTGCCGTCCATCAGCTGGTTCGGCGCGGCGGCGGCCGCTGCCTGAGCCGCGCGGGCGCGGGTCAGGTGGCGCTTGGCGGGGCTGTCGGCCATCGCCGTTACACCCCGCTGCCGAGCTTGATGTTTTCGACCACACAGCCCAGACCATAGTCTTCGATCACGTAGGCATCGTTGGACGACTCGAAGTTGGCGATGCGGTCATGGTTCGGCTGCTCCATCACATGGCGGCGACGACCACCGATCTGCCAGTACAGCGACAGGTTGGCCAGCGAGGTCACCATCAGCGCGTTGGCGGGCATGAACGGCACGGCCACCGGCTGCAAGCCGCCAATGCGCTTGGCCGCCAGCACCAGGTCGGCTGCCAGCTGCTCACTCGGGAGGTTGTCCTTGTTGATGATCGGGAAGTACTTGTCATGGATCAGGTCGCGACCCAGCACCACGACCAAGCCCGGGTCCTGCTGGTGCCACGGATCCAGCAGCTGCGAACGCACGTCCATGACCAGCGCATCGAGGTTGGCATAGTCCGGTTCGGCACCGCCGATCTGGACCACTCCCTCGGCCTTGCCGGAGGCCAGGACACGCTCGGCCGCATTGACGCGATACTGCTGCAGCCAGCCCTTGTTCACATCCTGCAGCAGCGGATTGGCATCACGGTCCGTGTTGACGGCAGCGCTGACACCGTTGAAGCCGATCATGATGCGATCCAGCGTCTGCCGCTGCAGGATGGCATCGCGCACCAGGGTCTGGAAATTCTTCTGCCGCGCCCAGGCATCGAGCCGTGCGTAGGGAATCGCCGTGTCGAAATTGGTCTTGGCGCATTCGTAGCCGGTGGCATCCAGCGCAGTCACGTCGCGCGGCTTTCGCTCGCTGCCGCCGCTGGTGTCGGTGCGGCTGGCGATGGTGCCGGAGACGCCGACACCTACCTTCTGGCCCTTCAGTTCGTCCACACCGATCACGTTGATCGCGGACAGGAAGGCGCTGCTCTCCTGCATCCGGCCTTCCATGGTCTGCTGGACGGTGGGGTCAACGGCGAAGGTGTTGGCGATGCTGCTGACGCCGTTCAACTGCGCAACGCGCTGGGTGAACTGCTCGAACTGGGCGCGGGTTTGGGTGCGCATGATTTGCTCCTGGAAATGGGGTGGGGATCAGCAGTCGGTGGCGTCGTCGCCAGCCGGGCCGGTGACGGGCGGGCGCTGGGTGAAGCCGTTGGGGGCCTTCTCCAGCTGGCTCTTCAGGGCGTTGAAATCGGCCTGCAGGCGGTTGCGCGCGTTGCGCTCGCCGTCCAGCTGGGTGGCGAGCTCTTCGACGCGGGTTTCCTGTTCGTTGAACAGGTCGACCATCTGCTGACCGAAGGCATGCAGGCGGCTCGCATCGTCTTCGGCCTCCGGCTCGGGCTTGGGTACGGGCGCCAGTCCGATGGTTTCCAGCAGACGGCTGAAGCCGCTGGTCCTGGCCGGCGCCGGGGCGACTTCATCCAGCTGGATGACCGTCTCGCTGGCGGTGGTGAACAGATTCTCCGGGCTCTGCTTGCGGGAGGTCAGCGGGTTCTTGTCGGGATGCTCGGCGGCGAAGGACAGCATTTCAGTGCCCAGGCTGGCAGGCGAGTCGGTGACGGCGAGGCCGACGCAGTACGCCTTGCCGCTGGCGGCGAAGTCCGGCTGCACTTCGATGCTGGTGTACAGCTTCTGCTTGTCGTTGTTGACCATGTTGACCAGCGCATCGGTCGGCTGGATCTGTGCGAACAGCGCCAGGGTCTTCTCGCCGTTGATCTCGACTTCTTCGGCCTTCAGGGCCAGCACATCGCCGTAGGCGCGGAACGGGCTGTCCGGCAGCAGGCTGCGCAGGTGTTCAACCCAGATGCGCGCACCGTAGGTGGCGCGGTTGTAGGTGGCCGCCATCTGCTCGATCCACTCGCGCTCGATCTTGCGACCGTCGGTTGTGGCTCCTGCCACGGCCACGCGGAAGAACTTGGAGCGATAGGTCTTCTTGGCCTTGTGATTCTTGCTGCTCATCTGCGCCTCTGCATGGGTGAAAGGCATCGGTGTCGATGCGATGACCCATACTCGGCAGCGGCCGAATGACCAGCAACGCGGTAGGTGTGTTCACCGGGTTTTTACAGGGCTGCTCAGTGTTTCGCGTGCGCGCGAGGCGGCACCCTGAACGGGTGAACGCTGTCGCCGACCAACTGCCAACCACCGACACCCGCCGACAGGCGAAGTTCCTGTACTGGATGGGGTGGCGCATCTGCGACATCGCAGAGGCTACTGGCGAGAAAGAGAAAACGCTACACAGTTGGAAGTCGCGCGACGAATGGGATCGCGCCGACAACGTGGAGCGGATCGGCGGCGCACTGGAAGCGCGGCTGGTCATGCTCATCATGAAGGATGCCAAGACCGGCGGCGACTTCAAAGAGATCGATCTGCTGCACCGCCAGCTGGAACGGCAGGCGCGCATCCAGCGATACCAGGGCGGTGGCCACGAAGGCGATCTGAACCCGAACGTGGACAAGCGCAACGCCGGGACGAAGAAGAAGCAGCGCAAGAACGACTTCAGCGAGGATGAGATCGAGCGCCTGCAGCAGGCATTCCTCGAAGGATGTTTCGACTACCAGCGTGACTGGTACCGCGCCGGCGACCAGCGCACCCGCGTCATCCTGAAGTCTCGGCAGATCGGTGCCACGTACTACTTCGCCCGCGAAGCCTTGATCGACGCGCTGACCAGCGGCCGCAACCAGATTTTTCTGAGCGCATCCAAGAGTCAGGCGCACATCTTCCTGGGCTACATGCGCGCCTTCGTCCGTGAGGTGTTGGACCGCGATCTGACCGGCGATCCCATCGTGCTGGGCAACGGCGCGGAACTGTTCTTCCTCGGTACCAACGCCCGCACCGCGCAGGGCTACCACGGCAACTTCTACTTCGATGAGTTCTTCTGGACTTACGGCTTCAACCAGCTGAACAAGGTTGCCAGCGGCATGGCGATGCACAGGAAGTGGCGCAAGACCTACTTCAGCACGCCATCCACGATGGCTCACGAAGCCTACGATTTCTGGACCGGCGAGCGCTTCAACAAGGGCAGGCCGGTGTCGCAGCAGCTGCAGATCGACGTGAGCCATGCGCGGCTGCATGGCGGCCGGCTGTGCGAGGACGCGCTGTGGCGGCAGATCGTCACAGTGCTCGATGCCGACAGCCGCGGCTGCAGCCTGTTCGACATCGAAGAGCTGCGCCGCGACTACAGCGCCGAAGAGTTCGCCAACCTGCTCATGTGCGAGTTCGTTGACGACAGCGCCAGCGTGTTCCCGTTGACCATGCTGCAGCCGTGCCAGGTCGACAGTTGGGTGGACTGGCAGGACGTGTACAAGCCGCTGGCCATGCGCCCCTACGGCGACCGTCCGGTGTGGCTCGGCTATGACCCGGCCGAGACCGGCGACAGCGCAGGGCTGGTGGTGCTGGCGCCGCCGCAGGTGCCGGGTGGCGAGTTCCGCGTGCTGGAACGCCATCAGTTCAAGGGCATGGACTTCGCCGGCCAGGCCGCCTTCATCAAGAAGGTGACCGAGCGTTATTGGGTGACGTACATCGGCATCGACACGACCGGCATGGGCACCGGCGTGGCCCAGCTGGTGAAACAGTTCTTCCCCAACGTGACCACCTTCGCTTACTCGCCGGAGGTCAAGACGCGCCTGGTCCTGAAGGCGTTCGACGTCATCAAGAATGAGCGGCTGAAGTACGACGCCGGCTGGACAGACCTCACGCAGGCCCTCATGGCGATCAAGAAGACCATGACCGCCAGCGGCCGCGCCATCACCTACACCGCAGGGCGCACGCGCGTCACCGGCCATGCCGACCTGGCCTGGGCACTGCTGCACGCCCTGCACAACGAACCGCTGGAGGGCGCCAGCGGCGCCGGCACCGGCACCATGGAGATTTGCTGATGTCCGAGTCCCTTCCCCCCGATACCGTGCCCAGCCCAGGGCGCGCGGAGGCGTTTACCTTCGGTGACCCGACACCGGTGCTGGATCAGCGCGGCATCCTCGACTACCTCGACTGCTGGCGCAATGGCCGGTACTACGAGCCACCGATCAGCCTGCAGGGCCTGGCGCGCACCACGCGCGCGAACCCGTACCTACAGAGCGGCCTCACGCTGAAGCGGAACATGCTGGTGCGTACCTTCCAGCCGCACCGCCTGCTCAGCCGCGCAGCGTTCGCCCAGCTGGCGTTGGACTTCACCACCTTCGGCATGGCCTACGTTGAGCGGCGCAACAACGCGCTGGGCCGCGTGTTGCAGCTGGCCGTGCCGCTGGCACAGTACATGAGGCGCGGCGTGGAGGCGGGCGAGTTCTTCCAGGTGACCAGCAGCGGGCTGGAACACGAGTTCGCGCGCGACAGCGTCTTCCAGCTGCGCGAGGCGGACGTTGACCAGGAGATCTACGGCTTGCCGGAATGGTTGCCGGCGGTGCAGTCGGCGCTGCTCAATGAGTCAGCCACGCTGTTCCGTCGCAAGTATTACAACAATGGCTCGCATGCCGGCTTCATCCTGTACCTGTCCGACAGCCAGATGAACCAAGGCGATGTGGATAGCCTGCGCGATGCACTGAAAAACGCACGTGGTCCCGGCAATTTCCGCAACCTGTTCATCCACTCGCCCAACGGGCAGAAGGACGGCGTCAAGCTGATTCCCGTCAGCGAAGTAGCCGCCAAGGATGAGTTCACCGGCATCAAGAGCGTCACTCGCGACGACATGCTGGCCTCGCTGCGCGTGCCACCGCAGCTGCTGGGCATCGTGCCGCAGAACAGCGGTGGGTTCGGTTCCATCCGCGATGCCGCCCAGGTGTGGGAGGAACTGGAACTGATCCCGCTGCAGGCGCGCATTGCGGTGGTGAACGAATGGGCCGGCGAGGCCGTCATCCGGTTCAGCCCCCTGCAGTTGGGAGGCGCAGCAGCATGAGCGGCGAGCGGATCAACCTGCGCTGTGGCGAATGCGCCCGATTGCTGTGCCGCGCCAGCGGCGTGTACGACCTGCAGATCAAATGCACCCGTTGTGGGGTGCTGAATCACTTGAAGGCCCAGAGCCTCTCCACGGATCGCCGCGAGCGACACCACGAAGAAGGCTCTACCCATGAAGAACGAACTGATCCACGGCGATGCACTGACCGTCCTGTCCACGCTGCCGGCCGGCAGCTTCGACGCGCTCATCACTGACCCGCCCTACGCCAGCGGAGGCACGCATGCATCGTCGCGCCAGCGCTCGCCGCACGACAAGTACATGCAGGGTGGCCGTCAGCAGCTGCACGCCGACTTCCCGAGCGACGAACGTGACCAGCGCTCGCACCTGGCATGGATGCAGCTGTGGCTTGCCCAGTGCAACCGCGTGCTGCGCGAAGGCGCACCGGTGTTGCTGTTCACCGACTGGCGGCAGCTGCCGCTGACCACCGATGCCCTGCAGTGCGCTGGGTTTACCTGGCGCGGTGTGGCCGTGTGGGACAAGACGGGCGGCGTGCGGCCGCAGCGTGGCCGGTTCTCCAACCAGGCCGAGTACATCGTGTGGGGCAGCAAGGGCGGTATGCCGCTGGACCGCGATGCGCCCACGCTGCCGGGCGTGTTCCGCGAGCCTGTACGCAAGCTGGACAAGCACCACATGACCGGCAAGCCCACGGACTTGATGCGCCAGTTGGTTCGGATCTGCGAGAAAGGCGGCCGTGTGCTGGACCCGTTCGCTGGCTCGGGGACCACTCTGGTGGCGGCCGAGACCGAGGGCTATCGCTGGACAGGGATCGAGATGACGAAGCATTACTATGAGATCGCGCAGCAACGGCTCGTCGCAGCCTGACTAAGTTCAGGCGTCAACCTGAGAGGCCGCCAATGGGCGGCCTCTTTCGTTTAAGCGCCGTCAGGCCTAGGAGGAACGAGGCTTGAGATCCGGTGACACACCACGCGCATACGTGAAATCGCTTGATGAAATGCCTCCTCATCAAAGGCTGCGACATCGCTCATCTCCTCGGCACCCAGCATGAGTGCTGCGTGCGCTACTTGGAGGACCAACCAAAATATGTGGTCGGCCGCCGGGGCACGCAGCGTCATGCTCTCCTGCCCTTGGTGGCGAAGGCTGAGTGCGGCTAGGTCGTTATGAACGAAGCCGCACAGCATCGTGTACGGGACGATCATCTCAACGAGGTCCGCCTGTCGCAGCTTTTCTGTCTCCTCGAGCTTACGCGGTCTTACTACCTCCTTGAGCGGCTCTAAGCTGGCCTCGCTGTCGCTGAGTCTCCGTTCAAAGAACACCCGGTCCTTCTCATGCACGGCCGCCGCCAGGCCACGCTTATACAGGCGGACCTCGCTGCTCGCTTGATCGTGCTTCATTCGCTGCGTGTGCTCCGCACTGATGCGTAATAAACGCAGGTCTGCGAGCGCCATGAGCATGGACCTGGCATGGACCGCCCCGTGCGTCACCAGCCCCGCCTCGGCTAAAAGAACAGCCGCTTCGAACTGCTCTATGAGCGTAAGCATGAGGGCGAATTGGAGCCGGCCTGGACTTCTGAGGGGCGGGCGCATCGCCCCAGCCAGATCGCCACATGCGGCAACTTGACGCAGAGAGAGGGTCATGATCTCGGATTTGAAGTTCATCGATGCCTCGGGCAGCAGCAGACCTAAGTGTGCCGCATCAGTTCCATTCGATGGGCTGAAGGAGAGTACGGTTTGCTTCAACAGCTGTCGGCGCGCGCACTCGTCTCCCCGCCACGCCTGCGCACTTCATAGGGCGCTTTTTCTGCACTGCCTGCAGCGCGGCTCAGCCCCGGCCCTGTATGGCGTTCTCCGGGCTTCGCTGGCACCGGTCCGCCCTGCGGTTTCCTGCGCGGCAGGGGGTGTCTGCGTGGCGCCCTGTGGCCTCCTATGGCCACCTTCGGGCGGGGTTAATTTTTCAGGTGACCACGGGAACGAGGTAACCAGGTAACACGCGCATCCAAACAGCCTGTAAGTGACTGATGGAAAAGGAAAAAGGGTGGTTACCTTTCGAGGTGATTTGAGGTAATTTTTCGATCCCTACAAAGTAATGTCATTGATTCATAAGGAAATTTGTTCCCGCCAATGTTACCTCTGAAGAAGGTAATGGGATTACTCAGAGGTTACCCTATTGTTACCTTGATAAATTCAATATAAATCATTGTTTTTAAAGGTGAATGGGGCGCTCTTTGCAGGGTGGTTACCTTTATTACCTCGTTCCCGTGGTCACCTGAAAAATTGCACCTTATCGCGCGTAAGGGGGCCATCAGCATCCCCACCGCCGCACATGCGCACGCCTGCAGCCCGCTCCCTTGTCGCAGCCTTTGCGACGGTCAGCCGTATCCTCCCCGCCATGCCGCTGCCCTCCGACTTCTACTGGACGACACGCTCTGCCAGCCTCCCCGACGATGCCCCCACGGTCATCGCCTGCAGCGGCGTGTGGGTGGCCGTACTGATGCAGCGGGTGAACGACGGGATCTGGATCACCAGTCTCGACCGGCACCGGCATGGCCCCGGCGGGCCGTTCCGCTGGTGCACAAGCTATGAGCAGGGTCGCGCCGGCGCCGAGATGTGGGTGGCCAGGCATGAGGCCCGCCTGCGAGAGGACGTGGCCAAGATCACCGCATACCGGGAGGCGGTGAGGGCGAACAGGTTGGCCAGAGCACACACCCCACCCCCATTTGGCTGGGAGTAGTGGGGACGCCGGCGTCGGTCTAGGCGACCGGCTGCAGGAGCTGCTCGGTGTTGTTGCGAGGGGTGTTCACAGCCCGGCTGACGCGATACGCCTCCATGGCGGGCACCTTGGACGCAAGGAGCATGGCCATCGCGTCGTCCGCCTCGGCCGTGAGCCACGCATCGAGCTGGCCAGGCTGGATCCAGACAGGCATCCGGTCGTGGATATCGGCCGACACGCCGCTACTGTCGCCGGTGATGATGGTGAAGGTGCCCAGGTTGTCGTCGGCCAGCAAAGGGCTTGCGTCCTCCCACAGTCCTGCAGCCCATAGAGGACCGTCGGCGTGGATGAACCATGGGTCTTTCTTTCCGTCCACGTCGCTGATCGACCACTCGTAGTAGCCGGCCATCGGGACCAGGCACCTACGCCTCTTGAAGGCGGCACGAAAGGCGTTCTTGGTGGCCACCGTCTCGATCCGCGCATTGAAGGTAGATCCCTGCAGGCTCTTGGCCTTCGCCCACGACGGCAGCAGGCCCCACGCGAGCCGGGACACCTGCCGGCCTGTTCCCCGATCGAGGATGACCGACGCCCGTTGTGTGGGCGCCAGGTTGTAGCTGGGAGGGATCTCGGCCAACGCCGGCGCGAGGTCTACCAGCGACGGCAGGCCGAAGTCGAGGATAGGGCGCTGGACGAAGCGGCCGCACATACATCCACTATGGCGGCCCAGTGATGTTGCCGATGTCTACGATCAGTCGTTCTCGCGCGACGGAGTAGTAGGGCAGGATGGCTTTGCCGCTTCAGCCGCCGTGGATTTGCGCGGAGCCGCTTTTGGGCAGACCGACCGCAATCCATCAATGTGTTCGATGAGACCCTCTGGCACGCTCCGCCACATGGGGTCGAGTACGAAATCGACGCCTTCACGCCTGGCAAGCTTGGCGGCTGGGACGAAATCGGCGTCTCCTGCCAGCAACACGATCTGATCGACCTGCCTTTTCAGTGCGAGAGATGAAATGTCGATACCGATTCGCATATCCACGCCCTTTTGCCGCACGGCAGGGTGGAAATCTTCGTCTGTCAGCTCGTCTACGGACTTCTTCTTTCGAAGGATGGCATCTAAGAGAGCCGGAGAAAGGGTCCAGCCCACCTGTGTAGAGAGGTGACCCAATCGAACCGCGACCTTGCGCTTCTTTCTGAGCAACAAATGAAGCTCACGACGAAAAATCGCCTCTTTTGACTTGCTAAAGTCGACAGAGCGACTTGAAGTCGGGTAGTGCATCTTCTTCTCAAGCGGCGGGCAATCGTAGAAAAAGATCCGGTAGAGATCGCGCCGCGTCTTGTCACGTCGGCCGTCTCGTAAGTGAGCAATGGCCCACCTGTGCGCGCAGTCGGCGACTCGCTGAGCGTTGTAGCTGTTCGACGGTTCGATACTTCGGAAGCGCTTGATGAAATAGGCGCCATCAATCAAAACGGCCGTGGGCATGGGTCAGTCCATAGACACAAGAAAGCCCCCGGTTCGGCCTACCCTGGATGAGGTGGGTGGCGTACTGAGGGGGCTGGATGGACGTAGCTTAGGGTACCCGTTACATATGTAATACACCCAATAACGGAACGCTGGGTTCCATTCATCATACGTCTGAGATCCTTGCTGGCGCGCCCATTGAAGCTCTCAGCGCGTCCCGAGGACCGGGTAAACGAGCATCGATCCCTAGCAGCGACAACGGTTCCACGATCTGCCGCCGGGAAAATTCAAATCGCTAAGTTATTGAAATATAGGCATAGTTTAACTATCTTGTAAACAGTAGGTCATCCGTTCGATTCGGATAAGCGGCACCAAACCCCCCCATTTCAGTGTTACCCGTATCTCCCCGTTACGGTACGAAACGGAACAAAATCAGCCGGTTGCGCTTTCTGTTAGATTCCGTAATGCCCCGTAGTGCCCTGTATCGAAAGGCACACGGGCACACGAAATGGCACACAATGGGGCCATGGCATCCATTCGACCCCACGGCAACCGATACCGCGCATTCGTCAAAGTAGACGGCCGGCGCGCGACCAAGGTGTTCGACACGAAGCGTGCTGCGCTCGCCTGGGCACAGGAGCAGGAGGCGCTGCTAGACGGCACCCAACTGCCGGACAAAACGCTGGAAGAAGCGTTCACTCGCTACTCCGACGAGGTGACGCCTAGCAAGCGCGGCGGTCGATGGGACCGGATCCGGATCGACAGGTTCAACCGCGAAGACAAGATCGCAAAGCGCCGGCTACTGGCCCTGTCGGCTGCCGACCTAGCCGAGTGGCGCGATGCCAGGTTGAAGCAGGTGAAGCCTGGCACAGTAGCCAGGGAGATGAACCTGATTGCCGCGGTGCTAGAAGTCGCACGGCGCGAGTGGGGTTGGCTGAAAGAAAGCCCCATGCGCGATGTGCGCCAGCCGAAGAAGCCGAAGGGACGTGCACGCCGGATATCCGGTGAGGAGGTCGAGGCGTTGGCCAATGCCTTCGACGTTTGGGACACGCTGAAGGTTGAGACTCAGCGCAACCGGATCGGCTTGGCGTTTCTGTTTGCGCTAGAGACCGCGATGCGTTCGGGCGAGATATGCGAGCTGCGGTGGACTGATGTGCACCTAGCCGAGCGCTACGTGACTGTGCGTACCAGCAAGAACGGCGACACGCGCGAAGTACCGCTGACGGCGCGCGCTGCACAGATCCTGCGCGCGCTGCCGCTGGGTTTTGCTCCGGTGTTTGGCCTGTCGGCATCAAAACGAGACGGCCTGTTCCGCAAGGTCCGAGACGGTGTTCCCTCCATCAAGGACCTGCATTTCCACGATGCGCGCGCGGAGGCTATTTGGCGGCTGTCGAAGAGGCTGGACGTCCTGGAGCTGGCCCGAGTGATCGGACATCGCAACCTGTCCAGCCTGCTGATCTACTACAGGGCCACGGCCTCCGAGTTGGCTAAGAAGCTCGGCTGATCCGCGCCTCGTCCTCTGCCCACATCACCACGGCTTCCCGGTTCCACAGCTTCTTGGCGCCGATGACCATCGGCTTCGGAAATGTCGTGCGGACGGCGACACGTTCAAGGAATGCGCGCCGGTTCACCTTGCCCTCGCGGTTGGTCAGGCCAAGGATGAAGGCGCACGCACCCGCATTGAGCCATTCCGCATCGCGCGCCATTGCGGCGATGGTGGCCACGTCAATCTCATTGGCCATGTGGCCCTCCTTCCTCCGGTAGCCGGCCGTCCTTCCAACGGCCGTTCTCGTTGTAGCGAATGTGCTGGTAGCGGCCGGTCAGCCGGTGACGTCGTTCCGTCGGCCAGCTGAGCCAGTTGCGGGCCGTGATGCGCCAGAGCAGGTGCTCAACCCATGACATTGTTCGGGCCCTCCACCTTCTTCCAGCGCGGATTGGTCAGGCCGTCGTGGTAGTGCCGGAGGTCGATGGTGCCCACTCCGGTATCGACGGCGCGGAGCTGGCCGGTCATTCGGTCGGCCACCACCAGCACGCGCTCGATGGCGCAATTAGTTTCCTCGCAGGTGAACCTGTACCAGCCCGGTTCGGCCGGCGCCTAGTCCGACCATGGGTGGGCGCCGTCTCCGTGGCAGGCCGGGGCGGCCGGGCTGGACTCGAAGTACGCGACGGTGACGCAGATCTTGGAGACGCGCGCCACGCAGCTGGAGAACGGACAAACGCAACTCATGGCTCAATGGTCGTTCGCATTGGACGTGAACGGCCGTGCCATCGGCATGAAGGCACTCAACAACGGCGCGGTGGGCAGGATCGATATCGTGTCCGACATTTTCAGCATCGTGGATCCGAACAACACGGGTAGCACGACGTTCGAGGGCGGGCGATGGATAACCCGCTCGGGTGGCTACATGATGGCCCATGGCAAACCGTTCGGAGCCACAGATGACCTGATGATGTGGTTTGGAATCGGATCGGCGGTAAACGATGCGAGCAAAGCCAATGGGCTGTTCTGGATCGACAACAAAGGCAACTCGTACTTCGGAGGCAGTCTCTCCGCCGGCACCCTGCGTAACGCAGTGCAGACCGGCACCACGCAGACAGTGGGCACCGAGCTGCTCAACGGCCCGTTCCGGACGAACGGCGGCAACCGGACCGTCACGCTCAGTTTCGCGCGTACCCACCAGCGGCAGCGGGCGGCGGGCGGCACGTCTGGCTTCGTGGCCGGCGCAGGCGCCAACACGGCGCAGGTGCAGCTGTTCCGCCAGATCGGCACCGGCGGCTGGGTGCTGTGGCAGGTACTCAGCGTCACCGGCTCGGTCAACATCGTCAACCAGACCGACGGCCCCGATACGGCTGTGTCGGGATGGAGTGGCTCGTTCACCGTCAATGACAGCAGTTGGTCGCAGGAAACGGTTAGCTATATGGCGCGCGTAGCGGCCTTCGGAGAGCAGACCGTAACGCACCAAGCCGGCAGCTTCGAATCCCAGACCGTTACCCAGAACCTTTCCATTATCTCCGTGGAGCAGTGAGCATGAGCCTGATTCTTTCCGAGGGCGGCAACAACGCGGTGGAGATGTTCGCCACCCGCATCGACGTGCAGTGGGACTTCCGTACCAACACCGGGCCGGTGCTCTTCCACTTCGAGAGGGTGGACTGGGACCGGGCCACCCGCATGGTCAACGCGCGGGGCTACGACCGCACAGTGCGCCAGGACATCGCTGGACTGATCGTCGGGCAGTACGCCATCACCGACCCGTTCACCGGCGAGCAGCTGACCGAGCCTGGCTGGAAGCTGATGGCGCTGATCAAGGCGGCGACAGAGCGGGTGTGGGACGCCGAGGCGGGCATGCCCCCATCAACGACGTTGCGTTCGCCGGTTTCAGATGACGACGCTAGGAGGCGAACTTCGACGGCCACAACGTCCGATTTGCCAGACGCAGGTGTGGAGCCCTAGCAGGCTCTGCTACAGCACCGCCCTTCACGTCCATGAGGCAAAAGCGTTGGTGACAGCGTAAAAATGAGATACGGGTCACATTCGGCGATGGTTCAGGGATTTCCTACCTAGTGGCCGTGGCCGATTCATTTAGACTGCGATCTCCGCTCGCTGAGTAATGACCGTATACGGCGAGCTTTGATCAATGGAGCAGTACCTTGCTTAGAGCACTAGTTGTAGGGGCGATTGCCGTCGCCGGATGCGTAGGTTTTTCGCCAGAAGCGCAAGCCGTTCCCGTTCGCTGCGACACCTGTATGGATGCAGGTGACTTCCGGGCTCAAGCCATCGCCCAAGGCGCCGGCACTCACATCGTGTACAACATCACGAATAATACGGTCCAGCAGTACTACATCGGCAGAAGTACGGGCGGTGGCGGCGGTCCTGTGGTGCCGCTCTCGGCTAACTCGGCGGCTGCACGGCGGGCAGCAGCGGTTACCGCCGCTACCCAGACCGTTCAGCGACAGACTCCGCTGCCTGCAGTAGCGGAGGAAGTCCGCCTAGGGCACAGGATGTATGTTGAAGGCGGGCTTTCAATTCGTCCGACTTACGTAGTACCTGTCAGCCAGCTTGGTTTGAACGCCAATGCTGCCTCCAAGACCGCCTACGACTATGTGGGGGACTACAATCTTCAGGCAATGGTCGAATCTGCTACGGGCAACGTGAACACAATCACGCGCGTTGTAGGCGCGAATGCGTTGACTGCCCTTTCCGACTTGGTCGGCCACTTCAGCAACTACACGGGGCTGCGGGATCAGGCGCGCCTGATGTTCCGAGTCGTCTTTGTCGATGGCTCGTATGTGACGGTCATTGTTGACCTCCAACATCAGAATGGCCAGACCGAGTCCAAAAGCGCCCGTACGGCAGCGGGCCAGCTTATCCCTTCGGACATTCAAGAACTCAACGGCGAATGGACGAACGAAGGCGGTGGAGAAAACTTGACTCGCATGGGCGAGCATATGGCCGCGCTCGGTGCGACGGTGAAGACAACCGGACCGACTAGCGGCGGATACATCAAGGGTATCAGCTGTTCTGGTTCGGGTACGGCTAAGGTTTGCTACGTCCAGTACATGGCGAAGTGAGGCGTCGTTAGCTGATGCTGGCTGTAAGTTGCATAGGGGCTGCGGTGGAACCCGCGGCCCCTTTTTTTTGTGCCGAGGAACTTGATCACGTCGACGGCTAAATCCTGACACGAGGCCTGGCGAGCTGACCATTAAGACAGTGAGGATTAACAGCCGCCGATGTGGGGGTGATCAGGAAGCTGCCTGCAGCAACCGCTCGCCGTTGTTGCGCGGTGTGTTCACCGCCCGGCTGACGCGGTAGGCCTCCATCGCCGGCGGCTGCGACGCCAGCAGCATGGCCATGGCCTCGTCCGGATCGGCCGCGAGCCAGTCATCCACGAGGCTGGCCGGGATCAACACCCGTATGCGGTCGTGAATGTTGGCCGACACGCCGCTATTGTCGCCGTTGAACACGGCGAACGTGCCTAGGTTGCCCTCGGCCTACAACTCACTAGTGTCTTCCCACAACCCATCGTCCAGCAACGGCTCGGTTCTATGGACGAACCAGGGATCCCCCTTTTTCGCCGTCCTCCAAGCTGACCGACCACGTAGTGCCAAGCCATCGGCACGACGCAGCAGAGCTTTTTTAACACGGTGCGCGATGCCGGTCGTGACCAAGGTCTCAATGCGGCCATGGTTGAATCGATTCGCGAGAGCGTTCTACCGGGATGCCCTAAATAAATGCACTCGGTTCATAAATTATCTTGCCAGAGCATCCTTGCTGTCCCGTAGACTGTCGGCTCATCACGACGAATGGGGGGAGTATGGAAACGGGTGATCAAGCGTTTAAGGAGGCGGTTGATTCAATTGACCCATCCACCGCAGTGCTTTTTTTGGGCTCTGGCTTCAGCCTCGGAGCCACGAACGTGGGTGGTAAGTCTCCGCCGAACGGAGCAGGACTGCGCGACCACTTCATCCAAGAACTCCGCTTGCCTGTGGACACCAAGTATGACCTGCAAGTCCTAAGTGAGGAATTCGCTGCAAGCGACGCTTCACGGCTGCAGAGGGAGCTGCTGAGAATATTCAGAATTTCTTCAATTAGCGATGTTCAGCGGAGAATTCTTAGCGAGCCGTGGCGTCGAATCTACACTACTAACTTCGACGATACGGTGGAGGTACATAGACTAGAGGCGAGAGTGGACCTGCGCTCTTATGATTTTTCGGAACCTGTGCCAAATCGTCTGGTGGATGGCGCGATTATTCATCTTCATGGCAGCATCAGACTTGCGAAGGAGGAAAACATAAAATCGAGTTTGGTGCTAGGGGAGGGATCATATGTCACCCAGTACGTTGTCCAGTCTCCTTGGTACGCTCAATTTGAACGGGATATCGCATTCGCGAGTGCTCTCTTCATCGTTGGCTACAGCTTAGCTGACTATCATATAGCTGCGCTTTTAATGAAGAATCCGGAGCTGGCAAATCGGACGTTCTTCATCCAGGGTCCGGAGTTCGACCCTATTCTGGAGCGGAGAACGAGAGATTATGGAAGAGCTTTCTTCGTCGGCGCCGAGAAATTTTCTAAGGCGCTCGATTCGCTGCCTCGGCATGGGCCTTCTCGCGACCTTATGCGGCTGAGATCATTTAAATCGTTGAGTCCTACAAAGGATCCAAAGAGCGTTACTAAGCCAACCGCGACTGAGGTCTATGACCTTTTGGTTTATGGTAACTTTGATCCGTCAGCTTTTGGGCGGTCTTTGCCTGGTGATTCATATGTTTTCAAGCGGCCTGGCCCGCTTAGTGCTGCGGTCAATGCGCTGGCCAGGAGTCGCTCTCTAATTATTGATGCGCGCATTGGTAATGGGAAATCTATATTTCAGCGCTTGTTGGCCAGTGAGCTTTTACAGGGCGGTTATTCGTGCTTTATGTTTCGTCCTGGACGGCCTGACGTGTCAGCAGAGATCGCACTTCTTCGGGAAACCGAGAAGGTGGTCATCTTCATGGATGAATATGCAATCGCACAAGACTCATTGGAGGGGCTTGCTACGGCTCTACCGGATGCAAAGTTTGTTGTGGAAGTCGCCACTGGCACTTTAGAAGTTCGATATCATGAGGTCGTTGGTCTTGTCCCGCGGCCTTTCGAAAGAGTTAGTCTTGGTAGGCTCGATACAGGCGAACTCAGTGCATTCGCGCGACTTTGCTCGATGGCTGGTCTCACTGAACCCACTCGTAAGACTAAGGAGTTGCGGGAGTTCCTGATTGAGCTTTTCCAAAGTCGGTTCATCCGAGAGCGTATCGAGCGTGCCCTGACGCCACTTTTTCAAACGGCGAGCGCACGCCAAGTCGTGGTCGCCGCTATGATCATCTCTTCGCACCAAGGATACGTTCCTGCAGGTTTTCTTAGGTCAGTTCTGAAGGTCGACCCATTCGATGAACTGAATCCCTTTGCTGACGTCGCTTCTGAGATTCTCGAGATATCAACCGAGGGATTCCGAATTCGTTCCTCGATATTTTCTCAATTTGTTCTCAGGGAGTTCGTTGACCGCGCTGAGATCGGTGAGGTGGTAGGTAGCCTGATTAGATCGGCGGCCCAGCGGAAGACGCAGCGCCAGTATAGGACGCTGCTTTCAAAATTGATGGCCTATGGCGGACTTCGTTCGCTTTTCGGTAGTGGATTGGATGTTAATCGGTGGGTCTTGGATCTGTATGAGCAACTCCGCCATGACCAAAATGTGTCTGCGGAGCCTCTCTTTTGGCTACAATTTGCAATCGCTATGAGCGACGTGCCGCGCTTGGACGCAGCACACGAGTACATTCAGACAGCTTATCGGCGAGCAGCGGCGTTACCCGGTTTTGAGACGTACCAGATTGACACCCAAGCTTTCCGCATAGTGCTACTCAAGGCGACTGAGGAGCCGATCGGTAGTGCAATCGCGCCGATTGTCGAGATTATTGACGGGATGGAGAAGATTAATAAGATGGTGTCGGACAGCAGTCACCGAGCCTACGCCGTGAAGGTGCTTGAGAACGTTCTGCCATTTGCTCTCGCGCGAGCAGATGATTTCTCCGCCGGCGAGCGGATTGCGGTTGGGTTCTGGCTTCGCAAGATAGAACAGTCACTGGCTAATCTGCCAAATGACTTCAAGATGGCTACAGCCTCAGACGAGATTAAGAGAAAGATGGCGCTCGCTGCAGAGGCAATCTCCTCTGCCAGAAGAGACAGATAATCTGTGAAACGCCGAGGTCTGGGCCTCATTACCGGCACGGCTTGAGGCCTAAGCCTGGACAGGACGAAAAGGTGCGGTCGAAACTATGCTTTACGGAAATGCAAGATTTTTGTAAATCTCCATCCACCCCCAGCGTCTCCGCGAGGCGCTGGGCGGCGTCGTAGTGGTGCATTGTAGGTGCCCAGCTTGCAGTTGGATCCCGGCCGAGCGCTTCAACGTGGGGATGTCGCGACAATTGGCAAGTTAGTTTGAATGATTCCTGTAGGGCTTGGCGCTGGCGCCCAAGCTGCGCGCGACCATTTGCATGACATTGATCGCGCGCCGGAATATGTTAATCAAGCGTGCTTGCCTCTTAAGCCCGCTTCGCCGGTCACCGGAGTCGGGTTAGAGTCCACAACCTTTCCGCCAGGCTGGCCGCTTTTGATTAGTCGGGCTCCTGATCCTGTCTGAGTGCCCCCACGCTGTCGGAGAGAAACCTATCGTGAAGGCCCGGCCTGTCGGAACAGCGTCCCCAACCCATCCGGTAGCGCTGCCGATCGCAGTGTCGAGAGCTGACTTTTCGTAGCGCTTCTTGCCCATGAACGGCCGCGGCTGAAAGTTGCATTCCGGCCCCCTATCGTTGAACTAGCTGCGGCCTACGCCGCAGTGGTGCCCTGACTCGTGCACGGTGAGCGAGGTCTTGCCCGAGATCGATGCGGAGAATGGGGAGTTGCTTGCGTAGGGCTGTGATCTCCTCAAAGCGTCTCCAGCGAGGGAGTCCTAGTAGGTCCTCTTGGTCGCATCGTTCGTGGCACTTGATGACGCCGCAATGTGGATGTCATTGCAGCGCGTCAGTTACCTCAGGCACAGGAAAGGCACATCCTAAGCCTCAAGGCCTTGTGCCACAAGCGAATTCGATTCCGATAAGCGGCACCACCCCGTCCCTGGCACCGCCATCGGCAGCCGTCTCCGGATGCGTCATCCGCGGCCGCTCACCTGCCCTGTCGTGCAGCAGCCGCGGGCAGCGGCATGTCCAGGTGCCGGCTGAAGAAGCGCGCCATCACCCGGTAGGCCTGCTGGCTCTCGGGCAGGCGCTCGTTGAGATGGAAGGCATGGCCGAGGCCGTCCCACACGTGCAGGTCGGATTCGCGTTCGAGGTCGTTGAGCCGCGTGTGCAGGTACGCGATGTTGCTCAGTTCGGCCGCGCGGGTGGCGGTGATCAGCAGCGTCGGCGGGAACTGCTTCAGCACCTCATCGGAAAACACCGGGGACACCAGCGGATCCCGGAAGTCCACCTCGCCGTAGTACAGGTCTTCCATGATCGGCAGCGTGCCGTCGGCATGCGGCAGCAGCGCATCGTTCACCGCAGCCACCACGTAACGCGAGTCGCCGCCGTAGCGCGCATCACCGCCGGCGCAGAACAGCCCGGCCGCGCCCGGCATCGGCAGCTTCTCTTTGGCGAACCAGGCCAGCGATTCACCGGTCAGCACGCCGCCCGCCGAGCAGCCGAACAGCCCGATATGCGCCGCCGGATAGCGCTCCAGTGCGGCGCGGTAGACCGACGCCACATCCTCGCTGGCGGCGGGGAACGTGTGTTCCGGTCCCTGCCGATACTCGACCGCCACCACGGTAGCACCGGTGAGCGATGCCAGGGGGATGGCTTCCAGCAGGCCGAGGGTGTCGGCGCGACCAAAGATGAAAGCGCCGCCATGCAGCTCGATCAGCAAGCGCCGCTGCGCCGTATCGGTCGGTGCGCTGTGCGGCTGCACGCGAACCACCTTGACCCCGTTCCAGGTCTCTTCGTGCAGGTCCACCGGGTAGCGCGCACGCAGCCCGACGATCTCGCCACGCGCCCACTCATCGGCACCCTTGCGCAAGGCCGGCAAGCCGGCGAGAACGGCGGCGTTGTCCATCTTCGCGGTCGGATCGCCGTTGATCACCGAGGCCCGCACCGCCGCCTGCGCCGGCGCGCTCAGGTAGGGCGAAACGGGCAGGTCGAAGGCGGCCACGCGACGCGTGCCGTCGGGCGCGGACGCCGGGGCCTGTGCCATCGCGGTGCCGTTGGCCAGCAGCGTGGCCAGCGCGGTGGTGATCATCCATGGGCGGAAAGGCATGGTGCGGTCCTTGCAGAAGAAAGACCGCATTATCGGCTGCGGTGCACAGCGTGGGTAGCGGTGCGGGCGCGCTCAGCGCTGCTCGGCGTACCGGTGTGACAGCAGCGAACGCACCAGGAAGGTCACCTGTGCCGCCGAGCGCGCATCCACGCGCAGTACGGGAAGCCGGAAGCCGGCGTCGAACAGCGCGTCGCGGAACGTGGGGATGGACAGCGACGGGTAGTCGTCGGTGCGCGTTACGCCGACGGCCAGGCTGGCCTGCGGCGCGATGCGCGAGAACTCGCCAAGCAGTTCGCGTGTCGTGGCCAGCGGATCTTCGGCCGCCGCGCTCACCAGCACGATCACGCCGAGCGCACCCTCGCACACCATCGGCCACATGAAGTCGAGATAGCGCTGGCCGGGGACACCGTAGAGATGCAGCAGTTCGCCATCATCAAGCTCGATGGAACCGTAATCCAGGGCCACCGTGGTTTCGGTCTTGTCGGCGGTGGCGTGCTCGCTCAACGGCATTTCCGTGCTGACCGGTTCCACGTCGGAGATGGCGCGCACGGCGGTGGTCTTGCCCGCGCCCATGCCGCCCACGAACACGAGTTTGTTGGCCGGCTGGCTCATGCGCGGTCACCCAGCAGCAGGCCGAAGCGTCGGGCAACCCAGGACAGGAAGCGTGAATCACGGTTGCCGGCAGGGCGTGCAGAGGGGGGCACGGCGGTCTCCAGATAGGACGCCAGGCCACTGGCGGCCGCGGCGGAAAAAAGGAACTGCACGCTATCGTGCGGGAGATGGCACGCACGTGCCAGCGCGGTGGCGCGCCAGGGACGCGCATGCAGCTGCGCGATCGCCGGCAGCCAGTCGGCGGGAACGCCTTCGCCATCGAGGTCGGGCCAACGCCGCAGCTGCACGGAGGTTGCCTCATCGGGTGCACGCGGCAGCAGCGCGGGGCGTTGTCGGGCGACCTGGAAATACAGGGCTTCGTAGGAGCGGCAGTGCGGCAGCCGGTAGCTGTACTGATGCTGGAAGGTGTCATCATCCAGTTCGGATGACGACCACGCCGGATCATCCAGCAGCGGCAGCAGCTCGGCCAGCGTCATGCCGGGCGGCAGCCACAGACTGCGCGTGCGTCCCTCCAGCGCCAGCATCATCGAGCCGCGCTGGAGCAGGTGGATCACGCGCGGATCGGCCTCGGCGAGCCGCTGCAGCAGCACCGGCGCCGCACTTGAGGCGCCCGCGTCGGGCAGGTGTTCAGGCGTGCTGGCGAGCAGTGCCGACAGCTGTTGGTTGATATCGCGCACGGTCGCGCCGTGCGGCAGCCGCCCGGCGGCGGCAACGGCCACATCGCGCGCGATGCGCAGGACCGGCACCTCCCGATGTGCAGCGAGATCGGGCGTCTCCTGGCCGGTGACGAGCAGGTCCACCCCGGTGCCATCCCAAGCGATGAGGGTGACCTCCATGCGCTCGGACAACAGCAGCGTGCAGGCAAGTTTCAGGCGGGTGCGGTGCAGCAGGTCCAGGCCGGATTCGGCCACCCGCAGATGTCGTATCGGCGCGTTCATGCAATCGTATCGTGGCAACACGCAGTGCCGCCCCCACCTTCGTGGTGGGGCCGGCACAAGGCGCGGGGAATCAGCTGAAATCCAGCGTCTTCTCGAAGGACTTGAGCTCGTGTCGAGCCATCGCCAGGTTGGCGCGGCTGCGGTCCAGCATCACGTACAGGAACAGCAGCGGGTTGCTTTCCAGTGGACGGATCAGGTGGTACTGGCTCTGCAGCGTGACGAGGATGTCCTCGATGCCGTCGGTGAGGCCGAGCTGCTGCGCCACGCGGCGCTTTGCACGCACCACTTCGGTGTTGCCGGCCGCAGCCAGCTCCAGGTTCATGTCACCGCCGCCGTTCATGGCCAGGGCCATGCCGCTGTCGGAGTCGACGAGCGCCGCACCGATGAAGCCGGTGATCGAGTTGAGGTTTTCCAGGTTGAGCTTTGACACGGACATCCTTTCAGGTCGGGCGGACGGAATGGGCCGACCGGAGGGCCTGCCCGTTGGCGGGAAACACGAAGGGTCAGGCGTTGGTACGCAGGACGGCCTGCAGGCGGCTGGCGCACTCGCGCGCATGGAACAGCAGGGCGGCCATGTTGATATCGGCGCCAGCCACGGCGGTGAGCGTCATGGGCTTTTCACCCTGCACGCGGATCAGCACCACATTCCCCTGGCGCGTGCAAACCGTCGCGTAATCGGCCTCGCTGAGGGCGAGTTCGCGCGAAACCGTCTCGCCGAGGGTGAGGAATGAGTTGGCCATCGCGGCCAGGCGGCGGCCGTCCACGCCCAGCACGGAATCTTCGGCCACCGCACGGCCATCCGCCGTGGACAGCAGCAGCAGGGTGAGCCCGGGCTCGCGCTCGCGGGCCTGCCGGAAGACGCCGGCAATACCGCTGACGTCGTAGAGCTGGCGTACGGGTGGCGTGTCGCCCGTCGCCTGACGGACGATCTGGTTCATGGCACTGCGCTGCACGGATTCCCCCTGGAACCAGATCAGAAACTGACCCGGCGGCATGGCATTCAGTCAACCCCTGAGGGGCTAAAGTGTGAAAGCTAGCACACAAATTATGACCGGAACGTCAACGGGCACGGGCCTTTGGCCCCTTTTGGGCCCGCCGGGCGGCATCCAGCGGATCATGCCCCACGCTCCGGGACCGTGTTGCATCGCCGCGAGTCGGCCACGCCTGCGCTCGCTAGACTCGAGGTTTCGTCCCACCAGAGCGTTCCATGACCTATCTGCCTGTTTCCCTCATCGGCGTGCCCACCGACATCGGCGCCGGCCATCGTGGAGCGCGCCTGGGGCCCGAAGCGCTGCGTATCGCGGGGCTGCCCGAGGCGCTGGCGGCGCGGGGCGTTGAGGTGCGCGACCTGGGCAACCTGGATGGCCCCCGCAACCCGTGGACCGCGCCCGTGGCAGGCTACCGGCACCTAGACGAAGTGGTGGCCTGGAACCGCGCCCTGATGGAGGCCAGCCTGCGTGAGCTGGAGGATGGGCGCATGCCCATCATGCTCGGCGGCGACCATTGCCTGGGCATCGGCTCCATCGCAGCCGTGGCGCGGTGGTGCCGCAGCCAGGGCAGGACGCTGCGCGTGTTGTGGCTGGACGCCCATTCGGATTTCAACACCAGCGAGGTCACCCCATCGGGCAACGTGCACGGCATGCCGGTGGCGTGCCTGTGTGGACTGGGCCCGGAGGCACTGACACACCTGGGCGGTGATGCACCGGCACTCCAGCCTTCGCAGGTGCGGCAGATCGGCATCCGCTCGGTGGACCCGGAGGAAAAACGCCTGATCAAGACCCACAACGTGGATGTCTATGACATGCGGTACATCGACGAGAACGGAATGAAGCGTGCCGTGGAGGCCGCACTGGCCGGCATGGATGACACCACCCACCTGCACGTCAGCTTCGACGTGGACTTCCTGGACCCCAGCATCGCCCCCGGGGTCGGCACCACGGTGCCGGGCGGGGTGAACTACCGCGAAGCGCAGTTGGTGATGGAAATGATCGCGGACTCGGGGCGCATGGGCTCTCTGGACATCGTTGAACTCAATCCGCTTCTGGACAACCGCAACGCCACCGCGGAGCTGGCGGTCGACCTGGTGGAAAGCCTGTTCGGCAAGTCCACCCTGATGCGCGCCTGAGCATCGCAACCGGCCGGCTCGGCCGGGTCGGGCACGGTCCCTGCTCCGGCCGGGAGGACGCCGCTTCGCTGAACGGACGCAGCGCCGTTCACGCCCGCTCCACGGCCTCCGCGCCAGATTGCACCTCACGCGGCACGTACCGTTACCCGGCACGCCGTGACCAGACGAGGAGAAGACCATGAAGCGCACCATTTCCGTTCTGCTGCTGGCCCTGTGCACCGCTGGATCGCTGACGGCCTGCAATACCGTTGCCGGTGCCGGCAAGGACATGCAGGGCGCAGGCGAGGCCGTCCACGACACCGCGCAGGACTGCAAGAACGGCAAGTGCTGATTCAGGCCTGCCCACGCCATGACCGCACAACGCGGTGAAGCTGTACCAAAACAACCCCAGGAGAGTTCCAAATGAAGCGTGTAGTTGCCCTGATGCTGCTGTCCATGTTCTCGGTCGCCATGCTGGCCGGTTGCAACACCGTTGCCGGTGCCGGCAAGGATGTGCAGGGTGCTGGCGAGAAGGTTGAAAACGCCGCCCGCAACTGATTCGTCCCTGACGGATACGCGAAAAGGCCGGGATGTTCCCGGCCTTTTTGTATGTGCGCCTCCTCGAAAGAAGCAGTATCGAATCATTCAACGAGATGACGACGGTTTAATGTCTGCTTGACTGGGCCGCGACGCCTCAGGGTCCATTGTGGAGCTGCGACACGACAACAACTCCATTGTTGACACTTACAAGGCGAGGCCTAGCGATGAACAAAGACATCATTTCCGGCAAGTGGTCCCAGCTCAAGGGCAAGGCCCAGGCGAAGTGGGGCGACCTGACCGACGACGATTTCAAGGTGGCCGAGGGCAACGCCGAATATCTCTCCGGCCGTCTGCAGGAGCGTTACGGGTATGCCAAGGACCGCGCCGAGCAGGAAGTGCGCGATTTCAGCAAGTCCCTCGAGAGCGACAACGATTTCAGGCAGTAATCCGGCAGCGTTTCACGCCGTGACTCAATGCACACGACAACGGACCCCTCGAGGGTCCGTTGTCGTATCTGTGAGCGGGCGTGGCCTCGCTCAGCGCGCAGGCGGGTCGGGCACGAAGCGCCCGGGGAAGGCGTCGGGCCTGCGGGGCTTGGGCGGCACGGGCGTATCGATGCCCCGCGCGCGTAGATTGGCGGCGCTGTCGTAACGCAGTTCGGTAATCTGCTCGGGCAGCGCGGTGGCCCGCTCGAACGCTGTATCACGCACGGGGGATTTCTCCCGCACACCGTGCGCCGTTCCCAGGCGTTGCATCGGCGAGGGTTCGACCCGTGGCGCCGCTGCGGCCGATTCGGCATCGGCGGCCTCCGCCAACGCCCTCGGCCCATGCAGTACCCCGCGACGGGGCGTCCAGCGCGGCGCATCGCCATCGCGGAATACGGCAAGGCCGATCACTCCCAGGTTCTGCGCCCGACCGGTCCGGGCGGCATAGCTCGCACCTGGCGCGCTGAAGACGAACTGCGCCACGTCCTGGCTGGACTTGCGCCATCCGGTGATGTCCGTGCTCTCCCAGGGATCGAGCACGTAGCCGGTCTGCTCGGGCGCAGCCTGTTCGCCACTGACAGCGTTGATGCCGTCCACCGACAGCACCACCAGCACGCGCTGCCCGGTCGCGTTGCGCAGGCGCACCGCATAGGGGTGGCCGCGTTCTCCGGCGACCCACAGCTGGCCTTCGTGCGGGTGCAGGGGCAGGACCTCGCCGGTGGCGCGGTCCAGCACGGACGCCTGCACCAACGCCTGTTTCACTGTCACACGCCCGGGCGCAGGGACGGGCGGGGCGGGGCGGAACCCGGCCAGGACGAGCACGGACAGCAGGGGGAGCAGCAGGTGCTTCATCGCAGTTCTCCAGAAGGGACGGACGGAGAGGGGAACGGGTGAGCGGGAACAGCGGGGTTGCGCAGCGGAGGGTAAACTGGCGGTGTTCATCGCACGTATCCCCCGAGCAGTCATGACCACCCGAGTCCTCACCGGCATCACCCCTTCTGGCACCCCGCACCTCGGCAATTATGTCGGTGCGATCCGTCCGGCCATCGCAGCGAGCAGGGCGGAGGGCATCGAGAGTTTCTTCTTCCTGGCCGACCTGCACAGCCTGATCAAGGCCCAGGAGCCCGAGCGCACGCAGCGCTCCACGCTGGAAATCGCGGCAAGCTGGCTGGCCTGCGGGCTGGATCCGGAGCATGTGTGGTTCTACCGGCAGAGCGACATCCGCGAGACCACCGAGCTGATGTGGTACCTGACGGCCATCGCAAGCAAGGGCATCCTCAACCGCGCGCACGCCTACAAGGCCGCCATGGACCGCAATGCCGCCGAGGGCCTGGACCCGGATGCCGGTGTCAGCGCCGGGCTGTTCATGTACCCGGTGCTGATGGCGGCCGACATCCTGATCTTCAAGGCCAACCGCGTGCCCGTGGGACGTGATCAGATCCAGCACATCGAGATGGCGCGCGATTTCGCCCAGCGCTTCAACCATGTGTATGGCAAGACGTACTTCCCGCTGCCCGAAGTGGTGATCGACGAGCAGGTGGCGACGCTGGCGGGCCTGGACGGGCGCAAGATGAGCAAGAGCTACGGCAACACCATTCCACTGTTCGCCCCGCGCGCGGAGCTGAAAAAGCTGGTGTTCTCCATTCTCACCGACTCCCGTGCGCCGGGTGAGGCCAAGGACACCGAAGGATCGGCGCTGTTCCAGATGTACCAGGCCTTCGCCACGCCCGAGCAGACCGCCGCGTTCGCGGCGGCGTTCGCCGGAGGCATCAGCTGGGGCGATGCGAAGCAGCAGCTGTTCGAGCGTATCGATGCCGAACTCTCACCGCTGCGCGAGCGCTACAACGCCCTGATGGCCGAGCCGGAAAAGATCGAAGCGTTGCTGGTCCGCCGTGGCACGCAGCTGCGCGAGACCTTCGCCATGCCGCTGCTGGCCGAGCTGCGCCATGCCGTCGGCCTGCGCAACCTGGCCGATGTGCCGCAGGCCGCCGCCACCGTCGCCACGCGCGCGGCGCTGCCGGTGTTCAAGCAGTACCGCGAAAGCGACGGACGCTTCCATTTCAAACTGACCGCCGGCGATGGCACGCTGCTGATCCAGAGCGGGGGCTTCGATTCCCCGCGCGAAGCCGGCCAGCTCATCGCCGTGCTCAAGCAGGCCGAGCAGGGTGACCAGCTGCAGAGCGAGCTGTTCAAGCTCGAGGCCGAAGTCGCCCTCGTGCTGGCCGCACTGGCCGACCTGCGGGAAGCAGGCTGAGCCGGGCAGGCGCCCGGACCGGGAGGCGGCCCAGCCGCCTGCCGTGCCATGATGGCCGCGCGCGGTCGGCGCGACGACATGGAGCCTCCTGCGATGGCCTGGTTGTCCCTGCTGCTGTTCCTGCCCTGGTTCGCCCTGCTGGGCGGGCTGTTCTGGCTGTACCCGCGCCAGCGCGGGGCGCGCCGGCGGCGCCGCTTCGACACGGCCGCACTGGCGCTCGCCCTGCTGCTGAGCGTGCTGGCGATGCAGTGGGGTTACCGCCTTGCGGGCGCGGATGCAGCGGCCGGCGTGGGTCGCATCTGGCCGCAGGTGGTGGCCGTGCTGTACGCCTACGGCGCCTTCCTTGCCGTGCTGGCGGTGGCGCTGTGGTTGCGGCCACGCTGGGTGGGCGCGGCCACGCCAGGGATCGCCGTGACGTCCCTTGATCCCAGCATCCATATCGTCGATACCGGCTTCCAGCGTGAAGCCTTCGACGCAGCCTACCTGGTGGTCGAAGACGGGCAGGGCGCCTTCGTTGACTGCGGCACGGGCCTGGCCGTGCCTGCCATGCTGGGTGCACTGCACGCTGCCGGGTTGCAGCCAAGCGACGTGCGCTGGCTGCTGCTGACCCACGTGCACCTGGACCATGCCGGCGGCGCGGGCCTGCTGATGCAGCATCTGCCGAACGCGCAGCTGGTGGTGCACCCGCGCGGGGCGCCCCACATGATCGATCCGGCGCGGCTGATCGCCGGCGCCACGGCGGTGTACGGGGCCGAGGAAATCGCACGCAGCTACGGCCCCATCGAAGCCGTACCCGCCGAGCGCATCGTGGTGGCCGAGGACGGGTTCGTGGCCTGGCTGGCGGGCCGTGCGCTGGAGTGCGTGCACACGCCGGGCCATGCGCTGCACCACTATTGCGTGTGGGATGCACGCAGCGCCAGCTGGTTCACCGGCGATACCTTCGGTCTGTCCTACCGCGAGCTGGACACTGCGCAGGGGCCCTTCATCATTCCCACCTCCTCGCCGGTGCAGTTTGATCCGGAGCCGTTGAAGGCGTCCATCCAGCGCCTGCTGGCCCGCCGCCCCCGCACGATGTACCTCACCCACTTCGGCCCGGTGCAGGACGTGCAGCGGCTGGGCGGGGATCTGCTTGAGCAGATCGATGCGATGGTGGCGATCGGGCGCCAGTGCGAGGGCCGGCCTGACCGGCACCACTGCCTGGTGGCCATGCTGCGCGCGCTGTATCTCGCGCGCGCGCAGGCACATGGCGGCGTGCTCGAGGAAGCCGGCGTGGAGGCCGTGCTGGCAATGGACATCGAGCTCAACGCGCAGGGGCTGGCGTGCTGGCTGGACCGCGCGCACCGCTGAGCCGCCGCTGCCATGCGCTGGGTCGCGCTACACTGCGGACCGACCTTCTGCTGCCATGGTATTGCCGTGAATCCGATGCGCGTGTTGCTGCTCTCTTCCTGCCTTTTCGTCGGTGGCGTGGCACACGCAGCCAACGACCTCCCGGGCGGTGGCATCGACGCTGAAGCACTGTCGCGGCATGTGCAGGAGTTGGCGTCGGAAGCCTTCGAAGGGCGTGCGCCGGCCACGGCCGGTGAAGCGCGCACCGTGGACTACCTCATCGAGCAGTTCCGCAGTTACGGCCTGCAGCCGGGGGGCCGGGACGGCAGCTGGGTGCAGCCGGTGCCGCTGGTGCGTGCGCAGCTGGACGGCGCGGCCAAGGCCACGCTGGCACTGAAGAGCGGGCGGCGCACGCTCGCCAACGGCGAGGATGTCACGCTGCAGAGCCTGCAGCCGCGTGCCCGGGTGCAGATCAAGGACGCGCCGCTGGTGTTCGTGGGCTACGGCATCGATGCGCCCGAGCGCGGCTGGGATGATTTCAAGGGCGTGGACCTGCACGGCAAGATCGCCGTGATGCTGATCAACGATGCCGATTTCGAGGCCGATGCCCCCGGCGCCTTCGATGGCAGGGCGGTGACCTACTACGGCCGCTGGACCTACAAGTTCGAGGAAGCCGCGCGCCGCGGTGCCGAAGGCGTGCTGATCGTGCACGAGACCGCGCCGGCCGCGTACGGCTGGGCCACGGTGAAGAGTTCGGGCACCTCGCCCCTGTTCGATATCCAGCGCAGCCGCGAGGACGCCCTGGCCCAGCACACGCCGCTGCGCGGCTGGATGCAGCGTTCGCTGGCCGAGGCGATCTTCGCCGACGCGGGCCTGGATTTCGATGCGGAAAAGCGCAAGGCGATGACCCGCGGGTTCAAGCCGGTCGCGCTCGACAATGCAAGGCTCAACGTTGATTTCGCGCTCAAGCGCGAGTCCGTGGTGACGCACAACGTGGTGGCGAAACTGCCTGGCGGGGCGCATGCGGAGGAGGCGGTGATCTTCTCCGCGCACTGGGATGCGTTCGGCGTGGGCCTGCCCGACGCGCAGGGCAAGCGCGTGCGCCATGGCGCCATCGACAACGCCACCGGCGTAGCCACCGTGCTTGAACTCGGCCGTCTGTTCGCCGCCGGACCCACCCCGCAGCGCAGCCTTTACTTCGTTGCATTGACGGCCGAGGAAAAGGGCCTGCTCGGCGCCAGCTATTACGCCGCCCATCCGCTGGCGCCGCTGGAAAAGACCGCGGCGGTGATCAATATCGAAATGTTCAGTCCGGATGGCGCCACGCGTGACATCGCCTCGTGGGGCAAGGGCCGGGTTTCGCTGGAAGGTGACCTGGCCCGTGTGGCCCGGGCCCGCGGCCGCAGCTACAGCCCCGACCCGAACCTGGAGGCTGGCTTCTTCTACCGCGCCGACCACTTCGCGTTCGCGCGGCTGGGTGTTCCTGCGATCACCATCGGCCCGGGACTGGACAAGCTGGAAGGCGGCGTGGAGGCGGGCAAGGCGCTGCGCGACACCTATTTCGCCAACTGCTACCACCAGCCCTGCGATGCCTGGACGCCGTCCTGGGACCCGGCCGGCCATGCGGCCGATACGCTGCTCGTCTATGACCTGGGCCTGGAGCTGGCCAACAGCCGCACGTGGCCGAGCTGGGAAGCCGATTCGGAGTTCCGCAAGGCACGCGAGAAGAGCGAGTCGGCACGCCGCTGAGTACGGCCGGGCATCCGCGGTGGAACCGGGGGGTCACGGGCGCTCGCGCGTCCACCCGGCGTTGCCCGGCAGCAGCAGGTTCAGCGCGATGGCCACCACCGCGCACAGCGCGATGCCCTTGAGGCCGAAATCATCCGGGCCGGTCCCGGTGCCGACCAGCACCCCGCCGATCCCGAACACCAGCGTCACCGAGACGATGACCAGGTTGCGCGCTTCGCCCAGATCCACCTTGTGGCGGATCAGCGTGTTCATGCCGACCGCGGCGATGGAGCCGAACAGCAGGCACAGGATGCCGCCCATCACCGGCACGGGAATGCTCTGCAGCAGCGCGCCGAACTTGCCGACGAAGGCCAGCACGATGGCGAAGATCGCCGCCCAGGTCATGACTTTCGGGTTGTAGTTCTTCGTCAGCATCACCGCACCGGTCACTTCGGCATAGGTGGTGTTGGGCGGGCCGCCGAACAGCCCGGCGGCCGTGGTGGCGACCCCATCACCGAACAACGTGCGATGCAGGCCCGGGGTCTTGAGGTAATCACGTCCGGTGACGCCGCCGACCGCGATCACCCCGCCGATGTGCTCGATGGCTGGCGCCAGGGCGACCGGCAGCAGGAACAGGATCGCCTGCCAGTTGAACGCCGGCGCGGTGAAATGGGGCAGTGCGATCCATGGTGCGGACGCGATCTTCGCCGTGTCGATGACGCCGAAGTACAGCGACAACGCGAACCCGACCAGCACGCCGGCCATGATCGGCACCAGCCGGAACAGTCCGCGACCGAACACGGCCACCACCAGGGTGGTCAGCAGCGCCGGCATGGAGATCAGCATCGCGGTGCGGTAGGCGATGAGTTCGCTGCCGTCGGCAGATCTGCCCATGGCCATGTTGGCTGCGATGGGCGCCATCGCCAGGCCGATGGAAATGATCACCGGACCGATCACCACCGGCGGCAGCAGGCGGTCGATGAAACCGGTGCCCTTGAGCTTCACCGCAAAGCCCAGGAACGTGTAGACGAAGCCGGCCGCCATCACCCCGCCCATCGTGGCGGCCAGCCCGAACTGCTCCTTGGCCAGGATGATCGGGGTGATGAACGCGAAGCTCGACGCCAGGAACACCGGTACCTGGCGCCCCGTCACCAGCTGGAACAGCAGGGTGCCCAGGCCGGCGGTGAACAGGGCTACGTTCGGGTCCAGCCCGGTGATCAGCGGCATCAGCACCAGCGCACCGAAGGCCACGAAGAGCATCTGCGCACCGGTCAGCATCTGGCGCCAGAGCGGGTCGTTGAATTCGTCCTGCATGGTGCGGCCTTCCTCGATCAGGTCCCGGACGAGGCATTCGTGCGCGGGAATCCGGGCCATGATAAGGCGCTTCACGGCAGCGCCCACACCGATGGAAAACAGCCTGCCGCCTTATTGGCTGCCCGCCGCGCCGCAAAGGCCTAGAATCCCTCCTCCCCCGCATGCTGGTGGCCCATGGCCGTCGTGACACACTCTCCCGCCGCGCCGCGTCCCGGTGCTGTTGTCCTGGCCCTGCTGCTGGTCTACGTGGTCTGGGGCTCGACCTACCTGGCCATCGCCAAGGCCCTGCAGGGCGGCGTGCTGCCGCTGACCTCGGTCTCCGGCGCGCGCTTCATCGTGGCCGGGGCGCTGATGTATGGCGTGCTGCGCGTGGCCCGCCGCATGCCGCGCCCGACATGGCGGCAGTGGCGCAACCTGATGATCATGGGCTTCACCATGCTGCTGCTCGGCAACGGCATGGTGGTGCTGGCCGAGCGCGAGGTCTCCTCCGGCCTGGCGGCCACCGCGGTGGCCTCGGTGCCGTTGTGGATGGCGCTGTTCTCCGCCGTGCGCGGGCAGAACGCGAGCCGCGGTGAGTGGCTGGGCATCGCCATCGGGTTCCTCGGCGTGGTCTGGCTCAACGCGGGCAGCAGCCTGGCTGCCTCGCCGATGGGCCTGGTCCTGCTGCTCATCGCACCGGTGGGCTGGGCGTTCGGCTCGGTATGGGTGCGTGGCCAGGACCTCCCGGGCCCCTTCATGACCGCGGCCGGACAGATGCTCTGCGGTGGGGTGCTGCTGGTGCTGACCGGACTGCTGGCCGGTGAGCGACCCACCACGCTGCCGTCGGCCGATGGCCTGGTCGCGGTGGCCTATCTGTGCGTGTTCGGTTCCATCGTGGCCTTCACCGCCTATGTGTGGCTGCTGCACAACGTGCGCTCGACCCTCGCCGGAAGCTACGCCTACGTCAATCCGGTGATCGCCGTGCTGCTGGGCACGCTGCTCAACGGCGAACATTTCGGCTGGCGTGACCTGCTGGCGATGTCGGTGATCCTCGCCGGCGTGCTGGTGCTGACCCTGGCGAGGACGCGACGATGAGTCCGGTGACCCTTACCGAACAGGAACAGCGCCGCGGCTTCCTGATCACCGCCGGCACGTTCGTGCTGTGGGGCCTGGTGCCGGTGTACTGGCACCTGTTGCGCGAGGTGCCTTCGTTCCAGATCATCGCCCACCGGATCATCTGGAGCACGGTGCTGGTGGTGGGCTGGCTGCTGCTCAGCAGCCGCCTGCGCTGGCTGCACGCCATCGCTGCACAGCCGCGCGCGCTGGCGACGCTGGCGGTAAGCAGCGTGGCGATCGCGTTCAACTGGGGCCTGTACATCTGGGCCATCAATGCCGGCCATGTGATCGACACCAGCCTGGGCTACTTCATCAACCCGCTGGTGAGCGTGGTGCTGGGCGTGGTGGTACTCAAGGAACGGCTGCGGCGCCTGCAATGGCTGGCCGTTGTGTGCGCGGCGCTCGGCGTGGCGTGGCTGACAGTGCAGGCCGGTGCACCGCCGTGGATCGCGCTGGGTCTGGCTGGCTCGTTCGGGCTGTATGGCCTGCTGCGCAAGATGATCTCGGTCGATCCGGTGGCCGGGCTGGCGGTGGAGAGCCTGTACCTGTTCCTGCCGGCGCTGGGCTTCGCGCTGTGGAGCGAGAACGGCCAGGGCGGCGGCTTCTTCGGCGGCTGGGGTTGGCGCAACGATCTGCTGCTGGTCTTCGGGGGCGTGGTCACCGCCGCGCCGCTGATCGGTTTCGCGTACGGGGTCAAGCGCATCGCGCTGTCCACGGTAGGCGTGCTGCAGTTCATCGCGCCGAGCCTGGGCCTGCTGCTGGGCGTGTTCTTCTTCAACGAGCCGTTCGACGGTGGGCGTGCACTGGGTTTCGTGGCGATCTGGATGGGGCTGGGGCTGTTCGTATTCGATGGGCTGCGGCGGGCGCGCGATCGTCGTTCCTGATCAGTATCGATTGGGTGATAGACCAATCAACTAAAAGACCGTTTTCTGCAAGCGCAGGAGCGGCGCAAGCGTCCCAATGACCGCTCACACTGACGTGAGAGATCCGCCCATGAAGTCCCTGATGCTTGCACTGTCCGCACTCGGCCTGCTGGTTGTTTCTTCCCCTGCCGCCGCCGCTTCTGCGGTACCTCCCGATCCGATCGCCTATCCCTGCTACTACTGCAGCTATCCGGAAATGGAAGCTGTCGCGCTGTCGAAGGGCGCAGGCGAGCACTATGTGTACGATCAGTCCAGGAACGCGATCCATGGCTTTGTCGTCACACAGCAGGGCGCCAACCTCGGCGCCGCAGGCTTCGCACCACCGCAATGGGTGATGAGGCAATTTCTAGCGATGCTGGAGGTTTACGATCCCGTCAGCGGCGCGTTCGTGCACATGATGACGAACGTCAATCTGTTCGCCCCCGGCAGGCCGCATACCCGCAGCGATGCGTACCTGTGGGGACATCACACGACAGCACTGAATATCCTGCATGGACAGGCACGCGAAATTGCGCGACGTCACATCTCGCAGCGGCTCGTGCTGCCCTACCTCACAGCAGATGTCGAACATGGTCGCCTGCTGCGCTTCCAGACGTCGGCAGGGGCGTTCATACCCACCATTGCGCGACTTTATCCCAGCTCCATGCGCCTTGGAAATGTCGATTATGTCTATGAACATGATTCGGGCTCATGGCACTACCTGCAGGCAAGCGACTACTGCAACGAGATACCCGAATCCGCCGCAGACTTCACCGGACCCACCGGGCGCCGTATGTTCACGTACACCTCCGCGCAAACGCTCCTGGCCGACTACTTCATCGAGCGCGCACGATGGGCGGGGGTTCGAATCATTGGCGAACTGACGCCTGGGCGCGAGGTGACCTTCCTCTGTACCGAAAGCGCCAGTGACAGGAGCTGCACGCTTTCACGGTAACGATTCGTCACTTCACGTCTCCCGCAGTGCGGTGGTGATCGGCAGACGCGCCGCACGCAGGGCGGGGAACAGCCCGCCCACCAGGCCGATGCCCAACGCCCACTTCAACCCGCTCCACAGCAGCTCCGGCGAGACATGGAACTTGAACACCACGGCACTGAAATTGCTGCCGATGGTGGACACGCTGTAGCCGTTGAACAGCAGCCAGGCGATCCCGCAGCCGAACAGCCCGCCCAGCAGGGCCAGCAGCATGGTTTCCAGCATCACCGCCGTCACCACCGGCGTGCCACGGAAGCCGATGGCGCGCATGGTGGCGATCTCGCGCGCGCGCGTGGCTACGGCGGCATACATCGTGTTGAGCGCACCGAACACCGCGCCGATGGCCATGATCGCACCGATCACCTTGCCGAGGATGTTGATCAGCGTGGTCAGGCCGCCACCCTGCTTGCCGTAGTAGACACGCGTGGTTTCCACATCGAGCTTGAGCCGCGGATCAGCGGCGACGGCAGCCTTGAACTGCTTGAAACCAGCGGCGCCTTCGGTGCGTGCGTTGATCGACTGGAACGTGGTGCGCTGGTAGGTGGTGGCGAGTGTTTCAGCGTCGGTCCACAGCTCCGAATCGTGCGCGTCGCCGGCGGCGAACACGCCCACCACCGTCCAGGCCTGGTTGCCGAGGGTCAGCGTACGGCCCACCGCCAGGTCCTTGAACTGGCCCTGCGCCGCCTGGCCGACAACGATCTCGCGCTTGCCGGTCTCGAACCGGCGTCCTTCGATGATGCGCACTTTGTCATGCACGCCCCAGGCCATTTCGCCGACGCCGCGGAACTGCGCGTTGACGTCGGTACCATCGGTCTTTGAAACCAGGTTGACCACCTGTGAGAGTTCCGGCGACAGCAGCGGACGGCCTTTGTCATCGCGGGCCACGCCGGGCAGGGCAGCCAGCAACGGCACCTGCGCACGGGTGATCACCGAGTTGGTCTCCGCCTGCGATCCGCCGCGCAGGACGATCGCGGTGGTGTCATCGCCGGTGCTGTCCAGCGTGGCCTGGAAGCCTTCGCCCATGGCCAGCATCGCCACCAGCACACCGACCACGCCGGCGATGCCCACCACGATCACCGAGGATGCCCCCCAGCGCTGCGGCAGGCTGGCGATGCCGATGCGCGTGGCTGCCAGCGCCAGCCGGCCACTGCGGGTGAGCACCAGCCACAGCGCGATGGCCACGGCTGCACCGAGCACGCCCCACCACGGCAACCAGATCCACAGGGCCAGCCCAATGACCAGCACGAGCAGGGTCGCCGCGTTCACCCACCATTTCTTCAGTGTGCTCTTCATGTCCGCTCCTCAGCGTCCGGCCAGCGCATCGACGATCTTCAACCGCTTGGCGCGCAGCGCCGGCAGCAGGCCCACCACGATTCCGATCACGATGATCAGCGCGATGCCGATCAGCCACGTCGCCGTCGGTACGTGCGCAGGCAGCAGTCCACGGGTCTGCGGCGCCAGTACCGGCAGGATCACTGCGGCCAGGCCCATGCCGATCGCACCACCCAGGCCGACCAGCAGGATGGCTTCGACCATCACCAGCGAAAGCACCGTGCGATCCTGGAACCCCAGCGTCTTCAGCGTGGCCAGCTCCGGGATGCGCTCCCGCACGGCCTGCGCCATGGTGTTGCCGGTCAGCAGCAGCAGGGTGAAGAACACCGCCCCCATGATCGAGGTGACGATCAGCCCGATGTCCGCGAACTGCTTGACGAACGCCTGCTGGAACGCTGACTCGGTCTGCGTCTTGGTCTCGTGGTCCGAGTTGGCCGAGATCGCATCGATGGCCTGCGCCACGCGCGAGGCCTGGGCCGGATTGTCGAGCGTGATCGTGTACCAGCTGACCTGGTTCTTGATGAAATCGTTGGACTCATCGAAGTATTTCCAGTTCATCATCAGCTGCTGCTCTTCATTGCCGGCCGCCGTGCGATCCTTCGAACGGAACGTGCCGACCAGTTCCAGCGGCCAGTCGTTGCTGCCGCCGCGTGGAAAGATGGTGGCCTGCAGCGGAATGGTGTCACCGATCTTCCAGCCGTACTTCGCGGCCAGTCCTTCGCCGACGATCGCGCCGGTACGGGTTTCCTGGAAGCGCTTGAGCTGGTCCGGTGCGACCTGCAGTTCGCGGTAGACATCGAAGTAGTTCGGCGCCACCGAGAAGTTGGCGAAGAAGTCCTTGGGGTCGCGGTAGATGCCGCCGAACCACATGCCGTAGGTGACGTCACGTACGCCGGCCACCTGGCGGATCTGCGCCTCCAGGCGGATCGGCAGGGACTGGGTGAGCGACAGACGCGAGGCAGTGATGAGCCGGTTCGCACCTTCCACGCTGCCACCGGAGGTGAAGGCCACGCGCACCGAATCGAGCATGCCGAACAACAGGAAGGCCGCCACCACCGAGAGCAGCGTGAGCAGGGTCCGGGTGCGGCTGCGGAACAGCTGCGCCCAGACCAGCGAGAAGTATTTCATCGCCGTCGTCTCCCTCAGTGGCCAAGCGGCGCGCTGGCCAGCTCGCCCTTGTCCAGGTGCACGGTGTGGGTCGCGTACTCGGCCGCCTTCGGGTCATGGGTGACCATGATGATGGTCTTGCCGTGCTCGCGGTTGAGCTGCTGCAGCAGGTGCAGGACCTCCTCGGCCGACTGCCGGTCCAGGTCGCCGGTGGGCTCATCGCAGATCAGGAAGGTCGGGTCGGACACGATCGCGCGGGCAATCGCCACGCGCTGCTGCTGCCCGCCGGAGAGCTCATTGGGCCGGTGGCTCCGGCGCTCGGCCAGGCCCACCAGGGTCAGGGCGATCTCGGCGTTGCGGCGGCGCTGCGCGGCGTTGAGATGGGTCAGCAGCAGCGGCAGCTCCACGTTCTTCTGCGCGGTGAGCATCGGCATCAGGTTGTAGAACTGGAACACGAAGCCCACGTGGTGGCTGCGCCAGGTGGAGAGCTGTCCGCCACCCATCTGGTCGATGCGCTCGCCCTCGATGCTGATCTCCCCGCCGCTGGGTGAGTCCAGGCCTCCGATCAGGTTGAGCAGCGTGGTCTTGCCCGAACCGGAGGGACCCATCAGCGCGACGAAATCGCCACGCTCGATGTCCAGGTCGATGCCGTGCAGCACCTGCACCTGCTCCGGGCCACGCTGGTAGGTCTTGGTGATGTTGCGCAATGAAACCAGGGTCGACATGGCAGTCCTCGGCAGGTTCGGGTGGAGCATCCGGACAACGGGGTGCACGCGGCGGCCGGCGGCCGCGCGTGCGGTTCATGGGCCACCGCAGTGGCCTGCAACGGTGCAGCAGGCCACGCGCGGGCGCGGCCGTTGAACTCGCTCAGGGGCCGCCGGCCTCGACCACCGGGCTGCCATCGGCCAGGGCCTCGGGCGGGCGCAGCACCACGGTCTCGCCGGCGCGCAGGCCCTCCAGTACCTGGCGATCCTTGTTCATGGCAATGCCGGTCTGGACCGGGCGCTGCCGCACGCGCGACTGCGCATCGACCACGTAGACCACCGTGGCACCGTCCTTCTCCACCACGGCCTCGGCCGGCACGCGCACGCCCTTTGGCTCCTCGGCCCCCGGCGCCTGCGGCTGTTCGAGGAAGCTGACCCGTACGCCCATCTCCGGCACGATCCGCGGATCCTTCGTCTTCAGCGCCACGCGTACCTTCACCGTGGCCTTGCCGCGGTCGGCGGTGGGCACGATGGCGATCACTTCAGCGGGAATCTTCCATTCCGGATAGGCGTTGAGCACGGCCTCCACGGGCATCTTCGGCTGCACACGCCCGATGAACGCCTCACCCACCTCGACCTCGATCTCCAGCGAGTCCATGTCCACGATGGTGCCGATGCCGGTGCGGGTGAAGCCCCCACCGGCCGACAGCGGCGAGACGATCTCACCCGGCTGTGCGGCCTTGGCCGTGACCACGCCGGAGAACGGTGCACGCACGGTGTTGTTGTCCACGCCGAGTTCTGCGATGGCCAACTGGTCGCCCGCGACCAGCACGTTGCGCTGGGCGGTCTGCAGCTGCGCGCGCAGGCTGTCGCGCTGGGCGACGGCCTGCTCGTACTGCGAGCGTGACACCAGCTGCTGCTGCACCAGCGGCTGCAGCCGCTGCGCCTCGGCCGAGGCCTGCGTCAGCTGTGCCTGCAGGCCGGCAACCTGGCTGCGCGCGGACTGCACCTGGGAAGCGGAAAGCGCGCGCTGCGCATTGGCATCGATGGGGTCCAGCGTGGCCATGACCTGCCCTTCCTCCACCCGCATGCCTTCCTCGATCAGCACTTCGCGCACTTTGCCGGTGATCTTCGCCGAGACCGTAGCCATGCGCCGCGCGACCACGTAGCCACTGGCATCCAGTACCGAGGCGCTGGTGCCACCGCTGCCGACGGCCACCGCCGGTGCGGTGCTCACCTCCACGGGCTGGGGCCTGAGCACCCGCCACGCTGCGATCGCGGCGATCAGCAGCAGCACGATGGCCAGGACGATCCACAGCCAGCGACGTCCACCCGGTGGAGGCGTCGGCGCAGCCTTGCGATCGATGCGGAGTTCCTTCAGCAGTTCGTGGGAAGCGTTCATGGGCAACCAGGACGTTGGATCGGGCCGAGTGTGACCGCACCCTGCGGGCCGGGCAAATCAGGGCACCCCGGACGGCCCACAGCATGGCGGGGGACACCGTGCCGTGGCAGTGACAGCTGTCATCCGCCCGCCGTGATGCCCGGCCCTGCTGCTGGTCATGCAGTCCGGTTACGCTTGCTGCATCTGCCTGGAGTTCCGTCATGACCGTTCCCTCTGCTTCGCCCCCGTTGGCCAGCCTGCACCAGGTGCAGGTGCGCTATGCCGGCAATGACGCGCTGTGCGGGATCGATCTGCAGATCGACGCCGGTCAGGTGCTGGCCCTGCTGGGTCGCAACGGGGCCGGCAAGAGCACCGCCATCGCGGTGATGCTCGGGCTGCGTGTCCCGGATGCCGGCCAGGCCCTGCTGCTTGGTGGCGACCCGCAGGACCGTCGCCAGCGCGAGCATGTCGGGGTGATGCTGCAGGACACCTCGTTGCCGGAAAAGCTCACCGTGGCCGAACTCATCCACCTGTTCAGCGCCAGCTACCCCGAGCCGCGGCCGCTGGCTGAATGCCTGGAGATCGCCGGCTTGGAGGCGCTGGCGAACCGGCGCTACGGCCAGATGTCCGGCGGCCAGCAGCGCCGCGTGCAGTTCGCCATCGCGCTGTGCGGGCGACCGCGCCTGCTGTTCCTGGATGAGCCCACCACGGGCCTGGACATCCAGGCGCGGCAGGCGATCTGGCGTGCGGTGCGGCGGCTGGTCGGCGAGGGCTGCGGCATCGTGCTCACCACGCATTACCTGGAAGAGGCCGAGGCGCTGGCCCACCGGGTGGTGGTGCTGGAAAAGGGCCGGGTACTGGCCGACGGCCCGCTCGCGCAGTTCCGCCCCCAGCTGGCGCCCCGGCGCATCCGCTGCCGCAGCAGCCTGCCACTGCAGGAGGTGCAGGCCTGGCCGGGAGTACGCGATGCGCAGCGCGAAGGCGACCGTCTGGTGCTGCTGGCCGAGCCGGCCGAAGCGGTGGTGGCACGCCTGCTGGCTGCTGATCCGGCACTCAGCGAGCTGGACGTCCGTGGTGGCGGCCTGGCCGACGCCTTCGAAGAACTGACCCGGGAGCAGGCGGCATGAGGACCCCCACGGAAACCACCCGCGCAGAGCAGGCCGCTGCCGCATGTGTACCTGTGCGCCGCCCATGGTGGCGTCCGTATCTTGCAGAGGCGCGTGCCGAACTGCTGCGCATGCAGCGCACGCCGGCCTTCGTGCTGCCCTGCCTGGTGTTCCCGGTCGGGTTCTATCTGCTGTTCGGCGTGCTCATCGGCGATGGCGACGCCGCCAGCTATCTGCTCGCCACGTACTGCGTGTTCGGTGCGATGGGACCGGCCCTGTTCGGCTTCGGCGTGCAGTTGGCGTTCGACCGCCAGCAGGGCATGTTCGCGCTGCGCCGCGCGTTGCCGGTGCCGCCGCTCGCACCCCTGGTGGCACGCCTGCTCATGGCGGTGCTGTTCGCCCTCGGCGTGGCCGGCCTGCTGATGCTCGCCGGTCACTTCATCGCCGACGTGGACCTCACGCTGCCGCACGTGCTGATCCTGTTCGGCGTGGCGGCCTTCGCCGCGCTGCCGATCGGTGCCATCGGCCTGCTCATCGGCGCCACCTCCAGCGCCGATGCCTCCACCGCCATCGTCAACGTGGTGTACCTGCCGATGGCCCTGCTTTCGGGGCTGTGGCTGCCGCTGGAACAGATGCCGGACATCTTCACCACCCTGGCGCCGCTGTGGCCGACCTGGCATGCCGCGCAGCTGGCCATGCCCACCGTCGGCCTGGACGGCGGAAATCCCTGGGTGCACGCCGCCGCGATGCTGGCGGTGACCGGCGTTTTCACCGTGCTGGCCATGCGCCGGCTGCGCCGCGTCGGGTGAGCACCGATGGCTGACACCCGCCTGCATCGCCGGCTGCGCGTGGCCCTGCCGGCACGCGTGGCCCGCCTGCTGCATCCGGCACCGGACTCGGCGGTGGCCGAAGACAGGGCACGCGGCATTTCGCCGCACGCCAGTGCCGTGCACCTGTTGTGGACCGCGTGGGTGTTCACCACGCCGCTGTTTTCCGCGGCCGGCTACACCTGGCGCTGGGGCCTGCTCACGCTGCTCAGTTACCCGCTGTTCCTGCTGCTGTATGCCCGGGCCCAGGTGGTGCCGCGCCGGCATGCGCCGCGCTATGCCGAAGCGATGATGGCGCTCGGCCTTCTCCTGCTGCCGTGGTACCCCTCGGCGGTGAGCTACTTCATCTTCGGCTGCGTGATGCTGCGCAGCTGGGGCCACGGCGCCGTGCGTTACCTGCTGAAACTGCTGCTGGCCAATGCGCTGTTCGTGCTCGTGGCAGCGCTGTCCGGTTACCCCTGGCAGGCGCTGGTGTGGGTGCCGCTGATGGCGCTGATCATCGGTGTGTGCATCAACGTGACCGCGATCGGGCAGGAAAAAGAGGCCGAGCTGCGCTTGAGCCAGGAAGAAGTGCGGCGCCTGGCCACCACCGCCGAGCGCGAGCGCATCGGACGGGACCTGCATGACCTGCTCGGCCATACCCTGTCCCTGATCACCCTGAAGCTGGAGCTGGCCGGCAAGCTGCACGACCGCGGCGACGCGCGGGCGCGGCTGGAGATCGGCGAGGCCGAGGCGGTGGCCCGCGAAGCGCTGGCGCAGGTGCGCAGCGCGGTGACCGGCATCCGCTCCAGCGACCTGGCCGGCGAACTGGCGGCAGCGCGCCTGCTGCTCGAATGCCAGGGCGTGCTGCTGCAGTACCCACCGCCGCCACCGCTGCCGCCGGAGATCGAGCGCACACTGGCGCTGGTGCTGCGCGAGGCGGCCACCAACATTGCCCGCCATGCCCGCGCCAGCCGCGCTGAGGTCGCCTTCCAGGTGCACGCGGGCCGGCTGCGCATGGATATCCGCGACGACGGCCAGGGCAGCAACGGGGTCGAGGGCAACGGACTGTCGGGCATGCGCGAGCGCATCGCCGCACTGCGCGGCAGCCTGGCCATCACCACCGGTCGCGGTGCCGGCACGCACCTCAGCGCGGACGTGCCGTTGCCCGCGCGCAGCGAGCCGCCGGCGGCGGCGCTGGACACGCCTGCGCCCGTCCATGCCCTGCAGGCGGTGCGGCCGTGATCCGGATCGTTTTGGCCGAGGACCAGGCGATGGTGCGTGGTGCATTGACCGCGCTGCTGGCGCTGGAGCCGGACATCGAGGTGCTGGGCAGCGCCGCTGACGGTGAAGCGGCCTGGCGCCTGCTGCAGCAGCTGCAACCGGACATCCTGGTCACCGATATCGAGATGCCTGGCCTGACCGGGCTGGAGCTGGCCCAGCGCATCGCCCGCCACGCGCTGCCGACCCGGGTGGTGATCGTGACCACCTTCGCCCGTGCGGGGTTCCTGCGCCGCGCGCTGGAGGCCGATGTACGCGGCTACCTGCTCAAGGATTCCCCGGCCGAGCACCTGGCCGACGCACTGCGCCGCGTGCACAAGGGCGCGCGGGCCATCGATCCGCAGCTCGCGCTCGATGCCTGGTCCCAGGCCGATCCGCTCACCGATCGCGAGCGCAGGGTGCTGCGGCTGGCCGGCGAAGGGCGCTCGGCCACCGACATCGCCGAGCAGCTGGGCCTCTCGCATGGCACGGTGCGCAACTACCTGTCCGAGTGCATCGGCAAGCTCGGCGTGGCCAACCGCATCGAAGCCTACCGGCTGGCCCGGCAGAAGGGCTGGCTCTAGCGCACGGGCCCTGCCCGGGTGCACGGGCAGCGGAGTCTTGTCGAAAATTTGAATACCGGCCATACACGTCATCTGCGACGATGCGGACGCCTCCCCTTCCGGTTGCCACGCCCATGTCCCTGTTCCGTTTCCGCCGTGAAGGCGGATTGCCGCGCACGCCGCGGGCACATTCGCCACTGCCCTGGCTCGCGCTGATCGCGCTAATCCTGGGCATCGCGGCGCTGACCTTCGCCTGGCTCGCGGGCTGGATCGGCAACCGGCTGACCACCCAGCGCTTCACCGATGCCATCGAGGCCAGCGGCGGCAAGCACCCCGGCTTCCGCCGCGCGCACAGCAAGGGGGTGTGCGTGAGCGGGGTGTTCGAGCCCAGCGCGCAGGCCGCCACATTGTCCTCCGCACGCGCGTTCTCGCAGGCCCGGGTGCCGGTGCTTGGACGCCTCTCCATCGGCGGCGGCGACCCGTACGGTGCGGACAACACCGCGCGCGTGCGCAGCATCGCGGTGCAGCTGAGCAGCGATGACGGCCAGCAGTGGCGCATGGCCATGAACAGTTTCCCGTTCTTTGCCGTTCCCACGGCCGAAGCGTTCTTCGAGCAGACCCGCGCGCAGCGCCCGGACCCGGCCACCGGCAAGCCCGATCCCGCTGCGATGGCGGCGGTGCTGGAGAAATACCCCAGCGCGAAGGCGTTCCAGCACTGGGCCAGGACAGCGCCGTGGAGCACCAGCTGGGCCAACACCACGTTCAACGGCATCAACAGTTTCTGGTTCACCAACGCGCAGGGCGAGCGCCGTGCGGTGCGCTGGCGCTGGCAGCCGCAGGCCGCCTTCGAAGCGATGGATGCCGCTGCCCGCGCCTCGGCGGATGTGGATTTCCTCAGCGCCGATCTGCAGCAGCGGCTGGCCGCCGGCCCGGTCCGCTGGAACCTGGTCGTCACCCTGGCCGGTGCAGGTGACGTGGTGGAGGATCCGTCGGTCGCCTGGCCGCAGGACCGCGAGCAGGTCGTGGCCGGTGTGCTGAGCCTGGACCGCATGCAGCCACAGGAAGGGGGCCCGTGCGGTGAATTGAATTTCGATCCGCTGATCGTGCCCAGTGGCGTGCGCGGCAGCGCGGACCCGATCCTCGCCGCCCGATCGGCCGTGTACTCGCAGTCCTTCAACCGCCGTGAGCGCGAACGCGCGAAGGGCACGATCGAACAGGCACCGGAGGGATCACGATGAAGGCGCGCGATGGACACTTCAATCTGCCCGCCCGTCTGCTGCACTGGACGATGGCGGTGATGATCCTGGCGATGCTGTTCGTCGGCGTGGCCATGGTCGCCTCGGTGCAGCTGCGGCCGATGCTGGTGGACCTGCACCGCCCGCTGGGCATCTCCATCGGGGTGCTGGCGCTGCTGCGGTTGTACAACCGTCTGCGGCACCGGCCGCCGCCGTTGCCGGCGGACCTGCCGGCGTGGCAACGGTTGGCGGCGAAGGTCTCACACTGGCTGCTGTATGGCCTGATGCTGGCCATGCCGGTGGTCGGTTGGGCCATGCTTTCGGCCGGCGGCTACCCCATCGTGCTGTGGGAGGGCCTGCACCTGCCGCCCATCGCGCCGCATACGCCGTCGGCCTATGCGGCGCTGCGTGGTGCGCACAGCGTTCTGGCCTACCTGCTGTTCGCCACGGTACTGATGCACGTAGGCGCAGCGCTGTTCCATCTCTGGGTACGGCGCGACGGCGTGTTCCAGTCGATGGCCAAGGGGCGCTGACGCGCCCGCTCAAGACGGCCCGCGCGGTGCGGGCCTGCCGGCGCTCAGGCGTACCGTGCCTTGAGCATTGCCCACGCCGAGCGCAGCGCCAGTGCCTCGCCACCGGCCGGGCGACCCGGCCGTTCGCCATCGTTCCAGGCGTACACATCCAGGTGCGCCCAACGCTGGTCATCGGCAAGGAAGCGCTCCAGGTACAGCGCCGCGGTCACCGAACCGGCCATGCGTGAACCTGCATTGGCCAGATCGGCGATGCCACTGTGGAGGTAGCGCAGGTACGGCCGCCACAACGGCATGCGCCATACCGGGTCGCGGGTCTGCTCGCCGGCCTGCAGCCACTGGTTGGCTACTGTGTCGTCGTTGCTGAACAACGCCGGCAGGTCGGGGCCCAGCGCAATGCGCGCCGCACCGGTCAACGTGGCGAAATCCAGCACCAGGTCCGGCGACTGTTCGCAGGCATAGGTCAGCGCATCGCACAGAACCAGCCGCCCTTCGGCGTCGGTATTGTCGATCTCCACGCTCAGTCCCTTGCGGGTGGCGATGACTTCGCCGGGCCGGAAGGCATCCGGGCCGATCGCATTCTCCACCGCGGGCAGCAGCAGGGTCAGCCGCACCGGCAGCGCCTGCGCCATCACCAGACCGGCCAGCGCCAGCGCATGCGCCGCCCCGCCCATGTCCTTCTTCATGTTGCGCATGCCATCGGCCGGCTTGATGTCCAGCCCTCCGGTATCGAAGCACACGCCCTTGCCCACCAGCACCAGCGCCGGGTCCGTTTCCTTGCCCCAGCGCAGCACGATCAGGCGCGGCGCGCGGTGCGAGGCACGGCCGACCGCGTGGATGGCCGGGAAGTTCTGTTCGAGCAGGGCGTTGCCGGTGATCGACTCCAGCGCCGCGCCATGGGTGGAGGCGAGCGTGCGCGCGGCCTCTTCCAGCTGCTGCGGGCCCATGTCCTCGGTGGGGGTGTTGACCCAGTCACGCACGCGCAGGCTGGCGGCGATCAGATCGCACACTTCGCTCGAAGGCGTTGCGACCAGCTCGGCCGGCGCGCGGCTGCGTTTGCGGTAGCGGTCGAAGCGGTAGCTGCCCAGCCCCCAGCCCAGCTGCAGCAGGGCCTGCTCCGCTTCGGGCAGCGTAGTGGCAAGTGACCAGCGCGAGCCGGCCGGCAGCGCCTGCGGGGCGTGTGCGTAGCTGTAGGCATCGGCACGGTCGCCCACGCCAAGCACCGCGCCGGCAAGGCCCTCGGCGCCCGGCAGCAGCGCAACGCTGTGCGCGGCGCCATCGAACGCCTGCGCGGCAAGCCAGGCCCGGGTGGCCTCAGGCTGCGCGTCCCGCCATGCGGCGAGCCCGCTGCGGTCCACGACGTGCAGCGGCAGGGCCTGGGCCGGGTTGGAAGTGAAACCGGTGATCTCGCTCATGCGTCGTTGCTCCGGGAAGCGGCGGTGATGTCGTGGGTATCGAGCCAGTCGGCCAGCCCGGCCAAGGTCTCGAAATGCAGGTCCGGCTGCAGGACCGGGTGCTTCCATGCGGCGCCTTCGCGGTTGATCCAGCAGCCCCGCAGGCCGGCGGACATCGCACCCACCACGTCCATCTCCTCATGGTCGCCGACATGCAGCACCTGCTCCGGCGGCACGCCGAGCCGGGTACAGGCGGCCAGGAAGATGGAAGGATCGGGCTTGGCGCTGCCGTGTTCGCGCGCGCCCAGCTGGAAAGCAAACAGGGGGGCGATGCCGATCTTCTGCAGGTCCGCATTGCCGTTGCTGAGTGCGGCCACCGGCACGCGTGCGGCGATGCGCTGCAGGGCATCGAGCGCGTCAGGGTAATAGGTCACCTGGTTGCGCACGGCGAAGAACGCCTCGTAGGCCGGCTCGGCCAGGGCGATGTCGGCCCCGCTTTCACGCAGGGCCATCTCCAGCGCGAGCCGGCGCAGCGCGCTGAGGTCGTGGTGCAGGTGGGGGTTGTCGACGTAGGCCCGTTCGCGCAGTGCCTGCATTGCTTGCCCGGGGAACATGGCGGCGGTGGCAGGACTGTGTTCGAGCATCCACTCGTGCAGCACGCGGTCGATGCGCGCGCCGATGGGCGCGAAAGGCCAGAGGGTATCGTCGAGATCGAGGGTGATGGCTTGGATGGTTGGATTCACCCCGCCATTCTACGCCCGCGCCCGATGGCTTTCATTCCAGCAGCCGGGCCCAGCCGTGCATGCCGTCCAGGCGCGCCAGCACCAGTTTGATGCAGACCAGCATCGGCACCGCCAGCAGCAGCCCGATGATGCCCCACAGCCAGCCGAACACCATCAGCGCCAGGATGAGCACCAGCGGCGAGATCTTCATCTGCCGCCCCAGCACGATCGGCGTGACCAGCTGGCCTTCCAGGGTGTGCAGCGCCAGATAGGCCGCGGCAGGCAGCACCGCGGCCAGCGGTTCGTTGAACTCGACGAAGCCGACCAGCAGCATCATCACCACGCCGATCAACGGGCCTACGTACGGCGCGAAGTTCAGCAGCGCCGCGGCGGTGCCCCACAGCAGCGCATTCTGCATTTCCAGTCCGAGCAGCATCAGCACGCCGGCAAACACCAGGCCGACCAGGGTATTGATGACGGTGATGGTGAGTACGTAGCGGGAGACCTCCCGTTCGATGGACTTGAGGATCTCGGTGGTGAAACGCTGCTGGTGCCGGGTGGGAAACAGCGCGATGGCATGCCGCTGCAGCGACTGCCCGTAGATCATGAAGAACAGTGTCAGCAGCACCACCGCCAGCACCGACGCCAGCAGGCGGGGGGCGCGGGTGAGCACCTTGTAGGGGTCATCGAGCTGCGTGCGGACCACTTCCACGCGTCGGCTGCCCTCCCCGGCGGCCACGCGCGCGAAGTTCTCCGCGGCCTGGTTGGCCTGCTGCATCGGCTTGGTCAGGTTCTGTACCTGCCGGCCGATCTTGCGCATCTGCTGCGGCGCTTCCTGCGCCCACTCCATGGTCGGACCGATCAACTGCACTGCCAGCGCCGAGGTCGCGCCCAGCCCGAGCCCGATCACCAGCACCGCACCGATCGCGCGGGGAACCCAGAGGCGTTCCAGCAGGCGCAGGATGGGGTTGCCCACGAGGGCGAAGAACATGGCCAGCAGGATCGGCAGGATCAGCGACTGCGCCGCCCACAGCGTGAAGGCCATCGCCAGCGAGGCGAGGACCACCAGGGACATGGGAGCACGGGGGCGGGGAGGGTGCGCGAGCGTGGGATCGGCGGGCGCCGCCGAGGCAGTTACAGGGACGCTCATTGATGCACCGGCCAGGACAAGTGACCCATTATGGGCCCGCCGCGATCAACGCGGCGGGGTGCTCATGTCAACGTTCCGACAATTCCGTAGCGGCTTCGGCCGGGCGCGGGCCGGCACCGGATGGACCGCGCGGCATGTCCCGATGGGACGCCGCTGCGGACGCGATGGGATCCTGCGCGGCGACCGTCGTGGCGGCATCGTCGGCCTTGGTGGCGGCAGCATCCGCCTGGTTGGCCGCATCCTCCGCCGTGCCCGCGGCGTGCGCGGCCATGGCCGAGGCGAACGCGGCCTGCGCGCCGGTGAACAGATTGGAGACCGAGGTGATCATCTGCAGCCAGCGGGCGCCATTGAGCTTGCCCGGCAGTTCCAGCTTGCCGGCCACGAAGCCACCGGCCAAGCCGGCGACGACGATGCGCAGGGGCGTCCAGCCGGTCTGCCACGCCTGGCCAAGCTGCGACCAGTTGTGCTGTGTGTCGTCCATGCGGACCACCACGACCTGCTCGGCCCGCTTCACGCGCCGCTGCAATGCACTGAACCTCATCGCAGGTCCTCCGGAATCTTTACATCGGCATCCGGATCTTCATCCGAAGGTTCATCGAACAGCCCCAGCCGGGACAGCTGGCGCCGCGTCGAATGCATGCCGGTGTGCTGGAAGAAATAGGAAACGCGCCACGCCGCGACCGCCGCTACGATCAGGCTGGCGATCGAGGTGATCAGCAGCGACTGCAGCCAGGACAGGCCCATCCGTTGCATCAGGGCGATCAGCGTGGCTGCGGTGAGCAGCCACGCCGAACCCCCGAACACGATCGCAACGCCGGCCCAGGCGAGCGCGCGCCCGAAGGCACTGCGCGCCAGCGCGAAGTCCGCCGAGGCCAGCCGCCGCAGCGAACGCAGCGAGTGTTTCGCTGCCTCCGCCGTTGCCTTGCCGGCATGACTGACCTGACGGACGCTCTCATCCAGCGACGGCGTCGCCGTCGGATCGTCGGCGCGTGCGGATTGATCGCTCACGCGGCTTACTTGTCGCCGCCGTTGGCGCCGAGCTTGGCAATCAGCCAGCCCGCCGCGAAGGCCACGCCGAAGGAGGCCAGCGGTCGCTCGCGGATCAGCTCGGCAGCGCTGTCGACCAGATCCTTGCCCTTGTCCATCAGCGCATCGACCTGCTCCTTGGCAGCGGCACCGCCGAACTCGGCAGCCGCCAGGCCCGAGAGCGCGGTATCGGACAGCTCGGCCTTCACATTGGCCTTGCCAATGCGCAGTTCGTCGCCGGCCGCACCGGTGGCGCCCTTGATCGCGCCGCCGGCAGCGGTGGCCGCCTGCTTGAGGTGCGAACCGGCTTCGCCCAGGTGGTCCTTCAGGTTTTCGGTATTGGTGGGGCTCATCGGCGTTCTCCTAGCTATCAGTAAGGCCGTAACGGCGTTGGGTGTCCGTGACCGGTGGCAGATGCACGTGGCAGATGCGACCGGGGGTGACCATGGATACCACCGCCCGGGTATAGGGCACGTTACGGTACGGTATTCAATCAGCGCATCACCAATTGGCCCTGGGCGTTGCCGCGGATGATCTGCAGCACCAGTTGCGGCGGACGCTGCTGGAAACCGGCCTTCCAGCCCGCCAGATCGGAAAACTCGCCGCTGGTCGCTCCCACAATGATGTCGCCCTTGGCCAAGCGAGAAGCGGCAGCCCGGCTGCCATTGGCCACCTCGGCAACCTGCACGCCACTGAGCCCCGACTGGCGCAGGGACTCGGGCAGGTCAACGAACGTGGCACCGCTCAGGCGTGGATCGAGGGTTTCGCCTGCCAGCGCCCGCGGTTGCTCCTTCAGGACGGCCTTGACCTGCACCGGCTTGCCGTCGCGGCGGACCTCCAGCGTGAGCGTGCTGCCTACCGCCGCCAGGCCCTCGATGTTGTGCAGAGCCTGAGCACTGTCCACGCGCTGCCCGTTGGCGCTGACGATGACGTCACCGGGGCGCAGGCCGCCTGCTGCCGCACCCGATCCGGCGAGCACCCGCGCGACCAGGGCGCCGCGGCTCTCTGACAGCCCCAGGCCGCGGGCGATCTGCGGGGTCAGGTTCTGGCTCTCCACGCCCAGCGTGCCGCGCACCACCTCCCCCTTGGTCACCAGCTGCTCCACGACATTGCGGGCAAGGTTGGAGGGGATGGCCAGCCCCAGCCCGATGTTGCCGGCCATGCTGCCCTGCGGATTGAAGCTGGCGGTATTGATCCCCACCAGCTGGCCGGACAGGTTCACCAGCGCGCCACCGGAATTGCCGGGGTTGATGGACGCATCGGTCTGGATGAAATTCTGATAGCCAAGCCCGCGGATGCCACTGCGGCCCACCGCCGACACGATGCCCGAGGTGACGGTCTGGCTGAAGCCGAAGGGGTTGCCGATCGCCACGACGAAATCCCCGACGCGCAGCTGGTCGCTGTTGCCCAGCGGCAACGCGGTCAAGCCTTCGGCGGGAATGCGGATCAGCGCGATATCGGTATCCCGGTCCGAACCCAGGAACTCGGCCTTGACCGTGCGCCCGTCGGCAAGCGTGACCTGCACGTCGTCGGCGTTCTCGATGACATGGTGATTGGTCAGCACCAGGCCCTTGGCGGCATCGATGATCACCCCGGAGCCGAGCGATTCGTTGATGCGTTCCTGCGGCACATCGGGAAACAGGCGGCGGAAGAACGGGTCATCGAAGAACGGGTTGCGCACACGCACCACCTGCTTGGTGTTGACGCTGACCACGGCAGGCATCGCGCCCTGGAGCATCGGTGCCAGTGAAGGCACGGCCTGGCCGGCAACAGCAGCAGGCAGCGCAGCCGTCGCAGGCAGCACGCTGGCAGCGGGCGCCGCAGAGGCACGGTTGTCCAGATGGGCATTGATGCCGGTTGCCACGAAGCCGCCAAAGGCAGCGGCCAGTGCCAGCGTAAGCAGAGTCGGAAGCGGTCGCATGGATAGGGTCTCGTCAGTGGGCGGGCCGTCAGTGCGTACGGTAAGCCAAGCTGAACGAGTGTGTCGCGGACCGGCTGAAAACCTCATGAAAACAACGAGGCGATGTCGCGTGCAAGGGCGCTGTTGCGGGCGCTGGGCATCGGCCTGTGGACCTGCTGCGTCACCACCGCCGTCCACCGGATGCCGCACGATCCACGCGCGCATCGCTGTGGATCGTTGCAGAAAACGGGCAGGGTAAGCGTTGCGCGCCAATGTGCAGCGTTTCACGTTCTTTCGCTGCGGTATAGCATCGCCCCGTTCGAAACCCGTGCGCCCCGAGGAGGGCCCTGATGAGCAACGACAATCCAGTGGCAAGCAAGCGCAGGGCCGCTTCGGCAGCGATCAAGGACGCAGGCGATGGCAGCGTGGGCTCGCTCACGAAGGTCGCCGAGAGCGCCATGTCGCTCGTGGAGCAGACGGTCGGGCGCGCACGCAAGGCCGGTGGCACGCGGGCTGCCGCGGTGAAGCAGTCCCTCGTCAGCGTGGAAACTCGGGTAGCCAGGCAGGTTGGAGCCGCGGTGAGCGGCACCCTGTCCAAGGCGCGCCAGGCACTGGAAGTGGCCAGGGCCAACGCACAGGCGCAGGCCGCCACGCTGAAGAAGGAGGTCGCCAAGAAGAAGGCCGAAGGACGCCAGAAGCGCACGTCCGCACGCACCCCAGGCGACGCTGCGCCCGCGCGCAGTGCGGCAGCGAAGAAGGTCGCTGGCGGGACCGCAGGACGCCGTCGCACGGCCCCCATTGCCGCTGTCGCCAGCACCGTGCCCGGCACGCCCGTGGCGGTGAAGAAAGCGGCCGCCACGAAGACGGCAGCCCGCAGGTCCGTTGCCACAACGACCGCTACGAAGCAGGCGGCGGTGACGAAAACCGCCGCCCGGAAATCCACTGCGGCGAGCAGACCGACCGGGCCCGTCGGCCACGCGGCGAAAAAGCCGGTGGCAGCGAAGAAGGCAGCCGCCCGCTCCGTCAGCGGCGGGAAGACGGCCGCGAAGAAAACCGTTGCGGCTGGCAAGCCCGCTGCGGCGAAAAAGACGGCTGCTTCGTCTGCCACCCAGAAAGCCACCCCGCGCCGTACTGTCGCCAAACGCGCACGCTGACCGGCAACGCGCCTTTCCATCACGGGAGAGGCGCGCCTTCCAGTGACGTTTCTGGCAGGCCCTTCGTCGCCACGCCCGCCCGCGTGCCTGATTTCAGCTGAATACAAGCCAAAAAACGCCGCTGTGCTTTCAGGGAGCGTTGTGTCAAAAAACGGAAACTTTACATACCCCGCAGCGATGGCGCTCTTCCGCAGCCGCCGCCGTACAACAAGAAAGAGGTTTCCCCCATGAAGACGTCCCTGATTGCCCTGGCTCTTGCTGCCGCCCTGCCGTTCTCCGCTTCGGCAGCCGAGAACCTCTCCTACAACTACGCGGAAGGCAACTACCAGCGTGCCGACACCGATGCCGGCAAGAACGAAGGCTGGGGCGTGAAGGGCTCCTACGGCGTTCTTCCGAACATGCACGTGTTCGCTGACTACAGCCAGCGCAACGTCGACAACTCGAACAAGAACATCGACCAGTGGCGCGTGGGTGCCGGCTACAACGTCGAGATCGCCCCGTCGACCGATTTTGTCGCGCGTGCCGCGTACAACCGCGCCGAGCAGCGTGACGGCCGCGGCTTCAACGGTTTCAGCACCGAAGCAGGCATCCGTACCGCCTTCGGCGAGCACGTCGAGGTGTACGCCCTGGCCGGCTACGAGGATTACAACAAGAAGTACGGCATCAACCCGGAGAGCGAGGTTTATGGTCGCCTCGGTGGCCAGGTCAAGCTGAACCAGAACTGGGGTGTCAGCGGCGACCTGAAGATGGACCGTGACGGCAACAAGGAATGGTCGGTCGGCCCGCGCTTCAGCTGGTAAGACCATCGGCGCACGTTACGCGCGCGTAGCGTGCCCAATGCAACAGGCCCGGCGAAAGCCGGGCCTGTTGCGTTTCCAGCGCCGGCGTTGGTCAGAACGCTACTCGCCTTCGTACTGCTTCTCTTCCACCAGCACCGAGCCGGCCACCTGGTTGATGCGGTTCTTGATCTGCACGCGTACACCGTTGGTCTGGTAGACACCCCGCGCAAGCGCGATGAAGTCCTCATCGAAGGTCTGCGCCGCTTCCTTGTCCCGCAGGCGGTCCTGGATATCCCACATCCGCTCGTTGACGGTCTTCAGTTCGTCCTTCAGCGGCCCCAGCGCGGACTGCGCCTGCAGCTGCTGTTGCTGCAGCGGCAGCAGGCCTTCCAGCTCGGCACGCACATTGGCCAGCTTCGATGCATCGGTGATGCGCTCGGCCTTGATTTCCAGAATGGTGATCTTGTCGATCAGCTCGCCGATCGATACCGGGGTCAGGATCGTGTCCACGCACGGCCTCCGTTGAACAGGCGCGCATGATAGCGCGCCGGGGTGGGGGCCTAGGACTGGGCGCGGACCCGCAGCACCAGACCCTTCAGGAAGTAGCGCATCAGCTGGTCACCGGCGCGACGGAAATGCTTGTGGTCGCGCTGCCGGAACAGGGCCGACAGCTCGGGTTTGGACACGGGGAAACCCGCCGCCTCGAAAATCCCGTGCAGGTCGCCGTCACGCAGCTGGAACGCCACGCGCAGCTTCTTCAGGATCGCGTTGTTGTCCAGTCGCGTTTCCACCGGACGCTGCGGCTGGCTTTCATCGCGTCCACGCAGGTGCACGATCAACCCATCGAGCACATGCGCCAGCGCCGCGTCGCTGCACGCTTCGTGTCCGGGCTCGTTCTCCGCCCGCAGCCAGGCATGGACCTGCTCGCCGGTGACGGGGAAGGCAGGATCGGCCAGCTCGCACAGCACCACGATGTGGTTGTCGCTGAGGTCCAGGGCGAAGCGCAGGCTGCGCAGTATGTCGTTGTTGATCATGGGGTTCCACGCAGGGGGCAGGCACTGCCCGTGGCCGCTAGTGTAGCGCCGCCTGCGCGATGCGCGTTGCGGTGCCAGAATGACGCCCTTGATCCCACTGGAGTTGCATGATGACCCGTACCGCCCTGATCACCGGCGCCACCTCCGGCTTCGGCGCAGCTGCCGTCCATCGTTTCGCCAAGGCCGGGTGGAAGGTCATCGCGACGGGGCGCCGCGCCGAGCGTCTGCAGCCGCTGGTGGACGCCTACGGCGCGGACACGGTGCACGCGGCGGCCTTCGACATCCGCGATGCCGCGGCGATGCAGCGCGCGCTCGCCGGGCTGCCTGCGGCGTTCGCACCGATCGACCTGCTGGTGAACAACGCCGGCCTGGCCCAGGGCACGGCCCCGGCGCAGCGCGCGAGCCTGGACGACTGGCGCACCATGATCGACACCAACATCACCGCGCTGGTCACCCTGACCCATCACCTGCTGCCGCAGCTGGTCGAGCGGCGCGGAGCGATCATCAACGTGTCATCGGTGGCCGGCGTCTACCCCTATCCCGGCGGCAACACCTACGGCGGCACCAAGGCCTTCGTCAGCCAGTTCTCGCTGGGACTGCGTTCTGACCTGCACGGCACCGGCGTGCGCGTGACCACGGTCGAGCCCGGCATGGCGGAAACGGAGTTCACCGTGGTACGTACGCATGGCGACCAGGCCGCCTCGGACACGCTGTATGCCGGGGCGAACCCGATGACGGCCGATGACATCGCCGAGCAGATTCTGTGGATCGCCAACCTGCCGCCGCACCTGAACATCAATCGGCTGGAAGTGATGCCGGTCAGCCAGTCGTATGCCGGCTTCCAGGTGGCGCGCGGCGGATGACGCCGGGCGCCTTGCCCTGCCAGGGCTGACGCGACCACTGCACGGGCTGCCCGGTCAACGGGCCGCCCGCCACCTTACTGGGCCTTGATCGCCATGGCCTGCAGGCCGCTGCCATCGAGTTTCTGCTTGGCCTCGGCGAGATCGCTGGCGGTGCCATAGGGCCCCATCCGCACGCGGTAGACCGTCTTGCCGTTGATCTGCGCCGATTCCACCCGGGCCGCCAGGCCGATCATGGCCAGCTTGGCCTTGGTTGCTTCGGCATCGCCGGATGCACCGAAGGCACCGGCCTGCAGGATATAGCGCACGTTGCCCGACGCAGGTGCCGCCGATGCAGCGGCGGCGGGTGCGGGGGCGGTGGTCGCCGGAGCGGGCGTCGTGCCTGCCACCGGGGCGGCCGCAGGCGTGCTGCTGGTGGCGGCCGGGGCCGCTGCCGGAGTGGTGGGGCGCTCATTCAACGGCGGCGGCAGTGCACTGCTGGCTGCAGGGGCCGACGCGACCGGCGTGGCCGTGCCGGAAGCCGTCGCCGCGGGTGGCAGGGGACGGCCTTCCAGCGCCGCCTGCGCGCGCTGCGCTTCGGTGCGTGCGGTGCGCTGGGCTTCCGCACGCGCGCTGGCGGCGAGCTCGGCGTCGGACATCTCCACTTCCTTGCCGGGCAGCAGCGTGTAGAAATCGTACTGCGTACCTGCCGGCTTGGCGTCGGCAGGCGTCGGACGCGCAGGGGCCGGCGCCGGCTCGGTGCCGACATCGCTGTCGGCCACCGGGGCGGGCTGGGCGTCCGGATTGGGTCGCGGACCTGCGCGGAGGAAGCCGTCATCGCCTCCCTTGAGCAGGTTCGGTGCTGCCAGGAACACGACGGCCGCGATGGCGACACCCGCGATCAGCCACACCCACCCAGGCGTGCCCTGACTGCTGTTGCGCCGTGCCTGACTCTTGCCGCGTCGTGCTGCCATGTCTACCGCTTCTCCTGAACTTACATTTTTTCCGGGGCGCCGACGCCCAGGAGTTCCAGACCATTGGCCAGCACCTGACGTGCCGCGCAGGCCAGCGTCAACTTGGCGTTGCGCTCGGCGGCGGCGTCCACCAGCACCGGCGTCCCGTGATACCACGTGTGGAAGGCGTGTGCCAATTCACGCAGATACTGTGCGATCAAGTGCGGTTCCAGCGCGGTGCCGGCGGCTTCCACCACCTCCGGATAACGCGCGATCTCGGTCATCAGCAGCAGCGAGGCGGCATCGTCGAGCGAGGTCAGGCCGGGCAGGCCCTGTTCCTGCACGTACGCCAGGCCCTTCTCCTGCGCCTGCCGCAGCAGGCTGCAGACGCGCGCATGCGCGTACTGCACGTAGAAGACCGGGTTGTCGTTGCTCTGCTGGCGGGCCAGGTCGATGTCGAAGGTCAGCTGCGAATCCGGCTTGCGCGCGATCAGGAACCAGCGCGTGGCATCACGCCCGGCTTCTTCGATCAGATCGCGCAGGGTGAAGTAGCTGCCCGCACGCTTGGACAGTTTCACTTCTTCGCCGCCGCGCATCACCGTCACCATCTGGTGCAGCACATATTCCGGCCAGCCGCTGGGAATGCCCACTTCCAGGGCCTGCAGGCCGGCGCGCACGCGCGCCAGCGAACCGTGGTGGTCCGCGCCCAGTTCGGTGATGGCCCGTTCGTACCCGCGCTGCCACTTGGACAGGTGGTAGGCCACGTCGGGAACGAAGTAGGTGAAGGTGCCGTCGGACTTGCGCATCACGCGGTCCTTGTCGTCACCGAAATCGGTGGAGCGCAGCCACAGCGCCCCCCCGTCCTCATACGTGTGCCCGGAGGCCTGCAGCCGGGCCACGGCCTCGGCGACCTTGCCGTCGGAATACAGCGAGCTTTCGAGGAAATAGATGTCGAAATCAACGCCGAACGCCGCCAGGTCCAGGTTCTGCTCGTTGCGCAGGTAGGCCACGGCGAAGCGGCGGATCGCGGCCATGTCCTCCGGATCCTTCGCGCCCACCACCAGGGTGCCCTCGAGATCGACGCTGTCGCCGGCCATGTAGGCCTTGGCCACGTCGGCGATGTAGTCACCGCGGTAACCGCCTTCCGGCCAGCCTGCGTCGTCGGGCCGGATGCCCTTGACGCGGGCCTGCGTGGACAGCGCCAGGTTCTCGATCTGCACGCCGGCATCGTTGTAGTAGAACTCGCGCTTGGCCGCCCAGCCATTGGCATCGAGCACGCGGGCCACGCAGTCGCCGATCGCCGCGGCGCGGCCGTGACCGACATGCAGCGGTCCGGTCGGGTTGGCCGAGACGTATTCCACACCCACGGTGCGGCCATTGCCGGACAGGTTGCGCCCGTAGTCGGCCGCTTCCTTGATCACTAGGGCCACCTCGCGCTGGTACGCGGCCGGCGACAGGTGGAAATTGATGAAGCCCGGCCCGGCGATCTCCACACGGGTCACATCGGAACTGGTCGGCAACGCCTCGACCAGCGCCTGCGCCAGCGCGCGCGGATTGCTGCGCGCGGCCTTGGCCAACAGCATGGCCGCATTGGTGGCGAAATCACCGTGCTCGCGGGTCTTCGGGCGCTCGACCACGAACTCCGGCGTCAGGGTGTCGGCGGGCAGGGTGCCATTGGCGCGCAAGGCTTGGATGCCCTGGCTGATCAGGGCGCGGAGGAGATTTTTCACGAGGCCTGCTGTGAAGTGAGCGGCGGAATCCCCCATTTTAGCCGATCTGCCAGACGGGGCGGGGGTTCGCGGCGGGGCAAAGGACAATGGGGGGTTCAGGTGCGGGGGCTGGAGGCGGTCGCATCGAACGGCCCGAGCCAGCCCCGCGCGGCGAATGACACCGGCGGTCCCTCGCCGATGATGATGTGGTCAAGCAGGCGCACGTCCACCACGTCCAGTATCCGGCCCAGCGCCACGGTGAGCTGGCGGTCGGCGGCCGAGGGTTCGGCGTCGCCGGACGGGTGGTTGTGGCTGACGATCACCGCTGCGGCGTTCAATGCCAGGGCGCGGCGCACGACCTCGCGGGGGTGCACGGTGGCCGCGTTCACCGTCCCCTGGAACAGCTCTTCATACGCGAGCAGGCGGTGCTGGTTGTCCATGAACAGCGCGGCGAACACCTCGTTCGGGCGCGAGCGCAGATGCTGCTGGAGGTAGCGGCTTGCCGCCTGCAGCGAGGCGCCCACGGCATCACCTTCACGCAGGGTGGAGGCCAGGTGCCGCTGCGCCAGTTCGAGCCCGGCCGCCAGCGCACAGCTGCGCGCCGGCCCCATGCCGGGCAGGCGCGCCATCGCGGTGGCCGGCAGGTCCAGCAGGCGACGCAGCGGGCCATGCTCGGCCAGTAGCGCCCGTGCGCTCTGCACCGCGTCGCGGCCGTGGGTGCCTGAACCGAGGAACAGGGCCAGCAGCTCGGCATCGGACAGTGCGGCAGGGCCGTGGGCCAGAAGGCGCTCGCGGGGACGTTCGGTCTTGGGCCACTCGTGGATTGCCATGCAGCCAGCATCGTCGCGTCGCTGCAGCCGCACCATGGCCCGCTCGCCCGGAGCGTGGTCAGTGGCGCTCGCCGCTGGCGGTGGGGTAAGTGCTCAGGAACTGGTGCAGCTCATGGTTTCCGGCCAGTCCCAGCTTGCGCATCGCATCGGATTTCTGCCGGCTTACCGTCTTCGGACTGCGCCCACGCTGCCGGGCGATGGCATTGATGTTCAGCCCGCGACGCAGCCCGTCCAGCACCTCCTGTTCGCCCTGTGACAGCGACGCCGGTGCGTCGCGATGGGTCAGGTCGCGCGCCTGAAGATGGGTGCGCAGGTGCTGCGAGACATAGGTCTGGTTGCCGGCCGCGGCGCGCACCGCGGCCGCCACCTCCTCGAAATCGGCGGTCTTGTCCAGCGCGCCGCGCACGCCCTGCCGCAGCAGCGCGGCCAGCACGCTGGGGCTGGCTGTCGCGGTCAGCACCACCACGGGCAGCTGAGGGTGCGCACGCTGGATGCGTGCCAGCAGCTCCGGCCCATCGAGCCCTTCGTCGGGCATGGTGAGGTCGGTGAGGACCACGTCGCACGCGCGCTCCCGCAGCAGTGCAAGCAACGACACGCCGCCGGTGGCTTCGCCCACCACATCGATCTGTGCGGCGCGCAGCAGCACGCCGGCACCCTTGAGGATGATCGGATGGTCGTCGGCGATGATGGCGCGGAGGTACACGCGGGCCTGCCTGTGGTGTGCCACGGTGGGGGGAAAGAGGACGGCGCTGGGGACGCGCCATCGGGACGTTTTCATCCTGCCAGTCGCCTTCTACATGTACTTATGTCCTGCGGTCATATCCGAGGGCATCAGGCCGCCAGTGGTGCATCGGGTAAGCTAAAGCCCTTTGCAAGCACAGGATTTTCCGGTGGCTGACACACCCTTGGGGTCCCCCTCCCAGCCGCACGCCCTCCAGGGACGTCGGCTGCTGCTGTGCGTGGGCGGCGGTATCGCGGCCTACAAGGCGCTGGAACTGGTCCGGCGCCTGCGCGACGCCGGGGCGCAGGTGCAGGTCGCCATGACCGCCGGCGCCCAGCAGTTCGTCACCCCGCTGAGCTTCCAGGCGCTGTCGGGACAGCCTGTGCGCACCACCCTCTGGGACAGCGCGGCCGAGCAGGCCATGGGGCATATCGAACTGGCCCGCTGGGCCGACCGCATCGTGATCGCCCCGGCCACCGCGGACCTGCTCGCGCGGCTGGCGCACGGTCACGCCGACGACCTGGTCACCACGTTGTGCCTGGCCAGCACCGCACCGGTCACGGTGTGCCCGGCGATGAACCACCGCATGTGGCAGCACCCGGCCACCGAGGCCAACGTGGCGCTGCTGCGCGGTCGCGGCGTGCAGGTGATCGGACCCGAGGACGGTCCGCTGGCGGAAGGCGAATCCGGCCCCGGCCGGCTGGCCGAACCGCAGCACATCCTCGCGGCACTGGTCGCCAGCGAGGACGATCGCGGCGCGGGCGGGACGCCGCAGGCGCTGGCGGGCCTTCGCGTGGTGATCAGCGCCGGCCCGACCTACGAAGACATCGATCCGGTGCGCTATGTCGGCAACCGCAGCAGCGGCAAGATGGGGTATGCGCTGGCCGCTGCGGCCGTCCGCCAGGGTGCCGAGGTGGTGCTGGTCAGCGGCCCGGTGCAGCTCGCCACGCCTGCCGGCGTGCAGCGGATCAACGTGCGCTCGGCCGCGCAGATGCGCCAGGCCGTGTTCGACGCGCTGCCGGCCGACATCTACATCGGTGCCGCCGCCGTCTCCGATTACACGCCGCGCAAGGTAGCCCCACAGAAACTCAAGAAGACCGCCGACAGCCAGGCGCTGGTGCTGGAACTGGTCCGTACGCCGGACATCCTGGCCGAGGTGGCCGCGCAGACCCAGGCCCTGAAACTGGTGGTCGGATTCGCGGCCGAAACCCACGATGTGGAGAAGTACGCGCGCGGCAAGCTGGTGGACAAGCGCCTGGACCTGGTGATCGCCAACCAGGTGGGGCAGGCGTCCGGCGGTTTCGAAAGCGATGACAACGCCGCCACCGCCTACTGGCTGGAAGGCGAACAGCATTTCCCGGCCACCTCCAAGACCGAACTGGCCCGACAACTCCTCGCCCTGGTGGCGGAAAGGCTCACGGCATGACCGCTGCATCTCCGCTCCAGCCGCTGCAGGTGAAACTGCTCGATCCGCGCTTCGGTGATTCCTGGCCGCTGCCGGCCTATGCGACGGAAGCCAGTGCGGGCATGGATCTGCGCGCGGCGCTGGATGCCGCCCTGCAGCTGCAACCCGGCGACACCGCGCTGGTGCCCAGCGGCCTGTCCATCCACGTGGGCGACCCGGGCCTGTGCGCGGTGATCCTGCCACGCTCCGGGCTGGGCCACCGGCACGGCATCGTGCTCGGCAACGGCACCGGCCTGATCGATGCCGATTACCAGGGGCCGCTACTGATCAGCGTGTGGAACCGTGGCCGCGACCCCTTCACCATCGAGCCGGGTGACCGCATCGCGCAGCTGGTCGTGCTGCCGATCGTGCGCGTTGCCCTGCAGGTGGTGGATACTTTTACCGACAGCGTTCGGGGATCGGGTGGATTCGGCCATACCGGGGTACGCTGAACCAACGGGGGGAACCGATGATCAGCGGCAAGGGGAAGTTGGCGATTGGCGGACGGACCGGCCCACTGCTGGCGGTGCTGCTGATCCTGCTGGCCGGCTGGTTCGGCTGGAGCGCGCTGCAGCAGTCGCGCCAGGCGGCCGCCGGCAAGGCACTGGAAGAGGCGCGCGATGGCGCCGTGGCACAGCTGCAGAAGGCGGTGGCGTCCGAGCGGACCGCCTTGCAGAAGCAGGTGTCCGATGCCCGCGTGCAGGCCGCGCTGGCCGCCGGTGATGCCACCGCGGCGGCGGCCGCGTTGCGCGAGGCGTGGACGGGCGTGGACGAGGTGCAGGTGCTGCCGATGGCCCTGGAGGCGGCGTATGCCGATCCGGCGGCATTCGGTTACGCGCGCCTGGCACTGCTGGAAACCGCACTCGGCCAGGACGAGCCCGCCCTGCGCGTGGTGCGCGAGGCCGATGCCATACGGCTGGGCGTGGCCGTGCAGGTCATGCTGGGCGACAACGGCCCGGCCGTCGTCTATGCCCGCCGGCCGCTGCGCGTGCTCGAAAGTGCGCTCGATGCCGCGCCCGCGCCGGGTTCGGGTTACCTGGCCCTGCGCCAGGGCGGCTTCAACGTGGCCGAGCGCGGCGATCGTTCGCTGGCCGACGGGGGCGAAATCCTCGCCCGTCCGATCGCCGGTACCGGCCTGCGCCTGGCCGCTGCCGTGCCCTCCATCGAACGCGGTCCGCTCGGGCTGGGGGCCGTGCCTGCGGTGATCGTGGCCGGCCTGCTGGGCCTGATCGCCCTGCTGCTGCTGCTCGGACGCAGCCGCATTCCCCTGCCGAAGGGCCTGCCCCGGCGTACCGCCGTCGTGCCCGAGGAAGGCCCGACACTACGCGAAAGTCTTGAACAGGCCGCCCACGCCGAGGTGCCTGCCGCACCCGCGGCGGTCGACGATGCGGCCGTTGCGGCGCTCCAGGACACGGTCCCCGCAGGCATCTTCCGTGCCTACGACATCCGCGGCATCGTCGGCAGCGAGCTTACGCCGGCGGTGGCCACGCTGATCGGCCAGGCCATCGGCAGCGAAGTGCGCGAGCAGGGGCTGCGCGAGGTGGTGATCGGGCGCGACGGCCGGCTTTCCGGACCGGAGCTGAGCGCCGCACTCAGCGAAGGCCTGCGCCGGGCCGGGTGCGATGTCATCGATATCGGCCTGGCCCCGACGCCGGTGGTGTACTTCGCCAGCCACCACCTGCGCAGCGGCAACTGCGTGGCGGTGACCGGCAGCCACAACCCGCCCGACTACAACGGCGTCAAGACGGTGATCGCCGGCCAGGCGTTGAGCGGCGATGCCGTGACCGCGCTGTACCGCCGCATCATCGAGGGGCGCCTGACCCACGCCGATGCCCCGGGCGACTACCGCACCCAGGAGGTCGGCGAGGATTACGTGCGCCGCATTGCCGACGACGTGCAGCTGGAGCGTCCCCTGAAGGTCGTCGCCGATGCCGGCAACGGCGTGGCCGGCCCGCTGGCCGAAGCGCTGCTGCAGGCGATCGGCGCCGATGTCATTCCGCTGTACTGCGATGTGGATGGCACCTTCCCCAATCACCACCCCGATCCCAGCGAGCCGCACAACCTCGAAGACCTGGTGCAGACGGTCAAGCGGTTCGACGCCGACCTGGGCATCGCCTTCGATGGCGACGGTGACCGCCTCGGCGTGGTCACCCCGGACGGCACGATCATCCATGCCGACCGCCTGTTGATGCTGTTCGCCGCCGACGTACTGGGACGCAACCCGGGTGCGATGGTCATCTACGACGTGAAGTGCACGGGGAAACTGGCCGACTTCATCCTGCGCCATGGCGGCAGCCCGCTGATGTGGAAGACCGGCCACTCGCTGGTGAAGGCGAAGATGGCAGAGACCGATGCCGAACTGGCCGGTGAGATGAGCGGCCACTTCTTCTTCCGCGAGCGCTGGTTCGGTTTCGACGATGGCCTGTATGCAGCGGCACGCCTGCTGGAGATCCTGGCGCTGCGCGATGAATCGCCGCAGGACGTGCTGGAGGCGCTGCCCAACGCGGTGTCCACGCCGGAGATCAAGGTGCCGGTGGCCGATGGCATGCCGCACGCACTGGTATCGCTGGTGGTCAGCGCGGCCAAGAGCGAGGATCCGCCCTTCGTGGGCGGCCGCCTGTCGACCATCGATGGCCTGCGCGTGGACTTCCCGGATGGCTGGGGCCTGGTCCGGGCGTCCAATACCACGCCGGTGCTGGTGCTGCGCTTCGAGGCCGACGATGACGCGGCGCTGGAACGCATCAAGGCATTGTTCCGCGCGCAGCTGCAGCCGCTGCTGGGCGCACAACCGCTGGGCTTCTGAGGGGCCGGTGCCGGGACGCCCGGCGCCGCCTCACCCCTTGAACCGCAACCCCACGCCGGGCTCGGTGAACAGGTACCGCGAGGCCAGCGCGGAGTCGCCCAGCTTCTGCCGGAGCTTGCCCACCAGGATCCGCAGATAGTGCGTGTCATGCTGGTGGGTGGGCCCCCAGATCTCCCTGAGGATCTGCGGCTGGGTCACCACGCGCCCCGCGTTGGCCAGCAGCAGGGAAAGCAGCGCCCACTCCTTGCGCGTCATCGCCACCGGCACGCCGTCCAGCTGCACCTGGCGACGCACCAGGTCGATGTGCAGGTGCCCGTCGTCGAACAGCGGCGGGTGGCGGTCGGTGGGCAGCGCGCGCTGCCGCAGCAGGGCGCGCACACGTGCCATCAGCTCCTGCGTGCCGAAGGGTTTGGTCACATAGTCGTTGGCCCCGGCATCCAGTGCACGCACCTTCTCCGCTTCACCGGCACGCACGGTGAGCATGATCACCGGCACCTGGCTCCACTGCCGCAGCTCGGCCAGCACGTCGTGGCCTTCGCGGTCGGGCAGGCCGATGTCCAGGATCACCAGTTCGGCGCCTTCGGTGGCCAGGCATTCAAGCCCTTCCTGCCCGGTGGCCGCCTGCAGCACCTGGTAGCCCTGCGCGCGCAGGCTGATGTCCAGGAAGCGCCGGATCTGCACCTCATCGTCCACCACCAGCACGCGCGGCGGCGGCACGCTGGATGCGGTGGAACGGTCGGCAGGCTCAGTGCTCATGGTGTCCGGCAGGTGCCATCAAGGGCAGGGTGATGCGTATCAGCGTACCGCGTCCGTGTGCGCCTGGCAGCGCCTCCACGCTGCCCCCGTGCGCGCCGATCATGCCCTGGCTGATGGTCAGGCCCAGCCCCGTACCGTGGCGCCCACGGTCACCGCGCTGCACCGAATAGAACATGTCGAATATCCGCGCACGCTCATCGGCGGGGATGCCTGGCCCCTCGTCACTGACATCGATCCGCAGCCCACCGGCGCCCAGCTGCGCGCTGACCCGCACCGGTACGCCAGGTGGCGAGAACTTCGCTGCGTTCTCCATCACGTTGAACACCGCCTGCTCCACCAGTGCCGGATGCACCCACACCGGTGGCAGTGCCTCGGGAAGCTGCAGTTCCAGCCGGACGCCGGGCTGGTAGCGCTGCAGCCGCCGCGCGGCCGAGCCCAGCAGCTCATCCACACCGATCCAGTCGCGGTTGAGGGTCAGGCCCTCGTGGCCGAGCCGGGTCATGTCGAGCAGGTTCTGGATGTAGCGGTCGAGGCGCTCGCCTTCCACGCGGATCGTATCCAGCAACGCGCGATGATCATCGGCGCCCATCGCTTCGCCGTAGCTGGCCAGCGTGTCGGCCGAACCGATCATCGCCGCCAGCGGTGAGCGCAGATCGTGGGAGACCGAAGACAGCAGGGCCGAGCGCAGGCGCTCGGTCTCGTTGCTGACGTGTGCCTGCTCCAGTTCGGCGACCAGACGGGTGCGCAGCGCCGCCTGGGCGATGTCATCCACCATCGCCTCGGCCAGCTGGCGCTGTTCCGGTACCAGCCGGGCCAGCGCCGCATCGAAGCGCAGCGCGGCCACGCCGATCCCATGGCCATCGCCATCAAGCAGTGCGATGCACCACCAGCGGGCCCCGGCGAGCGTATCGGTGAAGCGTCCGCTGGCCTGGCCGTGGCGCTGTGACCAATCGGCGGCGGCAAGGTCCGTATCCCCTGGCAGCGCCTGGCTGCTGACCGAAATCTCGGTGCCGATCCGCAGCCACGCCGGCGCCTCCAGCGCCTGCTCCAGGGCCTGTCGCCCGGCGGCCACCACGGCCTCGTTGCCGGCGGCGACGGCGAGCTCGCGCCCCAGCCGCTGCCGCGCGTGCGCATGCCGGTTGGCCGCGCGCAGGGCCACGACCTGCATGCGCAGCCGCGAGGCCAGGCGCCCGGCCACCAGGGCCGCTGCCAGGAACAGGAACACCGTGGTCACCCCCTGCCGCGCGCTGATGGCGAAGGTGAAGCGCGGTGAGATGAACAGGAAGTTGTAGGCCAGGAAACACAGGATCGCCGTCGCGGCGGCAGCACTGGCGCGGGTGCGCGCGGCCACCACCACCACCGCCACGATGAACACCATCGACAGGTCCGCCATGCCGACCCAGCGTTCGGCCAGCCACGCGGCCAGGCAGGCCAGCGCGGTGGCTGCCAGGGACAGCAGCAGGTCCTGCCCGTGTCCACTACCGGGCACGGGAATGCGCTCGCGGCGCGAGCGCGCACGTGCCTGCGGCGTGCTGATGATGGTGATTTCGTAGTGGGCGCCCTGCTGGATCAGGCGCTGGGTCAGCGTGCGGTTGAACATGCGCGCCACCGGTCGCTCGCGCGTCCTGCCGAGCACCAGGGTCGAGACCCCGTTGTGCGCGGCATGATCGAGCAGTGCGTCGGCCACGCTGGTGCCCTGCAGCAGCTCCGCCTCGCCGCCGAGCCGCCGGGCGAGGGCGAAGGCCGCATCGATCTCGCGCGCGGTGGCGGCGTCGCCGCGCTGGCGCTGCACGGTCACCACCGTCCATGGCGCATCGCGGCGCTCGGCGAGCCGCCGTCCCATGCGGACCAGATACTCGCTCTGCCCCGCGCCGTCGATCGCCACCAGCACCCGCCTGCGCAGGGGCAGGTTGGCTTCGCCGCGGGCGTTGCGCGCTTCGCGCAGGCTGCTGTCGACCCGGTCGGCGGCTTCCTGCATCGCCAGCTCGCGCAGCGCGGTCAGGTTGGCGGTGGAGAAGAACGATTGCAGCGCCTGGGCGGCCTGTTCGGGCACGTAGACCTTGCCCTGCTGCAACCGTGCGATCAGCTCGCGCGGCGGCAGGTCCACCAGCACGATGTCGTGCAGGCGGTCGAATACCGCGTCCGGTACCGTCTCGGTGACCCGGATGCCAGTGATCCGCAGCACGACATCGTTGAGGCTCTCCAGGTGCTGGATGTTGACCGTGGTCCACACGTCGATGCCTGCATCCAGCAGTTCCATCACATCCTGCCAGCGCCGTTCGTGGCGGCTGCCGGGAGCGTTGCGGTGCGCCAGTTCATCGACCAGCACCAATGCGGGCCGGCGCGCGAGGACCGCATCGAGATCCAGCTCGCGCAGCGTGCGCTCGCGGTAGTGCACGGTCAGCAGCGGTATCACCGGCAGACCGTCAAGCAGCGCCTGCGTCTCGGCACGGCCGTGGGTTTCCACCACGGCGGCGGCCACGTCCACGCCGCGCCGCTGCTGTTCCTGCGCACGGGCCAGCATCGCGCAGGTCTTGCCGACGCCGGGCGCGGCGCCGAGGAACACGGTCAGCTTGCCGCCGGCATCGCGTTGCAGGCCTTCAATAAGGGCATCGGCCTGTCGGCGGCGGGAATCGATCATGCCGGCGATTGTGCGCCACGCCGTGCCGGGGCGGTATCAGCGCGCAGCATCGGCGGCCGCCTGCACGGCGTGGTTGAGTGCCATCACGTTCACCCGTGGCTGGCCCAGCACGCCCGCCGACGGCGCCTGCACGTGCGCGTCGACGAGTGCCTGCACCTGCGCCAGCGGCAACCCGCGTGCCCGCGCCACGCGTGCGGCCTGCAGCTGCACGGCCGCCGGTGACAGCTCGGGATCAAGCCCGCCGCCGGACTGCGTGACCAGGTCCGAGGGTACCTGCGCGGTGGCGATGCCCTCGCGCCTGGCTACCGCGGCGGTGGCCTCGGCCACCCGCGCGGCCAAGGCCGGATTGCTGCGCGCCAGGTTGGAACCGGCCGCCGCCATCGGATCGTAGCCGGCCGCGGAGGGACGGGCCTGGAACCAGCCATCACCGGCGAAAGGCTGGGCCAGCAGGCGCGAACCGCGCACCTGGCCGCTGGCATCGCGCATCAGGCTGCCGCCCGCCAGCTCCGGGAACAGCAGCCCGGCCGCGCCCGTGGCCAGGGCCGAATACAGGGCACCGGACAGCAGCAGGCTGGCAACGCCCAGTCCGATCGCCGGACGCCACGCAGCGCTGTGCTGCAGCCCTGCGCCGTCGGCATCGCGCGAATGCGGGTCCTGCTTTGGCGCTTGCGCGCGGTGGATCATCGAACGGTTCATGCGCCAACTACCATCAGGAGGGAGAGGTCGATCAGCTTGATCGCCACGAAGGGCAGCAGGACGCCGCCAAGGCCGTACACCAGCATGTTCCGGCGCAGCAGCGCCGTGGCCGTGGCCGGGCGGAAGCGCACGCCGCGCAGCGCCAGCGGAATGAGCGCGGGAATCACCAGCGCGTTGAAGATCAACGCGGCCAGCACGGCATTGCGCGGGCTGGACAGCTGCATCACGTTCAGCGCGGCCATCGCCGGCAGCGTGCTGGCGAACAGGGCCGGCAGGATCGCGAAGTACTTGGACACATCGTTGGCCAGCGAGAAGGTGGTCAGCGCGCCGCGGGTGATCAGCTGCTGCTTGCCCACCTCCACCACCGCCAGCAGCTTGGCCGGATCCGAATCCAGGTCGACCATGTTGCCGGCCTCTTTCGCGGCCTGGGTGCCCGAGTTCATCGCCAGGCCGATATCCGCCTGGGCCAGGGCCGGGGCATCGTTGGTGCCATCGCCGACCATCGCCACCAGCCGGCCGCCGGCCTGCTCCTGGCGGATGCGGGCAAGCTTGTCTTCCGGCCGGGCCTCGGCGATGTAATCGTCGACACCGGCCTCGGCTGCGATGGCCGCAGCGGTGAGCGGATTGTCACCGGTGATCATCACCGTGCGGATGCCCATCGCCCGCAGCTGCGCGAACTTCTCGCGCATGCCGTGCTTGACCACGTCCGACAGCGCCACCACGCCCAGGACGTGTCGGCCTTCGGCCACCACCAGCGGCGTGGCACCGAGCCGTGCCACCTGCTCCACGCGTGCGGTCAGCTCGGCCGGTACGTGGCCGCCGGCAGCTTCCACATGGGCACGGACCGCATCGGCCGCCCCTTTGCGGATGCGGCGCTCGCCCGCCAGGTCCACGCCGGACATGCGGGTCTGCGCGCTGAAGGCCAGGTAGTGCGCCTGCGTCGGCTCCTGCAGCGGGCAGCCCTGCTCGCGGGCCAGGCGCACGATCGAGCGGCCTTCCGGCGTTGGATCGGCCAGCGAAGAGAGCAGGGCGGCATCACGCAGCTGCGCGGCATCGATGCCGGCCAGGGCATGGAAAGCGGTCGCCTGGCGGTCGCCGTGGGTGATGGTGCCGGTCTTGTCGAGCAGCAGCACGTCCACGTCACCCGCCACTTCCACCGCCTTGCCGGACTTGGCCAGCACGTTGGCCGCCAGTGCACGGTTCATGCCGGCAATGCCGATCGCCGGCAGCAGCCCACCGATGGTGGTGGGGATCAGGCATACCAGCAAGGCGATCAGCAGCAGCGGATCAAGTTGTACGCCTACCGCCGCGCTGATGGCCGGCAGCGTGGCCACCACTACCAGGAAGGTCAAGGTCATCGCTGCCAGCAGCAGCGTCAGCGCCACCTCGTTGGGCGTCTTCTGGCGGTTGGCCCCTTCCACCAGCGCGATCATGCGGTCCAGGAAGCTGTGCCCCGGCTCGGCGGTGATGCGCACCACGATCTGGTCGGACAGCACCGTTGTGCCGCCGATCACACCGGAGCGGTCGGTGCCCGCCTCGCGCAGCACCGGTGCCGACTCGCCGGTCACCGCCGCTTCGTTGATGGTCGCTACGCCCTGCACGATTTCGCCATCGGCCGGCACCACCTCGCCCGCACCGACCCGGACATGATCGCCGGGACGCAACGTGGCCGCCGCGACCACCTCATGGGCCGCCGAAGGGTCGGCATCAGGCAGCCTGTGCGCCATCAGGTCCTTGCGTGCGCGCCGCAGCGAGGCCGCCTGGCCACGCCCGCGGGCTTCGGCCACGGCCTCGGCGAAGTTGCCGAACAGAACGGTCAGCAGCAGGATCGCACTGACGGCCAGGCCAAAGCCCATCGGTGCGCTGCCACTGAGGGTGACGACGAAGGCCAGCACGGTACCGGCCATCACCACGGCCATCACCGGGCTGTGCAGCAGGTGCAGCGGCGAGAGCTTGCGCAGCGAGGCCACCAGGGCCTGGCGCAGGCCGGCTGCATCAAGCAGCGCAGGCCGGCGGGGAACGGATGCAGCGACGGGATTCATGGTGTGCCTCGAAGCAGGCCCAGGCTCAGGTGGTCGGCCACCGGGCCAAGCACCAGTACCGGCAGGAACTGCAGGATGGTCAGGATGACGATCACGCTGAGCAGGGTCAGGGCGAAGGTCGGCGTTTCGATCTGCAGGCTTCCCGGCGACTCCGGGGCCTGCCGCTTGGCCGCCAGCTGTGCGGCGATGACCAGCGGAATCACCAGCAGCGGGAAGCGGCCCAGCAACAGCACCAGGCTGCAGGTGAGGTTCCACCAGGGCGTGGCATCGCCCAGCCCCTCGAAGCCCGAACCATTGTTCGCATACGCCGAGGCGTACTCGTAGAACACCTGGCTGATGCCGTGGAAACCAGGGTTGGAGATGCCGGACAGGCCCGGAACAGCCAGCGTGATCGCCGTGAGGGTCAGCAGGGTGATGGGCTGCAGCAGCACCAGCACGGCCAGCAGCCGCACCTGCGGTGTTTCCAGTTTGCGGCCGAGCAGTTCGGGCGTGCGGCCGGTCATCAACCCGGCAAGGAACACGCCCAGCAGCAGGTAGACGATGAACTGCTGCAGCCCGCAGCCGATACCGCCCCAGATGGCGCTGACCAGCATGTTCACCAGCGCCGTCCCACCGGCCAGCGGAGCCAGCGAATCCAGCATGCCGTTGACCGAACCGTTGGAGACCTGCGTGGTCACCGCAGCCCACAGGGCGGTGGCATCAGCGCCGAGGCGGACTTCCTTGCCCTCCATCAACAGGGATGAGGCAGCGGCCGGGGCGTGGGATTCGAACCACACCGTCGCCGCCACCGAGACTGCCGACATGCTCGCCATGCACCCGAACACCAGCCAGCCGAAGCGGCGCCGTCCGGTGAACGCGCCGATCATGAAGATGATCGCGATCGGGATGAGCAGGATGCCGATCAGTTCGAGGGCATTGGACAGCGGGGTCGGATTCTCCAGCGGAAACGCGCTGTTGGGTCCATACCAGCCGCCGCCATTGGCGCCGAGCTGCTTGGCCGCCACCATCGCCGCCACCGGGCCCAGCGGCACCTTCTGCACCGCCATGCCCGCGCTGGCGTCCAGCGGGACGGCCTCGGGCCCGGCAGCGAACGTGGACGGCACGCCCTGGCTGGCCAGCAACAGCGTCCACAGCAGGCACAGCGGCAGCATCACCCGCACGCACAGGCGCACCACGTCGGCGTGGTAATTGCCCACGGCGATGTGCCGGTCCCCCTGTACCGATGACCCGCTGCCGGGCGCACTGAACAACGCACGCAGCGTTGCCACCGCCAATGCCAGCCCCATCATCGGCGTCACCACCTGCAGCCCGGTGATGCCGGTCATCTGCGAAAGATAGGAGAGCTGCGCCTGACCCGAGTAGTGCTGCTGGTTGGTGTTGGTCAGGAACGAGATCATGGTGTGCAGCGCGGTATCCCAGCGCATGTTCGGCACGTGGTCGGGATTGAGCGGCAGCCAGGCCTGGGTCATGAACACGGCCAGCACCAGCAGCGCGATCACCACGTTGCTCAGCACGAACGCGCCGACATACCCGCGCCAGGACATCGGCATTGCCGGGTCGGTGCCCAGCACGCGGTACAGGGGCGTTTCAATCCAGCGGAACAGCGGATCCACGCGCATGGGCGCTGCGCGCATCACCCGCGCCAGATACAGGCCCAGCGGCCACGCCAGCAGCACGCTGGCGGCCAGCAGAAGAAGAAGTTCGGTCATCTGCGGGCTCCGTCAGAACGCGTCGGGCCGCAGCACGACGTACACGAGGTAGCCGGCGGCGAGCAGCACGAGGAAACCACACAGCAGCGAGAGCCGGAACGGCATGCTCAACCCCCGGCCCGCAGGGCGGGCAGGCAGGAGAGCGGGAAACAGGAAGGTTTCATGTGAAGAAGGACCTGGGTGGAACCGCTCCACCGGAGGTCGTCATCCTCCGCCCGGCCGCCGTAAAGAGGCCATGGCACCGCGCGCGCCCGCGCATAAAGTCGGCGTAAACAACGCGCCGTCCCGTCGCACCGGGCCGTGCGTCAGACCGGCGGCTGCAGCCCCTTCAACAGGCGGAAGCGCTGCACGGTCTCCTCGATCTCCACCGCCAGGGCCGCACGTTCGCGCTCGAAGGTCGTGCGCATGCGCCGTTGGGCCACCAGTTCACCATGCCGTTCGCCGATGGTGGCGGCCTGCTTGTCCGTCACCTTGCCCCCGGCCAGTTCGCGGTCGCCGGCCACGGCCAGCGCGTTGATCAGCGCATCGCGCATGCTGGCCACGTTGAACCGCGCCGTGGTGACGTTGTTGTCCAAGATCGCGATGCGTTCGCTGAACACCCGGCGCAGGGCCGCTTCGTCAGCGTAGTTGGACAGCATCGCCTGCTCGGTGCGCTGACGGGTCTGCTGCGCCATCAGGTCCAACCGGGCCTGCGCAGCAGCCACTGCGGCATCAGCGCGCTCGTCCTCGGTGAGCGCGCGCTGCACTTCCCCGCGGCGCAGCCCGGTGGACGCACTGAATTCCTCGCGTGCGTTGTTCACCGCCTCGGCCGGCAGTGCATCACTGCAGATGCGGCCGCCGCCCTCGTTCCAGCAGTACAGTTTCTTGGCCACCTCGGCGCGGGCCGGGCGACGCTGTTGCTGCTGGGCTTCGGCCAGCCACGGTGTGGCCAGCAGCAGCGCGGCAGTCAGGAAGGACACAACCCTGGACATGGCGACCGTTCCCCTTGGGTCTGTTCAGCGTGCGGGACGGCTGCCGTATGTGGCGCGATAGGCCTCCAGCGGCTGCCGGTAGCCGACAAGTTCCGGGTTTCCGGAGGCGAAATCAAGCAGGTCGGCCATGGTGGCCACGGCCACGACGGGAATGCCGGCTTCTTCGGAAACCGATTGTGCCGCCGAACGGGTGTCCGCCTCCGAGGCGATTTCCTGGCGGTCCAGGGCCACCACGATGCCGGCCGGCGTGCCACCGGCGGCGCGGATGATGGCCAGCGCCTCACGGATGGCCGTGCCCGCGGTGATCACATCGTCGACGATCAGCACGCGCTTGCCGGTCATGTCGGCACCGATCAGCTGGCCGCCTTCGCCATGATCCTTCACTTCCTTGCGGTTGAAGGACACCGGCAGGTCACGGCCGCGCTGGGCCAGCTCGCAGGCCATCGCGGTGGCCAGGGGGATGCCCTTGTAGGCCGGGCCGAACACCACGTCGTACTTGAGCCCGGCGGCATCGACCGCGTCGGCATAGCACAGGCCGAGCTGGGCCAGGCTGGAACCGGAATCGAAACGGCCGGCGTTGAAGAAATAGGGACTGATGCGGCCGGACTTCAGGGTGAACTGGCCGAAGCGCAGGGCGTCGGCGGTCAGGGCCAGCTGCAGGAAACGGTGGCGATGGTCGCTCATCTAACTCGATCTATCTTCGTCTTTGGAGTGTGAAGGGTATCGCATGGACGCGGCGGTCGTCCCTGGTGGGGTTGCACTGACGCCGTTGGCTCCCGCCCGCGTGACACCGGCCAGGTCTTTGTCTTACCGGTGCGAAATCGTGTAGGAAAAGCCGGACCCGACCCGTAATTGAGAGATCCATCTCATCGCTGATGTCTGCCTGAATGCAATGGTTAGGTCACTGGCATTGGCCGGCCTCGGCTGGTTCCGGTTCCCACAGGACGTAGGAGCAGAAGCCCCAGGTGAGTTCCGCCGTCAACCCCAGTAACGAATACCCATCCGTCTTCGACAGGTCTGTCGCGTCCCGTCTCAGAGAGGCCGAGTTTGCGCATCGCCTTGCGCGTGGCAGCGCTCACCACTGCAGTGAAAAATCACAGGAGTCATCCGATGCAAGGATTGCAATTCAGTCTCTTCGCCTGCAGCCGGGCGTGCCGCCTGGCGCTGAGCTTGCTGGGTTTGATGGTCCTCTACCCGCTGATGGCGCAGGAGAGCGAGCAGACGTTTACGCTTTTCGATGATGAAGGCCGGCAGGTGGGTGTCTACGACTCCCAGGATGAAGCGGTTTCACGTATCTCCACGTTTCCTGCTCCCTTCCCATTCTTCGAGGGAATATTTTCCTACGTCACGCAGATCAAGGATATAGAAGACTCGGGAGACGGGACAATCCGCATAAATTACTGGATGGGAAAATTCCAGCCTGCCGACAAGGACTGGGTCTATCGGGGCGAGGCGGAGCGCGGCTTTGATAGCGAAGATGACGCATTGGCGGATGTTCTTCAAACCTACAACTTTGGATGCGGGGCGGCCACGAAAACGCCATTGAACGTCTGGCATCCTCAATTTCCTAGTGAATCCGGCGGGAAAGCCGAGTTCAAGGACTACCAGGTAAACTACCGGGATGAGAACTGCAATGAATCGTCGGGTCGGACCTCAATTACAAGATCAAGGTATTTCGAGTGTCCCCCTGAACAGGACTTTACGTATTGGATGGATGCGCACAGCGCATGCGTGAACGATTGGGCAGTCGCCACCATCGTCACGCAAAAACCATCCTGTGATCGCGGCACCTCTGCGCCCAGCGGACGGGTCGGCAATCCCTGTGACGTCAAAACCGGTGAAAAACTGGAAAGTGAGGTCGATTTCAATTTGGGCTGGGTCGACTTCGTGCGCCACTATCGCTCAGGCGCCTCATTGCGCTCTGGCGGTTTCGGTGGCGGATGGTCGCACTCCCATCAGCTACAACTCAGCTTCGGCCCGTCTTCAATCAGCGTGATCGAAGGTAGCGGTTACGTTGCAACACTCCCGCAGCAAGGCGACAACTATCTCGCTGCGGATGGCACCGGCGAGCGTATTTTTGCCAGTGGCAACCGGTGGCACCTGTACCGATCAGATGCCATGTACACATTTGATCAGACTGGAAAGCTGTTATCGCGCGTGGGCGAAAACGGAAGTGGCTTGACCTATGCTTATGATCACCTCGATCGGTTGCGGAGCATCACTTCATCGCAAGGTCGCTCCATTGCAATTCATTACGCGGCGGAGACCTACAGCGGCCTGATAACCGCCATCACCTCCGCCGGCGTCACGCTTGCCAGCTACACCTACCAGGGAGGTCGCCTTGAATCGGTGGCGTACCCAGAAGCTGGCAGTCGTATCTACCACTACGAGGATGCGCGCTTCCCGCGTCACCTCACCGGCATCACGGCAGAGGACGGTCAGCGCTTCAGTACATTTGTGTACGACACCCGTGGTAGGGCGGTTGCCAGTTACCGCGCCGGTGGTGCGGGAGGCGTCACCTTGGCATACAGCCCCAACGGCACACAGGTGACTGATGCACTCGGTTCGCAGACCCAGTACATGATGACAACAGCGGGCGGCGGATCCCCCAAAGTAGCCTCAGTGACAACCGAGGCGGGCACCGAGACTTACACATACCACCGTGCCTCCCAAGACTTCCGGCGTCGGCTTGAAACCTCAACAGATCGCGCCGGTGTAGTTACGAGATACGGCTACACTGCGGCCGATGAGGGTGGCATGGCGGTGGACATGAACACGGTGCAGGAAGCATTTGGACTGCCGGAGGAGCGGACCACGGTCACGGGCTCAGACGCGTTGTCAAACCGGGTGCTCTTTGTGCAAAGTGGAGATCGTCTCGTCGACATCCTTCGTAACGACCGCCTCCAACCTACGGCGATCACCGTCAGTGACCTGGCGTCCAATGTAACGCGCACCACGACGCTTTCATACTGTGAATCCGGCGACGCGTCAGCGTCGAACGGGAGCTGCCCAATCGTTGGGCTCTTGAGATCCGTTGACGGACCTCGCTCTGATGTACGTGACGTCGTCGAATTCGCTTACCGCGCTGCGGATGACGCCGGGTGCGCGTTGGCGGGAGGCGCGAACTGCCGTTACCGTAGAGGCGACCTTTGGAAGACGACCGACGCCCTGGGTCGAGTGACTGAAATTCTGGCCTATGACCCGCTGGGAAGGGTTCTTTCCAGCAAGGACGTCAATGGCGTGGTCACCGACCTTGAATACCATCCCAGGGGCTGGATGACGACACAGAGGATTCATGGAAATGACGGTACGGGCGAAGACGACCGCCTCACCCGCATCAGCTATTGGAACGTCGGTGATGTCAAAACAGTCACGTCGCCGGATGGCAGCATGATCACTCTCACGTACGACGGAGCGCGACGCCTGGTCCGCGTCGAAGATGGCTTCGGAAACCATATCGTCTATACCTTGGACAAGGCCGGAAATCGCCTGAGAGAGGACACAGTTGGCAACGATGGCGTCATCACGCGCACGCTCTCGCGAATCTTCAATCAGCTGGGTCAGTTGACCACGCAAGCGGATGCGGCGGGTAATCCGCTCGACCTCGGACACGATGTAAATGGCAACCTCAGTACGGTAACAAATGCGTCAGGCAGCGTGAGCCAGTCCGCTTACGATTCACTGAATCGACTTAAGCAAAACGTGCAGGACGCGGACGGCATAGCGGCCGTCACCCAAGTGCAGTACAACGCCGATAGCCAGTTGAAACGCGTGACTGATCCCAAGGGACTTCACACACATTACACTTATAACGCTTTTGGCGACCTGTTACAGGTCATCAGTCCAGACACGGGAACCGTCAACATGGTCGTGGACGCAGCCGGAAATACCATCAGCCGGACGGATGCACGCGGCGTGACGGCAACGTTTGCCTACGACGCGCTCAACCGCCTGACCTCGATCGCCTTCCCCGATCCGACCCAGGACGTCGCATTGACCTATGACGTCTCGGCCAGCGCCTGCGGCAGCGGCGAGCGCTTCAATGTCGGCCGTCTCGGCAGCGTGATCCACCAGAACGGAAGCACGCAGTACTGTCATGACCGTTTTGGCCAACTCACGCGCAAGGTGCAGATCCTCAATGGCAATTCACTGACGGTGCGCTACAGGCATGACGCCGGCGGGCGCGTGAAGTCGGTGACCTATCCGGATGGCAGCACTGCAGATTACGTTCGCGATAAGCAAGGCCGCGTCACCGAAGTGGGACTCCAGCGGGCCGGCGCGGCGCGGCATGTCATCGCTAACACCATAACCCATGCCCCTTTTGGTCCGATCACCGGTTGGACCTTGGGCAATGGACGGCGCCTGGATCGTCCTGTGGACCAGAACTACCGTCCGACGGCTGTGCATGACATGGCCAGCGCGGGTCTTTCGATAGCCTTGGGCTACGATCCGGCGGGGTCAGTGACCGAGCTTCGATCCGCTGATACCAATGCTGTCTTGTCTAAGTATGCGTATGACCGAATGGCACGCCTTTTGAACTCAGTAGATGCTGCAGGCATGCCAACTCACACGTATGGCTGGGATGCGACCGGCAACCGATTGCAGGCCGGTGGCAGCGCCGGCACTGAGGCATACCACTACGCTGACGGCAATCATCACCTAATAAGCGTTGGCGACCAGATGCGGGTCTACAACGCCGACGGTAGCACGATCCGGAGAGACGGGCAGGACTTGGTTCATGACAATGCAGGACGCCTTAGCCAGGTGAGGCAGGCCGGGGCGGTGGTTGCGCGTTACGCGTACAACCACCGCGGCGAGCGCGTCCTGCGACAGTCCCATGGGACGACAGTGTTGACGCTTTACGATGAGGACGCTCAGTGGCTGGGCGATTACACGCCGTCAGGGCAGGCGCGTCAGCAGGTTGTCTGGCTGGAGAATTACCCTATCGCAGTGTTTGGGCCGGAGAGCACAGCCGCGCCCGCATTGGCTTATATCCAGCCCGATCATCTCGGCACGCCACGCAACATCATCGATGCAGTGCGGAATGTCTCGATATGGCAATGGGACTTGCAGGGTGAGCCCTTTGGCGCAGACGTGGCCAACGAGGATCCGGATGGTGATGGGGTGCAGTTCGAATTCCCGCTGCGTTTCCCCGGACAATACTACACGGCGGAAACTGGGCTGAATTACAACTATCAGCGGGATTATGATGCGCAGGCTGGCCGGTATGTGCAGAGTGATCCGATTGGATTGGCGGGTGGACTCAGTACGTATACTTACGTTGGGGGGAATCCGCTTAGCCGCATTGATCCGTTGGGTTTACGCGCCAAGTGCGAATGCACGGGCAGCGGTAGAGCCAATATTAATATCAATCTCAATTTCAGAGGGGATGGTGCAACAGCCGAAGTAATCGCCGCCATGAGGTCGTCGATTGAAAGCCGCTGGTCTGCGGCTGGATTCAATGTCACGACAAGCATTGGCGGATGGCGCGCCTCAACGATCAATGTCCCAGCTGGGCCTGGCCGTTCTTTCGTTCAAGGAAATGGTGGGACGTGGTATGGAGGCGAAGACCCTTGGGTTTCAGCACATGAGGCGGGCCACCTCATGAGGTTGGATGATCGCTACACCGAGACCAGCCCCGGAGTCACTACCCCACAACCTGGATGGGACGGAACGATCATGGCCGAACACATGGGCGCGGTAACGCCGGCTGATCGACAAGGAATACTAGATGCATTCGGCTGCAAGTAAGGAGCGACGACAACCAATGAGAATGATCAATAGATTTTCTGCAGCGCTCATAGTGCTGAGTGTCTTGTCAGGGTGCGCAAGTAGTAGTGCTCACGACTCACTATCGAATCGCGTCTCTAGGCTTGTTAATGAAGCAACCATGTCGGCAAGATCACAAGAAAAGGCACTGTCGGAACTTGGAAGGCTCGGACAGCCAGCGGTGCCTTATCTTGTTGGTCACCTCGGCGACATGCGGCCCTTGACTAGATCGGAAATTAGCCTTACCAATAGCGCCTTAAATTCGTTTGAGGGGCTTCGACATTACAGTCCTGATACGGTGCACGATGCCTTGGCCGCAATCCTCAATCAGATTACAGGTCAGAGTTTCGTCTTTGTCTACAATGGCGCTACGCACCAGAATCGCGAAGAAAATCGCGATAAATGGGCTGAATGGTGCCATTCGACATATCCAGATCAAGCTGAGGTATGCGGTGGGAAATGACTTCCCCGAAGTCCCGCCAAGTGCGGGCCTTCTGCTTTAGCCGCTGGCGTTGATCATCTGGCTGACGACGCGCTGCTTGGCCTCGGGCAGCGCTTCGATCTATTCGAGCTGCTACTGAACTTTCGGTGCCGGGCCGCGCTTCCTGGCGCCGCGTGCGGCGGGCACACTGAAGGAACAATGAGTGCACCGGCATCGCTTCGAGAGCCAGACCCATGCCATGCGGGTGATGGCTGACTGGATCAACTTTTACAATCAACAGCGCCCTCAGCAGTCGCTGAAGGTGATCACCCCGGATGCGGCCTATGTCGCTACATTAGTTGCATGACCTGAGCAGAAGCCGGTGGATCATTACAGGCTCCTCAACATGCCGCTATTGTCTATCAAGCTGCCGACCAGTGGCCGGCACTACCGGGGGATTGTTCAGAGCGTCCTTAGCAGCAAGCCTGACGGCTGCAGTGCCGGGCGGCTGTGGAAATGGCGAACCGCGGGAAGTAGGCTTACCGCCACGGCGGCGCTTGCGCGACCACACGCGTAGCGGGTCGTGCTGTCAATGCGCGGCCAAGGCAGACTGAAAACTCTCTCACGTACAAGAGGTTGCGATAATTTTGCGCATCATCAGCTTCAACGCCAATGGCATCCGTTCCGCCGCCACCAAGGGGTTCCTGGACTGGTTCGGCGAACAGGATGCCGATGTCCTGTGCCTCCAGGAAACCAAGGCCCAGGAGGCGCAGCTGTCCGACCCGATGTTCCGCCCGGACGGCCACCATTGTTTCTACCGCGACGCCAGCACCAAGAAGGGCTACAGCGGCGTGGCGATCTACAGCCGCCGCGAGCCGGACCAGGTGATCACCTCCCTCGGCTGGGCGCCCTTCGACGAGGAAGGCCGCTACATCGAGGCGCGCTACGGCAACCTCAGCGTAGTGTCGTTCTATATTCCGTCCGGCAGCTCAGGCGACCTGCGCCAGGGTTTCAAGTTCGAGGTCATGGAATGGCTGCGGCCGATCCTGGACCAGTGGCTGCACAGCGGCCGCGATTACGTGCTGTGCGGTGACTGGAACATCGTCCGATCGGCGCTGGATATCCGCAACTGGAAGTCCAACCAGAAGAACTCGGGCTGCCTGCCCGAAGAGCGCGACTGGCTCAACGCGCTGTGCGCCGACCATGGCCAGGCCACCGATCTGGACAGCGGCCGCGGTTGGGCCGACGCCTACCGCCTGCTGCACCCCACCGGCGAGGACTACACCTGGTGGAGCAACCGCGGCGCCGCACGCGCCAACAACGTCGGCTGGCGCATCGATTACCAGTTCGTCAGCCCCGGCCTGCGTGACCGCCTGCGCGGCTGCTCGATTTACCGCGAACAGCGCTTTTCCGACCATGCGCCCTTCACCGTGGACTACGCACCGTGACCGCCGCGGCCAGGCCCCGGCGCACATGGCGCGACGTGCTGGCCAACCTGCGCCAGCGCAAGGTGCTGGCCATGCTGCTGCTCGGCTTCAGCTCCGGCCTGCCGATCTACCTGGTGGGCAACACGCTCGGCTTCTGGATGCGCAAGGAAGGCATCGATCTGAGCACCATCGGTTTCCTGTCCTGGGTGGGCCTGGCGTACTCGATGAAGTTCATCTGGGCGCCGGTCGTGGACAAGACCGATGTGCCGTTGTTCGCCCGTCTCGGCCGCCGCCGCGGCTGGATGCTGCTCTCGCAGCTGGTGGTTGCCGCGGCCCTGGTCGGCATGGCCCTGGTGCAGCCCAAAGGGGGGCACTTCATGTTCCTCGGTCTGGCCTGGGAGCACCTGCTGGTGTTCGGCATCATGGCCACCGTGGTGGCCTTCGCCTCTGCCACGCAGGACATCGTCATCGATGCCTGGCGCATTGAAAGCGCCGAGAACGGTGAGCAGCTCGGCCTGCTCACGTCCTCGGCCGCGCTGGGGTACCGCACCGCGCTGCTGGTCACCGATGCCCTGATCCTGCTGATCGCCGCGCGCGTGGGCTGGCAGCTGTCCTACGAGATCATGGCCGTGCTGATGGCCTTCGGCGTGGCCGCGGTGGTGATGGCCCGTGAACCGGTCCGCGCGCAGATCGCGGTGAGCCGGCAGGCGGTTGCGCTGTGGACGCCGCGCGGCCTGTTCGACGCGATCGTCGGGCCGTTCGTGGCCTTCGTGCGCGAGCACCGCAGCGGAGCGATCCTGATCCTGCTGGCAATCAGTGTGTACCGCATGGCGGACTTCGTCATGGGACCGATGGCCAACCCGTTCTATGTCGATCTCGGTCTTGCCGAAGACACCGTCGGTACGGTGCGCAGCTCGGTGGGCCTGGTGGCCACCTTCATCGGCATCGCTGCCGCGGGCCTGGTCTCGGTGCGCTGGGGCGTGCTCGTCGCGCTGATGGTCGGGGCCGTACTCGGCCCGGCATCCAACCTGGCCTTCGCCTGGCTGGCCTACAGCGGCCCGGACGCCACGCATTTCGCCATCGCCATGGCCGTGGACAACATCTCCGGCGGTTTCGCCGGCACGGCACTGATCGCCTACATGTCCAGCCTGACCAGCATCGGTTACACGGCCACGCAGTACGCATTGCTGAGCTCGTTCTACGCCATGCCCGGCAAGGCACTGAAGGGCCTGTCCGGCTGGTCCGTGCAGACACTCGCACAGGGACGCACGCTGATGGAGGGCTACGCACTGTTCTTCATCGGAACGGCGCTGATCGCCATTCCGGTGGTCATCCTGTGTGCCCTGCTGATCGCCCAGCAGCGACGGCAGAACCGCGCGCTGGCGAGCTGACGCGCGCTGTACGCAGGCTTGCTGCCTGTACCTGCGCGGCGGCTACCTGACCCGCGGCGCAGCCAGGTCAAGCGGGGTGGATGGCCCCGAGAACCCGCGGACCGCGCGCGCCGGTCACGCTCGGAAGGTTGCCTGGCAGGCCGGCCAGCGTCTGCTGCGCCAGCCACGCAAACCCCATCGCCTCCATGTAATCCGGATCCAGCCCATGCAGCGCACTGGATTCCACCACCACCCCCGGCAGCCGCGCCGCCAGCCGGCGCAGCAGCTGCGCATTGCGCACCCCGCCCCCGCAGACCAGCACCCGGTGCACCGACGGCAGCCCACGCAGCAGGGCCTCGGCCACCGTTGCTGCCGTCAGTTCCAGCAGCGTCGCCTGCACATCCGCCGGCGCACGCACATCGTCGCCGGCAAACCCCTCCGCCCACGCCAGATGGAACTGCTCGCGGCCGGTGCTCTTCGGCGGGGGCAGGGCGAACCAGGGATCGCTGCACCAGCGCGCCAGCAGCGCCTCGTCCACCTTGCCGCTTGCGGCGAACGCCCCGTCGCGATCAAACGTGGCACCGGTATGGCGCTGGCACCAGGCATCCAGCAACGCATTGGCCGGACCCGTATCGAAGCCGAGCAGGCGGCCATCGCGCGGGATCAGGCTCAGGTTCGCGATGCCGCCCAGATTCAGCACGGCGCGGTCCTCATCGGTCGTCCCCAGCATCGCCAGGTGGAAGGCCGGCATCAGCGGAGCGCCCTGGCCGCCAGCGGCCACATCGCGCCGACGGAAGTCCGCGACCGTGGTGATGCCGGTGGCTTCCACGATCCGGTTCGCATCGCCCAGTTGCAACGTAAAGGCGGGCAGGGCACCTGGCCGGTGCCGCACCGTCTGCCCGTGCGAACCGATCGCACGCACGGCTGAAGCCTGCACCCCGGCCTGTGCGAGCAGCGCGTTGGCCGCTTCGGCGAAGTGCAGCCCGATCCGCGCGTCCACATCACCGAGCTCGTCCAGCGAAGCCAGCTCGCCGCCTTGGCCGAGGTCCACCAGGCGCTCGCGCAGCGCAGCGGGCCAGGCATGGGTGAGGCCATCGACGAAGTGGCAGCCGCCCGCTGCCGGGAACTGCACCAGCGCCGCATCGATACCGTCGGCACTGGTGCCCGACATCAGCCCCAGATACAGATCAGCCCGTGGATCGAACGCCATCGCCATGCCGGTTACCGGAAAAGAGAAGGGCGCCAGCTTGGGCGCCCTCCGGTCCTGCCGTCAATGTGCTCAGCCGCGGCTGTTGCCGCTGCCGGCGGCGGGCTTGCTGGCCACGCGGGTCGCCGGCTTGGCCTCGGCGTACATCATCTTCTCCATGCCCTGGATACGCGCCAGCGCCGGATTGGTCTGCGCGCGGAACGCCACCAGTTCGGCCCCCTTCAGCGGCTCCGGCGGCGGCATGGTCACGCTCAGCGGATTACGGTGTTCGCCATTGACGCGGAATTCGTAGTGCAGGTGCGGCCCGGTCGCCAAGCCCGTCGAGCCGACATACCCGATCACCGTACCCTGCTCCACACGCTGGCCGGTCTTGATCTTGCCAAAGCGCGACATGTGCCCGTACAGGGTGGTGTGGCCGCGCCCGTGGTCCAGGATCACCACGTTGCCGTAGCCGCGCTGGGTACCGGCGAACTGCACGCGCGCATCGCCGGCGGCCATGATCGGCGTGCCGGTACGTGCGGCGTAGTCCACGCCCTTGTGCATGCGCATCTTGCCCAGCACCGGGTGGCGGCGCGCGCCGAAGGTGGAGCTCAGCCGCGCGAACTGGATCGGCATGCGGATGAAGCTCTTCTTCAGCGGCCGGCCATCGGCATCGAAATACTCGGACTTGCCGTTGCGATCGAAGCGGAAGCCGGAATAGGTCTTGCCGCCACTGGTGAAAGTGGCCGCCAGGATCTTGCTGGTATCCACCCGCTCGCCTTCGCGCCAGGTTTCATCCATGACCACGCTGAAGCGGTCGCCCGGCTGCACTTCCTTGGAGAAATCGATGTCGTACTTGAAGATTTCGTCGGTCATCGTGGCGATGGCCGAGGGCGAAAGGCCGGCCTTGCGCGCGGCCGCGTAGAGCGAACTGGTGATCTCCCCGCTGGTGACCACGGTACGGGTGCTGGTCTCGCGCTTGCTGACCGTCTCGCGGATCTGGTCACCGACCAGCGACAGCTCCACCCGGTGGTCGCCATCACGGTTGAAACGGATGCTGCGCAGCTCGCCGGACAGCGGCACGTCGAAGGCGATCTCGGTGCCCGGGCGCAGCTTGACCAGCGCGTCGCGCACGCCGGGGTGGTCCAGCACACGGTGCAGTGTGGTGGCCGGAATGCCGGCCGCATCGAACAAATCGCTCAGGGTCTGGCCGCGCTTGACCTGCAGCACCTGCCAGCTGTCGCCGGGGATGGCCTGGCGGCGCGCATCGGCCAGCGGCGGCAGCGGCAATGCCAGGCTGGTGTGGGCGGCGGGGAAGGGCGAGGCATCGATGGTGCTCGAAAAACCCGGGACGATCGTGGCCACGAGCGCGCCGATGGTCGCAAACAGGCTGGCGTGCATCCAGTGGCGGCGGGTCCAGCGCTCATTGAACGCGGCGGGGAGATGTTGCCTGAGTTTCCGGTGCAGGGCGTTGTCGTGCAGGACGTGGAGCCGTTCCTTGAAGCGCTGTTTGCGCGCGCGGCCATGATCGGTATTGAGCATCAGACGGGGTTTCCTTGCATGCCCGGGAGCGCGGGCTTGAACGTCGGGTACCTTAGAGGGGTATGAAAAGCGCGTCAAACCCTTGTGCCCATTGGCTTTTGTGAAGCCGATGCGGTTAACTACCTCTTAACACCCCACACGAAATACGGCATTGCCGGGAGTAGAAGAACGTGTCCTCCATCGATGAAGCCCTCGCCCTGATCAGCCGCGGTGCCGACGAGATCCTCAAGGTCGATGATCTGCGCGCGCGCCTGGAGCGTGGAACGCCGCTGCGCATCAAGGCCGGGTTCGATCCCACCGCACCGGACCTGCACCTGGGCCACACCGTGCTGCTGAACAAGCTGCGGCAGTTCCAGGACCTCGGCCACCAGGTGATCTTCCTGATCGGCGACTTCACCGGCATGATCGGCGATCCGTCCGGCAAGAGCCTCACCCGCAAGCCGCTCAGCCGCGAAGACGTGCTCTCCAACGCACGTACGTATGAAGAGCAGGTCTTCAAGGTGCTGGACCGGGAGAAGACCGAAGTGCGCTTCAACTCGGAGTGGTTCGGGAAAATGAGTGCGGCCGACATGATCCGCCTGGCCGGCCAGCACACCGTGGCGCGCATGCTCGAGCGCGACGACTTCGCCAAGCGGTATGCCGCCCAGCAGTCCATCGCCATCCACGAGTTCCTGTATCCCCTGGTGCAGGGCTATGACTCGGTCGCGCTGGAGGCGGATGTCGAACTGGGCGGCACGGACCAGAAGTTCAACCTGCTCATGGGCCGTGGGCTGCAGGAACACCACGGCCAGAAGCCCCAGGTGGTGCTGACCATGCCGCTGCTGGAAGGCCTGGACGGAGTCAATAAGATGTCCAAGTCGCTCAACAACTATATCGGCGTGAGCGAGCCGGCCATCGACATCGTCACCAAGACCATGAAGGTGGACGATGCGCTGATGTGGCGCTGGATCGAACTGCTGTCCTTCGATATCAGCCAGCACGAGGCCACCGCGCTGCGCGGCGAAGTAGAAGCCGGCACCCTCAACCCCCGCGTGGTGAAGCTGCGCCTGGCGCGCGAACTGGCCGCCCGGTTCCATGACGGCGAGGCGGCCGAACAGGCCGTGGCGGGCTGGGAAGCGGCTGTTACCGGGCAGGGTGACATCACCCAGTTGCCGCTGCAGGACGTGGCAGTCCCCGCCGACGGCCTGCGCATCGCCGCCCTGCTGACCGCGGCCGGCCTGACGCCCAGCAATTCCGAAGCCAACCGCAAGCTCAAGGAGCGTGCGGTGAAGATCGGAGGCGAGGTGGTGCAAGACGGCCAGCGTGTCCTGCAACCGGGATTTGAAGGTTTGCTGCAGGTGGGCAAGCGCACCTTTGCACGGGTGCGTCTCGTGGCGGCCTGATCACCTCACGTAGGGGCGTAGCGTCGGCGGGTGAGCCTCCGCCGCGCCGGGCGAGAAGGGGGTGTGAAAAAAATCGTCACACCCCCTTCCCAAGGCGCCACAAAAGGGACATACTTCACCTCCCCCGTCGCAGGGGTCGCCACCAAGGGGCTTCAGCGGCATGAGGGACGCCACCACCGCCGGACGATCTGATCGAACGAAGGTGTTGACGGACTCGAAAAGTCCGGCATAATAGGCGGCTCGCAACGACGAAACGCCTTCG
>NZ_JAASQW010000007.1:0-243518 GCF_011761925.1 Xanthomonas sp. 60 | reverse complement strand
GGTTGGGTGGGGGCGTTGAGCGCCATGGATGGCGCGAAGCGAGGCCCGCAGGAGCGGCTCTTGCCGTCCCCCACCCAACCCCACCGCCCGGCCCAAACCCAGTAACCGCTCATGCGTCCACCACGGAGGGGCTCAGCCGTTCGCCCAGACCACCCCGCCCGCCGCGCCGCGGCCAGCCTCAAACGAACCCGGCACCCGCATCACCTTCCGGCTCCAGCGATTTCACCAGCACCGCCGCCTGCGTGCGGCTCACGCATTCCAGCTTCTTCAGGATGGCGGTGACATGCACCTTCACCGTGTTCTCCGCCAGACCCAGCGTATGGGCGATCTGCTTGTTGAGCAGGCCATCGGCCAGGCACAGCAGCACCCTGAACTGCTGCGGGGTGAGCTGCGCCAGACGACTGGCCAGCAGCGCATCGGCATCGGAGCGTTCGGCCGCCATCGCCGGGAACCACAGCCCGCCGTCCAGCACCGCATGCACGGCCTCGCCGATGGTCTCCGGCGGCGCCGATTTGGGAATGAACCCCGCCGCGCCGAACTGCTGCGCGCGGCGGATCACCCGCGGGTGATCGTTGGAGGACAGGATCACCACCGGAATGTCCGGATGCGCGCCGCGCACGTGCAGCAGTGCCGAAAATCCATGCGCCCCGGGCATGGTGAGATCGAGCAGCACCAGGTCCACGTCGGCACTGGCCGACAGCGCCTGCTCCAATGCCTCGGCACTGGCGACCTCGCGCACCTGCAGGTGAGGCAGGCTCTGGCGCAGCGACTGCACGACGGCGGCACGCAGCAGGGGGTGGTCGTCGGCGACCAGCAGGTTCACGTCACTCATGGCAGCAAGTGTGGCACGTCACCGCGGCGCCGGGTGCCGCGCCGGCGCGGCGGGGGTCGCGGCCTTGGCCGGCTTGAGGCTGCTGACCCAGGCATCCAGGAACTGGCGCCGCTTCAGGGCATCCAGGTAGACCAGCAGACCCGGCCCCAGCTGGATCGGTCGGCGGTTGCGCCCCGGCCCCTGTGCGCCCGCCTGTCCGCCGCCGGTCGCATCGCCGATGATCGGCATCAGGCGTGCCTCGCGTGCCAGCACCTGCTGGCCACGTGCCGAGAGCAGGTAATCGAGGAAGCGGCGCGCCTGCGCCGGATGCGGGCTGGTGCGCGGAATGACGGCCGTGCGCAGCATGACCAGCGTGTAGTCCTCCGGCTCGATGATGCCCAGCGGGGCGCCATGGTCGATGCGCGCCTGCGCATACGAACCCAGGACGTTGTAGACCAGCGAAAGTTCGCCACTGCTGACTTTGTCGAGCAGCACGCCGGTGCGTTCCTCGCGGACCACCGCATTGGCCCCGAGCGCGCCCAGCAGTGCGCCGGCGATGCTGCCCCGCTGCGCGTCCTGCGTGGCCAGCAGATAGCCGACGCTGCTGCGCTGGATGTCATACGTTCCCACACGTCCGGCCAGCGGTGCGTCACTGGCCTGCAGCAGGTCGAGCAGCTGGCGGCGCGTGCGCGGCACCCGTGCAGCCGGCAGTGCGCGCGTGTTGTAGGCCATCACCACCGGCTCATAGCTGATCCCGAACGCTTCGTCGCGCCAGCGCGCCCACGCCGGTACCGCACGGGTCTGTGGCGACTGGTGTGGCAGTGCATGGCCGTCGTTGACCAGCTTGGTCTGCAGGTCCATGCCGCTGGAGATCAGCAGGTCCGGCGAGGACGGGCCGCCGCGATCACGCAGGTAACGCGCATGCAGATCCTGGGTGATGATGTCCTCGTAGATCACCTCGATACCCGGATTCAGGCGCTGGTAGTCGGCGATGACGACCGCGAAGACTTCGATATCCGTGCTGCCGTGGATGCGCAGCTGGGCGATGCGCTCGCCCTTTGCAGGAAACCGCTGCACGTCGCCGGGGTTGGCGGGGGCCGGCGCAGCAAGCAGCAGGCACAGCAGCAGGCAGATCAGACGGCCCATCAACGCGGACTCCTTGAAGTGTTCGTGGCGGCCGACGGCGTTCCGGTCCCGTCACCCTCCACGTGCGCACGCACCGGCAACCGCACGGTGGCCACCAGGCCGCCCTCGCGGCGGTTGCTCAGGTCGATCTGCCCGCCATGCGCCTCGACCACCCGGCGCACGATGGCAAGCCCGAGCCCGGCGCCGCCCGGTGCCGCGCCGGAACCCCGAGCGAAGCGCTCGAAGACCCGCTCGGCATCGCCCGGTGCGATGCCCGGACCCTGGTCGGCGATGGTCAGCAACGCATGAGCGCCCTCCACGGTGAGTGCGATCTGCAGGCCACCCGCACCGCCATGTTTCAGCGCGTTGTCGACCAGGTTCTTGATCGCCTCGCGCAGCAGCAGGGCATCACCCTGGACCCATGCCGGGGTGGCGCCCATCAACAGCTGGACGCGCGGCGGGGGACCGGCCTGGGGCAGCGCCTCATGCAGTGCCTGGCGCACGGTTCCGGCAAGATCCACCGGCACGAAGCGCGGCACATTGGACCGGTGGATCACGCTTGCATCGCTCAGCAGCTGGTTGAGCAGGCGGCTCATGTGGGTCGCGTTGCGTTCGATGGCCTGCAGGCTGCGCCGCATGTCCTCCGGATCGTCGTCATCGAGCGCCAGCTGCGCCTGGGCCCGCAGCGCGGCCAGCGGCGTACGCATCTGGTGCGCGGCCTCGGCCATGAACGCACGCAGGGTTTCATTGCTGCTGGACAGCCGCGCCATGAAACGGTTCAACGCCGCCACCATCTGGTCCATCTCGCGGGGCACGTGGGCATCCAGCGGACGCAGGTCGGACGGCTCGCGCCGCGACAGCTCGCGCTCCACGCGTACCAGTGGCCGGAACGCGCGGTGTACGCCGAGCGCCACCAGCGCCAGCGACAGCAGCGAGAGCACGCCGATCGCCAACAGCGCGCGGTTGACCACGTCCTGTGCCACCGCTTCGCGTGCACGCCGGGTCTGTCCCACCTGCACCTGCACGTCGCGCTGGGCCGTTTCAGAGGCCAGGCTGCGCGCGACCACGACGAAGCGCACGGTCTCTCCGCTGTAGGGGGCATCGAACAGCTGCGGCCGCGTGCCCGGACGCGCCGGCGCCGCCGGCAGGTCGTCATAGCCGGTGATCAGGCGCCCGCGGCTGTCGGCCACACGGTAGAAGACGCGGTCCTCCGGGGCCATCGACAGCAGATCCAGCGCGGCATAGGGCAGGTCGACCTGCCACTGGCCTTCCACCAGCGCGACCGAATCGGCGATCGACAGCGCGGAGGACACCAGCAGATGGTCGTAGGAGCGGTTGGCGGCACGCTGACCGTAATCGCGGGCAGCGAACAGCAGAGCCACGGCGAATACCGCCAGCAACGCGCCCAGGTACACCAGCAGGGTGCGCCGCAGCGACGGCGGCGACTGCCGTCCTCCTTTCATGGTGCCGGCCCGGAGGGCATCGGCCCTGCATCGGGGCCCTCTCCCTCGCTCCCCTCCAGCAGGTAGCCGGCGCCGCGCACGGTGACGATGCGCAGCGGCGCGGCCGCGAGCTTGCGGCGCAGGCGCCCTACGTAGAGTTCGATGGCGTTCGGGCCGGCTTCGTCATCGAAGCCGAACAGGCCGTTGGCGATCTCGTCCTTGGTCACCACATGCCCCAGGCGCCCGACGAGGATCTCCAGCAGGCGGAACTCGCGGTTCGGCAGATCGATGGCCTCCCCACCCAGGCTGACGCGGTGCGCGGCGGGTTCGAACTGGAAATTCCCGATCTGCACGATGCCGCTGGCCTGGCCGCGCGCGCGCCGCAGCAGCACCCGGCAGCGTGCCTCGAACTCGCGGAAATCGAAGGGCTTGCCAAGGTAGTCGTCGGCGCCCACGTCCAAGGCCTGCACGCGGTCTTCGATGCCATCACGCGCGGTCAGCATCAACACCGGCGTGTCATCGCCGCGCTCGCGCATGCCGGCCAGCACGCGCAGGCCGTCGAGCTTGGGCAGGCCGATATCCAGCACCACCAGGTCGAAGCGCTGGTAGCGCAGCACGCTGGCCGCGGCCAGACCATCGGCCTGCCAGTCCACGGCATGCCCGGTGCGGCGCATGCGGCGGATGATGGCATCGGCCAGGTCCGGATTGTCTTCGACCAGCAGCAGGCGCATCGAACGGGGGAATGGATAGCGGAGCGCAGATGCTAACGCAGGTGCCTGCTCCGGGTCGGCCCGTGAGCGGCTGGAAGCGCCCCGCCACGCCGCCTTTTACGCTGCAGCGCACAAACCCACGACAGGTGAATGACAGCTTGCTGGAACCAGACTGCGGACCTCGCATCCGATTGCACCTGGGAGGGTCCGTGGAAACGTCCGTCGCCTGTCGTCGTACCGCCGTGGCGTGTGCGCTGCTGATCACCGGCCTGCCGGCCCTGCCCGTGCTCGCCGCGCAAGCCGATGGCCCGGTCACCGCCACCCTCGGCGGGCGCCTGCACCTGGATTTCGCCGACTTCCACAACGACCGCCGGGGCACGCCGAACAAGGATGACACCGAAGTGCGACGTGCATGGGTGGACGTATCCGGCCGCTTCTTCGTGGTCGACTACAAGGCCGAAGCCGATTTTTCCGGCGACCGCGTCGAGGCCAAGGACGTGTACATCAGCCGCGGCTTCGGCGACGCCGGCAAGCTGACCGTGGGCCAGTTCAAGCAGTACTTTTCACTTGATGACCGCACCAGTTCCAACTACGGCAGCCTGCTCGAGCGCGGCAACGCCGCCAGCACGCTGGCGCCGCTGTATCGCCTGGGTGCCTCGTGGCAGGCCAACCCGGGCGACGTCACCTGGGCCGTCAGCGTCTACAGCCTGGAGAGCATCGACGCCTGGCAGGTAAAGGGTCGTGCCGCCGGCGGACGCGCCACGTGGGCGCCCTCCCCTGCGGCCGGCGACGTGCTGCATCTGGGCGTCTCGCTGGCCCGCGAACGCTATGACACGCCGGGCCGCGAGGGCGTTTCACCGCTGCGCATCCGTCCCCGGCCGGCGGGTCACCTTTCCGATGCGAGCCGCCTGACCCTCATCGACTTTTCCGCAGGCCGCGACACCGACGTCAGCAAATGGTCGCTGGAATACGCGCAGGTACGCGGCCAACTGTCCTGGCAGGGCGAGTTCAGCGGCGCCAGCTTCGACGACGGCGCGCAGCGCGGCACCGTGACGGCCGGCTATGGCCTGGTGAGCTGGTTCGTCACCGGTGAGTCGCGTGCCTACGATGCGAAGACCGGCCGCTTCGCGCGGATCAGGGACATCCGCCACAGGGCCGGCGCCTTCGAACTGGCGCTGCGGTATGACCAGATGCGCGGCGAGCAGCACCTCGACGGCCTGCCCGACCTGCGCCGCGGCACCACTGAAGCCTGGACGCTGGGCGGCAACTGGTACCTGCGCGACAACCTGCGTTTCATGCTCAACCTGATTCAGAGCCGCAACCGTGACCGCCTGGCCGACCTCACCGTCGACCGCACGCGGGCGGTGACCGGTCGTCTCGCGTTCGATTTCTGATCCCCTTCCTTCCCCGCATTCATCCGAAAGGAGTCCGCAGATGATGCTCAGCATCCTCGGCTTTGGCATGGTCATTACGTTCATGTACTTGATCATGAGCAAACGGCTTTCGCCACTGGTGGCCCTGATCACCATTCCCATCGTCTTCGCGCTGATCGGCGGCTTCGGCGCCGGGCTCGACGGGATGATGCTCGACGGCATCAAGAAGATCGCGCCGACGGGCGTGATGCTGATGTTCGCGATCCTCTACTTCGGCGTGATGATCGATGCAGGCCTGTTCGATCCGCTGGTGCGTACCATCCTGCGCGTGGTCAAGGGCGATCCACTGAAGATCGTCATGGGCACGGCCGTGCTGGCGATGCTCATCTCGCTTGATGGCGATGGCTCCACCACCTACATGATCACGGTCTCGGCAATGCTGCCGCTGTACCGGCGGCTGGGCATGAACGCCCTCAACATGACCTGCGTGACGATCCTCGCCGGCGGCGTGATGAACCTGACGCCCTGGGGCGGTCCCACCGCGCGTGCGGCCACCGCACTGCACGTGGACCCGGCCGATGTGTTCGTACCGCTGGTGCCTTCGATGATCCTGGCCTGCCTGGGCATCCTCGCGCTGGCCTGGTACCTGGGCATGAAGGAGCGCCGCCGGCTGGGCGTGGTGACGCTGCCGCAGGGCGGCTCCTGGATGGATGGCAGTGTCTCCGATGACGGTGATTCGCTGCCGACGGTGGAAGATGCCGAAGACACCAAGCGCCCGAAACTGCTGTGGGTCAACTTCGGCCTGACCGCCGCGCTGATGGTCGCCCTGGTGATGGGTGTGCTGCCGATGCCGGTGCTGTTCATGGTCGGCTTCGCCATCGCGCTGGTGATCAACTATCCCAACCTGGCCGAGCAGCGCCGCCGCGTGGTCAACCACGCGGGCAATGTGCTCTCGGTGGTCTCGCTGATCTTCGCCGCCGGCATCTTCACCGGCATCCTCAACAACACCGGCATGGTCGAAGCGATGTCGCACAGCTTCCTGGCCATCATCCCGGAGAGCTGGGGTCCCTACCTGGCGGTGATCACCGCACTGGCCTCGATGCCGTTCACCTTCTTCATGTCCAACGATGCCTTCTACTTCGGCGTCCTGCCGATTCTTTCCGAGGCCGCCGGCAACTACGGCATCACGCCGGTGGAGATGGCGCGCGCCTCGCTGGCCGGGCAGCCGGTGCATCTGCTCAGTCCGCTGGTGCCCTCCACCTACCTGCTGGTGGGGCTGGCCAAGGTGGAGTTCGCCGACCACCAGAAATTCACCCTGAAATGGGCGGTGATGATCTCCCTGCTGCTGATGTTCGGCAGCCTGCTGTTCGCACTGTACCCGGTGGCCGCCTGAGCCTTCCGCCTTCCTGACTGAACTGGAGAAGACCATGACCCTTCGCATCGCATACGTCACCAGTGGCATGGGCAGCGTCGGCACGGCGGTATGCCAGGCGCTGGCACGCTCGGGCCACACCGTGGTCGCCGGCTGCGCACCGGACTCACCGCGCAGGGCGGGCTGGCTGCGCGAGCAGCGCGCGCTGGGATTTGATTTCATCGCCTCGGAGGGCAATGCCACCGACTGGAACTCCACGGTTGCCGCGTTTGCGAAGGTGCGCTCGGAGGTCGGCCACGTGGACGTGCTGGTCAACAACGCCGGCGGCAGCCGCGATGTGCTGTTCCGGCAGATGACCTCCGACGACTGGAACGCGGTGATCGCCTCCAACCTCAACTCGCTGTTCAACATCAGCAAACAGGTGGTGGAGGGCATGGCCAGCCGGGGCTGGGGTCGCATCATCAACATCGGTTCGGTGAGCGCGCACAAAGGGCAGATCGGGCAGGTGAACTACGCGACGGCCAAGGCGGCCATGCAGGGTTTCAGCCGCGCGCTGGCAGCGGAGGTCGCCGCACGCGGCGTCACCGTCAACACCCTGTCGCCCGGCTACATCGCCAGCCAGTCGATCAGCGGCTTCCCACCGGATGTCCTGGATCGTCTCGCCGCCTCGGTGCCGGTCCGCCGCCTCGGCAGACCCGGGGAGGTGGCCGCGCTGTGCGCCTGGCTGGCGACGGATGAAGCGGCGTACGTGACCGGCGCGGATTTTTCGGTCAACGGTGGCCTTTACATGGGCTGAGAGGGCGCTGTGCTGCCGGGCACCGCTCGGCAGCATGCACCACGTCGCAGTTCGGCACACTGCCTTCGTCGCGTCAAAAAGCCGTCATTTCCAGTCCGCATAGTGGCGACCGTCCTGCACCGCGCAGGCGTTTTCCCCATGCAATGGAACGACATGCAGACCCGATACCTGACCCTTGCCGTGGCTGTCGCACTGAGTGCCGCCACGACCGTCCGCGCTGCGGACACCGCGGACACCGCCCTTGATACCGCGCTGACCGCGCAGACGCTCGACGCGGTGTCGGTCATCGGCCAGGGCGAGACCCGCCAGGTCCAGCGCATCACTGCGGTGGACAAGCAGGTGCTGCCGCCCGGCAGCAGCGGGCAGAAGATCCTCGACCGCCTGCCCGGCGTCTCGGTGCAGTCCAACGATGCCTTCGGCGCCAACGAAGAATCGCAGACCATCAGCCTGCGGGGCTTCGACAAGAGTCGCCTCGGCTACACGCTCGACGGGATCCCGCTCGGCGACAACAGCTATGGCAACTACAACGGCCTGAGCATCGCCCGTGCCCTGATCGCCGAGAACCTCGCCGGCGCTGAACTTTCGCAGGGCATCGGCTCGCTTGGCGTGGCGTCCACCAGCAACCTGGGCGGCGCCATCCAGTATTTCTCGATGGACCCCGCCACCGAAATGGGCGGGCGTGCCAGCGTGACCCTGGGCGATGACAACCAGCGCCGTGGCTACCTGCGCGTGGACACCGGCGACCTGGAGGGGTTCTCTGCGTACGTGTCCGGCGTGCACCAGGATGCCGACATGTGGGCCGCACCGTACCAGAACCAGACCACCCGGCAGTTCAACGCGAAGGCGGTGTGGAATGTCGGCGATCATCGCTTCGGTGCATTCGCCGCGACCTCCCGTGCGAGCCAGGCCAACTACGCCTATCTCTCCAAGGACATGCTGCGTCGCGGCCTGGGCTACGACTGGAACATCTATGCGCCGGACTGGGACCGCGCGCTGGCCGCCGCGTACTGCGCACCGGCCACGCGCGACCCTGCGCGCTGCGCCTTCAGCGGCGGCGTCAACAGCATCGACGATGCGTACTACCAGAGCCGTGCACTGCGCGATGACAACCTCTATGCGCTGGACGCCACCCTGCGCCTGGGCGAGGAATCGGCGCTGAAGCTGCTCGGCTACCACCATGAGAACCGGGGACAGGGCCACTGGTGGGCACCCGGCCAGCCCTCGCATCCCGGCACCGACCGCGCGCTGCCGATCTCGATCCGCAGCACCAACTACACCATCAACCGCCAGGGCATCACCGCCGCGCTGACCTGGAACGTCGGCCTCCATGAGCTGGAAGCCGGTCTGTGGTACGAGCGCAACGACCACAATGTCGAGCGGAATTTCTATTACGTCGACGGCCCGTTCCTCGACGACACCTATCTCAACCATCCCGACCGCCGTCTGTTCGACCAGGACTTCGACATCCGGACGCGGCAGTTCTACGTGCAGGACCGCATGCGTTTCCTCGATGACCGCCTGACCGTGGACGTGGGCCTGAAAAGCCCCGATACGCGCATGACCGCCAAGGCGAAGCCGGGCACGGAAGCCAGCTACGCCTCCGGTACGTTGACCGCCCGGGACTCCGTGCTGCCGCAGGCGGGCCTCGGCTTCAAGGTGACGCCGGACCAGGAACTCTTCGCCTCCTATGCGGAGAATATCGCCGCCTTCGTCGGCGGCGGCAGCGGGGGCCCGCTGCAGGTTTCGCCGGCGTCGTTCGCCGCCAGCGTGGATGACCTGGACCCGGAGAAATCGCGCACGTTCGAGGCTGGCTTCCGCAGCTTCGGCACGCACTACCAGGCATCGCTGGCGGTCTATCACGTGTTGTTCGACAACCGCCTGCTCTCGCTCAATCCGTGCACCAGCATCGAAGTCGGTACACGCCCGGAATGCATCACCCGCTTCATCAACGTGGGCTCGGTGAAAAGCCGCGGTGCGGAGCTGACGTTCATCCTCAAGCCGGTCGATGGCCTGCAGTGGTACAACGCGCTGTCCTGGAACAAGACCACCTACGAGGACGACTACACCTCCGGCGGCGCGGTGGTGCCGGTGGCGGGCCGGATCACGGTGGACACGCCGCAGCGCATGGCGTCCAGCGAGCTGAGCTGGAACCGCGATGGCTTCTTTGCCAGCCTGCGCGCGAAGTACACCGGCAAGCGCTACTACACCTACACCAACGATCAGTCGGTACCCGGCGTGACCACCTTTGATGCGGGACTGGGCTACTCGTTCGGTCCGGGACTCGGCCTGCGCGATGTGAAGGTGTCCCTCAACGCAACTAACCTGACCAACAAGCGCTATGCGGGGCAGTTGAGTTCGTTCGCGCCGACCGACCCGACGGGCACGCGTTATGCGATCCACGCCAGCGCGCCGCGCCAGCTCTTCATGACGCTCGGGGTGGATTTCTGAGCAGGGCGGTGCAGGCGGGGGCGGCGGAATCGCGTGCTGGCGGGCCGCGGCGGGTGGGTGGGGGTGTTGAGCGCCATGGAGGGCACGAAACAAGGCACGCAGGACGCAGCTTCTGCCGTCCCCCACCCAGCCCCAACGCCCGGCCCGTCGCACGGACACCATCGTGCACCAAGCACGGGGGGCGCCGCCGCTTCCCGCCAACTCACTCCGGCGCCAGCTGATCCATCCTGATCCGATTGGCGAACAACGAAAACGCCAGCATCCCCGCCAACCCATTCGCCCGGCTCACCCAATGCGGCAACCAGCGCGGTGGCCGCAGGATGCCCGCCTCGAACAACGGCGCGAACGTGATCGCATCGGTCAGGGTCATCTTCCCCGCGAACAGCCAGCGGCACACCTGCAGCCTGTCGCGCGCCAGCATATGGCGGAAGAACGTATGCACCGACACCAGCCCCCGCAGGTACACCGTGTCCTTGGTGAAGGCCATGCCACCGGTCGGCGGCACACCACGGAACACCCGTTGCGCCGACGCGAAGCTCTCCTCCGGCGTCTGCCCGGTCGAACAGAAATAGCGGAACACCTCGATGAAGTCCGCACCCTCCCGGGCCAGCGCGATGGCCTCGGTGCGCAGGCTGATGCGCTTGAGGCGTTCAATGTCGATGCTGCCGGTGATCTGCTCGGCGAACGTCGCCAGCCCTTCCTGCGTGGCCGTCACCCGCGGCGAGGACAGTGCCAGGCTGGGCAGCACCTGCTGCTCGCGGCCGTTCAACGCGGTGAGCGAATGCACCAGCGCTTCGTGATGGAACAGCTGCGCACGGTCGTACGCACTGAAGCGAGCGCTCGTGCGCAGGCGTATGCGTGTTGCGCCGGCCGCCGCCTTGGAGACCAGGGCCGGATCCAGCTGCACCTGGATGATGCGCGACTCGAAGAACGCATCCAGATCCTGCTGCAGCTGCAGCTGCAGCGCCGTGGAAGACACCGGCACCTGTTCTTCCGGTGCCAGCAGCTCGTGGTCCAGTTCAGTGGCGATCTGGATGAAATGCCGCGCCGCGTCCCGCGTGCTTGGGCCGCTACCTGGCAGCGGCTGCTCCGGCGAACCGAACAGCTGCACCGAACACGCATCCACCTGCGCCGTGCCAAGCGACTCCAGCAGCTGCGCTGCGGTGTCCCAGCTCTGCGCCGACTGCTGGACATAGCGTCCCAGCGGATGGTCGCCATCGCATTGGCGCATGATGCCGGCCAGTGCCCGGCGCTCGGCGGTGAAATCCAGCTGCGGATAATCGACATCCGGCAGCCTGGGCTGGCCGCGCGCCACGCTGGCGAGGAACGGCGCCTGCACGGCCGCAGGCCAGCTGGTCAACGCCAGCAGGCGGATACCACCGACGGCGTCCACCAACCGCGCATCAAGCGCGGCATGGTGGGCAACCTCCTGATCCAGCGTCGTGATCTGGTCCATGCCCGCACTATACCGCGCACCACCCGGCCACCCAGTACACCCCGCTGGCGGGCCCGGCCGTTCGCCGCGCTCACCGCTTGCGCGGCCGTCCCGTCGTCCGTCGCGCCGCCGTCCGCCGCTCCTGCGCCGTCTCCGCCTGCCGCACGGCCAGCTTCGCCGCCGCCGCCGCCACTTCATCCTTCAGCTTGAAGTAGTTCAGCACCCGCGTTTCCTCGATCTCCCCCTCCTCGATGGCCGCACGCACCGCACAACCGGGCTCCTGCTGGTGCAGGCAGTTGCGGAAGCGGCACTGCGCGGCCAGCGCTTCGATGTCCGCAAATCCCCCCTCGGCCAGGGTTTCCTCACCGGTGGGCTTGAGTTCGCGCATGCCCGGCGTATCGATCAGGCACGCGCCCATCGGCAGCGGCATCAGCGCACGATGCGTGGTGGTGTGGCGGCCACGCGAATCGTTCGAGCGCACCGCGTTGGTCTTCATCCGCTGCTCGCCGAGCAGCGTGTTGGTCAGCGTGGATTTGCCGGCGCCGGAAGAACCCACCAGCACCACCGTGTGCCCCGCGCCCAGCCATGGGTGCAGCGCCGCCACGCTGTCCGGGTCCAGCCCGTTCACCGCGCGCAGCGCGATGCCCTGCGCCTTGAGCTCGTCCAGCACGGCCAGCGCATCGTCGGTGTACTCGGTCTGGTCGGCCTTGGTGAGCACCACCACCGGCTCGGCGCCGCCGCCGCCCACCAGCAGCAGATAACGCTCGATCCGCCGCGGGTTGAAGTCCGCATCGAGCCCGCACACGATGAACACCGTATCCACGTTCGCCGCGATCACCTGCTGGTGGTAATGCTCACCGGCCGCACCCCGCTTGATCGAACTGCGCCGCGGCAGCAGCGCCACGATGCGCACGCCCTCGAGCAGCACCCAGTCGCCGACGGCCGGCCGCTCGTGGCTGGGGAAGCGCGGGCGCTGCCACTCCGGCAGCGATTCGGCCTTGATGGAGGCCTCGGGACCGTCGGCCACCACGTAATGCGTGCGGTGCTGTTCGATCACCCGCGCCGGACGCGCACCGGCATGGCGGGCCATCGCAGCATGCCAGTCGGCCTGTCCCGTGGCCGGGGGCGGGCCGAGCCAGGGCCAGCCGATGGTCTGCAACGCGGGGTAATCGAAGGGTTCGCTCATCGTCCGCATTCTACCGGCAGCCCGCCGCGGCAGGCAGCCAACGGGCTTGCCATGCGCTGCAGCAATTCCGCTACCATGGCCTTTCAATGCCCATCGACGGCCCACCTGCCATGTCAAGCCCCATCGCCCCGCCCCTGGCCACCCGCGAGCGCCTTTCCGAAGTGCGCTATGAAATCCGCGGAGAACTGGCACGGCGAGCGCGGGAGCTGGAGCTGCAGGGGCGTACCCTGATCAAGCTCAACATCGGAAATCCGGGCAATTTCGGCTTCCGTGCGCCTGAGCACCTGCAGCGCGCCATCGCTGATGACATGGACCGCACCGATCCGTACACGCACCAGCAGGGCCTGCCGGAAGCGCGCGAGGCCATCGCTGCCGCGTACGCCCGCCGCGACACGCCGGACGCACACGCCGACCGGGTCTTCGTCGGCAACGGCGTGAGCGAGCTCATCGACCTGTCACTGCGCGCACTTCTCAATCCCGGCGATGAAGTGCTGGTGCCCTCGCCCGACTACCCGCTGTGGTCGGCGGCCACCATCCTCAACGATGGCCGCCCCGTGTATTACCGCTGCGCGCCGGAAAACGGCTTCCAGCCCGACCCGGACGAGATCCAGGCGCTGGTCTCCTCGCGCACCCGCGCCATCGTGCTGATCAACCCGAACAACCCCAGCGGCGCCAGCTACCCGCGTGCGCTGCTGGAGCGCATCGTGGCCATCGCAGAGCGCCACAACCTGCTGTTGATGGTCGATGAGATCTACGACCAGATCCTCTACGACGGCGCGCCGTTCCAGCCCGTCGCACCGCTGGCCGGCCAGACGCCCTGCATCACCTACAGCGGCCTGAGCAAGGTGCACCGGGCCTGCGGCTGGCGCGTGGGCTGGGCGGTGCTGTCCGGCGCGGCCCAGCGGCTGGGCGAGTTCCGCGCGGCCATGGACCTGCTCAGCGCGCTGCGCCTGTGTGCGAACGTGCCCGGCCAGCTGGCCATCGACGCGGCGGTCAACGGGCCGGACACGGTCACCGCGCTGTGCACGCCCGGCGGCCGCCTGTACGAGACCCGCCGCGCGGTGATCGAGGCCTGTGCGGCCAGCGAACACCTTTCGCTGGTCGCGCCCGCCGGCGCGCTGTACGCGTTTCCTGCGGTGGTCGGCGATGCGGCCAAGGGTTTCGACGATCACAGCTTCGCGCTGGAGTTGATGAACGAAGAAGGCGTGCTGGTCGTGCCGGGGTCGAGTTTCAACGTGCCCTACCGCCACCACTTCCGCGTCACCCTGCTGCCGGAGGCCACGGTGATGGGCGATGTCTTCGCCCGCATCGACCGTGCGCTGGCGCGGCGTGCCGAAGCGAACCGCAAGGTGGTGCCGCTCACGCCGCGCCGCTCGGTGGCATGAGCGCGATGACGATCCGTTACCTGGCCCTCGGCGACTCCTACACGATCGGCGAAGGGGTGCCTGCCGAGGCCCGCTGGCCGCACCGACTGGCTGCCAGCCTGCGCGCGCAGGGCATCGCACTGGACGATCCACGGATCATCGCCACCACCGGCTGGACCACCGACGAACTGCAGGCCGCCATCGACGTCGAGCAGCCGGCGGGCCCGTTCGGGTTGGTCAGCCTGCTGATCGGGGTCAACAACCAGTACCGTGGACGCCCTGTCGAGGACTACGCCGTGCAGTTCCAGCAGCTGCTGCAGCGTGCGATCGATGTTGCCGGCGGCAACGCGGGCCACGTGCTGGTGCTTTCCATTCCGGACTGGGGCGTCACCCCGTTCGCGCAGGATCGCGATCCGGCGCGCATCGCCTTCGAACTGGATGCCTACAACAGCGCCGCCGGCACGATCTGCCGTGACCACGGCGTGCTGTTCGTGGACATCACCGCACTCTCCCGCCAGCACGGCGCCGAGCCGTCCATGCTGGCCGATGATGGCCTGCATCCTTCCGGCGCGATGTATGCGCTGTGGGCGCAGCGTGCCGTCCCGTTCGCGCAGCGCCTGCTGGCCGATCGTGCCTGAGACGGGCGTGCCACGGGGCGTCCACGCACGGCACGCTCCCCTCCTTTCGGCCGCGGAAACGCTGCACATCGCGCGCGCTTTCCTGCCCGAGCGGGCATGGGGCAACCGGCGTGACTACTACTATGGCCGCAGCAAGCTGCGCCACGATCCGCTGTTCGAAGGCGTGCTGCACTGGCTGCCCGACGATGACCGGCCCGTGCTCGATATCGGGTGCGGCCTGGGCCTGCTGGCCCACGTGCTTCGCCAGCGCCAGCGCCGCGGCAGCTACACCGGCGTGGACGTGGACGCCGGCAAGGTCCTCCGTGCCCGGCGCGCGGCCCTGCGCGGCACCCTGCCACAGGTGCGCTTCGATGCAGTGGACGCGCAGGCCGGGCTGCCCGCCCACCAGGGCCACGTCGTGCTGCTCGACGTGCTGCAGTACCTCGATCCTGCCCCACAGCGGGCCTTGCTCGAGGCAGCCAGCGCGCGCGTGGCGCCGGGCGCTCGACTGTTGCTGCGCACGCCCCTGGCCACCGGCGACCGTCGCGACCACACCACCCGCATCGCCGACCGGCTGGCCTGGCTTACCGGTTGGATGGGCACACGCCCGCGCCATTATCCGCGTGCCGCCGTGCTTGAAGACGGCCTGGCCAGCGCGGGGATGAGGGTCCACACGCCGCGGCCGCTGCACGGGCGCACGCCCTTCAACAGCTGGCTGCTGGTCGCCGAACGCCCCGCCGCGCAGGACTGACGCTACGGCGTTGCGGTCTCCGCCGGCGCCTCCGCAGGGCGGCTGGCGGCCCGCGCGGTGGGCAGGCGGGCATGCAGTCCGCGTGCCTGCAGCGCCTGCAGCACGCCCTCGATGATCACCCGCGCGTGGCCATGCGCCGCGCCTTCGTGGACCAGCACGATGGCACCGGCCTGCAGGCCGGGGAGCAGACGCTCCAGTGCGGCCTGCGGCGTGCAGTGGACCCCATCATAGCCACGCGCGCTCCAGCCCACGCGGGTCAGGCCGTGGCGACGCAGCGCGGCGGCCACGAACGGGTTGGTCATGCCGACCACCGAGCGATACCACGATGGCGACCGCCCGCTGATCGCGGTGAGCGCCTGCTGGCAGCGACCGATCTCGGCCGCCATCGCCACCGGTCCCAGGCGCCAGAACTGCGTCTGCGGGTGGGTGTGGCTGTGGTTGCCCAGGCTGTGCCCGCGACGCAGGATTTCCTGCACCAGCTGGGGGTGGGCCTGTGCGCGCTCGCCAACCACGAAGAACGTGGCGCGGGCCTGGTAGTGGTCAAGCAGGTCCAGCACGGCCAGGGTATCTGGCCCCGGGCCGTCGTCGATGGTGAGCCACACCGCGTCCGGCGAACCTTCCAGCCGGCTCAGGACCGGCGCGTAGAAACGGCTGTTGGGCAGGAACACCGGCACCAGGAACAGCGCGTGGCTGGCGACCATCGCCGGCAGCCCCCAGGCCCAGCCCGCGATCAGCCACAGGGCCGCCACGCCCAGCTGCGAGGCCAGCAGCCACGGCACCCAGCGCCAGGGATGGACAGGAATGCGATGCTCTATTTCTGCGGTGGTCATCCCCCATGATGCCATGGCGGGTAGAATCAACGGTCCGAAAACCGCGGACCGCCTACGCCCATGTCTCTTGAACCCGCCCTGCGCTCGCGCATCGAATCCATCCTCCAGTCCGACCGCGTCGTGCTGTTCATGAAGGGCCAGCCGAGCATGCCGCAGTGCGGTTTCTCGGCCAAGGCCGTCGGTGCGCTGCAGGACCTGGGCATCGAGTTCGCCCACGTCAACGTGCTCGCCGACCAGGACATCCGCGAAGGCATCAAGCAGTACGGCGACTGGCCCACCATTCCGCAGCTCTACATCGATGGCGAGCTCGTCGGTGGCAGCGACATCATCCTGCAGATGGCCTCCAGCGGTGAGCTGAGCAGCGTGCTGGGACTGGCCGCGCCGGACCGCACCGCCCCGTCCATCACCGTCACCCCGGCGGCGGTGGAAATGCTCAAGGGCGCACTGGCCGACGCTCCGGGCGCCTCCCTGCAGCTGGGCATCGATGCGCGCTTCCAGCCGAACTTCCAGCTGGCCCCCTTCGATGCCAATGCCATCGCCGCTGAATCCAACGGCCTGCGTGTGCAGTTCGATCTGGCCAGCGCGCGCCGTGCCGATGGCATCACCATCGACTGGGTGGACGACATCCGCGGCAAGGGCCTGGCCATTGACAATCCGAACGCGCCGCGACCGGTGCAGGAAATCAGCGTGCGTGATGCTGATGACCTGGTCCGTGCGGGCAACGTGCTGCTGGTGGACGTGCGTCCGCCGGAAGAACGCGCGATCGCGGCGGTCGGCGTGCCGTTCAAGGTCTTCGATGGCAACGGCCGCGCCGAGCTCGAGGCGCTGCCGAAGGACACCGCGCTGGCCTTCCTGTGCCACCACGGTGGACGCAGCGCGCAGGCCGCCGAAGCGTTCCGCGCGCTGGGGTTTGCCAAGGTGTTCAACGTGACCGGCGGCATCGATGCCTGGTCCGAGGACGTCGACGGCGCCATCCCGAAGTACTGACCGCTGCCGGGGCTCGTCCCCACAGCGTGGAACGCGGGGCGCCGCCGCCCCGCTGCCGGCCTCCCGGGCGCTACCCGGCGAAGCCGCCTTCGGCCAGGAACTCCAGCTCTTCCACCGAGGGAACCCGTCCGAGGGCTGCATTGCGGTGCGGGAAGCGGCCGAAGCGCCGGATGATGTCCCGGTGCAGCTCGGCGAACTTCAGGTATTCCTTGTCGCCGAGCACATCGAACATCGCCACCGAGCGCTCCTGGTCCATCGGATCCTCGGAGTGCTCGAACGGCAGGTAGATGAAGGCCCGCAGCTTGGGCACCAGCTGCAGGTCCAGTCCTTCCTCGATGGCCCGCATCGCGTAATGCCGCGCCAGCGGATCGGTCGCGTAGGAATGGGCGGTGCCACGGAAACAGTTGCGCGGAAACTGGTCCAGCAGCAGCAGCAGCGCCAGCGCGCCCTCCGCGGTGGAGAGCCAGTGTTCGCGTGCACGTGCCGCGGCGGCCATGTGCTCATCGAGGAAACGCGCGCGGAAACTGGCATCGAACGCCTCATCGCGGGTGAACCATTTGTCCGCGCCCGCCTCCGTCCAGAAGCCCACCACCGCTGCCGCCATGTCCATGTCCAGCTCCGTGGTCAGGTTGTGGGCACCCCGCCCGAACAGGTTCATGCCGCGGACCGCTGGCGGTACGAAGCCGTGCCGTGCCGCGGTTCACCGCGCATCATCCTGGCATTCTGCGCATCGAACCGCCGTACGTCGAGCCGTGCGTGGCACGCCGTCCATAAGCAGACGGGGCTCATGATGAGCCCCGTCTGCTGTCACCTGCGGCGGCAGGGTGCGGTCAGAACCGCACCGACCAGCGCGCGTTGACGCCGTGGTCGCGGCTCTCATCACCGAACTGGCCGTTGTAGCCCAGTTCCAGCTGCTGGCGCGCGGTCAGCCAGGCCGACAGGCCCAGCTCGGCGACCACCGCGCTGTCGGCGATCGGCGCGCCGCTGACCGCGAACGCGTTGCCGCCGGCGAAGGCCAGGTCGGCCCGCCCATCGCGGTCACCCGACGCACGGCGGTAGCCCACCCCACCGGTCAGGTGCAGCCACGCCTCCTGCTGGAACGCGGCCTTCAGGCCCTTGTCGAAGCGCACGCCGGCGGTCGCCACGGTGGTGGCGGTGTCGGCCACCGACCCGCTCAATGCCGAGGCACCGCCGCGTTCGCGCACGTCATCCACATCCACTTCGACACGGGCGACCTGCAGGTACGGCTCCAGGCCGCCCTGCACGCCACCGAAGCGGTAACCGGCTTCGATGAAGGCCTGCCGGGTGGTGGCGTCGTAGCTCGCGTTGGCGCCTTCACTGAAGCCGGCGAACGCGATCTGGCGCTCGGTATCGATGTCATGGCGCGCGTAGCCGAGGCCACCACGCAGCCCGAAGCCGCCCCACTGGTGGCCGGCGTACAGGCCAACGTGGTTGCTGTCGATGCGCGCCTTGGCCGAGCGGCCCTGCGCCTGGCGGGTATCGGTGCGTCCGTTGCCGAGCAGCAGGCCGACATTCCAGCCCCCGACGTCATGGTCGATGCCCACCAGCAGGCCGCTGGTGTTGGAATCGGTACGCGCGGTGTTGGCGTTGCCATCGAGCTTGCCGTTGCCGCCGATGGCCTGCACCCATGCGCCCGTGGCCTGCGACGTATCGTCTTCCGGCGAACGCGCACCCACGGCGCGGCTGAGCGCGGCGTCACGCACGTAGCGGCTGCTTTCCACCAGCGCCAACGGCGTGGCGGCATGCAGTTCGCCACTCAGGTTGTCCAGTGCGGCGCCCACCTGTTCCGGGAACAGCAGCGTCAGCGGGCGCGGCAGACCCTGGCCGACCGCCAGCGTGTCGGCGGCACCGGCCACGGCACGCTGGTTGGCGGTCGCTGCGGCGCTGGCCAGCAGCTGGCCACGGGTCACGTCGATGCGCGTGGTGTTGGCGCCGTAGGTCAGGCCGAACTGCAGGAACGGTGAGAACGCGCTGAAGTCGGTGCTGGCGAACGTGCCCTGCACGCCGCCCTCGGCGCGGAGGATGTTGAACTGCTCACCGAGGTAATAGGTGCCCGGCTCGGGCAGCGCGACCAGCGTACCGCCCAGTGTCGCGGTGCCGGTCACGCGCAGCAGGTCGCTGCGGCCACCCGGCTCCAGTTCGGCCAGGTAGATGCCGGTGGCGGTCTGCACGTAGTTGCCGTTGACCGTCAGCGTGCCGATGGAGTTGCCCGGGGCCAGGATGCCGGCGTTGGTCGTGCTGCCCAGCGTCCCGACGCCCTGCAGCAGGCCCTTGGCGCCGATGAAGGTGCTGCCACCCCCGTTCTGCGTACCGTTGAAGGCCACCGTGCCGCCGCTGATGTCCAGCGACGAGCCGGCCAGCACACCGCTGGCATTGACGATGGCACTGCCACCGCGCACGTCCAGATCAGTGTTCACCAGGCTGCCGTTGAGCAGCAGCTGGCCGCCCTCCACGCCGACCGCGCTGGTCAGCGTATTGGCACCGTCCAGTTCCAGGATGCCGGCACGCACGGTGGCGCCGTTGAAGCTGTTGTCGCCACTCAGGCGCAGCCAGCCCACGCCGGATTTGGTCAATGCCCCCGGACCGCCGATGTCGTTGGTCCAGTCATCCCACGCATCACCCGCCCAGACCTTGGCGCCGCCGGCGCGGGTGTTCATCACCACCTCGGTGTCCACGCGCAGCGAGCCGTAGCCTTCGATGGCCTTTTCCAGGTCGACCATGCCCCAGCCGTACACCGCGTCCACGCCCTCATCGCCCAGGTCACGCGCGGTGGTCAGCAGCACATCGCGCACCTGCGCATTGTCCAGGTACGGGAAACGCTCCATCAGAAGGCCCAGCGCACCGGTGATGTGCGGCGCGGCCATCGAGGTGCCGGTCTTGTACCCGTAGGTGTACTCGGGATTCTCGCTGTCGATGATCAGGCGCAGATAGTCGCTGGTCAGTTCGACGCGGCCATCGATCTTTCCCGAGATGATCGTGCTGGCGATGTCCGTGCCCGGCGCGGAAAGGCACCAGTTGGCCGCCGCGCCGCAGATGCTCGAACTCTCGTCGATGACATAGTCCGACTCGCCCTCCCCGGGCAGGCGCACGTTGGCCACGGCCAGCCAGTACGGCTCGATTTCCGGGTTCCAGCGCGGCAACGCCGCGGTGATGCCGGCCACGCCGCCGGCCGAGTTGCCGGCCGACCACACCTGGATCAGCGTGGAGCCCGGCTTGCCGTCGCTGCCTTCATAGATGCTGCCGTAGATGTCGTAGCCCGCGCCGATGGCGGCGTACTGCGCGTCCAGGCTGGCCACCGTGGCATGGCGGGTGGAGATGCCCCAGCTGTGGTTCATCGCGCGCACGCCCTGCGCCTCGGCCTGCGCGTACATGTCCAGCGTGGCCGGATCACCCGGATCGGTGCGGTACAGCGCGCGCGGCCGGTAGAAACCGTCCGGATCCAGGCGCCATTCGTAGTAGGTGTCGCCGAACACGCGCGCCGCGCTCAGGTCGGCGCCGAAGGCCACGCCATGGGTGCCTTCGCCATCGCGGTTGGCGCCGATGGTGCCCAGCACATGCGTGCCGTGGTCGGCGTAGCTGAAGCCGTACGGCAGGCCGGCCGCGATCAGGCGCGCGGCCAGCGACGCGGGAACGCCCGCGCCCAGGCCGTAGTACTCATACCCGGGCGTGTCGCCGCGGGTGTTCCCGCAGGCGCCGTCGCCGGCAATGATGGTGGTGTCGGTGCAGCTCGGATCATCGCCGATGTTGATGCTGGTGGTGTTGCGGCCGGCGAACTCCGGATGCGCGAGCGCGGAGCCGGAATCGAACAGTGCCAGGCGAACGCCCTTGCCGGTCAGGCCGCGTGCGTAGGCATGGTCGGCGCCCATGGCGGCCAGGCCCCAGTCGGCCTCGAACTCCTCGGTGTGCCAGCTCTGCACATCACCGACCGTGCCCATGGTGGGAAGCGCCGGGTCGGCTGACGGTGCGGTGGCCAGGCCACCGGTCGAGGCAAGCGTCGCCTGTGCGGTGGGCTGGACCCAGGCCGCGGCCTGCAGGCTGCGCAGCTGCTGGTACTGGTCCAGTGCGGCGGTAGTACCGACGGCCAGTGCAGGCATCGCGGCCGCGGTGAGCAGGGAGCCGACAATGGCCGAGGCCAGTGCGGTCGGCAGGGGGCGGCGGGAAGTAGAACGCGTCGAGCGGGTCATCGTCTGATCAGTTCCTTGATTCTGGGGACAACGGCGGAAGGCAGCCGGGGGACACCTTCCACGGGCAGGTGACGTGTGATCACCCCGGTCCGAGGGTAACCGAACTTTAATCTCCCGTTCACCCAGTGGACATCCTGGACAGTGCGCAGGACATTGCCATGGCGGGCCGGCACGTGCAGAAAGTCACTTGGCAAGGCGCCGCAGGCTCGGCTAGCGTGCCGGGGGTTGCGTCACCACCTACGGGGAAAACCGCCATGCATCTCCTTCTGCGCGCCGGCATCGGCCTGGCGCTGCTTGCGCTTGCCACCACGCCAGGCACTGCCGCCTCCCGGTTCATTCAGGATCCGTATCCGAGTACCTACCGGCCGCAGGCCAGTGAAACCCTGCTGATCCACAACGCCACCGTGCTTACCGGTACGGGCCAGCGTCTGGACGACGCCGATGTGCTGCTGCGCGACGGCAAGGTGGTGGAGGTGGGACATGGCCTGCAGGCCGGCGCGGACATACGCCGCTTGGACGCGCGCGGCCGCTGGGTCACGCCCGGACTGATCGACGTGCATTCGCATCTGGGCGTCTACCCCAGCCCGGGCGTCGGTGCGCACAGCGATGGCAACGAAATGACCGCGCCGGTGACCGCCAATGTCTGGGCCGAGCACTCGGTCTGGCCGCAGGACCCGGGCTTTGCCGAAGCGCTGCTCGGCGGCGTCACCAGCCTGCACGTGCTGCCGGGCTCGGCCAACCTGGTCGGCGGCCGCGGCGTGACCCTGAAGAACGTGCCCACCACCACCTACCAGGCCATGAAGTTCCCCGGTGCACCGTGGGGCATGAAAATGGCCTGCGGGGAGAATCCCAAGCGGGTCTACGGTGGCAAGGGCACCGCGCCGGGCACCCGCATGGGCAACGTCGCCGGGTACCGCGCCGCCTTCATCGACGCCAGCGAATACATCGCGAAGAACAGTCCGCAGCCGCCCAAGCGCAAGCGCTGGTTCAGCGGCGATGGCAACGACAGCGCCGGGGACAGCGGCGGCAAGCGCGACCTCAAGCTGGACACGCTGGCCGGTGCCATCCAGGGCGACATCCGCGTGCACATCCACTGCTACCGCGCCGACGAGATGGCCACCATGCTCGACCTGGCCGATGAATTCGGCTTCAGGATCGCGGCCTTCCATCACGGCGTTGAGGCCTACAAGCTCGCTGACCGGCTCGCCGAAGAAGGCGTGTGCGCCGCGCTCTGGGCCGACTGGTGGGGCTTCAAGATGGAAGCCTTCGACGGCATCCAGGAGAACATCGCGCTGGTCGACCGACCCGCCAACAGCTGCGCCATCGTGCACTCCGATTCGCCCGAAGGCATCCAGCGCCTCAACCAGGAGGCCGCCAAGGTGATGGCTGCCGCGCGTCGCGCGCAGATGCCGGAGATCGCCCCGGAACGCGCCATCATCTGGATGACCGGCAACGCCGCCAAGGCGCTGGGCATCGAAGCGGTGACCGGCACGCTGGAGCCCGGCAAGAATGCCGACGTGGTGGTCTGGAACGGCAATCCCTTCAGCTCCTACGCGCTGGCCGACCAGGTATTCATCGACGGCCACCGTTACTACGACCGCAGCGTGCCTTCGAGCAAGCCGGTCTCCGACTTCACGCTCGGCCAGGAGGCCCTCTGATGCCCGCGCTCCGTCATCGTGCCCTGCGCACCCGTCTGGCGCTCGGCGCGTCCCTGCTGCTGTGTGCCCTCGGCGCGCAGGCGCAGGAGGTGCTGATCCGCAACGCCACCGTGCACACCGTGGGCCCGCGCGGCACCCTGCAGAACGCGGACGTCCTGGTCCGCGGCGGGCGCATCGCGGCAGTCGGCACGGCGCTCGCCGCACCTGCCGGCACGCCTGTGGTGGACGCCAACGGACGCCCGCTGACCCCGGCGCTGTTCGGCGGCATCACCGATATCGGGATCGAGGAAGTCTCCGGCGAGTCGAGCACGGTCGACCACACGCTGAAGATCGGCGACCAGGCGCTGCGCCCCGAATTCGATGTCACCCTCGCCTACAACCCCGCCTCGATCCTGGTGCCGGTCACGCGCCTGGAAGGCATCGGTTTCACCGCCCTCGGCGCACACACCGGCGGTGGCTTCATCGCAGGCCAGGGCGGCGTGGTGCGCCTGGACGGCAGTGCCGACCCGATCGGCCCGCGCGCCCTCTACGTGCGCCTGGGTTCGGCGGCGGCGGAACTGACCGGGCAGTCGCGCGCCGCGCAGTGGATGCTGCTCCAGCAGATCGTCGACGAAGCCCGCGGCCGCGTTTCCGCCGACTCCCCGCATGCCCTGCTGACTCCGGCGGGGCGCCGCACCGTGGCCGGGTACCTGGCTGGCCGGGGCCGGATCGTGGTGGATGTGGAACGTGCCAGCGACATCCGCCAGCTGCTGCGCTGGGCTGCGCGCGAGAAGGTGCAGATCGCCATCGCCGGCGGTTCGGAGGCCTGGAAACTGGCGCCGGAACTGTCGCAGGCGAAGGTACCGGTGTTCGTCGATGCGCTGGGCAACCTGCCGGCCAGCTTCGACCAGCTCGGCGCCACGCTGGAAAATGCGGCGCGGCTGCAGCGCGCGGGCGTGGCCGTGAGCTTCGCGCAGAGCGGTGATGCTTCGCACAACGCCCGCAAGGTGCGCCAGCTGGCGGGCAATGCCGTGGCGCATGGGCTGCCGTGGGCCGACGGGCTGGCCGGGCTCACCCGCGTACCGGCGCAGGCGCTGGGCGTGGATGAGCACCTGGGCAGCATTGAACCGGGCAAGCTGGCCGACCTGGTGCTGTGGGAAGGTGACCCGCTGGATGTGGCGCACTATGCCGAACAGGTGTGGCTGGGCGGCCGTGCGATGCCCATGCGCTCGCGCCAGACCGAGCTGCGCGACCGGTACCTGCGTCGCAGCGCAACGCCCTGATCGGCGCTTCCGGGCCCCGTCCCTGCGGTCCCTCAAGGGACAGGGGGCACGTCCTGCACGCGCGTTTGCAACGAAAGTGCGATAGCTTTCACATTTTCGTACCCGCAAACACGCCTGGAGGGGGCTTGGAATGCGTATTGGAATCGTTGTGGACTCGGCCTGCGATCTGCCGCAGGACTTCATCGCCCAGCACCAGATCGTGCTGCTGCCCATCACCGTGCGGATCGGTGAGGCCATGCTGGCCGACCACCGCGACGAACAGGCCACGCTGAGTTTCCTCCACGCGCACGTGGCCGAGCACGGTGCCGGGGCGGAAACCATTCCCTTCAGCGTGCAGCAGATCCGCGATCTGTTCCTTGAGCGGCTGGTCATCGACTACGACCATGTGTTCTGCATGACCATCACCAAGACCCGCAGCCCGATCCACGACAACGCGTTGCAGGCGAGTTTCGCGATCCTCAACGATTACAAGCCGGTGCGCCAGGCAGCGGGATTCAATACCCCGTTCGCGCTGCGCGTGCTCGACACGCAGAATCTGTTCGCTGCCCAGGCGGTGACCGCGATCGAAGCCGTGCGGTTGCGCGACAGCGGCGCCAGCGTGCAGCAGATCCGCGAACGGCTGGAGGACCTGGCCGGCAACGTGCACGGTTACATGGTCACCCGGGACCTGTACTACATGCGCGCCCGTGCCCGCCACAAAGGCGACCGCAGCGTGGGGCTGCTCAGTGCCGCGCTCGGCAGCGCACTGGACATCAAGCCGGTGCTGCACGGTTACCAGGGCACCACCGGGCCGGTGGCCAAGATCAAGGGCTTCGACAATGCGGTGACCAAGCTGTTCGGCGTGGTGGGACAGCGGGTGCGTGCCGGCCTCATGACGCCCAGCGTGTGCGTCAGCTATGGCGGCGAGCTGGACGAGCTGCGCGCCCTGCCCGGCTACGCGGCGATGAAGAGCGTGTGCGCCGAGCACGGCGTGACAGTCTATGAAACGGTGATGAGCCTGACCGGCATGGTCAACGTCGGCAAGGGCGCGGTGACTGTCGGCTTTGCCGATGGACCTCACCGCTTCGACTGACCACGATGGCGCGCCGCCGCGTTGTGCGGCCACGTCCTGCACACGCCGTGCACCGGCCCACTGCAAGGCTTGCACCCCCGTACTGGAGACCACGATGACGACCTATTACATCAGCCTGCCCGACCCCGCCAAGGCCCGTGGCAATGACCCGGCCCTGGCCTTCCAGTCGCACGGCGCGAGCGGGTTCGCCGAAGAACTGCAGGCCGCGCTGGCCAGCCCGGGCCTGTTCGAGAAGTGGAAGGCCAAGCAGCCCGATCCGGACGCGGTGGAAGCGCAGTGGGGCGTGACCGATCCCGGCGCCACCGTGACCGGGGCACAGGACGATTTGCGCATCAACCTGCAGGTGACCACCTCGATCAACAGCGATGTCTTCAAGCAGCGCATGCGCCTGCTGGCCGGGCACCACTGGGAGCTGCGCGAAGTCCGCTGAGGGCTTCGGGCGCCTCGGTGGCCGAGGCGCCGGGAAGGTGCGAAAATCACCTTCCCTTTCAGGCCGGCGGTTGCCGCTGGCCGCCCCACCGAGGTTATGTGAAGACCCCCCAAGGCTTGCAGGCGCTGATCGACGACGGCGTTATCGATGAAGTGCTGCGTCCCCTGAAAAGTGGCAAGGAAGCAGCCGTCTATGTCGTCCGCAGCGGGGACGATGTCCGCTGCGCCAAGGTCTACAAGGACATGGCCCAGCGCAGTTTCCAGCAGCGCGTGCAGTACCAGGAAGGGCGCAAGGTGCGCGGCAGCCGCGAGTCACGCGCCGTCGGCAAGGCCAGCAAGTACGGCCGCAAGCAGCAGGAAACCGCCTGGAAGAACACCGAGGTCGACGCGCTGTACCAGCTGCGCGACGCGGGGGTGCGCGTGCCCGAGCCGCACGGCTATTACCACGGCGTGCTGGTGATGGAACTGGTCACCGACGCCGAGGGTGTCTCCGCCGCGCGCCTGGGCGAGGTGGATCTGGCGCCGGACCAGGCGCGCGCGTACCACCGCGCCCTGGTGCGCGAGGTGGTGCGCATGCTGTGCTGCGGACTGATCCACGGCGACCTCTCCCCGTACAACGTGCTGGTCGGCCCCGATGGCCCGGTGGTGATCGACTTCCCGCAGGTCGTCAGTGCGGCCGGCAACAACGCCGCCCGCAGCATGCTGCTGCGCGATGTGAACAATCTCACCGCCTACCTGGGGCGCTTCGCACCGGAGCTGCTCGATACCTGGTACGGCGAAGAAATGTGGGCGCTGTTCGAGTCCGGCGACCTGCAGCCGGACTCACCGCTTACCGGTACGTTCGTGCATGACCAGTCCACGATCGACCTGGACAGCGTGCGCCACGCGATCAACGATGCGCGCGAAGAGGCGCTGATCCGCCAGCAGGGCCGCGAGGCGGCCGAAGAAAACGACGATTGAGCAGCGCAGCGGGGCCCGGCCCCGCTGCGCAGGCGCGGCTCAGCCCTTCAGCGCTGCCGCATGGTGCGCGATGTGCTCACCGATGAAGCTGGCGATGAAGTAGTAGCTGTGGTCATACCCGGGCTGCAGGCGCAGCGTCAGCGGATGGCCCGCCGCTTCGCAGGCCGCCTGCAGGCGCTGCGGCTGCAACTGCGCGCCGAGGAACTCATCGGCATCACCCTGGTCCACCAGCAGCGGCAGCCGTTCGCTGGCGTTGGCCACCAGTGCGCTGGCATCCCACTGCGCCCACGCCTGGCGGTCGTCGCCGAGGTAGGCGCTGAACGCCTTCTCGCCCCACGTCACCTGGCTCGGCGCGACGATCGGCGAGAACGCCGAAACGCTGCGGTAGTGACCGGGATTGCGCAGCGCAAGCACCAGCGCACCGTGGCCACCCATCGAATGCCCACTGATGCTGCGTGCATCGGTGGCCGGCAGGTGGGCCTGGATCAGCGCGGGGAGCTCATCAACAACGTAGTCGTGCATGCGGTAATGGGTGGACCACGGCGCCTGCGTGGCATTGAGGTAGAAACCGGCCCCCTTGCCCAGGTCGTACCCTTCCGCATCGGCCACGTCATCGCCGCGGGGGCTGGTATCGGGCACGACCAGGATGATGCCGTGCTCGGCGGCGTAGCGCTGCGCGCCGGCCTTGGTGATGAAGTTCTGCTCGTTGCAGGTCAGACCGCTCAGCCAGTACAGCACGGGGAGCTTGTGCGTGGCCGCCTGCGGTGGCAGGTACACCGCCACGTTCATCGCGCAGCCCAGCACCTGCGAATGGTGCCGGTACACGTCCTGCCAGCCGCCTGCACAGGCGCGGTGTTCACTACGTTCCATGGTTGATCTCCGTTGCCGGGAAAGGGCCGGCATGCGCCGGCCACCGCCTCAGAAATGCACGACCGAGCGGATCGACTTGCCTTCGTGCATCAGCTCGAACGCCTCGTTGATCTCTTCAAGCGGCATGGTGTGGGTCACGAAGGGCGCCAGTTCGATCTCACCGGTCATCGCATCCTCGACCATGCCCGGCAGCTCGCTGCGGCCCTTGACCCCGCCAAAGGCACTGCCCTTCCAGGTGCGTCCGGTGACCAGCTGGAACGGGCGGGTGGCGATCTCCTTGCCTGCCCCGGCCACGCCGATCACCACGCTCTGCCCCCAGCCACGGTGCGCGCATTCGAGCGCCGCGCGCATCACATCGACATTGCCGATGCACTCGAAGCTGTGGTCCACGCCCCAGCCGGTCATCTCCACCACCACCTGCTGGATGGGGGCCTGGTGGTCTTTCGGGTTCACGCAGTCGGTGGCACCGAATGTGCGCGCCAGCTCGAACTTGGACGGGTTGGTGTCGATGGCGATGATGCGGCCGGCCTTGGCCTGGCGCGCGCCCTGGATGACGGCCAGACCGATGCCGCCGAGGCCGAACACCGCCACGCTGTCGCCTTCCTGCACTTTGGCGGTGTTGTGCACGGCGCCGATGCCGGTGGTCACGCCGCAGCCGAGCAGGCAGACGTGTTCCGGGTTGGCGTCCGGGTTGATCTTCGCCAGCGAAACCGCGGCCACGACCGTGTATTCGCTGAAGGTCGAGCAGCCCATGTAGTGATGGATCGGCTCACCGTTGTAGCTGAAACGCGTGGTGCCATCGGGCATCACGCCCTTGCCCTGGGTGGCGCGCACGGCCACGCACAGATTGGTCTTGCCGCTCTTGCAGAACAGGCACTCGCCGCACTCGGCGGTGTACAGCGGGATCACGTGGTCGCCCGGCTTGACGCTGGTCACGCCCTCCCCGACTTCCACCACGATGCCCGCACCCTCATGGCCGAGCACGGCCGGGAACAGGCCTTCCGGGTCGTCGCCGGACAGGGTGAAGGCGTCGGTGTGGCAGACCCCGGTGTGGGTGATCCTGACCAGCACTTCGCCCTGCCTGGGCGGGGCGACGTCGATCTCGACGATCTTCAGGGGCTGGCCGGGACCAAACGCTACGGCGGCACGTGACTTCATGGGGGAATCTCCGGAAGGACAGACTAGGACGAGGGTAGGCAGGCAGGTGTTGCGGGCCTGTTTATTTCAGATAGGAGCGGATGAGCGCGCTCATGTCGCGCACGCGCTCGGCGCGCTGTGCCTCGGAGGCGGCCGGCTGGCCGAACTCCTCGCGCAGGTGCGCCTCCATCACTTCGGACATCAGGCCGTTGACCGCCCCGCGGATGGCGGCGATCTGCTGCAGCACCGGGCCGCAGTCCGCGCCGTTTGCCAGTGCGCGGTCGAGCGCATCGCACTGACCACGGATGCGGCGCACGCGGGCCAGGACTTTCTTTTTCTCTTCGGGCGAGTGCGGCATGGCGGCGCGACCTGGGAACTATACTGGGGGACAGTATACGTGACGGCACTTGGATTGCGAATGCCCGTGCCCGCCTGCCCCCTATTCCTCGCGCAGCAGGTCCACGAACGCACGCAGCGCCGAGGGCATCTGCCGTTGGCGCGGGTAATACAGTACGAATCCGGGAAACGGCTCGGCCCAGTCCTCCAGCACGGTGACCAGCCGCCCGTCATCCAGGCAGGGGCGCGCGGCGTCCTCCAGCACATACGCCAGGCCGAGCCCATCGATCACGGCCCGCACGATGGTGGTCTGTTCGCTCAGCGTCAGCCGGCCAGGCACATCGATCTCCAGCCGTTCACCGTCGCGCTCGAACTGCCACTTGTACAGATGGCCGCTGGCGAAGCGGAACCGGATGCATTGATGCTGCATCAGCTCGCGCGGGTGGACCGGCGCCGGATGGTCGCGCAGGTAGGCGGGCGAGCCGACGATCAGCCCGCGCAGCGGCGGTCCCAGCGGCACGGCCACCATGTCTTCGGGCACGAACTCATGCAGCCGCACGCCGGCGTCGTAGCCTTCGGCGACGATGTCCACCAGCCCATCGTTCTCGGCCAGTTCCAACCGCACATCCGGGTGCGCCTGCAGGAACCGCGCAAGCCGCGGGCCGAGCTGCGTGGGCACGGCCGCCCGCGCGCAGTTGATGCGCAGCAGGCCGGACGGGGTGGCGCGGAACTGGTTCATCTCCTCCAGCGCGTCGTGCACCTGCCCGAGCGCGGGCTGCAGCCGTTCCAGCAGGCGTTGTCCAGCCTCGGTGAGGGCGACGCTGCGGGTCGTGCGGTGGAACAGCCCGACGCCCAGGCGTTCTTCCAGCGCGCGGATGGCGTAGCTCACCGCCGAGGTGGACAGCGCCAGCTCCACGGCCGCGCGCCGGAAGCTGCGGTGCCGCGCAACCGCGGCGAAGGCGGCCAGATGGGTGAGGTTGTCCGTGGCCATGATTATCCCGTCACACTTGATGACACATCCCGAAACAACGGCTTCAAGAGCCCGCACGCGCGGCGTATTGTAAAGCGCCTTTCCATAAATCAAGGATCCCCCATGTCCCTCGCCCACGCCTACGCGGTGCAGTCCAATACCGCGCCGCTGCAGCCATTCACCTTCGAGCGCCGCGCGGTCGGCCCGCATGATGTGCGCATCGAGATCCTGTACAGCGGCATCTGCCATTCGGACCTGCACCAGGCCCGCGATGACTGGGGCGGCTCGAACTACCCGATGGTGCCCGGCCACGAGATCATCGGCCGGGTCACCGAAGTCGGCGCGGAGGTCACCCGCTTCAAGGTCGGCGACCACGCCGGCGTGGGCTGCATGGTCGATTCCTGCCGCCACTGCGATGCCTGCACCCATGATCTGGAGCAGTACTGCGCCGAAGGCGCCACGTTCACCTACAACGGCACTGATCGCCACACCGGCGAGGCCACCCAGGGCGGCTACTCCGACCACATCGTGGTGGAGCAGCGCTTCGTGGTGAAGGTCGCCGACACCCTGGACCTGAAAGCGGCCGCACCGCTGCTGTGCGCCGGCATCACCACGTATTCGCCGCTGCGCCACTTCAAGGTGGGCGCCGGCCAGAAGGTGGGCGTGATCGGACTGGGCGGGCTGGGCCACATGGGCGTGAAGTTCGCCAAGGCCCTGGGTGCGCAGGTGGTGATGATCACCACCACGCCGGAGAAGGGCGCCGATGCCAAGCGCCTGGGCGCCGACGAGGTGCTGGTCTCACGCGATGCGGCACAGATGCAGGCGCACGCGGGCAGCTTCGATTTCCTGCTCAACACCATCCCGGTCGGGCATGACACCAACCCGTACATGCAGCTGCTCAAGCGCGATGCCACCATGTGCCTGGTCGGCGTGCTGACCGAACTGGATCCGCCGCTGACCGGCGTCAGCGTGATCTTCGGCCGCAAGCACCTGACCGGTTCGGCGATCGGCGGCATGGCCGAAACGCAGGAGATGATGGACTTCTGTGCCGAGCACAACATCGTCAGCGATGTTGAAGTGATCGACATCAAGGACGTCAACGACGCCTGGGAGCGCATGGCGAAGAACGATGTGCGCTACCGCTTCGTGATCGACATGGGCACGCTGAAGGCCTGACCCGGCGGGTCAGGAAGCGCCGGGCCGGGCCCGGCGCTTCCGTGCGACGTCAGTACGCGAACTCGCGGAACACGTGGTCCACATCGCCGTTCCAGCGGCCATGGAAGAGCGCCAGCTTGCGCTCGGCCGGTGTCAGGCCGGATTCCACGATCTCCTGCAGCACGTCCAGGTAATGGCTTTCGTCCATGCCGTCAGCGTTCAACATGCCACGCCGGCGCAGGCCGCCCACGGCGATCTTCACGGCCTCGCGCGCAAGATCACGCACCGTGCCGCCGCGGAACGGCAGGTTCATCGCCTGGCGCGGCACGCCATCACGCAGCGCATGGCGCTCGGCCAGGCTGAAGTCACGCACCAGGTCCCACGCCGCGTCGAGGGCCTCCTCGTCGTACAGCAGGCCGACCCAGAACGCAGGCAGCGCGCACAGGCGGCTCCACGGGCCGCCATCGGCGCCGCGCATTTCCAGGTACTTTTTCAGCCGCACTTCCGGGAAGGCGGTGGTGGTGTGGTCGGTCCAGTCCGCCAGGCTCGGCAGCTGCCCCGGCAGCACCGGCAGGCGACCGGCCATGAAATCGCGGAAGCTCTGCCCGCTGGCATCGTGGTACACGCCATCGCGGTAAGAGAAATACATCGGCACATCGAGCAGGTAATCCACGTAACGCTCGTAGCCGAAGCCTTCTTCGAACACGAAATCGAGCATGCCGGTACGGTCGGCGTCGGTGTCGGTCCAGATGTGCGAGCGGTAGCTCAGGAAGCCGTTGGGCTTGCCTTCGGTGAACGGCGAATCGGCGAACAGCGCGGTGGCGATCGGCTGCAGCGCCAGCGATACGCGGAACTTCTTCACCATGTCCGCTTCGGTGGCGTAATCCAGGTTGACCTGCACCGTGCAGGTGCGCGTCATCATGTCCAGGCCGAGCGAACCGACCTTGGGCATGTAGTTCTTCATGATCTGGTAGCGGCCCTTGGGCATCCACGGCATGTCCGCCCGCGCCCACTTGGGCTGGAACCCCATGCCGAGGAAACCCAGCGACAGCTCGCCGGCCACCTGCGCCACTTCATTGAGATGGGTACCGGTCTCCACGCAGGTCTGGTGGATGGTCTCCAGTGCCGCGCCGGAAAGCTCCAGCTGGCCTGCCGGCTCCAGCGTGACCGAGGCGCCATCGCGCAGCAGCGCGATGGTGTGGCCCTGCTCCTGCACCGGCGCCCAGCCGAAACGCTGCAGCCCCTGCAGCAGGGCCTCGATGCCCCGCTCGCCGTCGAAAGTCGGCGCACGCAGGTCATCGAGCCGGAACCCGAACTTCTCGTGCTCGGTGCCGATGCGCCAGTGCGCGCGGGGCTTTTCGCCCGAGGCGATCACCTCCACCAGTTGCGAACGATCGGTGATGGGCGTCTGCGCGACGTGGCTGGGGCTCGACAAAGGGGGAGGCTCGCTGGTGGGTGGCGGTGAAGGTGGGGCTCTGCCCCACGCATCGCAAGGGCGAACTATAGCGTGGCGGTTGCCCTCGTCACGCGCGCGTGATGGTTTTCAGCGTCCTACCGGCGGCATCTCCTTCCGGGCCTCCTTTCCCGCGCCTGCAGCCGGATACGACAACCTGCGAAACGATGACCCCACGTCCCCTTACCCACCATGCGCTGCTGGCCCACAACGCAGGAAGGCGGCCGCGGCCGCCCTCCTTCAGTCACACGGTCCGCAGGTCACAGGCCCAACCAGCCCCCGATGATCGCGCGGGCTTCGTCCACGCCCAGCCGCGCCGGACCGGAATAGACCTGCACGCTCACGGTATCGCCGTAGGCGCTCTGCAGTTCCTTGCGCACCTTCTGCAGCGCGATCATCTGCTGGCTGCGGCTGAGCTTGTCCGCCTTGGTCAGCAGCGCGTGCGCCGGCAGCCCGCGCTGCACGGCATAGGACAGCATCTGCCGGTCGTAATCCTTGAGCGGATGACGGATGTCCATCACCACCACCAGACCGCGCAGCGCCTGGCGGGTCCGGAAATATTGATCGATGAAGGCCTGCCAGTGGGCCTGCAGGTCCAGCGGCACCTTGGCGTAGCCGTAGCCGGGAAGATCGACCAGGTGGGCTTCCGGGGTGACCTGGAAAAACACCAGCTGCTGCGTGCGCCCCGGCGTCTTGGAGACACGGGCCAGCGCATTCTGGCGGGTGAGTGCATTGAGGGCGCTGGACTTGCCGGCATTGGAGCGGCCGGCGAAGGCCACTTCGGCCCCTTCATCAGGCGGCAGCTGCCGCATGTTGTGGGCCGAAAGGTGGTACTGCGCGCGTTCGATGAGAAGAGACATGCGCATAGGATCGCATGTTGCGCCGCCGCGCGCCCGGCCATTGATTGACCCGGCCGGGAAACGGTGCTGATAATCCGGTCCATCCGGCGGAGGGCCTGACCGGACCAAAACGGAGCTTCAGCATGCGCCACGCTCGCGTTCTCGCCGTTTCCGCTGTCGCCATCTCCATCGCCGCTGCGGCCTGGGCACAGACCACCGTCACCCCCCTGCCCGACAACGGACCGATCCGTACCGCGCCGCTGGAGATCGATTTCAGCCAGACCCGCTGGGGCGATGCGACCGCCGGGCAGGCCAAGGCGGCGGCCTGCGCGGCCTGCCACGGCGCCGATGGCAATGCGAGCGTGGAGATCTACCCCAGCATCGCCGGACAGAGCGAGCGCTATTCCGCGCAGCAGATGGCGCTGATCGCCAAGGGCCAGCGCACCTCCGGCGCCGCCGCGGCCATGGTGCCCTTCGTACAGGACCTTACCGCGCAGGACATGCGCGACATCGGCGCCTACTTCGCCACCCAGAAGGCCACCGCCGGCATCGCCGACGACGCCGTGGTGACCGAAGGCCCTTACAAGGACCTCAAGTTCTACGAAATCGGGCAGGCGCTCTACCGCGGCGGCGATGCGGCCCGCGGGCTGCCGGCCTGCATGGCCTGCCACGGCCCGACCGGTGCCGGCAACCCCGGACCGGCCTACCCGCACGTGGGTGGCCAGCACGCCAGCTATGTCGCCCGCCGCCTGCAGGAGTACAAAGCCGGGCAGATGCAGACCACCGACAAGGCCCACTTCCAGATCATGGCGACCATCGCCGGCAAGCTCACCGAACAGGAAATCCAGGCCCTCGGCAGCTACCTGCAGGGCCTGCATCCGCGCGCCGACGACGTCGCCGCCCAGGGCACACCCGCCACAGCATCCGCCGCGCCCTGACCGCCGGTCACCGCGCGCGGTGCCCACCGCAGGCACCGCGTGCGGTATGTTCATCTCCGCGCCGGCGCCCGCCGGCTCCCTTTCCATGGAGATGTACATCGATGAGGTTGATCCCCCGTCTTCTGCTGGCGCTGCTGGTGCTGCCGCTGGCCGCCACGGCCGCCGCGCCCACCGCCCCCGACCTGCAGGAAGGTCGCGACTACGAGCGCATCGCGCAGCCGACGCCGTTCCAGCCGCTGGCCGGAAAAATCGAAGTGGCCGAACTGTTCGGCTATACCTGCCCGCACTGCGCGCATTTCGAACCGCAGCTGGCTGCCTGGGCGAAGAAGCTGCCGGCGGACGTGCGCTTCACCCCGGTCCCGGCGGTGTTCGGCGGGCACTGGGATGCCTGGGCCCGCGCCTACTATGCGGCCGAACAGGTGGGCGTGGCCCAGCGCAGCCATGCCGCGGTGTTCCGCGCCCTGCATGAAACCGGTGAGCTGCCGATGCAGAACCCGAGCGCTGAACAGCTGAGCGCGTTCTACAAGGGCCAGGGCGCCGATCCCGCCCGCTACAGCGCCGCGCTCAAGAGCAAGGCCGTGGACGAGAAACTGCGCCATGCGCGTGCCTTCGCCGTGGCCAGCGGTGCCAGCGGCACGCCGACGATCGTGGTCAACGGTGCCTACCTGGTGAAGGGACGCAGCTTCGAGGACCAGCTGCGCATCACCGATGCGCTGATCCAGCAGATCCGCAGCAAGAAGGCTCCCTGAACCACGCAACGATGGACACACGGCACGGCCTGCGCCGCGTGGCATCATCAGCCCCTTGCCGGCGCCTGCCGCCGGCCCCCGACATCGCTGGAGAGACTCCGATGAAAACCCGTTACACCCTGGGCCTGCTGGCCCTGCTGCCGATCCTGGCGGCGTGCAAGGCCGACGACGGCAGCAGCAACGTGACCCCGGCCAGCGAGGCGGCACCGGCCGCCGCGCCGGCATCGGCGAGCCCGGAAGCGACGACCGCGCCGGCCGACGCCGCCGCACCTGCCAGCCCCGACGCCCAGGCCGCCGCAGCGGCGCCGGCGTCCAACGCGCCCGCGCCGCTGACCGGTCCGGAGCCGGTGGCGGGCAGCGACTATGTGGAAATCAGCAACGGCCAGCCGTTCCAGCCGGTGGCGGGCAAGGTCGAAGTGGCCGAGATCTTCGGCTACGTGTGCCCCGCCTGCGCGGCGTTCCAGCCCGTGCTGGCGCCGTGGAAGGCCGGCCTGCCCGGTGATGTGAACTTCGTGTACGTGCCCGCCATGTTCGGCGGCACCTGGGACAACTACGCCCGCGCGTTCTACGCCGCGCAGACCCTGGGCGTCCAGGAGAAGACCCACGAAGCGATGTATGCCGCGATCCACGCCAATGGCGAGCTGAAGGGCGAGCGCGGCACCGATTCGGTGCAGGACATCGCGGCGTGGTACGGCAAGCACGGCGTGGATGCCAAGCAGTTCGAGGCCACCATGGGCAGCTTTGCCGTCAACGCCAAGACCAATGCCGCCAAGCAGTTCGCACAGCGCAGCCAGATCAGCGGCACGCCGTCGATCATCGTCAACGGCCGCTACCTGGTGAAGGGCAAGGGCTGGCAGGACAACCTGCGCATCGCCGACCACCTGATCGCGCGCGAGCGCGCCCGCCGCGCGTCCGGCAACTGAGCAGGCAGCGCGCGCACCGTGTTGAATTCTTCCGGTTCACGGACCCTGCGCCTGCTGACGGCGAACATCCAGGCCGGCTCGAGCACCCGCCGGTACAGTGACTATGTGACCCGCAGCTGGTCACATGCGCTGCCGGCGGGGCGCAAGCGCTCCAGCCTGGATGCCATTGCCACGCTGGCCAGTGGCCACGACATCGTGGGCCTGCAGGAAGCCGATCCCGGCAGCCTGCGTTCGGGCTTCACCAACCAGACCCACTACCTGGCCCAGCAGGCCGGCTTCAGCTACTGGAGCCACCAGCCGAACCGGCGCATGGGCGGCGTGGCGTCATCGGCCAATGGGCTGTTGAGCAAGCTCGAGCCCGTGGAAGTGCAGGACCATGCCCTCCCCGGCCGTATCGGGGGGCGCGGCGTGCTGCTGGCCAAGTTCGGCGACGGCAATGAGGGCCTGGCGGTGGCGGTGGCGCACCTGTCGCTCGGGGCGGGCTCGCGGTTGTCGCAGCTGTCGTTCATCGCTGATCTGCTGTCCGATCATCCCAACGCCGTGCTGATGGGTGATTTCAACTGCCTGGCCGAACGACCGGAGATGCAGGTGCTGTACCGCAAGACCACCCTGCAACCGCCGGGCTGCATCGTGCCGACTTTCCCCAGCTGGCGTCCGGATCGGGCCATCGACCATATCCTGGTCAGCGGCAACCTGCCCCAGCGCGACGCGGCGGCCGTGCCTGCCGCCTTCTCCGACCACCTGGCCCTGGCCCTGTCGGTGGACGTGCCGGACAGCGCGCTGCGGCGGCCCTGAGCCGTCCCCGGCGGCACTGTCTCAACTGCTTGACTCGGCGGCCTGGCCGCCCTTTTTTTGCGACCACGCATTGATGGTGCGAATCGTTCGCATTACTATTAACGGCGAACCCACCTCCCCGTCACGCCCCGGGTGCTTCCCGGCCACCCGCGCGACGTCTCCTTTCTGGACACCTTGATGACCCGTTCCGTTCCGCAAGACCGCCTGACCCAGGCCCTGCTGATGGCCCTGTGCGCCACTGCCACCGTACCCGCCTTCGCCGAACAGGCGCTGCCGGCGGCGGACGCGACCACGCTCGACGGCATCGTGGTGAAAGGCGAACGCGCGGAAGGCTACTCGGTACGTCGCACCTCTGCGGGCACGCGCTTCGCCCTGGCCCCGCGCGAGATTCCGCAGTCGGTCAGCATCATCAGCCACCAGCGGATCGAAGACCAGAACCTGGACGACATCCTCGATGTGCTGGGCAACACCACCGGCGTGAGCAGCACGCAGAGCGACACCGAGCGCACCGAGTTCTACGCCCGCGGCTTCTACATCGACAGCTATCAGTTCGACAACCTGCCCACGCAGATGGTGCAGAACTGGAGCTACGGTGATTCCGGCCTGGACCTGGCCATCTACGACCGTGTCGAAGTCGTGCGCGGCGCAACAGGCCTGCTGACCGGCGCCGGCAACCCGTCGGCCTCGGTGAACCTGATCCGCAAGCATGCCGACAGCGCCGAGCTGACCGGCAGCGTGTCGTTGAACGTGGGCAGTTGGGGCCGCACCCGCAGCACGGTCGATGTGACCACGCCGCTGAACGCCAGCGGCACGGTGCGCGCCCGCGTGATCGGCAGCTACCTGGACACCGAATCGCAGATGGACCGCTACGACCAGCACAAGACCCTGGGCTATGCAGTGATCGATGCCGATCTCACGCCGGACACGCAGCTCAGCGTGGGCTATGACTATCAGCAGAAGCGCGCCAACGGCGCGACCTGGGGTGGGTTCCCGATGCTGTATTCGGACGGTTCGGCTACGCCGTTCGATTCCTCGTTCAACCCGAATCCGGGCTGGACCTACTGGGATACCACCAGCAAGCGCCTGTTCGCCACGCTGGAACATGCTTTCGCCAACGACTGGAAGGTCCGTGTCGGGGCCACGCATGACCGCAGCAACGCCGACGACAAGCTGTTCTATCCGGCCTACAACGACTGGACCAGCGGTGCGTCGCTGCTCGACCGGCAGACCGGCGAAGGGGTTTCGCCCTCGGCGGGCCTGTACAACACCGAGCGCAAGGTCAACGCGGTCGATGGTTATGTCGAAGGCCCGTTCCAGCTGTTCGGCCGCCAGCACCAGGTCATGGCCGGCCTGAGCTACAACAAGCGCGACTACGCCAACTACGGTGACTACCAGGTCGGCTGGGCGCCGATCGGCAACTACAACGCGTGGACGGGTGATTTCGCCGAGCCGGACTGGGCCGACACCCTGCCGCTGCAGAGCGCGGGCACCATCAAGCAGAAGGCCGGTTACGCCGCCACGCGCCTGTCGCTGGCCGACCCGCTGAAGCTGATCCTCGGCGCGCGCTACACCGACTGGCAGAGCGAAGGCGAAGGCGCCGACCGTTCGCACAAGGTCACCACGCCGTATGCCGGCCTGGTGTTGGACCTCAATGACACCTGGTCGACCTACGCCGCCTACACCGAGATCTTCCAGCCGCAGACCGCGCGTGACCGCAACGACAACTACCTGGATCCGGTGGACGGCAAGAGCTACGAAGTGGGCGTGAAAGGCGCCTGGTTCGACAACCGGCTCAACGCCTCGCTGGCCGTGTTCCGCATCGAGCAGGACAACGTGGCGCAGGTCACCAACGAACCCATCCCCGGCCGGCCGGGCGAGTTCGCGTCCATCGCCGCCCGTGGCACGGTCAGCCGTGGCTTCGAGTTCGAACTCAACGGTGAACTGACCCCGGGCTGGAACGCGACCTTCGGTGCCTCGCGCTATGTGGCCAAGGACATCAACGGCAGCGACATCAACAGCCGCCTGCCGCAGACCACGATCAAGCTGTTCACCAGCTACACGCCGCAGTCGCTGCAGGCGCTGACCGTCGGTGGCGGTGCCAACTGGCAGAACGGGATCTACTACCCGGTGCCGGCGTACGGTCGCATCGAGCAGGGCGGCTATGCGCTGGTCAGCGCCTTCGCCCGCTACCGCCTGGCGCCGCAGTTCGCGGTGCAGGTGAACCTGGACAACCTGCTGGACAAGAAATATCTCTCGCAGATCAATGGTTACGGGGCCTACGGCAACGAGCGCAACGGCTCGTTGACCTTCACCTACAGCTTCTGACCGCCGCAGCGGGATCAATGACAACGGAGCCGGGCATTGCCCGGCTCCGTGCGTTACAGCCCTGCGCCGTCGCCCTCAGAAGCGCAGGTCCGCCCGTGCGTACCAGAAGCGGCCGCGCGGGATGTCGTACGTGGACGCGTCATAGCCGTTCAACGAGCACGACAGGCAGATCGGCGGATCCTTGTCGAACACATTGTTCAGGCCCAGGCTCAGCTGCAGGCCCTTCATCCAGTCCACCTTGTAGCCGACCTGCATGTCATGGAAGGTCGTCGCCGAAAGCGTGTTGGTGCCTTCGGCCGGGTTGCGGCAGACCGCGAACGCGGCGACGTCGCCGCACTGCTCGGTCAGCTCGGAGATGTGCCGCACCGTCCAGGACGCATTCCAGTTGTCCAGCGACCACGACAGCGTACCGGTGCTGGTCCATTCCGGTATGGAGCTGTCGGCCACCTCCACGCCGGGCGCCTGCGGCTGCCGCTCGCCGCCTGCGCCCAGTGCCTCGTAACGCCCTACGAAGGTGTTCTGCCAGGCCAGGCGGAACTGCCCCGCGGTGGTCTGTGGCAAGGTCCAGAACAGGTCCACGTCCCAGCCGTCGGTCTTGATCGAACCCAGGTTGGTGAGCCGGTTGCTGAAGCCGCTGATGGCACCGGTGCTGGCGCGCGTGATGCCGTCGCAGTACGTCGGATCCAGCGAGTCCACGCACAGATCGAGCTGCGACTGCGCGTTGATCGCCTGGATCGGCCCGTCGATGGCGTGGCGGTAGAACGTCACATCGATATCGAAGCGCTCCGACCAGGACGCATTCGTACCGAACCAGGGGCTCCACACGAAGCCGGCGCTGAAGCTGCGCGAACGCTCCGGATCCAGCGCCGTGTTGCCGCCGGTGGTCACCGAGATCTGCGAGTTGGCCTGCTGGAAACCGGCCGGTACGCCGAGCGCGGCGCAGTTGGCGGCGCTGCCGCGCGGCGGCGTACCGCCGAGGCCGACCGAACAGGGATCGAAGATCTGCAGGTCCGCGCGCGCCGCCGAGCCGTAGAGCTCGCCGATGGACGGCGCGCGGAAGCCTTCGGCGTAGGTGGTGCGCAGCACGAAGTCGTTGGTGACCTGCCAGCGCAGGCCGTACTTGGGGGTGAACTCGCCACCGAAAGTGGAGTAATCCGAATACCGTCCGGCCAGGTTGAGGTCGAGTTTCTCGCCCAGCGCGCTGTTGGCGAACAGGGGCACGCTCAGCTCCAGGTACGCCTCGTTCACATCATACGAGCCGGACGTCGGCAGCGAGGGTACGCCGTTGTAATGGCCGATCACCGTCAGCGGGTCCGGCTGGTAGGCGCCTTCGTACTTGCGGTACTCGTAGCCGGAGGCGAACGATACCGGACCGGCCGGCAGTGAAAACAGCTCGCTGGACAGGTTGGCGGTGAACAGGCTCAGTTCGTTCTGGCTGCGATCGCGCACGACGGGCTGGATCCACTGCAGCATCTCCGGGGTGATGCTGCCGACCCCGCCGAAGATGTCCAGCGGCACGCAGCCCGGCGTGGCCGCGCACACGGCCGGGTCACCGAGCGCGGTGGCGATGTTGAAGATGTTGTAGCTGCCGTGATTGGTCTGTTCGGCCTTGTTCTTGCTGTACATGCCGTTGACGTCCCAGAACCAGCTGCGGCCGGCGGCCTGGAAGTCACCCACCAGCCCGGTGGCGACATAGGACGTGTCGACCTCCTGCTCGAACACGCGCGCCCCGCCCTCCACCGGGCGTCGTCCGATGAACTGCATGTTTCCCGACGACACCAGGTCGAAGCCGAAGGGGTTGTAGGGGTTCTGCCCTGAGATGACGATGTTGTCGGCCAGGGGATTGCCCGTGGCTCCGTCCGGACCGAAGAACAGCGGCTCCGGTCCGGCCTGGTTGGTGGATTCGCGCCGGTTGCCGAGCGCTTTGACATACCACTGGATGTTGTCGGTGATGTCGAAACGGAACTGCCCGAACACGCCCTTGCGCTCGGACGGGGTCAGCACGAGGTTGTATTCGGCGAAGTTGAAGCGGTCGGCCGTGGTGAAGCAATGATAATCATCGGTCCGGCTGCAGCCGGCGCTGCCGTCGTAGGCCGGCGAGGTCGCGCCGCTGTTGGGCACCAGATCCTGCACCGCGCCGGTGTTGGGATCCACGAAGCGGAACCGGCCCTGCGGAATGCCGCCGCTGCCGAAGGACAATCCCGTGCCGGGAATCGGAAAGCGCGACTGCTCGCGGTCACGCGCGTACACAGCATCCTGCCGTGTCCAGCTCGCGCCGAGGAACAGGCTGTAGCGGTCGCCGTGGGTGCCCCAGGCCAGGTCGACGCCGCGCTGTGCGCCGTCGCCCTTGGTGTACTGCCCGTAGTTCATCGTCACCTGCGCACCGTCGAAATCGCGCCGGGTGATGATGTTCACCACGCCGGCGATGGCATCGGAGCCATACAGCGACGAGGCGCCGTCTTCGAGCACTTCGATGCGTTCGACGATGGCCAGTGGAATGGTGTTGAGGTCGGTCGCCGCCCCCACGCCGGACGCCGAAGACTCGTTGACCCACCGGATGCCGTCGACCAGCACCAGCACGCGCTTGGCTCCCAGGTGGCGCAGATCGACCTGCGCCGAGCCCGCGCCCACACCGCTGCCATCGGGCGGGAAGCCGAAGTTGCCCGATGAATTGAACTTGGCGTTGAGCGCCGAGCCCGAGCCGGTGAGCTGTTGCAGGACCTCGCCGATCGAGGTCAGGCCGGTGCGCTCGATCTCCGTGCGGGTGAGGGTCTGGATGGGCACCTGGCCCTCGACTTCGGCGCGCTTGATCCGCGTGCCGGTGACCTCGACCCGGTCGAGCTCGGTGGCCACGCGTGGGGCTTCCTGGGCACCCGCTGCGGCAGAGACCGACAGCAGGCCTACACACAGCGAGACGGCGACCGCCAAGGGACGGTGATGCGGCTTGTTCATTCGCTTTCTCTCTCCAGATGGGCAAACGGGGGTTGAACACGCACAGGCGTCTTACTTGTAAACAAGTTGTAAAGAAGCTGCTGTGACCTGTGCCGCTTTTTTGACGCCGAGTGAACGAGCGCGTCGGATCCGCGCCCACGCACGACGCCCGCGTGCCCGATGGGCGCAAAAATAAATTCAGGCAAAGGCCGCTATCCTCATCGGATGAGCCAATACTTCCGTTCTGCACTGCACCCGTTCGCCCTGGCGACCGCCTTGTCGGTCCTGACCTTCGGCGCTGCCGCCCAATCCAGCGACGCCCAGCGCGCACTGCTGAAGACCGCCATCGCCGACGCCGAACGGGGCCAGTTCGATGCTGGACGCGCCAGCGCACTGAGCCGGGCACCGGCTTACGGCTGGCTGGAGTACGCCAACCTGCGGCGGAACATCGAAACGGTCAGCAACGCGCAGGCGCAGGATTTCCTCAGGCGCTACCAGGGCCAGGCCGTTGCCAGCACCTTCCGTACCGTCTGGTTGCCCGCGGTCGCCCGGCGGCAGGACTGGCCCACGCTGCTGGCCAACTGGGTCCCCACCGACAATGCCGGGCTGCGCTGCGCGCAGCTGACCGCACGCCAGGCCACCGGCAAGGCCGACGCACAATGGGTCGGCGAAGCGCAGGACATGTGGCGCAAGAGCGGCAAGTCGCTGCCGGACGGCTGTGACGCCGTGTTCGCGGTCCTGCAGGCGCAGGGCGGCCTGAGCGATGCGCTGCGCTGGGAACGGATCGATGCGGCCGCCGATGCGCAGCAGCCGGCCGTGATGCGCAGCGCAGCGCGTGGCCTGCCCGCGAGCGACCTGGCGCTGGCGACCAGCTACGCGGCGTTCGTCGACGCCCCAAGCGCGGCCGCCCTCAACTGGCCGCGCACCGACCGCAGCCGGCGCATCGCCACGGACGGTCTTGAAAAGCTGGCCAAGGCCGATCCGGATGCCACTGAGCGGCAGTTGCCGCAGTATGCGCAGGCACTGGGACTGACCGCCGAGCAACAGGCCCAGGTGCGTTATCAGATCGCCTTGTGGACCGTGGCGTCCTACCTGCCCGATTCCGCGCGACGCCTCAACGCGGTGCCCGACAGCGCCTACGACGAGCGACTGCACGAGTGGCGGGTGCGCGAAGCGATGTCACGCGGTGACTGGCCCGCCACGCTGGCGGCGATCAGGAAGATGTCGCCTGCCCAGCGCGGTGATTCGCGCTGGAGCTATTTCGAAGGCCGCATGCTGGAAAAAACCGGTCAGGCCGCACAGGCCAAGGCCGTGTTCGCGCAGGCCGCACGCGCGGCGACGTTCCACGGTTTCCTGGCGGCGGACCGGCTGCAGCAGCCCTACTCGCTGTGCCCGTGGAAGCCGACGGACAGCGCGCAGGCGCGCGCCGCCGTGGCCCGCGATCCGGCCATCATCCGTGCCATGGACCTGTACCGCATCGACCGTGCCGGCTGGGCGGTGGCGGAGTGGAACAGTGCACTGGCCAATTTTGATGACACCCAGCGCCGCCTGGCGGTGGAAGTCGCGCAGGAGAACGGCTGGTTCGACCGCGCCGTGTTCTCGCTCGGCAAGAAGCCCGATGAGCAGCGGCTCTATCACCTGCGTTTCCCGCTGCACCATGACGCCACCATCCGCCGTGAAGCCGCGCGCAATGCGTTGGACCCGGCATGGGTGGCGGCCGAGATCCGCGCCGAGAGCATCTTCAATCCCAATGGTCGCTCCCCTGCCAACGCCATGGGCCTGATGCAGGTGCTGCCCGCCACCGGTGCGGCGGTGGCCCGCAACATCGGCCTGGCCGGTTACGGTGGCGCCGCCAGCCTGTACGACCCGGACACCAACATCACCATCGGCACGGCCTACCTGCGGCAGCTGATGGACAAGTACAGCGGCCTGCCCTACGTGACCATCGCGGCGTACAACGCTGGGCCGACCCCGACGGCGCGCTGGCAGTCACAGCGACCGGCGTTCGATCCGGACCTTTGGATCGAGACCATCAGCTACAAGGAAACGCGCGAGTACGTGGCACGCGTTCTGGCCTTCAGCGTGATCTACGACTGGCGCCTCAACGGTGATGCCCTGCCGCTGAGCGAGCGCATGGTGGGTCGCCTGGCGGACACGCGCAAGACGTTCACCTGCGCGGCCAACGCCGGCCAGGGTGGCGATTGATCCGGCAATCCGGGACGCCGCGGCGCAGGTGGGCCGTATCATGGACCGCATGAAGATCTATCTCGTCGGCGGCGCCGTGCGTGACCGCCTGCTGCAGCGTCCCGCGGGAGACCGCGACTGGGTCGTGGTCGGCGCCACGCCGGCCGACATGGAGGCCAGGCAGTTCAAGGCCGTCGGCCGCGACTTCCCGGTGTTCCTGCACCCGGATACCGGTGAGGAATACGCCCTGGCCCGCACCGAGCGCAAATCCGGCCGCGGCTACCGTGGCTTCGTGGTGGATGCACACCCCTCGGTCACGCTGGAAGAGGACCTGCAGCGGCGCGATTTCACCATCAATGCCATCGCCTGCGATGAGCAGACCGGCACGCTGGTGGACCCTTATGGCGGCCAGCGTGACCTTGAGCAGCGCATCCTGCGTCATGTTGGACCGGCCTTCGTCGAAGATCCGCTGCGCGTACTGCGCGCCGCACGCTTCATGGCGCGCCTGGCCCCACTGGGCTTCACCGTGGCCGCGGACACCCTGGCCCTGATGCGCGAGGTGGCGGCCAGTGGCGAACTCGATGCGCTGGTGCCCGAACGCGTGTGGCAGGAGCTGCGCCGCGCGCTCGCCTCAGAGCGGCCCTCCGCGTTCCTGCGCACGCTGCACCAGGCGCACGCGCTGGGGCCGGTGCTGCCCGAACTGGACGCGTTGTACGGCGTCCCGCAGCGCGCGGAGTTCCACCCCGAAGTGGACACTGGCATCCACCAGGAAATGGTCAGCGACATGGCCGCGCGATTGGCCCCGGGTGATGACCTGGTTGGCTTTGCGGCGCTGGTGCATGACCTCGGCAAGGGCCTGACGCCGCGCGAGCAATGGCCGCGCCACATCATGCACGAGCAGCGCGGCATCGCACCGCTGCGCGCCCTGTGCGCCCGCCTGAAGGTCCCCGCCGAGCACCAGCAGCTGGCCGAAGCGGTGTGCCGGGAGCACCTCAACGTGCACCGCATCGATGAGCTGCGCGATGCCACGGTGCTCGAACTGTTCGGGCGCTGCGATGCACTGCGGCGGCCGGAGCGCATCGCGCGCATGGCCGTGTGCTGCGAGGCCGACAAGCGCGGCCGGCTGGGCTTTGAAGACAGTGACTACCCACAGGGCCAGACGCTCATGCGCCTGCATGCCGCCGCGCTGGCGGTGCAGGCGCGCGATCTGGACACCCGGCAGCTGCAGGGCCCGGCCATCGGCCAGGCCCTGGCCAAGGCACGCGTAGCGGCGATCGCCGCCGCACGCGCCCGTTGATCAGCGCGCCTGGCCGCGGGTGAACGCGTCGGCGCGCTGCTTCAGCTGCGCGACGGCATCGGGGATCATCTCCATGCCGACATCGAAGCCAGGGTTGAGCACGATGCCCACGCCGTCGGACATCGCCGTCAGCAGCCAGCGCATCTCCACCTGCAGTGCGTTCTCGAACTGCGGCAGCTGCTCGCTCCACGGCGTGGCGCGTTCGACGGCCGAGAAGATCGCGAACATCGGTTCGTTCGCTTCGCTGGTCAGCACCAGCGGGGTGATCGAATCATCCCATTCGGCGTCGGCCTCGACGGCCTTGTCCAGCAGCACGAAGACCTGGTCGGCCAGCAGACTGTCGAGGAAGGCCGGTGCCGCGAGCGTGCCGTCCTGGGCCTGCATCAGGCGCAGTTCGAGATCATTGAGAGGGGGTGATCCGGTATCGTCCTGCATCAGTGGTCCAGTGCGTGAAGAGAGCCTGCATTATCGCAGGCGGCTCCGGTGTGCCGCGTAAAAAACAGCGCTGCCGGCGCACGCGCGCGGTCTCGCGCGTGCGCCGGCGCGGGCCTTACCAGTCCAGGCGCAGGCCAACGGTCGCCTGGGTGCTGCGGCGGTCACGGTCGCGGTTCTCCAGATCGGCCGTGTAATCCACCACACCGAATGCGCTGACGTTGCGGTTGAAGCGCCCGACCACGCCGACGCCCACTTCCCAGCCACGGGTCTGCTGGAGGGACACGATGCGGTTGCTGTCGAAGTCGGTGCGGTTCTCGCCGTCGAAGGTCTTCCAGTAGTTGAGCTTGATGTAAGGCTGCCAGCCATTGTCCGCCAGCCCGTAATCGCCCGCGATGCGCACGCCCGCGCGGCCGGTCCAGGCGTTGTCGGCGTCGAAGCGGATCGCGGCGATGGCGTCGGCCGTGTCATCCAGCGACTGCCGCTGCCAGATCACCTGCAGCTGGGGCTCCAGCCACCAGGACGACTGCCCGAAACGCAGCATCGGCTTGCCCACCTCCACCGAAGCCGTGGTGCCATCGCCCCGTACATCGATGCCCAGGCCGCGGGTGGACCAGGCGCGCCCCCGGTAGCGGCTCTGCATCACCACCACGTCGATGTACCCCCCGGCACTGCCCACGCCGGTCCAGCTCAGCCCGGCGTGCTTGTCATCGAGCCGCAGCTGGCCGACATCCACGTTTTCCCAGCCCAGCGCGAGGCCGGTGATACGGCCGCTGGCACGGGTACGGCCAGCGAACAGGCCCACCTGGTTGCGCCAACCGCCGTCTGTCGTATCCGTGTACACGTCAAGGCCGGCCTGCACGCCCTGCAGGTCGCCGTCGAACCCGGTCAGTGCATCGCCCTGCCAGTGCTGTTCCTCGCTGCTGCCGATCAAGCGCGCCCACGCGGCGTGCAGGCCGCCCTCCCCGGCCAGCAGGCGCTGCTCGCCCTGGCGCTCGTGGAAGGTGCCAAGGCTGGCCTGCGAGACGGTCTGCAACAGGGACGGCACGACGGCATAGGCCGGCGTCTCCAGGCGGTAGATCGGCACCACGGCCGCCCGGGGGGCGCGCGCCTCCGGCGTCGGCGGCGCCAGCAGGCCGGGCGCGGTGGGCAGCACGGCCGGCGTGTCCGGCACCGGCGGCGGCTCGGTCAAGGTCGGTTCCGGGACCGGTTCAGGCTCGGGCGGCGCCGGTGGCGGCGCGGGCTCCGGCGCGACCGGATCCGGATCCGGGGCCTCCGGATCGAGCGGAACATCCGGCGGCGGCGGCGGCGCGGGAGGCAGGTCGACCGGTGGATCGCCCAGATCCTCCGGCGGCGGCGGCGGTTCAGGCGCCTCGGGGGGCACGGGCGCCGGCGGCGGTGCGGGCGCCGGCGTCGGCGGAACCACGGGCGTCGGGGGCGGCGGCGTCACCGGCGGCGTCACCGGGGGTGTGACTGGGGGAGTGACTGGGGGGGTGACCGGAGGGGTGACCGGGGGAGGTACCGCAGTCACCACGGTGGAGCGCAGGTACCAGTTCTCACCGGAGCCCGCACTCACGCCGCCCTTGAACAGGTAGTACTCGTAGGCGCCGACGGCGATCGGGCTGTACAGCGCGAAGGCATCCAGGTCACTGGTGGCGCCATCGGTGGCCTGCACCACCAGGATGCCGTCCACCAGGGTCGCCGCGCCTGTGCCGCCCGCGTTGCGGATGCCCAGCCCGGTGGTCCCGGTGATGCGCCCGCCTGACACCACCAGCTGATCACTGGCGGCGCTGTCATCGCCCAGCACGGTATCCAGGTAGAGCGCGCCGCCGTTGCCGGTGTAGTTGCCGCGCACCGTGAAGCGGTCACCGGCGGCGCCGTTGCTGGAAAGATCGATGCGCCCGGCATTGAACACGTCGGCCAGTCCGCCACCAAAGCCGGCAATGCCACCGCCGGTTCCGCTGGCGAACAACGCGCTGGTGCCATCGATCGTGATCGTGCCGGTACCGCTGGCCGCGTCGCCCAGCCGCAGCGTGTCGTCGAAGGTGAGCTGGGTATCGGTGGCCAGGTCGATGGTCTCCCACCCGGTGTAGCGCGCCACACCCGTGGTCTTGACGTTCTCCATCACCAGGCTGTCGTTGCCCAGGCCCCCGTCAAGCCCGGGCATGGCGCCCAGGTTGGCCTGGTTGAGATTGGCCAGACGGGCACTGTCGTCCCCTTCGCCGAGGTCGATCAGCCCGTGCACTACACCACCCCCATCCCAGCCGAAGCGATCGTTGCCGAAACTCAGGCGGACCTCGCCGCGCACCGTGCCGCCACTGATGTCCACGCTGTCGTTGCCACCACTGACGCTGATGTTGCCGCCGATGTAGCCGTCGCTGAGCACGATGCGGTCGTTGCCGAAGCCGGCCACCAGATTGCCGTCGATGGTGCCGCCGGACATGTCGAACACGTTGTTGTCCAGCTTCATGTTGACCCGGCCGATGCGGCCACCGGTCATCTCCGCATAGTCGCCGTCATCGAACGCGCCCACGATGCGGCCACCGGTCATGCGGAAATAATCGTAGTTGTCGCCCTGCAGCAGCGCCCCGACGGTGCCGCCGGTCATGAGGAAGGTATCGATCCCACTGCCCTGCTGCACGGTGCCGGTCACGCTGCCCCCGCTGACAGTGAGACTGTCCGCCCCATCACCCTGGTCAAGCGAGGCCAGCGTGCCCGCCGACAGCAGCGCCGTGTCATCGCCCAGGCCCTGGGTCACCGCACCGCCCACGGTGCCGCCCTGTACGTCGAGCTGATCGTTGCCGGCGTCCTGTGCCAGCGTGCCGGTGATCACGCTGCCTGGCCGGAGATACGCGATGTCATTGCCGCCCCCCTGCCGCACCGACCCCTCGATGCGCCCGGTCAGATCCAGCACATCATCGCCGCCGGCAAACAGTACGTTGCCGATGACGCGGCCTTCGTTGGTGAACTGCAGCGCGCCATTGCCGAGGCCGCCGACCGCCGTGCCCGGCGCCTGGATGAGGCCCGTGGCGGTATTGACCAGCGTGTTGCGGCCGGTGCTGTTGTCGAGCCAGATCGCCGCCGCGGTGCGCGCCTGGATGAGCCCGCTGTTGGTCAACACGTTGCCGGTGCCCAGCACGTTGATGGCCTCGGCCGTGGTCTGGGTGCCGGTCGCGAGGATCCGTCCCCCCGCTGCGATGTCCACCACGCCATTGCTGCGCAGCTCCAGCGTGTTGCCACCGGCGGCGAAAAGCCCGGGCGCCGAGGTCGCGGCCGCGCTGACCGTACTGCCATCACCGATCAGGATGACCGCATTGTCACGCAGCGAAATGGCATTGGCGTTGCCTGTCTGGAGCGTGCTGCCGGGCTGCAGCTCCACGCGGCGGTTGTCTTCGGCGGCGGTGTTGCCGGTACCGACGGTGGACGTCCAGGGATCGGGCACGGTGGCATCGCAGGTGGTCACGCTGCCGGAGGTCACGCAGGCGGCCTGGGCATCGAATGCCCCCAGCAGGATGGCGGAAACGGCAAGGGCGAGGCGGGACGGCGCGAGGCGAAGCATGCGGCATTCTCCTTGGGGCAGGCACTGGCGATGTCAGTCCGTGTGACCCGCCACTGAGAGACAGACGGGGCCGGGCGCGAGGTTCACGTCAACCCTAGCCGCTCAACCCTTCTGTGCACCGTGATAAACCCTGCACACCGGACTCAACTTGGTGAATCGCTTCAGATACGGACGTGGATGCCGCGGGCGTCCAGCCAGCGCACCAGGCCCCACCACAGCGCCACGAACAGCAGCGCGCAGGCCAGCGACGCCTGTGCGGGGTCGTGCAGCCACCCCGCCAGCAGGTCGTTCAACTGCGTCCACGCACCGCTGGCGATGAGCATCAAGGCCAGTACGGAGGAGCCGAGGTACGCGGTGATGGCGTTGACGCCGAAGCAGCGTCCCCAGGCCGGTGCACCGCGACGATCGATGAGCATGTGCGCAGCCAGCAGGGCCAGCGCAGCGATGCCGCCGGTGACGGCGACGAAGCTCGGCGTCCACAGGGCCTTGTTCAAGGGCAGGACAGTCGCAGCCAGCAACCCGATGGCCAGCAGCGCCGCACCCGCAAGGCCCAGCGCGGACAGCGCGCCGCGCCGCAGCAGGTCGCCCGCGCGCAGGCCCAGCAGCGTGGTGGCCACCGCGCCAAGCGTGCTGAGCAGGCCTTCCGGGTCATGGCCGCGCCCGGTCACCGCGTCGTACTGGTAGAGCCAAGGGGCGAACAGCGCGGTATCCAGGCGGCTGCCCGGATCCTGCCACGGCTGCAGGGAGCCGGCGCCCAGCAGCACCCCGGCGTGGACGGCGAGCGCAAGCCCGAGCACGGTCCACTGGGCGCGCGGGCGCAGCCATACCGCCATCAGGCCCACTGCCGCAGCGCACACCGCGATCCGCTGCAGCACGCCCCAGAGGCGGAAGTGCGGCAGCGACAGCAGCCACCACGCCAGCAGATGCAGCGCCACGCCCGCCAGGAGGATGCGCAGTGCGCGCTGCACGACGCCGCGGGCGAGCGCGGGCCGCCGTGAGTGATCCCCGGCGCGCGGGGCAACGCTGAAGGCCAGCGAGACCCCGACCAGGAACAGGAAGAAAGGAAAGATCAGATCGGTGGGCGTGAGGCCATGCCACAGGGCGTGCCGCAGGGGCGCGTACACATGGCTCCAGTCGCCGGGGTTGTTGACCAGCAGCATGGCCGCCACGGTGGTGCCGCGCAGCGCATCGATCGACGCCAAGCGCATGCCCGCCGCCGCCTTCATGCGGCTTCGTACTGCCCGGCGATCCAGGTGCCACGCACCTGCAGTGCATCGTCAAGCAGCACCAGATCGGCCTGGTAGCCCTCGGCGATGTGGCCCAGCCGGTCGTCCACGTTGAGGAACTGCGCCGGATAGGTGGAGGCCATGCGTGCCGCCTCGGCCAACGGCTGGCCCAGCAGCCGCACCGTGTTGCGCACCGCCGTCGCCATGTCCAGGGCGGACCCGGCCAGCGCTCCGGCGGCATTGCGTACCACGCCGTCCACGGCGGTGATGACCTCGCCGTACAGCGCGTAGCTCGGCGACTGTGCCCCCACCGGCGGCATCGCATCGGTCACCAGCAGCAGGCGCCCGCGCGGCTTGGCGGCCAGCGCCACGCGCAGGCTCGCCGGATGCACGTGCACCCCGTCGACGATGATGCCGACCCAGCTGTCGCGGTCCTCGAGCGCGGCACCGACCGCCCCGGGCTCGCGGCCCTGCAGCGGCGACATCGCGTTGAAGAGATGGGTGAAGCCCCGGATGCCCGCGTCGAGCCCGGCACGGGCTTCTTCGTACGTGGCGGCGGTATGGCCGGCGGCGACGATCACACCGCGTTCGACCAGCGCGCGGACGGTGTCCAGCGGCACCTGCTCCGGCGCCAGCGTGAGCAGGGTCGGGCCGTTGTCCAGCGAGGCCACCATCGCCAGCTCGGCGGCGTCGGGCAGGCGGAACTTGCTGGCATCGTGGGTGCCTTTCCTCGCCGGGGCGATGTAGGGGCCCTCGAGGTGGATGCCGAGCACGCCGGGCACGCCCTGGCGGATGGCCTCGCGCGTTGCATCGATGCCCAGGCGCATGACCGCGGCATCGTCGCTGATCAGCGTCGGCAGCATCGCGGTGGTGCCGAAGCGGCGGTGTGCGGCTGCCATGGTGCGCACGGTCGCGATGTTAGGTGCGTTGTTGAACAGCACGCCGCCGCCGCCGTTGACCTGCACGTCGATGAATCCCGGCACGAGCCAGCCGCCATCGAGGTCGATCTGCCCGGCAGCCGGACCGAGCTGCGGTGCCGCATCCGGTACCAGGTGGGTGATGCGGCCGTCCTCGATCACCAGCGCCAGGTCGTCGCGGAAGGTGTCATCCACGAGGATGCGCGCATTGCGCAGCACCTGCCGGCGTGTCGTGGGGGCTGGCATCAGACCGTCTCCGTGACCTTGTTGAGATGCGGCGGCAGATCCGGGTTGTGTCCCCGGGACAGCGCGAGCGCGTTGATCGCCCTGTAGAAGCTCTGCACCACCAGCAGCGGTGCGCAGGCCGGGTGCGGCGGCGTGACCACCGGCAGGTCGCCGCCGGCGCCGGCCAGCCACACCTGCGCACCGCGTGCGGCGAATTCGTCCGCCACCGCGCGCGTGCCGGCACCGGTATCGTCCGGCTGCGCGAAGGCGAGCACCGGGAACCCCGGTCCCACCAGCGCCATCGGCCCATGCTTGACCTCCGCCGAGCTGTAGGCTTCGGCATGCAGGCCGCAGGTTTCCTTGAACTTCAGCGCCGCCTCCTGCGCGGCGCCAAGCCCCAGCCCGCGGCCCAGCACGAACAGGTTGGTGGACATCCGCAGGCCCTCGGTAACGCCCTGCCAGTCGCACTGCCAGGCCTCGCGCAGCGCTGCCGGCAGGCGCTCCAGCGCCTCGAGCAGAGCACTGTCCTGTTTCCACACCGCCGCCAGCTGCAGCAGCGCGGACAGCGAAGCAAGGTAGCTCTTGGTCGCCGCCACGCTGCGCTCCTCGCCCGCGTGCAGGGCGATCACCGTGTCCGCCAGCGCGGCCAACGGAGAGTCTTCCACGTTCACCAGGGCCACCACGTGCGCACCACCGGCCTTGGCCGCTTCGACGTTGCGCAGCAGGTCCGGGCTCTTGCCGGACTGCGAGATGGCAATGAACAACGCGCCCTGCATGCGCAGCGGCGAGGCATACACCGAGCCCACCGAGGGCGATGCCGAAGCCACCACCACGCCGAGCTGGGTTTCCAGCAGGTACTTGCCGTACGTGGCCGCGTGATCCGAGCTGCCGCGCGCGCAGGTCACCACGAACGGCGGCGGCGCCGCGCGCAGCCGCGCGGCCAGCGCCTCCAGCACCGGGCGGTTGCGCGCGAACTGGCGGGCAACCACGTCGGCCGCTTCGGCGGCTTCGCGGAACATCAGGGTGGCGGACGGCTCGGGCAGCGGCATGGGGTGGGCTCAGGCAGGTTCTTTCAGGAGGGGGGAAGCCACCGGCGGGCGCACCGGGGCGGTGGAGCCACGCACGACCAGCTGCGGCACGAAGCCCTGGTTGTGCAGCGGTGAAGGCGCCTCGTCGTAGGCATCGTTGCGCAGCTGCGCGATCAGCAGGCGCGCGGCATGGCGCGCGATATCTTCGGTGGCCTGCTTGGCCGTGGTCAGCGGCGGCCAGGACTGGCGCGAGAACGGGCTGTCCTCGAAACCGGCGATGGACAGGTCGTAAGGCACGTTCATGCCGGCCGATTTGGCCGCGGCCAGCACGCCGGCGGCGATCTCGTCGTTGGAACCGAAGATGGCCGTGGGCGGCTCGCGCAGGGCCAGCAGCCGGCGTGCGCCGCGGAAGCCGTCGTCGAAGGTGTAGTCGCCCTGCACCACCAGGTGCTTGTCCACGCTCATGCCGTAATCCTTCAGCGCGGCTTCGTAGCCGGCATGGCGTTCGCCGGAGGACCGGTGCGAACTGCCGCCCCAGAGGAACCCGATACGCTGGTGGCCCAGCTGGATGAGGTGTTCGGTGACCTCATAGGCGGCCTCGCGGTCATCCACGAACACGCACGGGCCGTCGGCCGGATCTTCGGTGGCGGCGATGATGCGCACCAGCTTGATGCCGCGGGCGGTGAGCGCCTGCACCAGATCCTGGCGTTCGGACATCGGCGCGGTGAGCACCAGGCCGGCCAGGCGCGAGCGCTGCACCCAGTCCGCCAGCTCATCGGCCAGCAGGGGCGAGGACGCATCGCAGGGATGGATCTGGAGGCCGAAACCGGTCTCGCGGCAGGCCGCCAGCACCCCGTTCTGCACCCCGATGATGTGGTACGGATTGGGGTTGTCGTACACCAGTCCGATCACGAAGGTGGTGCCGCTGCGCAGATTGCGCGCGGACGGATCGGGTTCGTAATCGAGGTCGGCGATGGCACGCAGCACGCGTGCCCGCGTGGCCTGCATCACCGATGGCTCGTTGTTGATCACGCGCGACACCGTTTTCAGCGAAACCTTCGCCTGTTCGGCGACATCCTTGATGGTCGCTCTGCGCATGGGTGGCTCCCGCCGTTGATCCAGGGCGTCCATGATCGCCGATCAGGCTGCGTCGCGGGGCAGGCCGGCGCGGTGGCCGATGAGCGAATAGAACAGGATGTACAGGTAGCACGGCACCATGAGCAGCGCGAACACGAGCTGGAAATCGATGTGCTGCTTGAGGATGGCGAAGGCGTGCGGAATGATCGCACCACCGGCGATGCCCATCACCAGCAGCGCCGAGCCGGTTTCGGTGAAACGTCCCAGGCCGCGAATGGCGAGCGGGAAGATGGCCGGCCACATCATCGCGTTGGCGAAACCGAGCAGGGCCACGAAGGCCACCGACACATACCCGTGGGTCGCCCAGGCGCCCAGGCTCAGGACCACGCCCAGCACAGCGGAGAATGTAAGGTAGCGGGACTGCGAGACCACGCGGGGAATCAGCAGCAGGCCGGCCACGTAGCCGACCAGCATCGCGCCCAGGGTGAGCGAGGTGAACAGCTTGGTGTGGTCCAGCGGCAGGCCGAAACTGTGCCCGTAGGTCCCGATCGCATCGCCGGCCATCACCTCCACGCCCACGTAGACGAACAGGCACAGCACGCCCAGCCACAGGTGCGGGAACTGGAAGATGCTGCGGCGTTCGACCGCCCCCGCACGCGCGGGCGTGGCATTGGCCTCGGACGACTTGAGTTCCGGCAGCGGCGAGAACAGCACCGCCACCGCGAACACCAGCAGGACCGCGGCCATGGCCAGGTACGGGGCGTGGATCTTGGCGGCGAACGTATCGAGCAGCACCGCGCGCGTTGCCGGATCGGCCTGCGCCACGGTCTGTGACAGATCACCGATGCCATGCAGCACCAGCGCCCCGATGGTCACCGGGGCCAGGATGCCGGCGATCTTGTTGCAGATGCCCATCAGCGCGATGCGTCGCGCGGCCGTTTCAATGGGTCCCAGGATGCTGATGTACGGATTCACGGCGGTCTGCAGCAGCGCCAGGCCACTGCCGATGACGAACAGTCCACCAAGCGCGCCCGGATACCAGCGCTGGGTGGAGAACTCGCCGAACAGGGCCGCACCGCAGGCCATGACCACCAGGCTCAGGCTCAGCCCCTTCTTCATGCCGGTGCGCCGCAGGATCCACGAGGACGGCAGCGCGAGGAAGAAGTAGGACAGGTAGAACACCATCAGCACCAGGAACGCGCCGACCTCGTCGAGTTCGAAGGCGAGCTTGACGAAGGTGATGAGCGGACCGTTGAGCCAGGTGAGGAAGCCGATCAGGAAAAACAGCACGCCGATGATGGCGATGGACACGGTCAGGCTCGGGCGTGCGCTTGCAGCGGGAACGGCAGACATCGAGGGCTCCTGGAGCGCGCGGACCGCAGCGCCGGGCAAGGTGAACTGGGAACAACGTTGTCACATTTATTCGACGCCCCCGCGCGCTTGTCAACCGTCCCATCACGCCTGTTGCGACGCAGCAGAGGCCCTCGCCGAGCAGCGCGGGACGCCGGATCCTCTGCGCAGATGCAGCCCGCGCAAGGGATCACGCGTTACAGGGCGCACGCTCCTGAAATCGTTTACGGCGATTTCCACTCGCTGCATCGCAGCAACGAAACTGTCAATATTTCGTTGACATCGTTGTCACCCCCGGCACAGACTCCGCTCAATCGCCGGACATCACCGTCCGGCCCGCAAGCAGGAGCACGCGTGACCGCTGCCAGCCACCCCGCACCCGCCCATGTCCTCTCCACGGCCGCGCCGAGTTTCCTGGCCGCCGATGTCGGCGGCACCCATGTGCGCGTGGCCCGTGTCCGCGCCAGCGGGGACGAGGCGCACCCGGTGCAGGTGCTTGATTACCGCACGTACCGCAATGCGGACCACCCGGGCCTGGAGGCCATCCTCGCCGATTTCATCGGGACCGGTCCGCGTCCCCGCCACTGCGTGGTGGCGACCGCCGGCTACGCCCGCGAGGACGGCACCGTGATCACCGCGAACGTGCCCTGGCCGCTGTCGGCGCGCGCGCTCGAGGCCGGGCTGGCACTGCAGCACGTCTACATCGTCAACGATTTCGAAGCCGTGGCCTACGCCGCCGCGCAGGTCGATGCCAGCGGCGTCCTGCAGCTGTGCGGGCCGGCGCAGGCCCCCCGTGGCCCGACACTGGTGGTCGGCCCGGGCACCGGACTGGGCGCCGCCGTCTGGATTCCCACGCGGCACGGCGCGGTGGTGCTGGCCACCGAAGCCGGGCAGGCCTCGCTGGCCACCTCCACCGAGCTGGAGATGGCCATCGTGCGCTGCATGCTGCGCGAGCGCGGCCATGTGTCGGTGGAGCATGCACTCTCCGGCCCCGGGCTGATCAACCTGTACACCGCGCTGTGCCGCATCGAAGGGCATGCCCCGACGCTGGCCACGCCCGACGCGGTCACCGCTGCCGCCATGGCCGACGCCGACCCGCATGCACGGCGCGCACTGGACGTGTTCTGCGGCCTGCTCGGCAGCACGGTGGGCGACATGGCCCTGCTGTATGGCGCACAGGGCGGGGTCTATCTGGCCGGCGGGATCCTGCCGCAGATCGGCGAGTTCCTGCGCCGCAGCACGTTCGTCGAACGCTACCTCAACAAGGGTCCCATGAGCGAAGCCCTGCACCGGATCCCGGTCAAGGTCGTCGAGCATGGGCAGCTGGGCGTCATCGGCGCCGCCAGCTGGTACCTGGGCCGCGAGGCCCGCTGAAACACCGCCGTACCCGAATACCGCAGGTGAAGGACCCGGAGCACCCCCGTCGCCCTGACGGAGTGCCACCCCCACGCAGCAGACCGCACGCCGACAAGGCGACCATCGAGTGATGAGGAGAGACATCATGAACACCCGCAAGTCCGTACTGGCCGCCGCCATCGTCAGCTGCCTGACCTTCGCAGCGCATGCGCAGGAAACTCCGATGGACCTGGATACCGTGCAGGTCGTCGGCATCCGCGCCAGCCTGGAGAAGTCGCTGGACACCAAGCGCAACAACGTGGGCGTGTCCGAAGCGATCACCGCCGAAGACATCGGCAAGTTCCCCAGCACCAACGTCGCCGAGGCGTTCTCGCAGATTCCCGGCGTCACCCTGGATCGCCGTTTCGGCCAGGGCGAGCGGGTCAGCATCGATGGCACCGACCCCAGCCTCAACCTGTCCTTCCTCGATGGCCATCCGGTCGCGCAGGCGATCTGGCTGTACGGTGAGCAGCCCAACCGCGGTTTCGACTACACCCTGCTCTCGCCGCAGATCCTCGGCCGCGCCGAAATCATCAAGTCCTCCGAAGCGCGCCTGACCGAAGGCAGCCTGGGCGGCACCGTACTCATGCACACCCGCCAGCCGCTGGATCTGAAGCAGAACGAGGTCGCCGCCTCGATCGGCTACAGCTACAGCCAGCAGGCCAGCGAAGGCAAGCCCAACGCCTCGGCGCTGTACAGCTGGAAAAACGATGCGGAGACCTTCGGCATCGCGGTGTCCGCGCAGCATTACGAAGAAGCCGTGGACCGCCAGGGCAAGGAAGTGTTCGGCTACGTGGATGCCAGCACCTTCGGCAACGCCACCGGCCCGGGCGCGGTGGCCGGACTGGACGTGCCGAACTCGTTCAACGCCGCCTGGTTCCAGCAGGAACGCGAGCGCGACAGCGCCGTGGTCAACCTGCAGTTCAAGCCGACCGAGGAACTGGAGTTCAACCTCAGCGGCCTGTACATCAAGGAGAACTTCGACAACTACAACCAGTCGATGTACTCCTTCCTGACCTGGAATCCGGGCACCGTGGGTGCGGTGGACCAGCTCGGCGGGGTGCGCAACGGCGTGGTCACCAGCGGCCATTCCACCCCGAGCGCGACGGCCAACAGCGGTACCGTGATCTATGACAACAACGTGCGCCTGTCCGAAGTCACCACCAAGGGCCTGGACCTGCGCGGCGCCTTCCGCGGCGACCGCTGGGGCGTGAGCGGCCAGGCCGGCCAGAGCAAGTCCGAGAACAAGGACCTGGCGCAGTACTTCATCGAGCCGTTCTACAACGGCGGCTTCAGCTGGGACATGGACCGCGGCATCACCTTCGACGACCCGGCAGGCGCACGGTCGCCGGCGAACTGGGGTTCGGCCGGCGGCTGGTTCGGCAACAACGGCGTGTTCTCCACCGACAGCAAGGACACCTACGCGCAGCTGGATTTCAACGTCCAGTTCGACAGCATCTTCAACCAGCTGCAGTTCGGCGTGCGCCACGGCAAGCATGAAGAAGCGTTCCAGCTCAATGTCTACGGTGGCGTCACCCCGGGCACGCTGGCCGACGTGGGGGTGATCGGCCTGACCGACATCCAGGGCTTCTACCCGGACCATGGCCGGCACATCCAGGCCGGGCGTGACAACGTGCTCAATTGGGTGCGCAACAGCCCCATCGACTACGCCAATCCGGATCCGGCCAGCTTCCTCAACAACAGCTGGGCCCTCACCCAGACCAACAACGCCGCCTACGCACAGCTGAACTTCTCCGAAGGCTCGCTGCGCGGCAACCTTGGCGTGCGCTATGTCGATTCCAAGACCGAAGGCAGCGGCTTCGTCTACGGCGGCACCCCCACCCTGACCGACCTGGACAGCAAGTGGCAGACCCGCACCAAGAACGAGGACTTCCTGCTGCCCTCCTTCAACCTGGCCTGGGACCCGGGCAATGACTGGGTGTTCCGCCTGGCCGGCGCCAAGGTCATCGCGTGGGCGCCGTACAACCAGATGGTGAACAACACCTTCCTCAACGACACCACGCTGACCGGCTCGGGCGGCAACGCCGACCTGTCGCCGTACGAATCGTGGAACTTCAACGCCTCGGCCGAGTTCTACTACGCGCCGCAGGCGGTGGCGGCATGGTCAGTGTTCTACAAGAAGATCGACAACTACATCGATACCTCGGCCACCACCGAGCGCCAGTACAACTCCATCCGCGACACCTCGCCGGCCACGTGGGCCAACCTGGTGGGCACCAACGGCTGCAGCGCCGACGGCTACTGCGATTACAGCATCCAGCGTCCGCGCAATGCCGGCAGCGGCCACGTCAAGGGCTTCAACATCAGCATCCAGCAGCCCTTCGGCGAAAGCGGGTTCGGCCTGACCGCCAACTACACCTATGCCAACGGCGAGAACAACACCGGCGATCCGCTGCCGTACCAGTCCCGCAACGCAGTGGCGCTCAGCCCCTACTACGAGAAGGGACCGCTGAACGCACGCCTGACCTACAACTGGCGCGACAGCTACCTGGCCGGTGGCTATGTGGCCGGTGCCGCACCGGCCAGCGTGGACGACTACGCCGAACTGGGTGCCAGCATCGGCTACACGTTCAACGAGCACTGGTCGCTCAACATCGACGCGCAGAACCTGCTGGATGAAACCTACTTCCAGTACCTGGGTGACAAGGACCACCTGGCTGGCAAGTACAAGAGCGGTCGCCGTTACATGGCGACCCTGCACTTCAAGTACTGAGGCGTCATCTTCAGCCATGCCGACGGGCCCGGATTTCCGGGCCCGTCGTACGATGGCGGTCCGGTTACGTGGCCGTACCGCCAGATCGACGGGTGGAGAGCCCCCGTCCGCCAAGGAGCACGCAATGCGCATCGCCCTGCTGTTTTCCCTCCCGCTGCTGTTGTGCACGGCTGCCCCGCTGCCCGCCCGGGCCGCCGACGCACCGGCCACCGCAAGTGCCCCCGGACCCCTGCTGCGCGATGGCAGCCTGATGCTGATCCCGGCACCGGCCAGCGTGCACACCGACCGCCGCCCCGCCTACCCGCTCACCGCCTCCACGCCCCTGCGCGCGCAGGGTGACGGCGCGCGCCGCGTGGCGCAGCAGTTCGCCGACCTGCTGGCACGCAGTGGTGGACCGCAGCTGGCGCTGGCCAGCGGACGCGGCCACGATGGCATCCGCTTCGAACTCTCGCCGAAGCCTGCGATGGGCCCGGAGAGCTACCTGCTGCAGCGTGATGCGGACGGCGTCGTGGTGCGTGCTTCGGGCGAGGCGGGCCTGTTCTACGGCGCCGTCACGCTGGCCCAGCTGGCCACCGGCGGCAGCAAGGGCATGGTGCCCCCGGTAACCATTGAAGATGGCCCGCGCTTCCCATGGCGCGGCTTCATGCTCGACTCTGCACGGCACTTCCAGAGCCTGGATGAAATCAGGCAGGTCATCGATGCAATGGCCGCGCACAAACTCAACACGCTGCACTGGCACCTCACCGATGACCAGGGCTGGCGCATGGAGATCAAGCGCTACCCGAAGCTCACTGAGATCGGCAGCTGCCGCCTGCCCGCCGGCGATGGCGCCCGCGATCCGGCCACCGGTGCCGAACGCCCGTACTGCGGCTACTACACCCAGGCGCAGATCCGCGAGGTGGTGGCCTACGCCGCCGCGCGCCACATCCAGGTCATCCCGGAGATCGACGTGCCCGGCCACGCCACGGCAGCGATCGCGGCGTATCCCGAGCTGGGCGTGCTCGACACGCCGCTGCGGCCGCTGAGCGAATGGGGCGTGTTCCCCAATCTGTTCAATGTGGAGGAAAGCACGTTCGTGTTCCTGGAGAACGTGCTGGAAGAGGTCATCGACCTGTTCCCTGCAACGTACGTGCACGTGGGCGGCGATGAGGCGGTCAAGGACCAGTGGATCGCTTCGGCGCGCGTGCAGCAGCGCATGCGCGAGCTCGGTGCGAAGGATGAAATGGCGATGCAGAGCCATGTCATCAAACGCCTGGAGACCTTCCTGGAGCAGCACGACCGGCGCCTGATCGGCTGGGACGAGATCCTTGAAGGCGGTTTGCCGCCGCAGGCGACGGTGATGTCCTGGCGGGGGACCGAAGGCGGGCTCGCGGCGGCCAGCAGTGGCCACGACGTGATCATGTCACCGGTGACCCACCTCTATCTGGACTACCTGCAGACCACCTCGCCGAACGAACCGCCGGGCCGGCCGCTGCAGGTGGACCTGGCGAAGGTGTACGGCTTCGAGCCCGTGCCGCCCACCCTGCCCGAGGACAAGCGCCACCACATCCTCGGCCTGCAGGCCAACATGTTCACCGAGCACACGCGCAACTACGAGCGGCTGCAGCACAACCTGTTCCCGCGCCTGGCGGCGGTGGCGGAGACCGGCTGGAGCCTGCCGCGGAACCGGGATTTCCGCGATTTCCTGGCACGCCTCCCCGCCCAGCTGCAGCGGTACCGCGCCTGGGGACTGCAGTACGCACAGACGCCGTTCGAGGTAGGGGCGGGGTTCCAGGACCAGCGCGCGGACGGCCGCGTGGCCATCACCCTGGCCAACCCGCTCGGTTACGAGGTGCGCTACAGCCTGGACGGCCAGCCCGTCACCGCGCAGTCGCCGCGTTACCAGCAGCCGCTGCACGCCGCGCTGCCGGCCACGGTGCAGGCGGCGGCGTTCTTCCAGGGCCAGCCGCTGGCCAAGGCACCCACCGTGCTGGAATACACGGCGCAATCAGTGCTCAGCCGCACGCATGAGCAGCTCGCCACCTGCCCGGACTCGGGCAAGCTGGTGCTGCGGCTGGAGGACGACGGTCCGGCCGAGGGCGCCCGCGCGGTGTTCAACGTGGACATCTTCAACCCGTGCTGGCGCTGGCCGTCGGCGGACCTGCAGGGCATCGACCGCATCCGGGTGCGCGCCGGCAATATTCCCTACTACTTCCAGCTGGCGCACGATGAGCCGAACCGGCACTTCGAAAAACCGCGCCGCGCGCACGGCGAAATGAAGATCCGCCGCGGCGACTGCACCGGTCCGGCGATCGCGCAGGTCGCGCTGCCCCCGCGCCCGGATGCCGATGGTTTCATCACCCTCGAAGCAAAGCTGCCGCGAAACGTGGCCGGGACGACCGATCTGTGCATCAACTTCACCGGCGACACACGGCCGACCCTGTGGGTGCTGGACGAGGTGACGCTCCAGCCACACTGACGGAGCTGGCGGAAACGGGGCGCCGGCTGCCGGCCCGGCGCTCGATGCCTCAGCCGCGCAGGCGCAGCAGCAGGTTGGCTGCCGGGGTCCAGGCCAGTGAGACACCGGCGATGACGCCGACCGTGTTGGCCAGCGCATCGGCAGGGTCGGCCATCCGGGTGGCGGTCAGGGCGCCCTGCAGGACCTCCACAAGTCCCCCCATCACCACCAGGCCCAACGCGGCCAGCTGCAGCGGACGGCCGTGGCGGTACAGCTGCACCGCGCTGCCAGCGAGCACGAAGTAGGCCAGGAAATGCTCGATCTTGTCGCTGCCCGCCGGCAGCGCCAACGGCGGCGGGGGCATCAGGCACACCACGATGACGCTCAGCACGGCCACCCGCCACAGCGCGAGCCAGACCCGCGGGTAGCGCAGCGGCTTGAGCCCGCAAGGCCTCACAGACGCCCGCACAGATCGCCGAGTTCGAAGGCCGGCTCGAAATCCACACCACGCTGCAGGCCGATCACCTGGAAGCGTTCGCCCATCTCGGTGGGCAGCGTGAGTTTCTTGACCTGCTGGCGCAGCTGCACACGGCCGACATCGTCGGTGCGCTCGTCCGCCAGCGCCAACGCCTGGTCCAGGCCATTGCCGAGCAGGAAACTGGCCTGGCTGCAGTAACCGGCCAGATCGAAGCCGGCATGCAGGCCGGCTTCGGCCACCGCCGTGAAATCCACCGACGCGGTGATGTCCTGCAGCCCCGGCCAGCGGTGCACATCGTTGTGCACGTGGTGCCGGTAGAACGCGCGCACCGTGCCGTCATCGCGGTCCGGCTGGTAGTACTCGCCGCGGCTGTAGCCGTAATCCACGAACAGCATCGCCCCGCGTTCGAGGCCGCCGGCAACGGCCTGCAGCCAATACGGCAGATGGGCCAGGCTTTCACTGCGGTAGCCCTCGGCAAAGGGACGTTGCAGGTAATTCTCCAGATGCCGTACGGCGCCGCTGAGCAGCATGTCCGCCGGCTGCGTGCCGCGCACGAATGCGCCTTCGGCATCCAGCTCAACTGTCTCCTCGAACACTTCGCCCTGGGTGATCACGAACCGCGGCGTGGGCAGCGCATCGATGACCTCGTTGGCGAACACGATGCCTTCCCAGTCATCGTCGAAGGGGCGGTCCAGCCATTCCACGCGCCCGGCGAGTTCGGCCGGCAGGTGCTGCAGCAGCCGGTCGCGCTGGCGCTGGCGCAGGTCCGCCGAAGGTTCCAGGATGGCGTAGCGGGCTGGCAGCGCATCCAGCTCGGCCAGCCGCAGCAGCACCGCCTCGGCGAAGGCGCCGGTACCGCCGCCGAGCTCGAGCACGCGTGCCTGGGCGGACAGCTGCCCGAGCACCGGCGCGAGCGCATTGGCCACGGTGGTGGCGAACAGGCTGCCCATTTCGGGGGCCGTGGTGAAATCCCCGCCACCGCCGAACTTGCTTGCACCGGCGCTGTAATAGCCCCAGCCCGGTGTGTAGAGGCACAGTTCCATGAACCGCTGGAACGGGATCGCGCCGCCCTGGGCGCGGATCTCCTGGCGGAGCGCGGCGGCCAGCTGATCGCTGTGGGCCAGGGCATCGGCATCGGGCAGGGGCATGGTGGACTGCATGGCGTCTTCAAATGCGGTGACAATGACCTACAGGATAGCCGCTCAGGAGGACCGCTCAATGACCGACACCGCCCCCGTGGCCTTCGTCACCGGCAGCGCGCGGCGCATCGGTGCCGCCATCGCAACCCGCCTGCACGCGGCGGGCTACGGCGTGGTGCTGCACGCCCACCGCTCCAGCGACGCGCTGCAGGAACTGGCGTTCGCATTCGAGAGCGCCCGCCCCGGCAGCGTGCTGGCCCTGCAGGCGGACCTGCGCGACGCCGCGTCCCTGCCCGACCTGATCGAGCAGGCTGTCGGCCATTTCGGGCGACTGGACGCCCTGGTGAACAACGCCTCCAACTTCTATCCCACCCCGTTCGGGCAGATCACCGCTGAAGCGCTGGACGAGCTCTACGCGGTCAATGCGCGTGCGCCGCTGCTGCTGTCACAGGCCGCCGCACCGCACCTGCGCCGGCAGCACGGCTGCATCGTCAACCTGACCGACCTGCACGCCAGCGAACCCATGCGTGACCATGCCGCCTACACGATGGCCAAGGCCGCGCTGGCCATGGTGACCCGCTCGCTGGCGCTGGAGCTCGCACCGAAGGTCCGGGTCAACGCCGTGGCACCGGGCGCGATCCTGTGGCCGGAGCACGGCAAGGACGATTTCGCCCGGGAGGCCCTGCTCGCCCGCACCCCGCTGGGCCGCATCGGCACAGTGGAGGAGATCGCCTCGGCCGTGCACTGGCTGGTCGCCGAGGCCGGCTTCATCACCGGCCACACGCTCGGCGTGGACGGTGGCCGCACCCTGACCTAGCCCAGGCCGGCGTCCGGCAGGGCGACCCAGCCGCCGGGCCGGACGCGGCCTTACAACGCCACGATCTCGAACGTCTCCGCATGCTGCGGGTGCGCTTGCCAGAGCGCGGCCAGGCACTGCCCACTCACCGGGTCCACGAACTCTCCGGCGATGTCCGCCAGGGGCTTGATCACGAACGCGTGCTTCAGCTCTGGGCGCGGGATGCGCAGGTGGCCCGGCCCCTCGACGATCAGGTCGCCATAGAACACCACGTCGATGTCCAGCGTGCGATCGGAGAACCGCGGCCCGCTGCGGTCACGCCCATGCGCGTCCTCCAGCGCGTGCAGCCAATCCTCAAGCGCCTGCAGCGGCCAGTCCGTCTCGATCCTGACAGCACTGTTGAGAAACGCGGGGCCGTCGAAGCCGACCGCCGCGGTGCGGTACGCAGGCGATGCATGGAGCGCGCCGAACTGTTCGGCCAGGGCCTGCACGGCCGCTTTGAGATGTCGACGCGGCTGCACATTGCTGCCGAGGCTGAGGAGCACGGTGGTCATACGAGGGGGGCGTTGGGCAGGGGAGGAAGAAGGCGATGCCATCGTCACGACGGCCTCACTACACTGGGGTCCACATGATAGGACACAGCCCATGACCTATTGCGTCGCAATCGAGGTGGACGAGGGCCTGGTCTTCGCAGCCGACACGCGCACCAATGCTTCGCTCGATGACGTGCGGATCCACCGCAAGCTGCATGTATTCGAGTACCCAGGCAATGCCGTCTTCGTGCTGATGGCCGCCGGCAACCTCGCCACGACCCAGCTGCTGGTCTCGCGGCTGCACCGCGACGCGGCCGAAGACCGTTCTGCCTCGCTGCCGCGCATGCGCCACCTGTTCGAAGCCGCTGCCCATGTCGGTGAGCTGCTGGTCGACTGCCAGGTCAAGGGCCGGCCCTCCGGACGTGGACAGGAAGGCATCAATACCCAGGCCACGCTGATCCTGGGCGGGCAGATCGCCGGCGAACGGCCGGGTATCTACATGATCTATCCGCTGGGCAACGCGATTGCCGCATCGCCGGAGACCCCCTACCTGCAGATCGGCGAATCCAAGTACGGCAAGCCGATCCTGGACCGCATCGTGCGGCCGGGGACAGGCTTGGACGACGCGGCGCGCACCGCGGTGGTCTCGCTGGATTCGACCATCCGCTCCAATCTTTCGGTCGGCCTGCCGCTGGACCTGGTACTGATCCGTCGCAACGCACTGCGGGTCAGTGGGGAGCTCCGCCTGAGCGGTGACTCGCCCCTGTATGCCGACATCCACCACAACTGGGCCCGGCGCCTGGAGCAGGCCGTCGCCAGCCTGCCGCGCTTTCCATGGGAGAACGCACGCCGCGATGACGACGCAGCGGATTGAGCTGCGAAGTACCCTGGATCAGCCCAGCGCCTGCGCCACGGCGCGGAACACCGCCTCCATCTCCAGTGGCTTGCGCAGGACGTGCAGGTGCAGGGTCGGCGGCGCGAACGCGTCGGGCACCTCCACCTCCGGGTCTTCCAGCAGCAGCACGGCACCGGCGAAACCGAGCAGCGCCATCTCGTCCAGCAGGTGCCGCGCAGGCAGCAGACGGGCACCACCATCGACTACCACCAGGGCCGGCATCGCGCCCTGCTGCATCCAGCGCAGCGCGGTGGCACCGTCGGAAGCCAGGCGCAGCAGATAGCCTTGGCTGGACAGCGCATTGCCCAGCAGCGACAGGCGCGTGGCCTCGCCGTCCACCACGAAGATGGACTGACCCGCGCCGGGCGCGAGCGCGGCGAAGGCCGGCCGTGGTAGTGGCGAAGCGGCGGCAATGGGCAGATCGAGCATGAAGCGCGTGCCCCGCCCCAGCTCACTGGCCACGGTGATCTGCCCCCCGCAGCCTTCGACAATCCGCTTGCATGACATCAGGCCCAGGCCCGTGCCATCGGCCTTGGTGGTGAAGAACGGATTGAACAGCCGCGCCAGGATGTCGGCCGACATGCCCGTGCCTTCGTCGGTCACGCTCAGGCACAGGCGGTCAGCGCCTTCGTGTCCGGCCCTGGCGCGCACGTCCAGCCACAGCCGACCGCCGTGCGGCATCGCCTGCAGGCCGTTGAGGCAGAGGTTGAGCAGCACCTGCTGCATCTCGGTGTAGTTGGCCCGCACTGCCAGTGACGGGTCGTCCACGCTGAGCTCCAGCGTGACCGAAGGTGGCAGGTTGGCCCGCAGCAGCAGTTCCACTGCGTCGAACAGGTGGGGGATCGGCACGACCTCGCTGGCCGCCTGCGAACCGCGCACGAAGGACAGCATCGACTGCGCCATCTCATGCCCGCGACGTCCGCACTCGGCGATGACATCGGCGAAATGATGCAGCTTGGGATCATCGGTGCGCGCCTTGAGCAGCTCGGGCATGATCAGCAGCGGTTGCAGGATGTTGCGCAGGTCATGGCTCAGTCCCGCAGCGAGCATCGACAGGCTCTCCAGCCGCTGCGCGCGCATCAGCTCGGACTCCACGCGCGAACGGTCGCGGCGCTGGCGTGCATCGCCGATGGCCCGCATCACCGCCGTCGGCAGGCGCGCGGTCTGCTGCCGGATGATGTAATCGTCCGCGCCACGCTGCAGGGTGGCCACGGCGGCCTCTTCAGCCAGCAGGTCCGCTACGTAGATGAACGGCAACGCCGGCTGCAGCGAACGCACGATGTCCAGCACCCGGGTTCCCTGCAGGCCCGGCAGGTCCATGCTGGAGAGCACGATGTCCGGGGCGAACTCGGCCATCGCCCGGCGCAGGCCGGCTTCGCTGGCCACCTGCCGGAAGATCGCAGTCAGGCCCGCCGCCTGCAGCTGCCGGATCAGCAGGTCGGCACCGTGCGCGGCGTCCTCCACCACCAGGATACGGAACGCTCCCTGCGCCTCTGCCGTTGCAGCCCCCATGATGTCTGATCCCCGAAGCATGACCCCTCGCCCGTGCCGCCATCCGTTGGACACGCGCTCCCCTGCACGGTCCGGCACCACGTCCGGCGCTGCCGGATGCGGTTGGATGGCACTATAGCGCAGCACCCCGCAGGGTGGCGCCCGTGCGCACCCGCATGACCAGACGAAGAAAGGCGCCCACGAAGGGCGCCTTTCGGGATCGAACGACGCAGCGATTACTTGCGGGCGGTGCCGGCGACCTGCAGCTTCGAGGCGTTGACACTCTTCACGCCTTCGATCATGCCGGCCTTGGCGACGGCCTGGTCGTGCTGTTCCTTGGTGGCAACGCTGCCACTCAGCCAGACAACGCCGTTCTTGGTTTCAACGCTGATGTCGGTTCCCGGGGTGCCACCGCTGACCAGCAGATCGCCCTTCACCTTGGTGGTGATCCAGGTATCGGTGCCGGGCTGGCTCGAATCATGCTGCGCACCGTGCGCGGCGTGGGTGTCCTGCGCGGCCATGCTGCGATCCTTCTTGGCCGGGTCGTTGGCCATGGCGAACGGGGCGGCCAGCAGCATGCCCAGGCCGATGGTGGCAGTAAGCAGCGACGTGTTCTTCTTCATGGTGCGGTCCCTCGTTGTTGGTGGATGAAGTGTCCGCCATGGCCTGTCCACCACACGTGGGCAGATCGTAAGGCCCGGGTGAATCCGCCACGACCGGCATGTGCCGTTCAGTTTCCGCAGCCGCCGCCGCCGGGTACCCTTGACCTTTCCGTCGCGTGGAGCGCGCTCGTGCCCTCTCCCATCAACCTGGCTGTGATCGGCTATGGCCTCGCTGGCCGCGTGTTCCATGCCCCCTTGATCGGGCACACGCCCGGACTGGCGCTGCACAGCGTGGTGACCTCGCAACGGACCGTGGTCAATGCAGCGCTCCCCGGCGTCCGCGTGTGCGCCGCGGCAGAGGAGGTATTCGATGACCCGGCGGTGGATGCGGTGGTCACCGCCACGCCGAACGCGCTGCATGCCCCGCTTGCGCTGGCGGCGCTGCAGGCGGGCAAGCACGTGATGGTGGACAAGCCCTTCGCGCTCGATGCCCTGCAGGCCGAGGCCCTGGTCTCGGTGGCCGAGGCCAACGACCGCGTAGTGACTGTGTTCCAGAACCGCCGGTTCGACGGTGGCTTCCTGACCTTGCAGGCGCTGCTGGCCAGCGGCGTGCTTGGTGACATCGCCGAATGCCACGTGCATTTCGACCGCTTCCGCCCGCAGGTGCGCGATCGCTGGCGCGAGCAGGAGGGTCCCGGCAGCGGCCTGTGGTACGACCTGGGGCCCCATCTGCTGGACCAGATGCTCACGCTGTTCGGGTGTCCGCGTGCGATCAGCGTGGACACTGATTGCCAGCGTGACGCCGGAGGCGTGGACTGGTTCCATGCGGTGCTGCATTACCCGCGCATGCGCGCGGTGCTGCATGCCGGTTCACTGGTGGCAGCGACGATGCCCAGCTTCGCCGTGCATGGTCGGCGGGGGAGCTGGGTGAAACACGGCCGCGATGTGCAGGAGGCACAGCTCGCCGCCGGCCTCCGGCCGGGTGAGGCGGGCTGGGGCGTAGACCCACAGCCGGGCCTACTGACCCGCGTGGATACCGCAGGAGCCCTGCAGGAGGAGCCGCTGGCCAACCTGCCGGGCGACTACCGTGCGGTGTACGAGGGCTTCGCAGCGGCCATCCGCGGTGGGACGGCGCCGGTGGTGACCGTGGAACAGGCGCTGCGGCTGATGCGCCTGCTCGACGCTGGCCAGCTCAGCGCGCGCGAAGGCCGCCGCATCTCCCTGTAGCGCCGGCGCCTGGCCGGCGGCCCCGGCCGCCAAGGCCGGTCAGGCTGCCGGGCAGGCCACACGGCCGCGCTGCCACCGTGCTCAGCGCGGCTTGATCGCGTGGCCGCCAAACTCGTTGCGCATGGCGGCCAGCAGGCGGTCGCTGAAGGAGTTGGACTGGCGCGAGCGCAGCCGCTCGAGCAGCGATAGCGTGATCACTGGCGCGGGCACGTCCAGTGCGATCGCTTCGGCGACCGTCCAGCGTCCCTCGCCCGAATCGTCCACATAGGCGGCGATTCCATCCAGCGACGGATTGCGCTGCAGCGCCTGCGCGCTGAGATCCAGCAGCCATGAACGCACCACGCTGCCATGGCGCCACACCTCGGCCACCTGGCCCAGGTCCAGCTGCAGCTCCTCCTTGCGCTCCATCAAGGCGAAACCTTCCGCGTAGGCCTGCATCATTCCGTACTCGATGCCGTTGTGGATCATCTTGGTGTAGTGGCCCGCACCGCTTGGCCCCACCCGTGCCCAACCCCGGTCGGCGGCGGGCGCGAGGCTCTGGAACAGCGGCGCGAGGCGCTCGACGGTCGCCGCGTCGCCGCCGATCATCAGGCTGTAGCCTTCCTGCAGGCCCCACACGCCGCCGCTGGTGCCGCAGTCCAGGTAGGTGATGTCGTTGGCTGCCAGCGCCTGCGCGCGGCGCTGTGAATCCTGGTAATTGGAGTTGCCGCCGTCGATCACGACATCGCCCTCGGCAAGGTGCGGCACCAGGTGTGCGAGCGTCTGGTCCACCGCGTCACCGGCCGGCACCATCAACCAGACCACGCGGGGCACCGGCAACGCCTCCACGGCCGCGGCCAGCGTATCGAAGGTTTCCATGCCACCTTCCCCGGCGCGCTGGCGCGCCGCTTCACCCGGGTCGTAACCGACCACACGGTGCCCGCCCAGCCGCAGCCGCTGCGCCATGTTGGCGCCCATGCGCCCCAGCCCGATCATTGCAATATCCACGTGTTCACCTTTGGGTCGAGGACCGGGGGCGCGCAGCGCCGTCCGGCCCGGAAGAAGAAGGAGCGTGCGCCGCCGCGCAATCGCCTGTCTGTGCCTGCACCCAGCGCTCGAACAGCGTGGTCTGCAGGTTGTTCATCGCCAGCTCGATCACGTAGGGTGTGCGCGGATTGCGGTCGAGCAACCGCGCCACGTGCGCGCCGATCGGCTTGATGCCGCGCGGGTGCACGTAGATCAGGAACTGCTGGTAGAACGGATCGCCGAGCAAGGCATCCATCCGGGCCACGATGTGCCGCTCGGCGGGCGTCAGCGATGCCCGCAGCGTCACATCCCGCTCGCTCAGCAGGCGCTCGAAGAAGCGCACGCCGCGACGCGGGATCTGCCGCGACAGCGCCCACAGCGCCGCATTGCGCTGGTCGTAGCCTGCCAGCCCGCCCTGTGCATGCAGCGCATCGGCCGCCGCCGCCCCGACATCCACCACGATGAAGTTCTCGGCCTGGTTGTTGAGGTCGTCGAGGGTCTCGCGGCCGTAAGCGTGTTCGAGGAAGCCGGGCAGGCCCATGAACGCCTGGCGGCCCTGCGCGGCCGCGCGCACGCCCTTGCCATCGCCCTGCAGTTCGCCTGCATGACGTCCCAGCAGGATGCTGTCGGTCTGGTGCAGGGTGAGGAAGGTGCCGATGCTGAGCTCGCTGGCGGTGAAAGCGGTATCAAACCGTGCATCGCCGAACAGTTCGCGCTGCGTCGCCAACTGGGCCACCTGGCGCCCCACCCCGCACTCGCTGCGTACGCGGCCGGTATAGAACGCCTGCAGCGCCTGGCTGTTGCTTCCGCTGGGCCGGTAACCGCGCCCGAACGCATGGGTGCGCTGCCAGCCCTGCGCGCCGGCGCCGGCTGCGCCAAATCCGATCCAGCCCAGCTGCAGCCCGGAAAAACGATAGTCCGGATTATCCTGCAGCGCCTGTGCAGCGCGGCGCGCGGCCTGGCCCAGCTGCATCGAATACGCGCAGTGTGTTGCCGGATGCCGGAGCAACGCCTGCAGCACCGTCTCGCGCACCGGCGCGGGGCTGCCCATCGGGATCTGCACGCGCAGGTCCCCGGCCGCATGCGCCGCCGCCAGGTCCGCCCGCGTGCAGACATCCCCCCCGTGGATCTCGACCCGGGTGACAGGTCCCTCCGTGATCTGCCAGCCCAGGCGTTCAAGCACCGGTTGCAGGCACCCCTGGGCGGCGCCCGCCGCCAGTGGCCAGCCCGACAGCACCAGCAACGCGGCCCAGCGACGCATGCTCAGCGGGATCCGCTGCCTGCGGGATCGCCGGGTTGCAGTGCCGGGACATCCGGGTACACCGGGCTGGCCGGCAGGGCGGCGCCGGCCGGCAGGTACTGCTGCAGGCGCTGGAAGAAGCGGCCGTAGAAGCCACCGTCCTGCACCGTGCTGCTGGCCACTTTCACCAGCGAATCGTCATTGCTGCCGAAGGGCAGCGAGACCGAGCCCAGTGCCCCCACGCCCACGCTGGCCGAGGTCGGGCTCTTCTTGAGCGCGTAGCGGTCCTGGACGGCACTGGCGAAGACCAGCGTCTGCTCGCCCCGCGGTGCGCACGAAATGCGCAGCACCAGCTGCTCGTGCGAATCTTCCTTCGGCTGGAAGTTCTTGCTGCCCTCCACCAGGGTGTCGTCGGCACGCGCGATGGCGTACCCCTGCCCGAGCAGCGTGCGGCGCGCGGCCTCGCAGGCCTGCGCCGGCGGCCCCTCCACGGTGCGCGAATACATGTCGCCGGAGTCGAAAGACTCGCGCAGCAGCGTGCTGTCAGCCGCCCGCCCACCGCAGGCAGCGAGCGTGACCGCCGCCAGCGCGGCCGTCAGGGGGAAGCGAGGCTGCATGGAAACTCCGGGATTTCAGTCGTAGGGAGCTTACGGGCGTGCATGTAAGCGCCGGGTCGAGAACGCCATGTCCGGCGAGTGGCCGGGCCGCATCACCGCGACCCGGCCCGCTCCTCGATCAATCCGCCCAGCGACCTGCGCCGGTGGACTGCGGCAGCACCTGCGCCGACAGCGGACGGTCGTTTTCCAGCAGATTCACTGCATCGGCCAGGATCGAGGCCGACTCGCGCAGCAGCGGGTCCGGGCGCTTTTCAGCCGCCTTCTCGCGTGCCGCGTCCTTGACGATGTCGCGCTCGTTGCCGGTCAGGCCGTCATCGCTGCTGTCGTCGGCCAGCGGATCCAGCGCCAGTCCAAGCTCCTTGCGGATCGCCTGGCGCTGCTTGCGCTGCGTTTCCTGGCGGTCACGCTCGGCCAGCCGCTCGGCTTCGTTCAACGAAATGTACTTCTTCGCCTTCTCGGTGCGGAACTGCTCGACGTCCTCGTTCCACCAGACGAACTCCTTGTCCTTCAGGATGCGCGCGGCATGGCGCGTTTCCAGCTGCGGCAGCAGCGGTGCGAAGTTGCCGTACTGCGTGTGCGGGACCGCGGCGATGCGCGTCCACGGCAGTGCGTTGTCATAGGTGCTCTCGCCGTATTCGGTGGCATCCACGCTCGCCGGGAACGCCACGTCAGGCACCACGCCCTTGTGCTGGGTGCTGCTGCCGCTGACGCGGAAGAACTGCGCGATGGTCAGCTTGACCTGTCCGAAACGCTGCGTCTCGCCGCTCGGCCAGCGGTCCAGGTCGACGATGTTCTGCACCGTGCCCTTGCCGAACGTGGTCTCGCCGATCACCAGCCCACGGCCGTAATCCTGGATCGCGCCAGCGAAAATCTCCGACGCCGATGCCGAGCCGCGGTTGATCAGCACCGCCAGCGGGCCATCCCAGGCGACGTCGGCGCCACGGTCACTGTTGACCGTCACGCGGCCACCGGCCTCGCGCACCTGCACCACCGGACCCTGGTCGATGAACAGACCGGTCAATTCGATCGCTTCATCCAGCGAGCCGCCGCCGTTGTTGCGCAGGTCCAGCACCACGCCATCGAGCTTGTCGGCCTTGAAGCCGGCCAGCAGCTTGGCCACGTCGCGGGTGGCCGAGGCGTAGTCGGCCGCGTTGCGGCGGCGGCCCTCGAAGTCCTGGTAGAACGTCGGCAGCTTGATCACGCCGACCTTGCGCTCGGGTTCACCGGCGGTGGCGGGAATCGTCAGTGTTTCGCCCTTGGCGGCCTGTTCGGCAAGGCGCACCTTCTGCCGCGTCAGCACCAGCGTGTGGTGCTTGCCGTCCACGCCTTCCTCGGCCGGGATGAACTCCAGACGGACCTGGGTGTCCTTGTTGCCGCGGATCTTGGCCACCACGTCGTCGATGCGCCAGCCGATCACATCCTCGATCGCGCCGTCCCTGCCCTGGCCGACGCCCACGATGCGGTCACCCGGCTTGAGCGTGCCGTTCATGGCCGCCGGACCGCCAGCGATGACTTCGCGGATCACCACCATGTCGTCCTGGCGCTGCAGCTGGGCGCCGATGCCTTCCAGCGACAGCGACATGGCCTGGTTGAAGTTCTCCGCCGTGCGTGGCGTGAAGTAGTCGGTGTGCGGATCAACGGCACTGGTATAGGCGTTGAGGAAGAACTGGAACACGTCCTCGCCCTTCAGCTCGTTGACCGACTTCTCCAGCGTGCTGTAACGCTTGTCCAGCGTCTTGCGGATGTCGTCGGGCTTCTTGCCGGCCAGCTTCAGCCGCAGCCAGTCGTTCTTGACCGACTTGCGCCACAGCTCGTCGAGCTCGGCATCGCTGGCGGCCCAGGGCACGTCCTTGCGGTCGTACTCGAAGCGCTCATCCGTGCTGAAATCCGGCTCCTGCTTCAACAGCGTACGCGCATACCCCACGCGCTGCGCCACGCGCTGGCGGTACACCGCGAACACCTGGAATGCCGGCTCCAGCTGGCCACCGCGGATGGCCTCGGCGATGTTGGCCTCGAACGGGGCGAACTTGGCCACGTCCGCCTGGGTGAAGAACTGCTTGCCCGCATCGAGCGACTCCAGGTAACGCTTGAACACGTCCTTGGACATCGCCTCGTCGAGCGCCTTCGGGCGGTACGCGTAGCGGCTGTCGGAGAGCAGGCCGTAGACCAGCTTGGAGGTGGTGGCCTGGTCGGCGGTGGCCGCCGCAGGCAACGCCGGCGCGTCGGCCTGGGCCGACAGGGCCAGCGGCGCCGTGAGCGCCAGAGCAATCAGGAATGCGGGGGCTTTGAATTTCATGTACTTGCTCGGGACGCCTTGCCAGGGGAGAGAGTGCGTTACACCTCAGATACGAAGACAGTGCCGAAAGTTTCCGGCGTTGTCATCGCAGCGGGCGGGACAGGGCTTTCCAGCGTACTGCTGCGCCTGTAGCAGAATGTGAACCGACGGCCACCTCCCGCCTGCGACCCGGGCAGGCACTGCACGGGCCAGCGAAGCGCCCGTGGTCAGGCCACGCCCGCACCCTTGGCCTGCACATCGGCGTGGTACGACGAGCGCACCATCGGGCCAGAGGCCACGTGGCTGAAGCCCAGTGCGTAGCCGTAGTCTTCCAGTGCCTTGTAATCCTCCGGCGTCCAGTACTTCAGCACCGGATGGTGGTGCGCGGTGGGCTGCAGGTACTGGCCGATGGTGATCATGTCCACGTCGTGCGCGCGCAGGTCACGCATCGTGGCCTTGATCTGTTCGAAGTCCTCGCCCAGGCCCAGCATGATGCCGCTCTTGGTCGGCACCTGCGGATGCTGCGCCTTGAAGTTCTTCAGCAGCGTCAGCGACCACTGGTAATCGGCGCCGGGACGCACGTTGCGGTACAGGTCCGGCACCGTTTCGATGTTGTGGTTGAACACATCCGGCGGGTTCTGCGCGAGGATCTCCAGCGCACGCTCCATGCGGCCCTTGCCACGGAAATCCGGAGTCAGCACTTCGATGCGGGTGCCGGGAGACTTGGCGCGGATGGCGGTGATGCAGTCGACGAAGTGCTGGGCACCGCCGTCACGCAGGTCATCGCGGTCCACGCTGGTCACCACCACGTACTTCAGGCCCATGTCGGCCACGGTCTGGCCGAGGCTGGCCGGCTCGCCGGCATCGGGCGGCTTGGGCCGGCCGTGGGCGACATCGCAGAACGAGCAGCGGCGGGTGCAGACCTCGCCGAGGATCATGAAGGTCGCGGTGCCGTGGCTGAAGCACTCGTGGATGTTGGGGCAGCTGGCCTCCTCGCACACGGTGACCAGGCGGTTCTCGCGCAGCCGCGCCTTGAGGTTCTGCACGGCATTGCCCGAAGGAATGCGCACGCGGATCCAGGAAGGCTTGCGCAGCACCGGGGCGTCGGCGAACTGCACCGGCGAGCGGTTGATCTTGTCGCCGCCCAGCTGTTTGGCACCGGCCTGCAGCGGCGCGGCGGGAGCGGTTTCGCCCTGCAGCATCTGCAGGGGAATGGTGCGGGCAGTCTGTTCGGTCATGGGGTTCCCGGCGGCCGCACGGCCGCGTGGTGTCGAGTCAGGTCAGGCGGCGAGGTCCGGGCCATCGGTTGCGGCCTGCAGCTGCAGGCCGAACTGGCGGGCCAGGTTGTCCAGCAGGACGGGCGTGACGGCGGCCATGCCGGACGGGCCGCCCAAGTCTACCACCGTGGTCACCTGCAGCCCTTCGTAACCGCAGGGGTTGATGCGGCGGAACGGCTCCAGGTCCATCGCCACGTTGAGGGCCAGCCCGTGGAACGTGCAGCCACGGCGCACGCGGATGCCGAGCGCGGCGACCTTCGCGCCGCCCACGTAGACGCCGGGCGCTCCATCACGCCGTTCGGCGCCGATGTTCCACTCGTCCAGCGTATCGATGACCGCCTGCTCGATGCGGCAGACATAGTCACGCACCCCCACGCCAAGCCGGGGCAGCTTCAACAGCGGATAGACCACGATCTGGCCGGGGCCGTGATAGGTCACCTGGCCACCGCGGTCCACCTTCACCACCGGGATCTCTCCCGGTGCCAGCACGTGCTCGGCCTTGCCGGCCTGCCCCAGCGTGAACACCGGCTCATGCTCGACCACCCACAGCTCGTCGGCCGTGGCGTCCTCGCGCTGGTCGGTGAAGCGCTGCATGGCATGCCAGACGGGCTCGTAGGGCTGGCGCCCCAGATGGCGCACGACGGCCGGCTGCACCGGCCGGACCGGGCTGGCCGTTACAGTGTCCACTTCACTTCCGGGTGGTCGCGCAGCACCTCGTGGGCCAGATCGTACTGGGCACGGTCGCGCGCCTTGAAGGCCATCCGCACGGAAACATACTTGCCGTTGGATGAGTGTTTCCAGGAGATCTGCTCGCTGACCAGCTCGATGCCGGCGGCCCGCAGCAGGTCCGGGAGTTGCACTTCCAGCCCCGCCGTCGCCGCGCCCATGGCGCTGAGCTCGAAGGTGCCCGGGAACTGGAAGCCGTGTTCGGGGTTGTCAGACTTGATTTCCATGGGCCCATTATCGGGCCGCTGCCGCGCAAACCCAAGGGGCGCCGCCGCCGGAACACTCCGGTCCGGTAACAGGCTCGTGTCGCTTTCACACTGACGCTACCGTGACTGCGCGAGAACACGTCAAAACTCCTCCCGGACTCCCATGCATCCCACCCGCCTCGCTGCCGCCCTCGGGCTCTCCGGCCTGCTGGCCGCCCTTCCCCTGCAGGCCGCCGCGCAATGCAGCCAGAGCGCACTCGCCGACCATCCGCCACAGGTCAATATCCGCGTTGACAACGATCTGTTCGGCGGCGCCGACCAGGACCAGGGCTACACCAACGGCGCGCAGCTGACCTTCGTCTCGCCCAACCTGGCCGACTACACCGACGATCCCTGCCTGCCCCGCATGGCGCGCTGGGTCAACAACCACCTCGAAGCGCTGCGCCCGGGCGAGTTCGAGCAGCAGAACATGATCTTCAGCGTGGCGCAGGGCATCTTCACCCCGACCGATTTCACCCGCCGGGATGTCATCGAAGACGACCGGCCGTATGCCGGCGTGCTGGTGGGCACCTTCGGCTACAACGCCCGTCGTGGCAATTACCTGCAGACCACGCAGCTCACCCTCGGCGTGGTGGGCCCCTGGGCGCTGGGCAAAGAGGTGCAGAACGCGGTGCATGATGTGCTGGACGACGAGAAGTTCCAGGGTTGGGACAACCAGCTGCACAACGAACCGGTGTTCATGCTCACCCATGAGCGCATGAACCGCTGGCCCCGCGATGCGGCCGGAAACGCCGGTGGCTGGGGCTGGGATGCGATCAGCCATTACGGCGGTGCGGTCGGCAACCTGGCAACGCACCTCAACGCGGGTGGCGAGGTGCGGTTCGGCTGGAAGCTGCCGGATGATTTCGGCAGCACGCCGCTGCGGCCGGCGGGCGAGAACACCGCACCCACGCGTGGCGGGCGGGCCAGCGGCTGGAGCTGGCATCTGTTCGCGACGACGGATGCGGCGTGGGTGATCCGGGATATCACGCTGGACGGCAATACGTTCCGCAACAGCCACAGCGTGGACAAGAAGGCCTTCGTCGCCCAGGGCGGCTACGGGGTGGCGGTCATGCGCGGCCGCTGGAAATTCGCGGTGGCGCGCTACCACAGCACCAAGGAATTCGAAGGCCAGCGGCAATCGCCGATCTTCGGCAGCTTCACCATCAGCCGCAGCCTGTGACACCCGCCAACGGCTGAGCCCCTCGTGGTGGGCGCGTTGCCTGGTCGTCATCTCGCCGCGCCGGGCGGTGGGGCGGGGCGGGGGACGGCAGGAACTGCGTCCATGCGTGCCTCGTTTCGCGCCATCCATGGCGCTCAACGCCCCCGTCCCGCCCCACCGCCCGGCCCTCTGACAGGTCCGCGGCCACCACGGAAAAATAAAAAAAAAAGCAAAAGCGCAGGCGGCTGTGCGACCGCAAGCGCTTTTGCTTTTGCTCTTGCTTTTGCTTTTTTTCTTTCACGTGGCGGCGCACGTGGATTGTCGGTGGCTGGGCGGGTGGGGGCGACGGGGGTGTTGAGCGCCATGGATGGCGCGAAACAAGGCACGCAGGAGCGGCTCTTGCCGTCCCCCGCCGCTCCCACCCGCCCAGCCAACACGCCGGCGTTCTTACCGAGCGCCCACCACGAGGGGCTCAGCCGTTCGCCGCCCCGCGCCGGATCAGGATTCCCACCACATCAGGAAGCTGTGCCACATGCGCTTGAAGAAGCCGGCTTCTTCCACCGCAGCAATGGCCACCAGCGGTGCCTGCGCGACCACTTTGCCGTCCAGGGTGACCTTGAGCGTGCCGACCTGCTGGCCAGCGGTGAACGGTGCGGTCAGGGTCTTGGGCACATCGATGGTCGGCTTGAGATCGTTGTAGCGGCCACGCGGCAGGCTCACCAGCATCGGCTGTGCAACACCCAGCTGCACGGTATCGGCGGCCCCTTTCCACACTTTGTGCTCGGCCACGACCTTGCCCGGCTCATACAGGCGGTGCGTTTCAAAGAAGCGGAACCCCCAGTTCAGCAGCGCCAGGCTGTCGTCGGCACGCTGCTTCTCGGACGCACCCCCAAGCACGACCGCGATCAGGCGCTGGTCGCCGCGCTGGGCCGAGCTCATCAGGCAGTAACCGGCGGCCGCGGTGTGGCCGGTCTTGATTCCGTCCACGCTGCCATCGCGCCACAGCAGGAGGTTGCGGTTGGGCTGGGTGATGGTGCCGACCGTGAACTCCTTGATCTTGTTGTACGCGTACGTCTCCGGGTAATCGCGCACGAACGCGCGGCCCAGCAGCGCCAGGTCGCGCGCGGTGCTCTGGTGGCCCTCGGCGGTCAGGCCGTGCGCGTTGACGAAGTGCGAGTTCTTCATGCCGATCTTCGCGGCGTAGCTGTTCATCAGCGAAGCAAACGCTTCCTCGCTGCCGGCCACGTGCTCGGCCAGCGCGATGGCGGCGTCGTTGCCGGACTGCACGGCCATGCCCTTTTCCATGTCTTCCAGGCGCGCGGTCTGGTTGACCGGGAAGCCGCTGTAGCTGCCGTCGGTACCCGCCCCGCCTTCGCGCCAGGCGCGTTCGCTCATCATCACCTGGTCATCCGGCTTGACCTTGCCGTTTTTCACCTCGGCGGCGATCACGTAGCTGGTCATCACCTTGGTGATGCTCGCCGGCGCCAGCGGGGCGTCCACGTTCTCACCGGCCAGGACCTGCCCGGAGGCGTAATCCATCAGGATCCAGGCCTTGGAAACGCTGGGCACGGGCGCCGGCGGCGTGGCAACGGTGGCCGGCGCGGTGGCGGCAGCCGGAGCAGCCGGGGTGGGCAGCTCGGTCTGGGCATGGGCGAGCCCGACCACCAGGGTGGCGGCCAGCGCGGTGGCGGCGAAACGGAATTTCATGGGAAAGCAGGCTCCTGGTACGGCCGAGGACAAAAGAGAAACACGGCGGCCATTGTAGGCCGTGGCGATGCGGACGCGGCAGGCCGTCACAGGGCCTGCCGGGGGACTCATTCCTTGACGATCTGCGGTGCGCCGAAGCCGAGGCCGGCGATGCGCCCGGCCAGTTCGGTGGCGCTGGCGTGGTCGCTGGCCGGCACACGCAGCCGCCACAGGGTGCGGCCACCGGCGGCGATGTCACTGATGGTGGCGCCGACGATGCCGGCGGCATTGAGCTGGCCCTGCGCGCGGGTGGCGTTGTCACGGCTGGCGAAGCTGGCGACCTGGATCAGCACGCTGCCGAGCACCTGCTGCGACAGCGTGGGCGTGGGCGACGGCACGGCTGTCGCGGCGACCGCGCGTGCAGGCGCGCCGGCGTTGGCCGGTGCCGGTGCCGGTGCCGGCTTGCCGGTCGCCACGCTGACCTGGTTGTCACGCATCCAGCGGTCGAAATTGTCGGCCGAGCCAGGCTTGGCGCTGTCGGCCACGCGGTAACGATAGGCTTCCGGACCGGTCCGGACCGCCGCGGATGCCCGTGCCGGCGCAGCGGTTGCGGTTGCCGTTGCGGCGACAGCACTGCCACGGCCGGCTGCCCGTGTGGCGCGTGCCGGGGCCGGAGTCACGGCGGCCGCAACCGTCGTGGGCGCAGGCAGGCGCTGCACCAGTGCATCGATCGCCGACGGTGCCGTGCTGGCCACTGCAGGGGACCGCGCCGCAGGCGCGGCTGCAGGGCGGCGCGCTGGCGACGCGCTGGCCAGCAGGTTGCCATCGCCCGGCCGGTCTTCGCCCGGCTGCAGCGCACGCACTTCCACATTGCCGGTACCGCGCTGGGTGATGCCCAGGCGCACGGCGGCGGCGTAACTCAGATCGATGACACGGCCCTCGTGGAACGGACCGCGGTCGTTGACCCGTACGATCACCGACTCGCCGTTGTCCAGGTTGGTCACCCGGGCAAAGCTGGGCAGCGGCAGCGTCTTGTGCGCCGCCGTGAACTGGTACATGTCATAGACCTCGCGGTTGGAGGTCAGCCGGCCATGGAACTTGCCACCATAGTACGAGGCCGTGCCGCGCTCGGTGTAGCCGCGGGTATCGTCCATGACGGTGTAGGTCCTGCCGAGCACTTCATAGGGCGTACGGTTGCCCACCGGCGAGCGCTGCAGCGCTTCCACGCGCGGTTCCGGAATGCAGGCCACGTTGGGCACGTAATCCGGCGTGGTGTCCTTGACGCCCGGCTTGTACAGCCCGCCGGCGGTGTAGTTGCCACGCGTGGACGGATCCTCGGCGGCGGCCCGGTACGGGGAACCCTCCGGGCAGTGCGCGGGGCGTCCGCCCTTGCCCTGCACCACCGTGGCGGGCGGCTTGTTGCTGATGCTGGCTGTACCACCGGGCTTCTTCGGCGCGCTGCTGCAGGCCGCCAGTACGAGGACCAGGCCTCCGGGGATCAACCATTTCATCTTCATGCCGGCGGCAACTCCTCACCTGCGATGGCCTGCGAAAGCTGGAAGACCGCCATCGCGTACATCTTGCTGATGTTGTAGCGGGTGATGGCGTAGTAGTTCTGGAAGCCCAGCCAGTACTGCTTGCCAGTGCTGCCCTCCAGCGTGATCGGCGTGGCCGTGGCGCCCGGCTGCACGGCAGCCGCCGGCTGGTAACCGCGCGCGGCCAGGTCCTGCAGCGAATGGGTCGGTTTCCATTCGGTGGGATTGAATTCCTCACGGCCGGCGGTGAGCGTGGCCGGCACCGCAACTTGTCCACCGCGCACCCAGCCGCCCTTGGCGACGAAATAATTGGCGATGGACGAGAACACGTCGTCGAAGCTGTTGAACAGGTCGCGGCGTCCGTCGCCGTTGCCGTCCACCGCGTAGTCCAGATAGCTGGACGGCATGAACTGGCCCATGCCCATGGCCCCGGCATAGCTGCCCTTGAGCGTGGTGATGTCGAGTTTCTCGTCGCGAGAGAGGACGAACAGCTTGGCCAGCTCATCGCGGAAGAACAGCTCGCGGCGCACTTCGCGCTCCAGCTTGGCCGGATCCCCGCTGCGCGGGTAATAGAAGGCCAGCGTGTACAGCGCATCCAGCACGCGATGGTTGCCGGTGTTGCCACCGTAGCTGGTCTCCACGCCGATGATGGCAACGATCACCTCCGCCGGCACGCCCGTGCGCTGCTGCACGCGCATCAGTTCGTCGCGGTGTTCTGCGAGGAACTTCTTGCCGCCTTCGATGCGCGCCTGGCTGATGAAGATGGGCCGGTATTCGTTCCAGGGCTTCACGCGCTCGGCCGGGCGGGACATCGCGGCGATGATCGGCTGGCGAACCTGCGCCTGGTCGAGGGTGGCGCGGAGGAAGGCGGGATCAAGCTTGTAGGTTGCCGCCGTCGTGCGGATGAAGTCGGCACGCGCGGTTTCGAACGGGACCGGCGTCAGATCGACCGGCGGTGCCGTCGTTGCGGCGGCTTCAGGGACCGCTTCGGCCGGTCCGGGGCGCGCAGGCGTCGCCGGATGGGGCGGCGCCACGGCGGGCTGCGCCACCGGTGGAGGGGTCGACGGCTGGGTCGCGCAGGCGACCAGACCGAGGGTGAGCATGCAGGCCAGAGTGCGTCGGATCATCGCCGCAGGTTAGCAGGTCATGGATGAAATAAAACCCCTAACACCATGAATAGCAAAGAGTTGCTTCAGCTGGCGTATTTGTGAATTCCATGTGAGCCCGACGCTCGACACAGGGCAGGCCGGCTGCGCCCCCATCCCACGGACGCAGCCGGCCGACCCGACCTGTTCGATACGCGCCGCCCGCGTCTCCCCAGAAACGGACGGCTGAAGTACAAGCGAGGTCGCCATGCACCACGCGCCGTCTGCGCTTCCGGGAGCGCGCCGGTACGCGGCGGTCGCCATTGTGCAGACCGATTGCGTCAATTCGATTGACCACGATCAAAATGAGTTCAAAACGTGATGTTCATCACATATAAAACGGACGCCTCACACTGATCAAACGTTTTCACAACGCGAGGAAAACACCTGCTGCGCAAACCGTTGCCCCGGAAGGACGTTTTCAGAGCGTGAACTCCGTCGCCGAGGCCCGCTATCGGTAGCCGCCGTGCACCGGATTGTGGCTGCGCACGGCCATGACCAGTCCGAACCCTGCCAGCAACGAAACCGCCGACGTGCCGCCGTAACTGATCAGCGGCATCGGCACGCCCACGACCGGAAGCAGCCCGGAAATCATGCCGCCATTGACCAGCACGTAGACGAAGAAGGCCAGTCCGGTGGCGCCCGCCAGCAGGCGTGAGTAGGAATCGCGCGATTCGTTGGCGATCCACAGGCAGCGGCCGATCACCACCAGGTACAGGGCCAGCACCACCGCCACGCCCAGCCAACCGAATTCCTCGCTGAGCACGGAGAAGGCGAAGTCCGTGGTCTGTTCGGGAATGAAGTTCAGGTGGGATTGCGAGCCTTGGCCCCAGCCCTTGCCCTCCAGACCGCCGGAGCCGATCGCGATCTTGGACTGGATGATGTTCCAACCCGCGCCCAGCGCATCCATCTCCGGATCGAGGAACATCATGATCCGGTCCTTCTGGTAGGGCATCAGCAGCCAGAACCACGCCACCGGGGCCACCGCCGCCACGCCGCCCACGCCGAGCCCGACCCACCACCAGGGCAGGCCGGCCAGCAGCATCACGAACACCCCGCTGGCAGCGATCAGCACAGCCGTGCCGAAGTCCGGCTGCAGCATCACCGCCGCCGTCGGCAGGCCGATGATCAGCAGGCTGACCAGCACCGTGTTGAAACGCGGCGGCAGCGGGACGCGGTGCAGGTACCAGGCCACCATCATCGGCAGGCTGACCTTGAGCAGTTCGGCCGGTTGCAGGAAGAAGAACTTCAGATCCAGCCACTGCCGTCCGTACTTGCCCGTGCCCACCACGAACACGGCCAGCAGCGGGATCATCGAGATCGCATAGATGAGAGGCGTGGCCGAACGGATGCGCAGGATCGAGACCCGCGAGATGCCCCACATCGCCGCCAGGCCGACGGCGAAACGCGCGCCCTGGGCGAAGACCAGCCCATCGCCGCCAGCGCTTTTCAGCGTGACCAGGCCGATCACCATCAGCGCCCCGAGCGCGGCGCAGAGCATCCAGTCCAGCGTGCTGAAGAAGCGGACCAGCATGTCACCGGCCCAGCGCAGGAAATCCCTCATGGTCGTGTTTCCGGCGATGGCGCGGTCGCTGACGCCGGTGCAGCGACCGGCGCGGGCGGCACGCCGACCTGCACCGGCAGCGCCGGCAGCTGGCGCAGGGCCTGTTCACCGGCACGGCGCGCGGCGGGATCTTCGTTGTCGAACGCTGTCGCGCCGAAGGCGGTGGTGCCCCGCTCCACGTCCAGCGGCACCACCCCGTCGGGCATCTTGCCGAGCAGCCAGGCATCGAAGACCTTGCGCGCGATCGGCGCAGCCGCCGAGCCACCGTAGCCGCCGCCTTCCACGGCGATGGCCACGGCGATCACGGGGTTGTCGGCCGGCGCGAAACCCACGAACAGCGAACGGTGGCGCAAGTGCAGCGGAAGGCTGCGGGGATCGACCGCGGCCGTGCCCTTGCGGCTGATCACCTGCGCGGTGCCGGTCTTGCCCGCCATCAGGTAACCGGCCCCGGCCGCCACGCGGGCGCCGCTGCCACCGGGCTGCATGGTGGCCATCATGCCCTCGCGCACGGCCTGTACGTTGGCAGGGCTGGGGCTGATGGCACGGCTCGGCTTCTGCGGCGCCGCGACCCAATCGTGATCGAAACCGGCCCGCTCCTGCATCACCAGGTGGGGCGTGCGCAGCTCGCCGCTGGCCAGCCCGCCCACCCCACGTACCAGCTGCAACGGCGTGACCTTCCAGTCACCCTGCCCGATGCTCACGTTGACCGTATCACCCGGGTACCAGCGTTCCTTGCGCGACTTTGCCTTGTACGCCGGTGAAGGCAGGATGCCGCCGCTCTCGCCGGTGAGATCGATGCCTGTCGGGCTGCCGAAGCCATACGAGGCCATGTAGTGGTCGAAGCGGTCGATGCCCAGGTCCAGCGCGAGCCGGTAGTAGTATGTGTTGACCGACTGGGCGATGGATTTACGCAGGTCCGTCCAGCCATGCCCGCCACGGTTGGCATCGCCCCAGCCGCGGCTGGTGCCCGGCAGGTAGAACATGCCAGTGGAGAGCACGCGGTCTTCCGGCCGGCGCACGCCCGAATCCAGGCCGGCCAGTGCGATCAACGGCTTGAGCGTGGACCCGGGCGCCACGCCGCCCAGGACCAGGCGGTTGAACTGCGGGCGCGAGGGATTGCCGTTGAGCGCGCTGAAATCCGCATGCGAGATGCCGTTGACGAACAGATTGGCGTCGTAGGACGGCAGGCTGACCATGGCCAGCACCTCGCCGGTGCGCGGATCCATCGCCACCGCCGCGCCCTCCTGCGTACCGAACGCGGCGACCATGGCCCGCTGCAGGTCGGCATCGATGGACAGGCGCAGGTCGGTGCCGGACTGCGCGGCCACCCGGCCCACGGTACGGATCGCCCGCCCCTGCACGTTGGTTTCCACCTGCTCGTAGCCGACCTTGCCGCGCAGCTGCTGCTCGTAATACCGCTCCAGCCCGCTCTTGCCGATGTGGGTCAGCGCGGCGTTGCCCTCGCCCAGCATCTCCAGGTCCTTCTCATCCACGCGCCCGACGTAGCCGATGATGTGCGTGAACAGATCGCCGTAGGGATAGCGCCGGGTCAGGTAGGGCTCCAGTTCCACGCCCGGAAAACGCCAGCGATCGACCGCGAAACGGGCCATTTCTTCTTCGGTCACGCGCAGCTTCAGGGTCACGGGCAGGAAGCTGCGGCGGGCCTTGCGGGATTTCTCGAAGGTCTCGATTTCTTCCGGCGTGAGCGTGAAGATGCCGCCCAGCCCGCGCAGCGTCGCGGCCATGTCGGTCACCTTGTCGGGGGTGATGTCCAGGCGGAACGCGGGCACGTTCTCTGCCAGCAGCCGCCCGTTGCGGTCGTAGATCATCCCGCGGCCCGGCACGACCGGACGCGGCTTGATGCGGTTGGCCTCCGAGCGCGTGGCGTAGATATCGTGGTCGAGCACCTGCAGCTTGAAGTACCACGCACCGAGCCCGCCCAGGCACAGCAGCACGGCCAGGAAACCCAGCGCGGCACGGCGGCGGAACTGCTCGGCTTCGGCGTGCGGATTCTTGACCGGGCGGCGGACGTACATGTCAGCGCCCGCGCCGCCCGAAACGCAGCGCGTCGAGCAGGATGAAGATCAGCGGCCACAACGCCATGCCCAGGGCCGGTGCCCACCAGTACGCCCACGGCAGCGTCGGCTCGCCCACCGTGACGTGCACCACTGCACTGACGATGCGGTCGTTGAACAGCAGGCCGCCGATGGCCAGGATCTGCTGCGACATCGGGAAGAAGCGGATGCGCGCGCGGAACCTCTGCAGGATGAAAGCGAGGATCACCAGCCGCAGCGCCTGTTCGCCCAGCACGCCGCCGTACACCAGGTCTGCGACCACGCCGCTGGCGAAGGCGATGCCGAGCCCGACGCGCTCAGGGGCTTCGATCACCCAGTACGCCAGCACCAGCGCCAGCCAGTACGGGCGCAGCGGCTGCAGCAGTTCCGGCAGGGGCAGCAGGCCGAGCAGCAGCGCCACGACGAGGCTGGCCGGAAGGATCCAGCGTTTTTCGCGCAGGCGGCTCATCGCGGGGGCTCCGGGGTGGGCCGGGGCGCTGGCGTCGGCGGTGGGGCCTGCGCAGGCTGGGCGCCCGGTGCCGGCACGGGCGGGACAGCGTCGGGCGCGCCGGGTTGGGCGGCGGGCGCTGCGGGCAGGCGGATCGCCGCGCCCGGGCGCAGCAACAGCACATCGCGCCCGCGGTCCAGCTGCGCGGCGGGTTTCAGCACCCCGACCAGGAAGGCGTGCGTATCGTCCGGTTTCAAGGCGGAAATGGTGCCCACCGGGAAGCCGGGCGGGAAGCGCCCGCCCAGCCCGGACGTCACGATCTCATCGCCGACCATCACCCCGGCGCTGAGCGGAATGTCGCGCAGTTCCAGGGTGTCACCCCGTCCATAGACGATCAGCCGCACACCGTTGCGGGCCACGGTCACCGGCACCGCGTGGTCCGGGTCGGTCAGCAGCAGGACGGTGGAGGTGCTGCGCGTGGTGCTGATCACCTGTCCCATCAGCCCCCCTCCGTCGATCACCGCCTGGCCCACGTGCACGCCTTCGCTGCTGCCGGCCGCGAGCACCAGGCGCTGCTTCACCGGGTCCAGATCGATGTCCAGGATCGGCGCCAGCTGCACGTCCAGCCCACTGCGCTCGGCCACGTTGAGCAGCTCACGCAGCTGCGCGTTGTCCAGCGCAGCGGTCTGCAGACGGGTCAAGCGTGCATTGGCGATCAGCAGCTGGTTGCGCAGCTGCCGGTTCTCGGCCACCAGCTGGCCATGGCTGGCGGCATTGTCGCGCACCTGCCCGCCCACGCGGCCGGGCAGCCCGGCCAGGCTCCAGACCGGTTGCACCAGCACGTTGGCCTGCGCGCGCGCGCGCGCCAGCCACCCCGCCTGGTCGTCGAGGACGATCAGCGTGATGGCGAGCACCAGGTACACCACCAGCGTCAACGGGCTGGCCGCATCGCTGGATCGGGAAGTGACGGGAGGTCCTGCGTAGGGCGGCACGGTGCGACGTCAACTGGAGGGGCGGGGAAGAAACACGATCGCGCCCCGCCGCGGCCGGCCCGCATGCTGCAGGGGCCGTACGCCGGAAGGGCGCGGACCAGGCGACAGCCGGGCAGGCTTACTCGGGCGCAAAGAACTCGTTGCCGTGCATGTCCACCAGCTCCAGCGCGCGGCCACCGCCACGGGCCACGCAGGTCAGCGGATCGTCGGCCACCTGCACGTGCAGGCCGGTCTCCTCGGAGATCAGCCGATCGATGTCACGCAGCAGCGCACCGCCACCGGTGAGCACGATGCCGCGCTCGGCGACGTCGGCACACAGTTCCGGCGGGGTCTGCTCCAGCGCCAGCTTGACCGCGCTGACGATGCCCGAGAGCGGCTCGTGCAGGGCTTCGAGCACCTCGTTGGAGTTGATCTTGATCATCTTCGGCACGCCCTCGGCGAGGTTGCGCCCGGAGATTTCCATCTCGATCACTTCCGCCTGCGGGTAGGCACAGCCCAGTTCCACCTTGATGCGCTCGGCGGTCGCTTCACCGATCAGCATGCCGTGGTTGCGGCGCACGTAGTTGGTGATCGATTCGTCGAAGCGGTCGCCACCGATGCGTACGGAGGCCGAATAGACAATGCCGTTGAGCGAGATCACCGCCACTTCGGTGGTGCCGCCGCCGATGTCGATGACCATCGAGCCGCGGGCCTCGGTCACCGGCATGCCGGCACCGATCGCTGCAGCCATCGGCTCTTCGATCAGGAACACATCGCGCGCGCCGGCCTCCTCGGCCGATTCCTTGATCGCGCGGCGCTCCACCTGGGTCGAACCGGCGGGCACGCAGACCAGCACGCGCGGGCTCGGACGCAGGAAGCGCGACTTGTGCACCTTCTTGATGAAATGCTTGAGCATCGCCTCGGTGTAGGTGAAATCGGCGATGACGCCGTCCTTCATCGGGCGGATGGTGGTGATGTGGCCCGGGGTACGGCCCAGCATCTGCTTGGCCTCGGCGCCGACGGCGGCCACCGACCGGGTACCCCCGATGGCGCGGTCCTGCCGCACGGCCACCACCGACGGTTCGTTCAGCACGATCCCCTGCCCGCGTACGTAGATGAGGGTATTGGCCGTGCCCAGGTCGATGGACAGGTCATTGGAGAACATGCCACGCAGTTTTTTCAACATCGTAGGGGGGAATCCTGAGGGAGGCTGCTGCCAGCGCCGGGTTGCGCGGATTGAGCAAAATTTGATCGTGCAAGCCTAACAACCCACCCCGGTGCGGGCAAGGTCAAATCCAAGCTGAACCCGCGTATTCAGAGGCTTTCCGCCGATCCGCGCGCGGCTGGGAGGCCGCCGTTCACCTCCATGCCACGGCCAGCCTGTTAGCGCAGTCCGGAGTCGACGGCGACGGGCTGGCCCGTACCGGCCCTGGCGCAGGCCTCATTGCTGCGTGCGCTCGATCCGGGTTCTGGCCCTGAGCTTCACCAGCGGGTAACCTTTGCGCGGTCGGGCGCCCACGGGCGCCATTTGCATGCCCGTCCACGGGCCGCGCCCAACCTTACCCGTAAAGGTCTCATATCGATGTCCGCTCTGATCTGTGGTTCTCTAGCCTTCGACACCATCATGGTGTTTCCGGACCAGTTCAAGAATCACATCCTGCCGGACAAGGTGCACATCCTGAACGTCTCGTTCCTGGTGCCACGCATGCGGCGCGAGTTCGGCGGCTGCGCCGGCAACATCGCCTACAACCTGCACCTGTTGGGCGGCCATCCGATCCCGATGGGCACCGTGGGCACCGATTTCGGCCCGTACCGCGAGCATTTTGAGACGCTGGGCATCGACCTGTCCTGCGTGCGCGTGATCGAGGAGCTGTTCACCCCGCAGGCCTTCATCACCACCGACCACGACAACAACCAGATCACCGCGTTCCATCCGGGCGCGATGATGCGTTCGTTCGAGAACCACGTGCGCGGCGTGCCGGGCGTGACGCTGGGCCTGGTCGGTCCGGACGGCCGTGAAGGCATGATCCAGAACGCGCTGGAATTCCACGAAGACGGCATTCCCTTCATCTTCGATCCCGGCCAGGCCATGCCGTTGTTCAACGGCCCGGAACTGCGCGAGTTCATCGAGCAGGCCGACTACGTGGTGGTCAACGATTACGAGTCCAACCTGCTGCAGGAACGCACCGGCTGGGACGAGAAGGAAATCGTCAGCCGGGTGCAGGCCTACATCACCACGCGCGGCCCGAAGGGCGCGGTCATCCATACACCGGAAAAGAGCTACGACATCCCGCCGGCGCACGAGCGCCGCGTGGTCGATCCCACCGGCTGCGGCGATGCGTTCCGCGCCGGCCTGATCTACGGCATCCAGAAGGGCTATGACTGGCTGACCATCGGCCGCATGGGCAACCTGATGGGCGCGCTGAAGGTCGAGCATCCGGGCACGCAGAACCAGCGCTTCACCTTCGAAGAGTTCAACGAGCAGTTCAAGCAGCAGTTCGGGTACGCACTGGAGGCCTGAGGGACCGCCCACGCCCTGCACCTGCGGCCAGGCGGCGTTACCGCGCAGCGGCGGCGTGCAGGGCGCTGCAGTCGTCGAAGTGCCAGTCGGCCAGCCCCGGCCAGGCCTCCCGGGGCATGTTGACCAGGACGGCGCGCGCCCCTGCCGCTCGCCCCGCCTGCAGATCGAACGGGTGGTCGCCCACCATCACCACGGTATCCGGAGCGGCACGCCACCGGTGGATGAAGTACGCCACGCCATCCGGTGCGGGCTTGGGCACCGTTTCATCGCGCCCGATGATGTCCGCGTCCCCGAACAGATCGCCCAGGCCCACCACGTCCAGCGTGAGCTTCGCTATGGCGTGGTCATTGCGGGTCAGGATGCCCAGCCGGTCGCCACGTGCGTGCAGCGCGCGCAGGAGTGCCACCGCACCGGGCGCGGCGACCGAGCCGCGGGCCAGCGCCTGCTCGTGCTCGAACAACCACGCCCGCTTGGCCTGCTGCTGCTCCTCGGGAAGCGCGGCAAGGTGGGCGAGGATGTCCTCGTGCGGGGCGATGTCCAGCGCCCGCCGGATCGCGGCGAAATCATGCACTGCGATGGTCAGCGTGCCATCCATGTCGAAGACCCAGTGGCGCACGCCCGCGAGCGGATGTCCCTGCCTTCCGCTGCCGTCGCTCATTTCCAGGGCATCCGGCTGGCATCCAGGCCACCGGTTTCGAACTCCACCGAGCGCGTGCCACCGGCCTTCACCGGAAACTCGATCCGCAGCACTTTCGCCTGCCGGGCCAGTTTCCACAGCGCCTTGTGGTCGGTGATGAACATCGCGATGGCTTCGTCGGTGTCCGGGCGCCAGGCTGCCATCGGTTTCGGCGCGGCCCCATCCACGCTGACCTGCACCCTGCAGCCTCCGGGACAGCGGAAGTCACCGGCCTGCAGCACCAGGTACGCATGCTGCTTCCATTCCGGGTGATCGCGGAACACCAGCTGCACCATGCCCGGTCCACTGCCGTCCACGTCCACGCGCGCTTTGCCGTAGATCGAGGCCGAACGCTGCGTGCCCTTGCGGCCCACGGCCACCTGGTTGTACTGCCACAGGCCCTGCATGCGGCGCAGGTCGCGGGCATCGTCCGCTTTCTGCTTCACCTCGGCAAAGCCTGGCGCGATGCGCTGCGCCGCCGCCGTGTCCTTGTACACGTCCAGCAGCGCGCCACCATGGATCCGTGCGCGCTCCCAGTTCTGCGCGGCCACTTCGCGCGCGTACTCGGTGGCGACCTCCTCGGCCTTGGCCTCCTTCTGGGCCTGCGCGGCGGCCGCGGCCGCCTGCTGCGCCTGGCGCTCGGCCTCCGGGTCGCTGCACGCGGCCAGGGACAGCGCGCAGGCAGCGGCGAGGATCAGGTGTTTCATACAGGCTCCGCGGAGAGAATGACCCCTTACTGTAGAGCCGACCTGCGTTGGCTGCACGTCCAGCCGCCACGTGGCCGCCCGGGCGATGGCCTCCTGCGCGTCAGCGCGCGGCGTGCACCGCACGCCACCAGGGGCTGGGTGCGGAAGGCGTGCGGATGGACAGACGCTCCCCCATGCGCGGCGTGGTGAGCTCAACGCCCTGTTGCTGCGCCAACGCGGCGATGCGCTCGAAGGGCTCGGTCCACGGGTGCAGGGCCAGGTCGAAGGTGCCGTTGTGGATGGGCATCAGCACCTTGCCGCGCACGTCCAGATGCGCCTGCAGGCTCTGCTCCGGCTGCATGTGCACATCGGCCCAGTCTGCATCGTAGGCGCCGGTTTCGATCAGCGTCAGATCGAACGGGCCGAAACGTTCACCGATGCGGGCAAAGCCATCGAAGTAACCGGAATCGCCACTGAAGAACACACGACTGCTGCCGCTGTCGATCACCCACGATGCCCACAGCGTACGGTTTCCATCGGACAGTCCGCGGCCGGAAAAATGCTGGCCCGGGGTGGCGACGATTTTCAGGCCCTGCACCCGGGTCTCCTGCCACCAGTCCAGCTGCTGGATCTTTCCGGCGGGCACGCCCCACGCCTGCAGCCGGTCACCTACCCCGAGCGCAGTGACGAAGTGCGCCACGTTCGGGGCCAGCGCACGCACGGCGCTCTGGTCCAGGTGGTCGTAGTGGTCATGGGAAATGATCACGCCGGTGATCGGGGGCAGATCGTCCACGGACAGTGGCGGTTCGTGGAAACGCCTGGGCCCCATGAAGCCCACCGGTGATGCGCGCTCGGAGAACACCGGATCGGTCAGCCAGAAATGCCCGTTCAACTTGAACAGCAGCGTCGAGTGACCCAGCCGCCACAGGCTGTCATCGGGCGCCTCCAGCAGGGCCTGGCGGGTGAGCGGCAGGACGGGGATGGGGGCGGATGGCGTGGCGTCCCTGGGCTTGTTGAACATCAACCGCCAGAACACGCGCAGCGTGCCGATGACACCCAGCGATGACCTGCCGGCCGGATTGTGGAACCGGCCGTCGCGGAACTGGGGCGACAGGCCGTAGGGGTGACCGGGCGCGCTGCGCAGGTCGGCCGGCACCGGCTCGTGGCGATCAGCACCGTGGTGGGGAGGAGGAAGGCGACGCTTCATTCGGGCCAGATCTGAAAAGTACACCGGAAAGTTTACATCGGCCTCCGGAAAAGTAAACTGACAGGTGTAAAATAGCCCCATGAACCTCTCAACCGCCACCCCGCGCCTGACCGACCGCAAGCGCGCGGCGATCCTGTCGGCCGCCGTCACCGAGTTCCGCAGCGTCGGTTTCGCGGCCACCCGCATGGACCGCATCGCGGCGACCGCCGGCGTATCCAAGCGGACGGTGTACAACCACTTCGCCAGCAAGGACGAATTGTTCACCGCCATCCTGCGGCGATTGTGGGACGCCAGCCAGGCTGTCGAGACCGTGGCGTACAGCGCCTCGCAGCCGCTCCGCGAGCAGTTGCTGCGGTTCACCCGGCAGAAGATGCACCTGCTGTCCGACGCCAGCTTCATCGATCTGTCGCGGGTGGCGATCGCCGAGCTCGTGCATGCGCCGGAGCGTGCACGGGCGATGATGGACAAGCTGGCGGAGAAGGAAGAAGGACTGGCCGCCTGGATCCGTGCGGCGCAGGCCGATGGCCGGCTGAAGGCAGACGTCGCGCCCGGCGACGCGGCGCATCAACTGCAGGGCATGTTGAAAGCGTTCGCGTTCTGGCCGCAGGTGACGCTGGGCCAGGCACCGTTGGCCCCGGAGGCGCAGCAGCGGCTGATGGAAGACTGCGTGGACATGTTCCTGGCGCTGCGCGCCGCGCCGTGACGACCGGCGGTCGTCACGGCGCAGTGCGGCGGCTTTACTTTGCTTCGGCCTTGGCCAGCATGTCCTGCACCGAGCCGGTGGTGATCGGGTGGTAGCCCGGCTTGGCCTTTTCGAAGGCTGCCTTGGCGAATGCCAGCCCTTCCGGCGTCTTCACCAGCTCGGCGTAGATCGGCATGATCAGCTTGCGGCGGCCGACGCGCTCGATGAACTCGCCGGCGGCCGGAGTCGCCTCGGCGTACCCGCTGCGGATGGCCAGCGGATACCAGCGCATCGCGATCTCACCGTTCGGCGTCCCCGTGAACTTGAACGCCTTGTCCAGCGCGGCCAGCTTGTCCAGCGGCTGCGTGGCGCCCAGGCCGTCGATGAAGCGTACCCACTCCTGCGTGCTCCACTCCCCGGTCAGCTGGGCGCTCGGCAACGTGCCGGTGCCTTCCCACGCGATGCGCGCGGTGTCCACGGCACTGAAGCTGCGCGCTTTGGCGCGCGTGGCGAAGGCCGGGATGCCCGGCTCGTCCAGCCAGGCCTTCAGTTCGGCCTCGGTGACCGCGTCGGGCTTCTTCGGCAGGAGGTTCTTCTTCAGGTAATCGACGAACTGGTCGGTGTTCGCGCTCTGGAATGCGTGGTCGTTGAACCAGCCACGCAGGAACGGATCGAACGTCTCGCGGCCGAAGCGCTGTTCCAGGAATTCCAGGAACCAGGAACCCTTCACGTAGGCGACCTGGCTCAGTGCCTCATCCGGGTCGCGTTCGTTGAGCGGCGGCAGCGCCAGGGCCTGGTCGGCCGCGCTCATGTCCTTCACCTCGGCGAGCAGATCGGTCTGATCGATCTGGCGCTCCATCTCGGCCATTTCCTGGCCGTACAGCGCCTCGGTGATGCGGCCCTGCACGTACGTGGTGAAGCCTTCATTGAGCCAGATGTCCTTCCAGCTCGCATTGGTCACCAGGTTGCCCGACCAGCTGTGCGCCAGCTCGTGCGCGACCAGCGAAACCAGCGACTTGTCGCCGACGATGACCGTCGGCGTGGCGAAGGTCAGGCGCGGGTTCTCCATGCCGCCGAACGGGAACGACGGCGGCAGCACCAGCATGTCATAGCGGCCCCAGCGGTACTCGCCGTACAGCTTCTCGGCCGCACCGATCATCTTCTCGGTGTCTTCGAATTCCTTCGCCGCCCTGCTCACCATGGTCGGCTCGGCCCACACGCCGGAGCGCCCGGAGATCGGTTCGAACACCACGTCGCCGGCAGCGATGGCCAGCAGGTAGGAGGGAATCGGCTGCGGCATCTTGAAGACGTAGTCGCCATCACGCGCGGCCTTGGGGTCGTTGTCGGCGCTCATCAGCACCATCACGTCCGGGCGGCTGGTGACGTGCGCGCTGTAGGTGAAGCGCACGCTCGGCGTGTCCTGCAGCGGCACCCACGAACGGGCATGGATCGCCTGCGACTGGCTGAACATGAAGGGCAGCTTCTTGCCTTCGGTCATGCTCGGCTCCAGCCACTGCAGCCCCGACGCGGTCGGTGCGGTGTGGTAGGTCACCTCGACCTTGGCCGGCTGCTGCGGCGCCTCGATGGTCAGCTTGCTGCCGAACACCTTGTCTGCCGGGGCCAGCTGGAACTGCAGCGGGCTGCGGGCGCCGTCGTCGGCGACCGCCTCGACCTTGGCGATGGTCAGCTCACGGCTGTCCAGCACCAGCTGCTGCGCATCCTTCTGCTTCCATTCCAGCGTGTAGGTCGCGGTGCCGCCGATCTGCTTCTGGTCGAAATCCAGCTTGAGATCGAGCGCGATGTCCTTGATGACGACCTTGTCCGGCTCGGCGTAGGAGCTCTCATCGTGACTGCGGTTCACGGTGTTCACCGGGGCGGTGGGTGCCTGGTCGGCGGCCGGTGCGGCGGCGGCGGGCGCGGCCGCCTCCTGGGAGCAGCCGGCGGCAAGCGCCACGGCCAGCGGAAGGAGCATCAACGGATTGCGCATGGATCAGGACCGTTCAAGGGTAAAAGGCGATTTTACCCCTGTTGCCGCCCGCACGCTGCTTCGGCACCGGCACCGGCACCGGCCCGGCACCGCGCCCGGATCAGAGCTTGTAGCCGGAATGGATCGAGACGATGCCGCCGGTCAGGTTCTTGTAGTGGCAGCGTTCGAAGCCCGCTTCGGCCATCATGGCCTTCAGCGCGTCCTGCGGCGGGTGCTTGCGGATGCTTTCAGCCAGGTACTGGTAGCTGTCCGAATCGCGGGCGAACAGGCGGCCCAGCTTCGGCAGCACCTTGAAGGAATGGAAATCGTAGATCGGCTTGAACCAGTCCGCGGTGACTTCGGAGAACTCCAGCACCCGCGCCTGGCCGCCCACCTTGAGCACCCGGTGCATCTCGCGCAGCGCGGCGTCCTTGTCGGTCACGTTGCGCAGGCCGAAGGCGATGGTCACCAGATCGAAGCTGGCATCCGGGAACGGCAGCGCCTCGGCGTTGCACTGCACGTAGTCCAGGCCCATCACCAGGCCGCGGTTGGTCAGGCGGTCGCGGCCCACCGACAGCATGCCGGCGTTGATGTCGCCCACCACGACCGAGCCTTCGTGACCGACGCGTTCCTTGAGCAGCGCGGCGATGTCACCGGTACCGCCGGCGAGATCCAGCACGCGGTCACCCGGCTTCACCTGCGCGGTCGCCACGTAGTAGCGCTTCCACACGCGGTGGACGCCCAGGCTCATCAGGTCGTTCATCAGGTCGTAGTTGCGGGCGACCGAGGTGAACACCTGGCCGACCAGCTTCTGCTTGTCCTTGGCATCGACATCGCGGAAGCCGAAATGGGTGGTGCCAGACTTGTAGGGGGATTCGCTCATGTCCGGATTATCGCACCGCCCGGCGCCGGCGGCACCCCCTCCCGTATCATGCCCGCATCACCTTCAAGGAATGCCCCATGCTCGTCACGCCCGACTACCAGGCTCTGCTGCAGACCGCCATCGCCGAAGCCCGCCAGGGCCTGGCCGAGGGCGGCGTGCCGATCGGGGCGGCCCTCTACCACGCCGATGGCCGCCTGCTCGGCTGCGGCCACAACCGCCGCGTGCAGGAAGGCGATCCGTCCGTGCATGGTGAGACCGATGCCTTCCGCAAGGCCGGGCGCCAGCGCGGCTACAAGGACACCCTCATGGTGACCACCCTGGCCCCCTGCTGGTACTGCAGCGGACTGGTCCGGCAGTTCAACATCGGCACGGTGGTGGTCGGCGAATCACGCACGTTCCAGGGCGGCATCGACTGGCTGCGCGAGAGCGGAGTGACTGTGATCGACCTGGACAGCCAAGAGTGCGTGGACCTGCTTGGCGGCTTCATCGAACGCCATCCGGAGATCTGGGACGAAGACATCGGGGAGTGATGCCCGCCCGCATCTGAACGTTTCAGGCAGGCACTGGATGCGACGCAGGCCTACCCGCGCAGTGCTGTGGGCCCGCACACGCCGGGTTTCACAGCGATATCTGAACGGTCGTTCGACATCCTGAAGACACTGCGTGCACTGACGCGCGGTGACTATCGGGGTTCCTGTGAACAACCCGACAAGTGAGACCTTCCACCATGCGCTCAGATGTCCCCAACATCCCTCCCGTCATCGATGTCGAGGCCGAGCTCAGCCATTGGCGGCAGAAACACGCTGAGGGTGGTCTGGGCTCTGGATCATTCGGCCACTACGTGCCGTGGATCAAGTTCGCCTGCGACTCGCTGATCACCCATCCGCGCGCGACCAACGAGCAGCGCGAGGACAGCTTCCAGACCCATTACGCCCTGCAGATCATGCCGCGCCTGACCGAACTGCAGGCGCGTGAATTCGTCGAGCAGTGCTGGGAACATGTCTTCATCACCAGCTCGGTCCGCAATGCAGAACGTCCCCGCCTGATCGCCTGACACCCCGCCCGCCGGACCGCCGTGGCCAGCGCCGACGCTGCGCGCGGCGGCCGTCGCGGTCAACCCCGTTCACGCCAACCGCCCCCGAGCACCTTGTACAACATGATCCGGTTGGCCTGCTGCGAAAGCACGGTCTGCAGCCGGCTCTGCTGCGCCGCATAGGCCGTGCGGCGTGCATCCAGCAGCGTGACGAAGCTGTCCAGCCCGGCGTCATAACGTGCCTGGGACAACCGCTCGGCGTGCATCGCCGCCTCGAGCAAGGACTGCTGTGATGCCAGCTGCGCGTCCAGGCTGCTGCTCGAAGCCAGCGCATCGGACGTTTCGCGGAACCCGGCCTGGATCGCTTTTTCATACTGTGCCAAGGCGATGTCCCGGTCCGCTTCGGCGACCGCAAGACCGGCGCGCAGGCGGCCGCCCTGGAAGATCGGCAGGGTGAGGGTCGGCAGGAAACTCCACGCGCGGCTACCCCCGTCGAACAATCCGGACAGTTCGGTGGAGGCACTGCCCACGCTGCCGGTCAGGCGGATGCTTGGGAAGAACGCCGCGCGTGCCGCCCCGATGTTCGCATTCGCCGAGAGCAGCGTATGCTCGGCGGCCATGATGTCCGGGCGCTGCAGCAGGATGTCGCTGGGCAGGCCTGCCGGCGGCGGGGCCAGGGCGGGCAGCGCGGCGTCGGTGACCCCACTGGGCAGCAGCGCATCCTCGAGCGGACTGCCGGTCAGCAACGCCAGGGCATTGCGGTCACGCTCCACCTGCCCGCGCAGGCGTGCGGCGTCGGTGCGCGCGGTTTCCACCAGCGTGCGCGTCTGGGCCAGTTCCAGCGCCGAGCTGCCACCGCGTTCGAAGCGGGCCTGGGCCAGACGCAGAGACGCTTCGTGGCTGCCGACGGTCGCCTCCGCGATGCGCAGCAGCTCGCGGTCCGCACCCAGGGTCATCCACGCGGTCGCCGTCTCGGCGACCAGGCCGAGATGGGCGCTGCGGCGGTTGGCGGCCACCGAGAAATACTGCTGCAGCGCCGCCTCGCTGAGGTTGCGCACGCGCCCGAACAGATCCAGCTCGAACTCGGCCACACCTACGCCGACGCTGTACTGCGCGGTGACCGGCCGGTCCCCCCCCGCGCGTTCCATCTGGCCCTGCACGTTGAGCCCGGGCACTCGATCGGCACGCTGCACGCGGTACTGGCCGCGCGCGCGCTCGACATTGATCACGGCCACGCGCAGGTCGCGGTTGTTGTCCACCGCCTGCTCGATCACCTGCTGCAGGCGCGGGTCGGTGAAATAGTCACGCCAGCCCGGCAGGCTCCCGTCTTCGGACAGCCGGCCGTGCGCGGCGTCGGCCATCGGCCACTGCGCGGGAATGGACGGAGCGACATCGGTGCGCTCGGGCACCCGCGTCGCACAACCGGAAAGGAGCAGCGCCAGCGCGATGGCAGCGGCAAAGGGCGTGGATGTCATGGGGCGATCCTCGTTGTCGTGCGGGAGGCCGGGCACGGCCCGGCCGGCTATCTCGAAGCGGCCGGGCAGCGCCCGGCACCACCGATGGCTCATCCGGCCTTGCGCAGCCTGCGGTTGAACACGCGCTGCACCACCACGTAGAACAGCGGGATGAAGAAGATGCCCAGCGTGGTGCCGACGATCATGCCGCCCAGCACGCCGGTGCCGATCGCACGCTGCGCACCGGAGCCCGCACCGGAGGCCAGCGCCAGCGGCAGCACGCCCAGTCCGAAGGCCAGCGAGGTCATGATGATCGGCCGCAGGCGATCGCGGACCGCATGCATCGTCGCCTCGATCAGGCCCGCGCCCTTTTCCAGGTTCTCCTTGGCGAACTCCACGATCAGGATCGCGTTCTTGCTCGTCAGGCCCACCGTGGTCAGCATCGCCACCTGGAAATAGATGTCGCGCTCCATCCCGAACAGGGTGTTGGCCAGCACGGCCCCGAGAATGCCCAGCGGCGCCACCAGCAGCACCGAGGTCGGCACGCTCCAGCTCTCGTACAGCGCGGCCAGGCACAGGAACACGATCAGCAGCGACAGCGAGTACAGCAACGGGGTCTGCGAGCCCGCCTGGCGTTCCTGGTAGGACAGGGCCGTCCATTCGATTTCATACCCTGCCGGCAGGTCCTTGGCGATCCGCTCGATCTCATCCATGGCATCACCGGAGGCCACGCCCGTGGCCGGCTCACCCTGGATCTCCATCGCCGAAACGCCGTTGTAACGCTCCAGACGAGGCGAACCATAGTCCCAGCGCGTAGCGGCGAAGGCGCTGAACGGCACCATCTCCCCCTGCGCGTTCTTCACCGACCAGGCGTTGAAGTCCTCCGGGTTCATGCGGAACTCGGCATCGGCCTGCACGTAGACACGCTTGACGCGGCCGCGATCGATGAAGTCATCGATGTAACTGCTGCCCCAGGCGGCAGCCAGCGTGGCATTGACCGAGGCCATGTCCAGGCCCAGCGCATTGGCTTTCTCCACATCCACATCGATCCGCAGCTGCGGCGTATCTTCCTGGCCGTTGGGCCGGACATTGGCCAGCAACGCGCTCTGCCCTGCTGCGCCCAGCAGCTGGTCGCGTGCCTGGAGCAACGCCTCGTGCCCCTGCCCGCTGTTGTCCTTGAGGAAGAAGGTGTACCCCGAACCGATGCCCAGCTCAGGCATCGCCGGCGGCGGGAAGGCAAAGATGAAAGCGTCCTTGATCTGGCCCAGCGCACCCATCGCACGGCCGGTGATGGCGCCCACGCTCTGCTCGTCGCTGCGCTCGCTCCAGTCCTTCATCTTGACGAAGGCCATGCCCGCATTCTGGCCCATGCCGGCGAAGCTGAAGCCCTGCACCGCGAAGATCGACTCGATGGCGTCGGCCTCGTTGGTCAGGAAGTGCTCTTCCATCTTCGCCATCGCTTCCAGCGTGCGTTCCTGGGTTGCACCGACCGGGGTCTGCACCAACGCCATCAGGATGCCCTGGTCTTCGTTGGGCAGGAAGGAGCTGGGCAGGCGGATGAACAGGAAGCCCATCACCAGTGTCAACGCGGCGAAGATGCCCATGAAACGCCATGGCCGCGCGATGATGCCTTTGACGCCGCGCTGGTAGGTGGCGCTGGAGCGGTCGAAACCCCGGTTGAAGCCACCGAAGAAGCGGCCCAGCCAGCCTTTGTGCGGCACATGGTGCTCGCCCTGTTTCAAGGGCTTGAGCAGCGTGGCGCACAGCGCCGGCGTCAGCACGATCGCCACCAGCACGGACAGGCCCATCGCCGAGACGATGGTGGCCGAGAACTGCCGGTAGATCACGCCGGTGGAGCCGCTCATGAAGGCCATCGGCACGAAGACCGCCGACAGCACCAGGCCGATGCCCACCAGGGCACCGGTGATCTGGTCCATGGATTTGCGCGTGGCCTCCAGCGGCGAGAGGCCTTCTTCGGCCATGATGCGCTCGACGTTCTCCACCACCACGATCGCATCATCGACCAGCAGGCCGATCGCCAGCACCATGGCGAACATGGTCAGCATGTTGATGGAGAAGCCCAGCGCGGCGAGCACGCCGAACGTGCCCAGCAGCACCACCGGCACCGCGATGGTGGGGATGATGGTGGCGCGGAAGTTCTGCAGGAACAGGTACATCACCACGAACACCAGCACGATGGCTTCGATCAGCGTCTTCACCACGCCCTTGATCGAGACCTGCACGAAGGGCGTGGTGTCGTACGGCACGACCGCCTCCAGGCCGGCCGGGAAGTTCGGCTTGAGGTCATCCAGCGCCGCGCGCACGCCATTGGCGGTATCCAGCGCATTGGCGCCGGTGGCCAGCGTGATGGCGATACCGGTGGACGGCTTGCCGTTGTAGCGGGTGACGAAATCGTAGCTCTCCGCACCGAGCTCCACGCGGGCGACATCGCCCAGGCGCAGTTCGCTGCCGTCGGTGCCACCGCGCACCAGGATGGCGCGGAACTGCTCCGGGGTCTGCAGGCGATCCTGCGCGTTGATGGTGGCATTGAGCTGCTGCCCCTTCACCGCCGGTGCGCCGCCGAGCTGGCCGATGGCCACCTGCGCGTTCTGGGCCATGATCGCGGCGGTCACTTCGTCCACCGAGAGCTTGTAGGTGTGCAGCTTGTTCGGATCCAGCCAGATGCGCATGGCGTACTTGCCGCCGAACACCTGGATGTTGCCCACGCCCGGCACACGGCTGAGCGGGTCGACGATGTTGGAGCCGACATAGTCGGAGATGTCGTTGGCATCCATGCTGCCATCGTTGGACACAAAGCCCAGCACCTGCAGGAAGCCGCTGCTCGACTTGGCCACGTTGATGCCCTGCCGCTGCACTTCCTGCGGCAGCAGCGGCATCGCCAGCTGCAGCTTGTTCTGCACCTGCACCTGCGCGATGTCCGGGTTGGTCCCCGATTCAAAGGTCAGCGTGATGCTCGCCTGGCCGTTGGCCGAGCTGTTGGAGGAGAAGTAGATGAGGCCATCCAGGCCCTTCATGTTCTGCTCGATGATCTGCGTGACCGAGTCCTCGACCACCTTGGCCGACGCACCCGGATAGCTGGCCGAGATCTCGACCGCCGGCGGGGCAACCTCCGGATACATCGACACCGGCAGCCGGGTCACGGACAACAGGCCGGCCAGCATGATGATGATCGCGATGACCCACGCGAAGATGGGTCGATCGATGAAGAAACGTGCCATGGGGTTCTCCGCTTACTGCGCGTCGGCGCTGGCGTTGGCGTCGGCCGGGGCCGCTGCGGGGGCCGTCGCCGGGGCGCCGGTGGGCGGCGTGGCCGGAGCGGCAGCGCCCTTCTCGGTGGCCTGCACCGGCATGCCGGGACCGATCTTCTGCAGGCCCTCGACAATCACCTTGTCACCGGCCTGCAGTCCCTCCTCCACCAGCCACGCATCACCGAGGGCCTGGCTCACCTTGACCGGCCGCGGCTCCACTTTGCCGTCCTTGTTGACCACCATCGCCGTGGTCGCGCCCTTGGCATCGCGCGCGATGCCCTGCATCGGCACCTTGAGGGCATTGGCGCGCACACCGCCGCCGATCACCGCGCGCACGTACATGCCCGGCATCAGCACGCCCTCCGGATTGGCCACCTTCACCCGCAGCCCGTAGCTGCCCGTGGCGGGGTCCACGCTCACCTCGGAGAACTCCAGCGTGCCCTTCTGCGCGAAGGGGGTGCCGTCGTCCAGCAGGATGTCCACCGGCAGGCTCTGGTTGTCCTGCAGGCGGCCGGCCGCCTGTTCACGCCGCAGCTGCAGCAGTTCGGCGGCGGACTGGGTCAGGTCCACGTAGATCGGATCCAGCTGCTGCACCGTGGCCAGTGCTTCACTCTGGCCGGCACTGACCAGCGCGCCCTGGGTGACCGAGGATTTGCCGATCCGGCCACTGATCGGCGCGGTGATGCGGGCGTAGCCCAGGGTCACGTTGGCTGCTTCCAGCGCGGCCCGGGCGGCACCGACATCGGCCTCGGCCTGCTTCTGCGCCGCGACGGCGTTCTCGAGATCCTGCCGGCTGACGGCATCGACCTTGGCCAGTTCGGTGATGCGCGCGGCACTGAGCCGGGAGGCATTGGCGGTCGCCTCGGCGCGCGCCAGCTGGGCACGCGCCTGGTTGGCCTGCGCGCGGTAGCTGGCGTCATCGATCTGGTACAGCGGCTGGCCCTGGGTGACCACGCTGCCCTCGGCGAACAGGCGCTTGCCGACGATGCCGTTCACCTGCGGCCGAACTTCGGCCACCAGGAAGGCATTGGTGCGCCCGGGCAGTTCACGGGTCAGGGTCACCGTCTCGGGCTTGAGCGTCACCACCGTCACCTGCCCCGGGCCCTGCTCGGGCGGGGCGTCATCGCCGCCACCGCAGGCGGCCACGGTCGCGGCGATCGCCAGCGACAGGGCAAGGGGTCGTACTCGGGTCAGGAACATGGGGGACTCTCGATGGCGGGGGGGGCGCGCCCGGCGAAGCCGGCCCTGACAGGCGGGGCCGAAAACGACAGCGATTCGTGGAGCGGAAATATACATACATGTTTGTTTGTTTGCAAAGCGGTACACTTCCTTGACGACCCGCCCGCACTCTGAGCAATGGCACGAAAGACGAAAGAGGAAACCCAGGCCACCCGTGAAGGCATCCTCGACGCCGCCGAAGCCTGTTTCCACGAGCAGGGCGTGGCACGCACCACCCTGGAGATGATTGGCGCCCGCGCCGGCTTCACCCGCGGCGCGGTCTACTGGCATTTCAAGAACAAGACCGAAGTGCTGGTCGCTGTCATCGAACGCGTCCGGCTCCCCTTCATGCAGGACCTGGACCGTGCCGCCACCGAAAGCCGTCAGACCCCTGTGCTGGACCTGCGCTCGGTGATCCTGGGTTCACTCGACGACCTCGCCAACGACCCACGGCTGCGCAACATGATGGAGATCATGCTGCGCAGTGACAGTTCGGCGGACAGCCGGATACTGGCGGACCTGCAGCAGGAAGGATTCCGGGACGGACTCGAGCGCATGGCGCGGGCGCTGCGTCGCGCCGAACAGCTGGGCCAGCTGAAGCCGGGCGCGCATCCGGACGTGGTGGCGCGCATGCTGCATGCCACGGTGCTGGGCGTGCTGCATGGCGCCATGGTGGAACCGGAGCTGATGGACATCCGGCGCGATGGCAGGCTCGCCCTGGACATGACCCTGGCCGCTTACGTGCGCGAGGGCGTGTTCACGCCGGGCAGCGAGCCGACGCCGCTGTAGACCACGGCCCGCACCCTGCGGTGCCGCGCGATCGGATGACGCCCGCCACCAGCCGCAGGGGATTCAGTGGTAGGTGACCACGTACGCCGGCCCGGCGTCGGGCTGGGCAGGCACCTCGTGAACCACCTTCGCCGGCCGGCAGGGTGCTGTATCGGTTCCCAACCGGAACGCGGGCGTCTCGCCTGCAGCATCCGCATCCGCATCCGCATCCGCCTCTGCCTGCGGCTGCACCACGCAGGTCGGTTCCAGGATCACACCGCTGAACGTGAGCGTGCCTGCCTGCGCCTGCACCTGCGGGCAGACGGAAAGCGCGAGCGCGCCCAGCGTGATGACGAAGCTTCTGATCATGTGTCCCCCTCGGACGGAAGCGCCGCTGCGGCGGGGTGCTGCAACGACTGCCCCAGTCTCGCGCGTCGAGGGTGATCACCGCATAGGCCTTCCCAGCACCTTCAAGCAGGCGAAATCCTGCCACGATGTAGGAAGCCTGCACGTAGAAAGGCCGCCCTGCGGCGGCCCCCCGATCCAGCCAGAGCGCTCCGGCGTCAGAGAATATAGCGGCTCAGGTCCGGATCCTTGACCAGCTCACCCAGGTGACGGTCCACGTACGCCGCGTCGATCTGCAATGTCTCGCCTCCGCGGTCGGGCGCCTCGTAGCTCAGCGAATCCAGCAGGCGCTCGAGTACGGTGTGCAGCCGCCGTGCGCCGATGTTCTCCTGCCGCTCGTTGACCTGGAACGCGATCTCCGCCAACCGCTCGATGGCCTCCGGCGCAAAGGCGATGGTCACGCCCTCGGTGGCCAGCAGGGCTTCGTACTGCTTGGTTAGCGCGGCCTTGGGCTCGGTCAGGATGCGCACGAAGTCATCCTTGGTCAGCGCGCCCAGCTCCACGCGGATCGGGAAGCGGCCCTGCAGCTCCGGGATGAGATCGCTGGGCTTGGCCAGGTGGAACGCGCCGGAGGCCACGAACAGGATGTGGTCGGTCTTGACCGTGCCGTACTTGGTGGAGACATTGGAGCCTTCCACCAGCGGCAGCAGATCGCGCTGCACGCCCTCGCGGGAGACGTCGCCGCCGGATGACCCGGCATCGCCGCGCTTGGCCACCTTGTCGATCTCATCGATGAACACGATGCCGTGCTGTTCGCACGCCTCGATGGCGGCGGCGCGGACATCATCCTCGTTGACCAGCTTGCCGGCCTCTTCTTCCTGCAGCAGCGGGCGTGCCGCCTTGATGGTGAGCGTGCGCTTGTTCGATTTGCTGCCGCCGAGGTTGGCGAACATCGATTTCAGCTGCTGGCCCATCTCTTCCATGCCCGGCGGGGTCATGATGTCCATGCTGACGTTGGCCGCGATCTCCAGTTCGATCTCGCGGTCGTCCAGTTCACCATTGCGCAGCATGCGGCGGAACTTGATGCGGGTTTCACTGTCCTGGGCGGACGGCTCGTTGCGTGCGGCTTCGGCATCGAAGCCGATGCCCGCACTCCGGCGTGGCAGCAGCGCATCCAGGATGCGGTCTTCGGCACGCTCTTCGGCCTGCGTGCGCACGCGGGTCTTGGCCTGCTCGCGGTACATCTTGACCGCAGTGTCGGCAAGGTCGCGGATGATCTGTTCCACGTCCTTGCCGACATAGCCCACTTCGGTGAAGCGGGTGGCTTCAACCTTCACGAACGGGGCGTGGGCCAGGGTGGCCAGGCGGCGGGCGATCTCGGTCTTGCCCACGCCGGTCGGCCCGATCATCAGGATGTTCTTGGGCATCACTTCGTTGCGCAGGCCGTCGTCGAGCTGCATGCGGCGCCAGCGGTTGCGCAGCGCGATGGCGACCGCGCGCTTGGCATCGTGCTGGCCAACGATATGGCGGTCCAGTTCCTGCACGATCTCGCGCGGGGTCATGGAAGCGGAGTTGTTCTCGAACTTCGGGGACATGGGGATACTCACGAAGGGGGTTGGAGCGTCCGGGCCGCAGCCGCGGCCGGCGCTGCGAAGGCTGCGTGCGGGAATTACAGCTCTTCGACGACCACGTTGCGGTTGGTGTAGATGCAGATGTCGCCGGCGATGCCGATCGCTTCGCTGGCGATGGTGCGGGCATCCAGGTCGGTGTGCGCGACCAGCGCACGTGCGGCGGACAGGGCATAGGAGCCGCCCGAGCCGATGGCGATGATGCCGTCCTCGGGTTCGATCACATCGCCGGTGCCGCTGATGATCAGCGAGGTTTCCCTGTCGGCCACGGCGAGCAGGGCCTCGAGCTTCCCGAGACGGCGCTCGGTGCGCCAGTCCTTGGCCAGCTCCACGGCGGCGCGCTGCAGCTGGCCGTGTTTCTCAAGCTTGGCTTCGAACAGCTCGAACAGGGTGAACGCATCGGCGGCGGCACCGGCGAAACCGGCAAGCACCTGGCCGTCGCGGCCGAGGCGGCGCACCTTGCGCGCATTGCCCTTCATCACCGTGTGGCCGAGCGTGACCTGGCCGTCACCGGCGATCGCCACCTTGTCGCCGCGACGGATGCAGACGATGGTCGTGGCGTGGAAAACATTGGGGTTCTGACTGGGGTCCATGCGGCCTCCGCGGATGCTGTTCCGGGGAGATGGGGCCGTCGCCGGCGTCCATCAAGGCTGGCCGGTGCGCCGGCGTTCAGCGCAGGCGCCGCAGCGATGCGCGCACCTGCGTGGTGCCCGCACGGGCATCAGCCTCCGGCGTTGCCATCGACCTTGCCGGCGCGCCGTTTCGCGCGGGGATGGGCGGCGTCGTAGACCTTGGCCAGGTGCTGGAAATCCAGATGGGTGTAGATCTGCGTGGTGGCGATGTCGGCATGGCCGAGCAGTTCCTGTACCCCGCGCAGGTCACCGGACGATTCCAGGATATGGCTGGCGAAGCTGTGCCGCAGCATGTGCGGGTGCACGTGCTTGAACAGCCCCTGGCGCTGCGCCAGCTGCTTGATGCGCACCTGCACCGCGCGCTGGCTGATGGGCCCGTTGCGGCCCGGGAACACCGGCGCCGAGGGCGATCCGTCGGTCTCGCGCTGCCAGGCCTGCAGCGCTTCGCGCGCCGGGCGGCCGAACGGCACGCGCCGCTCGCGGTTGCCCTTGCCCAGCACATTGACCAGCCCGCTGGCGAAATCGAGATCGCGCCAGGTCAGCGAACACAGTTCGCTCAGGCGCAGTCCCGAGGAGTAGAACAGTTCCAGCAGCGCGCGGTCCCGGCGCCCGAGTTCGCCCTCGGTGGGCAGCTCCACCAGCTGCACCGCTTCGTCGGCATCAAGGACCTGCGGCAGCCGCCGCGGTGCGCGCGGCGCCTTGAGGCCCGCCGTGGGGTCGGTGGCCAGGCGGCCGTGCCGGAGTTGCCAGCTGTAGTAGCCGCGGCAGGCGGACAGGCGCCGCTGCAGACTGCTCGGAGAGAGGCCCCGGCGGTGTTCGTCGGCCACGAAACGGCGCATCTGTTCACCGTCCAGCGCGTCCACCGAGGTGTCCTGCGCCTGGGCCCAGTGCTGCAGTGCTTCCAGATCGCGGCGGTACGCGTCGAGGGTGTGCGGCGACATGCGCCGCTCTACGCCCAGGTACTGCAGGAACGCGGTGACGGCATCGCGCATGGGGTGCTCAGAAACGCTGCAGGGCGGTGGCGAAGGACTCGCCCATCATGCGCAGGAACAGCGTGCCCATGCCGGGATAGAAGCGGTTCGGATCATGGCTGCCGACCGCGATCAGGCCCACGCCGGGCAACGGCAGCAGCGCGGTGGTCTGCACCTCGCCGGCGCGGTCGCCGTAGAGCACGGCATTCTTCTCGGCCTGCAGGCGCCCGCAGATCGGCTCACCTTCCTTGAGGCAGTCGCGGAACGGACCCAGCAGCGGCGCGTCGGCGGCGATCACCTGCAGCCAGGGCGCCTGCTCCAGGCCCGGGACCGGCGTATGCACCACCAGCCGCACCAGGTCGCCATCGAAATCTTCCTGCAGCGCGGCGGCCATCGCACGCAGCGTATCGGCGGCCGTGCCCTGCTTGAGCAACGCCAGGGTCAGCTGGTGCGTGCGCACGGCCAGCCGCTCGTTGACCTGGGCGGTGGTGGACAGTTCGGCCAGCCGACGCGCCAGTTCGCGGTTCTTGTCACGCAGCACCTCGAGCTGATAGCTCGCCAGCGACGCGGTGGGGCCTTCATCACGCGGCACCACCAGGGTGAGTGCGAGATCGGGAAACTGTTTCAGGAAGCCCGGATGCCGCCGCAGCCACGCGGCGACGTCATGGGCGGCAAGCTTTTCCGGTTCGCTCATGTACTCCACTCCCCTTCGAAGACAAACGCGGTCGGTCCGGACATCACCACCGGTGTTCCCGGACCGGGCCATTGGACGTGCAGTTCACCGCCCGGCAGGCTGATGCGTGCCGCCGGCGCGAGGCGTCCGCGCTGCATCAGCGAGACCGCCGCCGCGCAGGCACCGCTGCCGCAGGCCAGCGTCTCACCGACGCCGCGCTCGTACACGCGCAGCCGCGCATGATCCGCTTCCACCACCTGGGCGAAGCCGACGTTGACCGATTCCGGGAACGAGGCGTGCTGCTGCAGCAACGGCCCCAGCCGCTCGACCGGCGCGGCGTCCACCAGGCCCACTTCGATCACCGCATGCGGATTGCCCATCGAAACCGCGCCGAAGCGCAGGCTCTCGCCCTGCACGGGCAACAGGTATTCATCACGGGCACGGGCGAAACCCATCAGCGGAATCTGCGCCGGTTCGAAGACCGGGACGCCCATCTCCACCGAGAAACGGCCATCACCGAGGTTGCGCACCGCATGGCTGGCCAGCGGGCTGTCGATGACGAAAGCGTCCTGCGCCACGTCGCCGTTGCGCACCAGCCAGGCCGCCACACAGCGCGCGCCGTTGCCGCACTGCTGCGAACTGGAACCGTCGCTGTTCCAGATCCGGTACGAGGCCACGGAGCCTTCGTCACGTGGCGTTTCAATGGTGATGATCTGGTCGCAGCCGACGCCGGTATGGCGATCAGCCAGCCGCGCGGCGAGCGCGGGACCGGGCGGCGTACGGCCATCGCGCAGGTCGATCATGACGAAATCGTTGCCCGCACCGTGCATCTTGCTGAAACGCAGCCCGCTGCCTTCGGCCTTACTCATTGTCACGGGCAGGCTTGTCATCCTGCAGCGGCACGGGGTCGGGCACGCTGGCGGGGTTGCCGGCATCGACATCCTGGTTGGCCGGGGGCGTTGCATCGGTCGGGGTGCCGAGGGTGCCATCGGCCGCGGGCTCGATCACCGGCTCGGCGACCTCCTCCACCGGCACCGGCTTCTGCGGCATGACCAGCGGGCCCTTGTTGCCGCAGGCGCTGAGGAACAGCAGCGCAGACGCTGCCAGCGGAATCAGGACGACATTCGTGCGGTGAGTTTTCATGCCACGAGTGTAGCGCCGTGCCCTACCCGTCGTCGCCCATCGCATCGGGTCGGGGCGCGTTCCGGATTCATGCACCGCTCACCCGGACGCCTGCTGCCGCGGGCCAGGCCAGCACATCAGGCCGGCGCACGGGGCGGCAGCGGCCGCAACCACAGCCACACGCCGACCACGGCCATGCTGCCGATGGAGAACGCCTTCACCCAGGCGATGGGGACGCACCACAGCATGATCGCCGCGCACACCGCCATGGTCAGCGTGGCCATCCACTTGGCGCGCCGGCTGACCGCCCCGTGCGCCTGCCAGTCACGGATGACCGGACCGAAGCGCCGATGCGCCAGCAGCCATGCGTGCAGGCGCTCGGAGCCATGCGAGGCAGCCCAGGCCGAGATCAGGATGAACACCGTGGTCGGCAGTCCCGGCACGAAGATGCCCACGATCCCGGTCCCCAGGCTGGCATAGGCCAGCAGCCACCATGCCCAGCGGAAGCGGCGACGGGGTACGGTGGGATCAGGGCGGTCCATGCGCGCAGCATAGGGCACCGCGCGGTTGCGCTCCATGCGCTGCGGTGAAGCCGGGGCGGCGGGCGTCGGCCTGTCCACCCCCCGCTCCGTTCCATGGCCCGCCCTTTTCAGGGCGTGCTTCCTGCAGCGTCCACGCCCAGTTGCTGGAGCACGAACGCATACGATTCGGCCAGTTCCTGGTAGCGCTGGAAGCGCCCGGATTTTCCACCATGGCCGGCTTCCATGTTGGTGCGGAACACGATCGGGTGCGTGCCGGTGTTGTGGTCACGCAGTTTGGCCACCCATTTCGCCGGTTCCCAGTACTGTACCTGCGAATCCCACAGGCCGGTGCCCACGAACATCGCCGGATAGGCCTGGCGGCTGACGTTGTCGTACGGCGAGTACTTCAGCATGTAGTCGTAGAACGGCTTCTGCTCCGGATTGCCCCACTCGTCATATTCATTGGTGGTCAGTGGAATGCTGGGGTCGAGCATCGTGGTCACCACGTCCACGAACGGCACCTGGGCCACGAGCACGCGGTAATCCTGCGGCGCCTGGTTGGCGATCGCGCCCATCAGCAGGCCACCGGCGCTGCCGCCGGAAGCCGCCACGCGGTCCTTCGCCGCCCAGCCCTGCTTGACCAGCCCGCGGGTGACATCGACGAAATCGTTGAACGTGTTCTGCTTGTGCAGCAGCTTGCCGCTCTCGTACCAGTCGCGGCCCATCTCCTGGCCGCCGCGGATGTGCGCGATGGCATACACCACGCCGCGGTCGAGCAGGCTCACCGCGGTCTGGTTGAAGTAGGGATCCATCGACATGCCGTAGCTGCCGTAGGCGTACTGGAACAGGGGCGCGGTGCCATCCTTGCTGAAGCCCTTGCGGTACACCAGCGATACCGGCACCTTGACCCCATCGCGCGCGGTCACCCAGACACGCTCGGTCGTGTATTTGGCGCTGTCATAGCCGATCACGGGCTGCTGCTTGAGCTGGCGGCGTTCGCCGGTCTGCGTGTTGAGCTCGAACACCGTGGTGGGCGTGGTCATCGAGGTGTACGCATAGCGCAGCCACGGCGTATCCGCTTCGGTGTTTTCGTCCAGCCCCATGGAGTACGCCGGCTCATCGGCCTTGACGTACTCAGTGCGGCCATCCTTGAACAGCAGGCGGATGCGCTCCAGCCCTTCTGAACGCTCGGCAATCGCCGTGAAGCCTTCGAACAGTTCGAAGCCTTCGATGTACACCGCCGGATCATGCGCGATCCAGTCCTTCCACTGCGCACGCGAGGTGGCATCGGTCGGCGCGGTGACCAGCTTGAAGTTCTTCGCACCGTCATTGGTGCGGATCACCCAGCGGCCATCGAAATGGTCGGCGTCGTACTCCACATCGCGATGGCGTGGCGCCAGCACGGTGAAGGTGGTGGGATCGCTCGCCGGCGCATAGCGCTCCTCGGAGGTCACCGTGCTGTGCAGGCCGATGGTGATGAAGCGGTCATCGCGGGTGCGCCCGATGCCCATGTAGAAGCTGTCGTCCTTTTCCTCGTAGACCACCGTATCGGCACTGGCCGGCGTGCCCAGCACGTGCTTCTTCACCCGTACCGTGAGCAGCGTTTCCGGGTCGTTCTCCACGTACAGCACGGTGCGGTTGTCATCGGCCCAGACCACGTTGCCGGAGGTGCCGGTGAGGGTGTCCGGCAGCACCTTCCCGGTGCGCACGTCCTTGAACCGCAGCGTGTACTGGCGCCGGCCGACCTCATCGTCCGCCCATGCCAGCAGGGTGTTGTCCTGGCTGACCTCCATGCCGCCGACGCTGAAATAGCCTTTGCCGGCCGCCATCTGGTTCACATCCAGCAGCACCTCTTCGGCGGCGTCCATGCTGCCCTTGCGGCGTGCGTGGATGGGGTAGTCCTGTCCGGTCTCGAAGCGGCTGTAATACCAGTAGCCGCGCTCGCGCGCCGGCACGCTGGAATCATCCTGCTTGATGCGTGCGACGATTTCCTTGTACAGCGTTTCCTGCAGGGGCTTGAGCGGCGCCAGCACCTGGTCGGTGTAGGCGTTCTCGGCCTGCAGGTAGGCCAGCATGGCCGTATCTTCGCGCGTGTCATCGCGCAGCCAGTAGTAATCGTCATTGCGCGTGGCGCCGAAGGGCGCCTTGACGATGTGCGGGCGCTTTTCGGCGTCCGGCGGAACGGGCGGGGTCGCAGCGTGGGCGGAAGTGGTCATCAGGCTCGCAAGCAGCAGGTAGAAAGTGGGTTTCACGGGTGAGGCTCCGGACGCATCAGTGCTGTGGAGAAAGGACGTCCCTTCCCTTGAGAAAGTCATCTGACCGCAGATTGTCGCCAAGGACAAGCCTGCGCGCACGCCGCGGCGTACCATGGCGGCCATGAGTACCTTGCCCCCTGCTTCGGGTTACAGCCAGCGCAGCCGCGAAATCGAGCCCTTCCACGTGATGTCCCTGCTTGCCCGCGCGCAGGCGCTGGAGCAGCAGGGCCACGATGTGATCCACCTGGAGATCGGCGAGCCGGACTTCACCACCGCTGCACCGGTGGTGCGCGCGGGCCAGCAGGCACTGGAGGCCGGGCTCACGCGTTACACGGCCGCACGTGGCCTGCCCGCGCTGCGCGAGGCCATCGCCGGCTTCTACCGCAGTCGTTACCGGCTCGAGATCGATCCGGACCGCATCCTGGTCACGCCGGGCGGTTCCGGAGCGCTGCTGCTGGCCAGCAGCCTGCTGGTCGATCCCGGCCGCCACTGGCTGCTCGCCGACCCCGGCTATCCGTGCAACCGGCATTTCCTGCGCCTGGTCGAAGGCGCCGCGCAGCTCGTGCCAGTGGACGCCAGCAGCGCTTACCAGCTCACCCCGGCGCACATCCGCAGGCACTGGAACGGCCAGAGCGTGGGTGCGCTCGTGGCCTCGCCGGCCAACCCCACCGGGACGGTGCTGTCAGCCGACGAACTTGCCAACCTCTCACAAACGCTGCGCGAACGCGGCGGCCACCTGGTGGTCGATGAGATCTATCACGGACTCACCTACGGCATGGACGCGGCCAGCGTGCTGCAGGTGGACGATTCGGCCTTCGTGCTCAACAGTTTCTCCAAGTATTTCGGCATGACCGGCTGGCGGCTGGGCTGGCTGGTGGCCCCACCGGCCGCCGTGCCGGAGCTGGAGAAACTCGCGCAGAACCTGTACATCAGCGCCTCCACCATCGCCCAGCACGCGGCGCTGGCCTGTTTCGAACCCGAAGCGATGGCGATCTTCGAGGCGCGCCGGGCCGCCTTCGCACAACGCCGCGATTACCTGCTCCCGGCCCTGCGCGCACTGGGTTTCCGTATCGATGTGGAGCCGCAGGGGGCGTTCTACCTGTATGCCGATGTCAGCGCATTCACCGATGATGCGCAGGCCTTCTGTGCCCACTTCCTCGAGACGCAGAAGGTCGCGTTCACGCCGGGCCTGGATTTCGGGCGTTACCGCGCCAGCCAGCACGTGCGGCTGGCGTACACCCAGGAGATCCCGCGCCTGCAGGAGGCCGTCCGGCGGATTGCGCGGGGACTGCAGACGCTCCCCGCGCCCGCCGCGCGATGACCGCTTGCCCTGGGTGACCGGTAACGCACCGGCCGCGCCCTGTCAGTCACGCAGCGCGCGTGAGACAACATGCGTCTGCCACAACTGGGACGCTGTCACATCGGCATTGTAGAGGTTCACCCAGTCATCGCTGATCCGTGGAGAGGTCGAATTCCGGCTGGGCATGGTGTCTCCGCGCGAGGGTCTGGAGGGATAGCTGCTCCAGGGGATATCCAGCGAGTTGAACTGGTTCACCGGCTGATCCTGCAGGACGAAGGAGCCGTCCGGGACGAGCTCGATGCGATCGTCGGCGGTGACGTACAGGCGCCAGAGCAGGTTGAATACACTGTGCAGGCGGTCCGCACGCCACTCCCAGAACTGGTTGTTGGCCAGCGCACAGTCCTGCTGCTCCACTCTGCGGGTATTGGGATTGAACGCCAGGCAGCGTCCGGTCTTCAAATTGCGGTAGCGGCGAGCCTGGTCGAATCCCCACATCATCCGGTCATTGCGGGCATCACACCCGGCCAGCCCGACGGCGTTGGCCCCGACGGCTACCATGCATTTGCCCACGCCCTCCGCTGACTGCAGCAGCACCGGTGTTTCGCGCGCCAGCTCCCAGCCTCCCAGGTCGATATCCACCTGCAGCTCACCGCTGGAGCGGGGATTGCTCTCGGCCCTTACCAGATTGGCGCGCCGGTAGCTCCAGCGGTCCTCATGCAGGGTGAACCCGCCTTCCTGGCGGAACGTCACGGTACCGTTGTAGCGGCCGGGCACATGCCAGACACTGAGGGCATCCATCGTGGCGTTGCGCATCATCGGTGTCAGCGCCTCGGGCTTGAACACCGGAAGCCGCGCGGTGGGGCGCACCAGCGCATGCTGGCCCAACCGTCCGGCAAGCGGAAGCTCCCAGCGAACGCCCGGAGATTGCGAAACGACGCGTAGCGAATAATCCTGGAAGGTGTGGCTGAGGGTTTCCGAGGTACCGATTTCATAGCTCGCGTTCAAGGAGAACGGGCTCTGCGCGGTCCACTGCAGCGCCTGCTCCGGCGTGGCGCCTCCACCAAACTCGGTACCGATGGAGCCGGCAATGGAAAACATCCGGCTGTCGGTGCGCGAATACGAGAAGTCGGTCCTGCCATCGGCCTCGGGCAGATAGGTTTCCAGAACCGGCCGGGTTCCGCCGGAGGCGGTAAGCGCATGGCCCAGGGTGTACAGCACCGGCAACCGCGACGCCCACAGGTTGGCACCGGTGACGGTGCCGTTGGTGATGCCCGCGTCTGCGGGTCGGATGCTGGTGCGCGTTCTGACCACCAGCGTCTTGGTGTCTTCCGTGCGCGAGACATTGCGTACCACGGTCACGGACATCACAGCATCCAGCTGGCCGTTCAAGCCGATCTGATTGACCACCCTGCGCAGCTGCGGCGCCAATGTACTGCTCACGTCGGTAGTAGAGGCTGCGCGCGCAACGGCGGCGGCGCGGCGCGCGCTGCGGGGGCGCGCCGCGTTCTCTGCCAGTGCCGCGATGGCCGCAGAGGCAAGGACGCTCTCGTCCATCTGGACCACGCTGGTCTCGATCTCGCCCGATGCACCGGCCGTGAGGACCACCGAGCCGGTGTGCGGGCGCACGCCGGTGACCGCCAGCAGTCCTTTCCCACGTGCCGGTGTGTCCTTGGACAGCAGGACCAGCGCGGGGCGTCCTCCGCGAACCTGCGCAAGCAGGTCCTCGCCGCTGCGTGCGTCCAGGGCCCGCTCATCCACGTAGAGCAGGACCGGCGCGCCGCCCTTGACCGGGGTTTGCCGGTGCAGAGCGACGAGCTGCAGTCCCGGCTCCCTGGACAAGTCGTGCAACAGCGCCTGCGTGTCCAGAGCATGTGCGGTGCTTGCAGTGGCCCCGGCAATTGCAAGGCACAACGCTGATCGAACAATCGGTGATTTCACGGATGATCTCCTCGGGAAAAGCCGTCTCGACGCGTGGGAATACACACCGAGCGGATGCCTCGTTGTAGATCAGCGCATGGGGCACGTCCGGAGGCGCTCGCGATACTTCGAGACGTTGCGGCAATCCGGTCATGGAGCTGTTTCGATCGCGCAAGGACGGGACGTTTCCACGTCGTGCGCTTTGGCGGTCCGTTGAAAAAAAAAACGCCACCGTGAGGTGGCGTTTGCTCGTTCCGTCAGATTTCCCGTCCCTCAACGGCCGCCAAGGCGTTCCCACAGGAAGCTGTAAGCCAGCGCCTGCATGTGCGCGGCCTGCGCGTTGTTCGCCGCACCGCCGTGTCCGCCTTCGATGTTCTCGTAGTAGGTGACGTCCTTGCCCGCGTCGATCATCTTCGCGGCCATCTTGCGGGCATGGCCCGGATGCACGCGGTCATCGCGGGTGGAGGTGGTGAACAGCACCGGCGGATAGGTCTTCGCCGGGTCGAACAGATGGTACGGCGAGAAGGTTCTGATGTACTCCCAGTCCGCCGTGTCCGGGTTGCCGTACTCGGCCATCCACGAAGCACCGGCCAGCAGGTGGCTGTACCGCTTCATGTCCAGCAGCGGCACCTGCACCACCACCGCACCGAACAGCTCGGGGTACTGGGTGAGCATGTTGCCGGTGAGCAGGCCGCCATTGCTGCCGCCCTGAACGCCCAGATGGGCAGGCGCGGTGATCTTCCGGCTGACCAGGTCCTGCGCCACCGCGGCCATGTCTTCATAGGCTTTGTGGCGGTTCTGCTTCAGCGCCGCCTGGTGCCAGCGCGGGCCATACTCGCCGCCGCCGCGGATGTTGGCCACCACGTAGACGCCCCCCTTCTCCAGCCAGGCGCGGCCCATGCCACCGGAGTAGTTCGGCGTAAGCGAGATCTCGAAGCCGCCGTAGCCGTACAACAGGGTGGGATTGCTGCCATCGCGCTTCATGTCCTTGGCATGCACCACGAAGTACGGCACGCGCGTGCCGTCCTTGCTGGTGGCGAAGTGCTGCTCGATGACCTTGCCGTCGGCGTCGAAGAAGGCCGGCATGGTCTTGAGCACCTCGGGCTGCTGCCCGATCTCGGCCAGGGCCAGCGTGGTCGGCGTCAGGTAATCGGTGACTGTCAGCCATACCGCGTCACTGTCATTGGCATCGACCGCGCCGACACCGATGGTGCCGAACGCGGGTGCGCCGGCGAACGCGGTCTTCACCCAGCCCTTGGCGCCCGGGGTCAGCACGCTCAGCCGATTCTTGACGTCATCCAGGACGTTCAGCACGACATGGTTCTTCGTCCACACCGCACCGGCCAGCGAGGTGGTTGCAGTCGGTGCGAACAGCACCTCGAACTCGCGCTTGCCGGCCAGGTAGTCGTCCAGCTTCGTCACCAGCAGCGAGCCGGCGGTGTAGGTCTTGCCGCCGATGGTCCAGGGATCACGCAGCTCCAGGGTCAGCCACTGCTTGTGCAGTCCCTTCTCGGCCGAGTTGGGGGCATCGATCTTCACCAGCGTGCCGTCGTCGCCGCGCAGGTACAGTTCGTTGTTGTAGAAGGCCAGCGTGCGGCTGACCAGGTTGCGCTCGTAGCCCGGCGTATCGTCATGCATGGCCGCGATGTACATGTCGTCGGCCTTGCCCTCGTACACCACCTCGGCCGACGCCAGCGGCGTACCGCGTTTCCACAGCTTGGCCACGCGTGGATAGCCGGAGGTGGTCATGCTGCCGTCGCCGAAATCGGTGTAGACGAACACGGTGTCGCGGTCGATCCAGCCCAGCCCCCCCTTGGATTCCGGACGGAAGAAGCCGTCCTTGATCCACGTGCGGCTGGACAGATCGAATTCGCGGGTCACGTCGGCGTCCGCGCCGCCGCGCGAAAGGGCGATCAGGCAGCGCGAATAGTCCGGACGCAGGCAGTCGGCGCCGTGCCAGACCCAGTTCTCGCCCTCGGCCTTGTTCAGTGCATCCAGATCGAGCACGGTCTCCCACTGCGGCGAGGCCTTGCGGTACTCGGCCAGCGTCGTGCGCCGCCACAGCCCACGCTCGTGCTGCTTGTCCTTCCAGAAGTTGTAGTAGTAGTCGCCGATCTTCTGCACGCCCGGAATCTTCGCATCCGAATCGAGCACTTCGCGCAGCTGGCTTTCCATCTGCGCGAAGGCCGGAGTGGCGGCAAGGCGGGCCTCGGCCTTGGCGTTCTGGGCCTTCACCCACTCGAGCGAGCGCTCACCGCCGACATCTTCCAGCCACGCGTAGCGGTCGGCCTCTTCAGCGGCCACGGCGGTCCCCACCGAGGCGGCGGTCATCATGCCGGCCAACAGGCAGGCGGAGGCGAAACGGGACATTGAAACTCCTGGCAGTCATATGCGCTGCACGCTAGCACAGCGTCCACCGCCCTCCCCTGTGTCGAAGGTCAGGCTCGATGCATCCGGCCACCCTCACGCCGCGTGCAGGCCGCTGGCGCGCCCTTGCCGGGTCTGCAGCCGCGCTGCCCGTCGCACCCGCCGCGCCTGCGGACGGCGCCGCGACACACGTGGCAGGGGAAAGCGCAGCACGGCCCACCAGGCGGCCAGCGGCATGCCCACCAGCCACAGCGGCAACCAGCCCAGCCACTCGCTGCTGCCGCGGGCAGCGGGCCACACCAGCACCAGGGCCAGACCCGCCAGGGCCGCGTGCCTGACGCAACGCAACACGGTGCGGCAGGGGCGCGGGGCGGCTTCGGACGAGCGGCGGGGGGCGTGTTCAGTACGGTTCGGACGCGTCATGGCGGGCTTCCTGCGGATCAGGTGGCCACCTTGCACCGGGCGGTTCTCATGGGCTGCGACATCCGCGGGTCATCCGCCATTGACGAATCCCTCGCGCGCATTCGACCATGCTGGCGCACGCCCACCTGGAGCCTTTCGCCTCATGCTGTCGAACCGCCCGCTTTGCGCTGTCCTGCTGACCTCCGTCCTCGTCGCCCCGGGCTGCGCGACGTTCCGCTCCGGAGAACCGGCGCCGACGGTGGCTGCGGAGGCCTCCGCGCAGGGCGCTCCGATCGACCTCAAGCGCTTCATGGGCACCTGGTACGTGATCGGTCGGGTGCCGAACGTCATCGAGCGCGGGCACGTGGCCAGCGTGAACGAGTACACCCTGCGCGATTCGCAGAAGGTGGCCATCACCTACAGCTACCGCGAAGGCTTTGGCGAGCCGCTGGAGCAGCTCACCGCGCGCGCCTCGGTGGACGAGGACAGCGGCAACCACAACTGGCGCACCTGGTTCTACCGGGTCGTGCCCACCCATTCGCGCGTGCTTGAAGTCGCGCCGGACTACTCCTGGGCACTGGTGGGCTATCCCGGCCGGGAGATGGCCTGGATCTTCTCCCGCACCGCGGACATGGAAACCACCCAGTACCGTGAACTGGCGGCACGACTGCGCGACGAATACGGCGTCAATACCGACAAGCTGAAGCGCGTGCCGCAGCATCCGGAACAGGTGGACCGGCTGGGATTTGAGGTCCCCAACAAGCGCTGAGCCCCCGGGCCGGGCCCGGCGCGCGCTTCGTGCTTCCACGCGATCCGATGTAGGACTTCCACGGCATCGGCGCGTTATGGGCGTCCGATTACATCATTGATCGACGCATATCCCCAGCATGCCGTCAGGAACCGCACAACGCGTTTCCGCTCATGCTGGAGAACTTCCGATGTACGCTCCTCTCGTTCTGGCGATCGCCGCCGCACTCTGCTGTTCCCCCGTCGAGGCGCATGCAGCGCCGGCGCGCACCGGGCGCCTGCCCTTGGACCACCTGCATCCCCTGCTCGGCGGCAGCCCGCTGGCCGTCCGCCCGCCCGCCACTGACACCAGCGCCGTCGCGTGGTTCACCGATCAGTCCCTGCTGGATGACACGCACCGTCTGGAGGCCATCGCGGCCTATCGCGGAGGACTGCCGGTGGCCATTGTCCGCGGTCCTGCAACCGCGATGCTGGACAGGGTGCTGCAGGGTGCGTTCGGGGCGGCCTCGCCTGCAGCGCTGGCGGTGTATGTCCGCACCCCCGATGGCTCACCGCACATCCATGAGGTGGCCGAACTGCCGGAAGACGACGCCGCCCGCGCACGGCTCAACGTGCAGCTGGCCAAGGGGATCGCGGACTCGCTGCAGCCAGCCTCCGCTGCGCCGCAAGGCGCAACGCCCGGTGAAGCCGAGCTGATCGCGCTGCCAAGAATCGTCTACACCGATACCCGGTATGCCTCAACCGGCAACGGTGCAGTCGTCACGGTACGCGGCGAGTTCCTGCGGAACAGTGGCCGCACTCATGACATTTTCACCGTATCCGCGAGCACGGTGCAGGGACTCAAGCCCCACCACAATGGCGTCTCCGGCGATGCGGTCATCATTCCAGGCAACTACCATTATTACCTCCGCCTGTTCACCCCGGACAACAGCGGGACGAGCCCGAAACTCAGCGAGTCCAGGCCACTCAGCTCTCCGGCGACCACCCTGAACATCTCCGAGAGCCACACCACGAAAACCTCCTATGGATTCGGGTTGTCGAGGGAAGTCAGCGCGGGCCTGCAGGGCAAGGTGCCCAGCGCGGGGGCCAAGACCAGCTTCTCGTTCGATTTCGGTCTCGAGTACAGCACGACCAATGCGCTGGCCTTCTCGGTCAACGACTACGCATTGACCAACAGTGCATCCAGTCCCCTGTCACAGACCTCGATGGTGTACTGGGACCTGCCCCTGGCCCCACACGTGGCGACCCGGGCGGACTACTTCGGAACGCGCCCTACCGTGGCCAGGGTGACGCCATCGATGCGCCAGGTTAGCGCGCAGGGGAGCGCCGTCTGGTTTGTGCCCGGCACCTACCGAGGCAACATGACGCTCACTGCCGGCGGGCGCATCGACAATCTGCAGTACGACGGCCGCCGCATCGACCCTGTCCCGGATCCGCGCCCGCAGCCCACGGCCGGGGTGACCGTGGCGGCGGATTCGCCATACCTCACGCGCGAGGTCACCGTGTTCATCCAGTCCAAGGCAGGCAATGGAGGCTGCCTGCGTGACCAGAATGGCGTGGTCAGGATCGCGCCCTGTCCGGACACCGCGTCGGCAACATGGCTGGATGATCTGCACGCCCAATGGCAGCTGGACAGCAACGGCCGCTATTACAACCGCGGCTCGAGGAAATGCATGCAGATCCTGACTTCGGGACAGGATCCCACGGGCAGCGGCGAAATCATCACGCGCCCCTGCACCACCAACCGCGACCAGCGCTGGGAGTGGCAGGCGGACCGCATCCACACGCTTCATGGCGACGGTCATCCGGAGTGGCGGCTGTTTGTCGGTGACGGTGATTTCATCGGCGTGCGCACTGCGGGAAAACCCCAGTTCCAGTCCATCCCCGCCAACCCGTTCCATCCGCTTCTGAACCCGTGGTCGAGCTATCCACGAGCGCCAACCCGCTCGGACTTCTATCCGAAACTGGAAAACCTGGGACCGAACCCACCGGTATCCGATGAGATCAAGCAGCTCGCCGCGTCGCCAGCCAACGAACGCTGGGAACTGATCGTGCTGCGCCAATCACTGCACCGCTGATCGAGTGACGGCGACCCGCCGCTGCCTGTGGTGCGGTGCACGGCAGCGGCGGATGCATCAGCGCCGCGTGTAGTGGGCGACCAGCCGGTCGCCGATCATCTGCAACGCCTGCACCAGGACCAGCAGCAGGACCACGGTGACCAGGGCCACATCCCGGTGGGCGCGCTGGTAGCCGTCGCGGAAGGCCAGGTCACCCAGTCCACCAGCGCCCACGAAGCCACCCATGGCCGTGAACCCGATCAGCGCCACGGTGGTCACGGTGGCACCCGCGATCAGGCCTGGACGGGCCTCAGGCAACAGCACCCGGCTGACCAGCTGCCATGTGGTGGCGCCCATGGCCTGGCTGGCCTCGATGACGCCGCGATCGACTTCCCGCAGTGCGGTTTCCACCAGCCGCGCATAGAACGGCGCCGCGCCGATCACCAGCGGCACGATGGCGCCCAGAACGCCCAGCGAGGTACCCATGATGAACAGCGTGACCGGGATCAGCACCACCATCAGGATGATGAAGGGGATCGAGCGCAGCAGGTTGGTCACCACGGCGAGCGTGCCGTGCAGGAGCGGGCGCCGCTTCAGCTGCGGCGCGCCCGACAGGTACAGCAGCACACCCAGCGGCAGACCGATGGCCAGCGTCAGCGGCAGCGAGCCGGCCAGCATGAGCAGGGTGTCGATGCTGGCCCAGCCGATATCGGCCCATTTGGCCGCATCAAGATGGCCGAAGAAGCCGCTGGCGGTGGCAACGATCATCGACGGAGCTCCTCGACGTGGACGCCGGCATCGGCAAAGGCGCGCTGTGCGGCGCTCTGGTCCCCGCCGACCAGCGACACCACGAGCTGCCCATAGGGCGTGTCCTTGATGCGGTCGATCCGGCCGGACAGGATGTTGTAGTCCACCCCCGTGGTCCGCGCGACGCGGCCCAGCAGCGGCTCGTAGGTGTCATCGCCAAGGAAGGTGAGGCGCACGATGGTGCCGCCGACCGAGGCGAAGTCGCTGTAGAGCACGCCCTCATCGATCTGTTCGGATTCATTGACGAAGCGGCGCGTGGTGATGTGCTGCGGGTGCAGGAAGACATCGGTCACCGGCCCGGACTCGACCAGTTCGCCGGCATCAAGGACCGCGACACGGTCACAGACACGGCGGATCACGTCCATTTCGTGGGTGATCAGCACGATCGTCAGGCCAAGCTCGCGGTTGATCTTCGACAGCAACGCCAGTACCGAGGCGGTGGTCTGCGGGTCCAGCGCGCTGGTGGCTTCGTCGCAGAGCAGGATCTGCGGACGCGTGGCCAGGGCGCGGGCGATGCCGACCCGTTGCTTCTGTCCGCCGGAAAGCTGCGCCGGGTACTTCTGCGCGTGCGCCTCCAGCCCGACGGTGTGCAGGAGCTCGTCCACCCGCGCCTGGACCTCCGCACGGGGGGTGCCGGCCAGTTCCAGCGGGAACGCGACATTGCCGGCCACCGTGCGCGAGGACAGCAGGTTGAAGTGCTGGAAGATCATGCCGATGCGCCGGCGCAGCGTACGCAGTCCGGCCGCATCCAGCGCGGTGACGTCCTCGCCATCGATCCGCAGATGGCCGCCACTGGGTTCCTCCAGCCGGTTGATCATGCGGATCAGCGTCGACTTGCCGGCACCGGAATGCCCGATGATGCCGAAGACTTCCCCGGCCTGGATGGTCAGGTCGAGCGGCTGCAGCGCGCTGACGGCGCGGCCGGCCACGGCATAGGATTTGTGCAGGCGCTGGAACTCGATCACGGGGACGGCTCACCGGAGGGGGGGCGTGGGGTCGTGCAGCCTAGCAGCGAAGACGGGCAGGCGCCTGCGCCAAGGGACACAATGATATTCCGTTTGCTTCTAAGCCGCGCCGGCCGCCTAGGGATGATCCAGCGGCAGGGGCGGCTGCTGGCGGTTGATGCGTTCGCGATGGAGCAGATACAGCCCGGAGGACACGATGATCGCCGCCCCCACCCAGGTCCAGGCATCGGGCAGCTGGCCCCAGAACGCCAGGTCCCAGCCGATCACCCACACCAGCCCGGTGTACTCCAATGGCGCGATCATGGAGGCCTCGCCCAGCTGGAACGCCTTGGTCAGCGCGATCTGGCCCAGCGCGCCGGCCAGGCCCATGCCGGCGATCAGCAGCGCATGGCTGCCACGCAGCGGCACCCAGTCCGGCCAGGCCAGGGCACCGGCGCCGATCGCCATGATCACCAGGAACCACACCACCATGGACTGCGAGGTATCGGTCCGGGTCAGCAGGCTGACGGTGATGGCCGCGATCGCATACGCCGTCGCCGCCACCAGCACCATCAGGCCCGGGATGGAGATGAAGCCGTCCACGCCGGGCCGCAGCACCACGATCACCCCCAGCAGGCCGATGCCGATCGCCACCCAGCGGCGGGGACCGACACGCTCGCCGAGCAACGGCACCGACAGCGCGGCGATGATCAGCGGCGCGACGAAATAGATGCTGTAGGCCGTCGAAAGCGGCAGATCGCGCAGGGCGAAGACGAAACATCCGATCATCACCATGCCCAGCACACCGCGCAGCAGGTGCAGTGCCCACCGACGTGGGAGCAAGGCCCGTGGCCCGGCACTGGCCAGCACCCACACCAGCACGAACGGCAGCGAGGCCGCGCCGCGCAGGAAGGTGACCTGCAGCGAGGGGTAGCTGGTGGACAACTGCTTCATGCCCGCATCCATCAGCGAGAAACAGGCCACGGCGGCGATCATCCAGAAGACCGCCCGGGAGGGGGAGCGTTGCAGGTTCATGGCGCATTATCGCGCCGCACCCTGCGGCGTTCCAACCCGGTTCGGTAGAATGCCCCCCACTGACGACAGGAGTTACCCATGCCCTCTTTCGACATTGTCTCCGAAGTGGACAAGCACGAGCTGACCAACGCGGTCGACCAGGCCAACCGCGAGCTGACCACCCGCTTTGATTTCAAGGGCGTGGAGGCGAAGTTCGAGCTCGACGGCGATGTGATCGCGCAGAGTGCTCCAAGCGATTTCCAGCTCAGGCAGATGACCGACATCCTGCGGGCGCGGCTGGCGGCACGCCAGATCGATACCAAGAGCCTGGATTTCGGCGACGTGGAAACCAACCTGGCCGGCGCGCGGCAGAAAATCACCGTCAAGCAGGGTATCGAACAGAAGATCGCCAAGAAGATCGGCGCGGCGCTGAAGGAAGCCAAGCTCAAGGTTGAAAGCCAGATCAACGGCGACAAGGTACGGGTGACCGGCAAGAAGCGCGACGACCTGCAGGAGGCCATGGCGCTGCTGCGCAAAGGCGATTTCGAGCTGCCGCTGCAGTTCGACAATTTCCGCGACTGACAAGGGGCCTGCTGCCGGCCGCGCACGTGGCCGTGCCGTGCGGCGGGCCTACAATGGCCTCCCGCCCGCCGTGTGCCCGCCATGACCCCTGATGCCCTGCCTGTCGACGGCGAGACCGTTGACGACCCCATCGCCCTCACCCGCCTGTGGCTGGAGCGCGTGGTCATCGGCCTGAACCTGTGCCCGTTCGCCAAGGCGGTCTATGTGAAGGAACAGGTCCGCTACGTGCTCAGCGATGCCACCACGCCTGAAGCACTGGTGGAGCAGCTGGCCGAGGAACTGGTGCTGCTGCGGGACACGCCGGCGGAGGACATCGACACCACGCTGCTGATCCACCCGCAGGTGCTGACCGATTTCCTGGACTACAACGACTTCCTCGACAACGCCGATGCGGCGATCGAGGCACTGGACCTGCAGGGTGTCCTGCAGGTGGCCAGTTTCCATCCCGATTACCGCTTCGAGGGCGTGGCGCCGGAGGATGCCAGCAACTACACCAACCGGGCGCCCTACCCGATCCTGCACCTGCTGCGCGAAGACAGCGTGGAACGTGCGGTGGCGGCCTTCCCGGATCCGGATGTGATCGTGGAGCGCAACATCCAGACGCTGGACCGGATCGGCGTGGCAGGCTGGTGGCGGCGCCTGCGCGGGGAGGACCTGTCGTGAGCATCGTGCCGGCGATCAGCGCCTGGCCGGGCGCGCCCCTGCAGGACCGGGTGGTACTGATCACCGGGGGCGCCAATGGCATCGGCCGTGGCATTGCCCAGGCGGTGCTGGGGGCCGGCGGCCGTGTGCTGATCGGCGACCTGGACGCCGAGGCGGGCGCGTCCTGCCTGGCCGAATGGCAACGCGGTGAGGACGCGGCCTTCCGCCGGCTGGACATCATGCGCGAGGCCAGCGTGAAAGGCTTCGTCGAGTTCGCGCTCAAGCGCTTCGGGCGGGTGGACGGGCTGGTGAACAACGCTGGCATCGCCCAGGCGCACGGCACCGCGCTGGCCCGGATGGCATGGGCCCAATGGCAGCAGCGTCTGTCCTCGCTGCACGGCGCGTTCCTGTGCAGCAAGCACGCACTGCCCGCGCTGGCACAGCGTGGCGACGGTGCGATCCTCAACATCGCCTCCACCCGCGCGCATCAGTCCGAACCGCACAGTGAAGCGTATGCGGCGGCCAAGGGTGGCCTGCTCGCCTTCACCCACGCGCTGGCCCTGAGCGAGGGACCGGGCGTGCGCGTGAACTGCATCAGCCCGGGCTGGATCAGCACCGACGCCTGGCAGGCACCGGCACGCCGCCGCCGTGCCAGGCTTTCCCGTACCGACCACGCCCAGCACCCGGCGGGCCGCGTGGGCCAGCCGGAGGACATCGGTGCACTGGCGGTGTACCTGCTCTCTCCCCTGGCCGGTTTCATCACCGGCCAGGAGTTCATCGCCGACGGCGGCATGACCCGCAAGATGCACTACGCCGACTGAGTCACCTGAGGTCAGGCCATGCCGGCGTGGCGCAGCAGGGCGTCGATGTTCGGCGCACGGCCGCGGAAGGCCTGGAAGTTCTCCGCCGCGCTGCGGCTGCCGCCCCGTGAGAGCACTTCGTCGCGGAACCGAGCGCCGGTCTCGGCGATCGCGCCCGGCGCTTCCTCGAATGCGGCATAGGCATCGGCGCTGAGGACTTCGGCCCATTTGTAGCTGTAGTACCCGGCCGCATACCCGCCTGCGAAGATGTGACTGAACTGGTGCGGGAAGCGGTTCCACGCCGGCGGGTGGTTCACGGCCACCTCGCCGCGCACCCGCTCCAGCAGCGCCAGCACGCTCTCCTGCGCCGGCGCGTACTGGCTGTGCAGCAGCATGTCGAACAGGCCGAATTCCAGCTGCCGCACCGTGGCCATGCCGCTCTGGAAATTGCGCGCGGCCAGCATCTTTTCATACAGCGCGCGCGGCAACGGCTCGCCACTGACCACATGCGCGGTCAAATGCTGCAAGTGCGTCCATTCCCAGCAGAAGTTCTCCATGAACTGGCTTGGAAGCTCCACCGCGTCCCACTCCACGCCATTGATGCCCGCCACGCCGAGCTCACCGATGCGCGTGAGCAGCTGATGCAGCCCGTGGCCCATCTCATGGAACAGCGTGGTCACTTCGTCGTGGCTGAAGGTGGCCGGGACACCGTCGGCGCCGCGGCCGAAATTGCACACCAGGTAGACCAGCGGCGTCTGCACGTGGCCATCGGCCAGCACCCGGCGGTTGCGGCAATCATCCATCCACGCGCCACCGCGCTTGCCTTCGCGGGCGTACAGGTCCAGGTAGAACTGTCCGACCAGCGCACCGTGCGCATCCACCAGGCGGAAGAAACGCACGTCCGGGTGCCACACCGGGGCAACGTCCGGTTCCACGCGCAGGCCATACAGCTGCTCGATCACCGCGAACAGGCCATCCAGCACCTTCGGCTCGGTGAAGTACTCCTTTACTTCCTGGCCGGAGTAGCTGTAGCGCGACTGCTTGAGCCGGTCGGCCACGAATGCCAGGTCCCATGCCTGCAGCGCCTCGATGCCCAGCTGCTCGCGGGCGAAGGTTTCCAGTGCCTGGCGGTCCTTCACTGCGTGCGGCCTGGCTTTGGCGGCAAGGTCGCGCAGGAAGGCCAGCACATCGGCAGGAGCGCCTGCCATCTTGGTGGCGATGGAGTAATCCGCGTACGAGGCAAAGCCCAGCAGTGCGGCCAGCTCGGCGCGCAGCGCCAGGATGCGGTCGATGTTGCCGGTGTTGTCCAGCGCCGGATCGGCCAGCTCCGAAGCACGCTGGGCACTGGCGCGGTATAGCGTTTCGCGCAGGGCGCGGTCCTCGGCATAGGTCTGCACCGGCAGGTAGCACGGCATCTGCAGCGTCAGCTTCCAGCCCTCCAGGCCGTCCCTTTCCGCCGCGGCGCGCGCGGCGCGGCACACGTCTGCGGGCACGCCCGCCAGTCGGCTCTCCTCGTCCACCACCAGCGACCAGCCGTCGGTGGCATCCAGCACGTTCTGCGAGAATTTCGCCGAGAGCGCGGACAGCTCCTCCTTGATCGCGCTGAAGCGCGCCTGCGCGGCAGTGTCCAGCTCGGCACCGCCAAGCCGGAAATCACGCAGCGCGTTGTCCAGTACCTTGCGGCGCGGCGCATCGAGCGTAGCCGCCTCGGGGCTGGCGGCGAGTGCCCGGTATTGCCGGAACAGCGCGCGATTCTGGCCCAGCGCCGCCCCGAAGCGGGTGATGCGCGGCAGGTTCGCGTTGTAGGCCTCGCGCAGCTCAGGGGTGTTGACCACGCCCTGCAGATGACCCACCTGTCCCCACGCACGCCACAGGCGCTCGGTGGCATCATCCAATGGCACGACAAAGCTGGACCACGTCACCGGCTGCACGGCCTCGGCGGCCGCCACGGCCGCCTCGGCCTGCGAAAGCAGCACGTCCAGTGCCGGTGCGATGTGTTCGGGCCGGATCTCGTCGAAGCGCGGCAGGCCGGAAAAGTCCAGCAGGGGGTTGGTGGGGGTCACGGCAATCTCCGGGAGCACGAGCAGAAGCGCTCCTGCCCATATGGCGCTGCACCGGGCCGCACACAAGGTGTGCGGTCAGTGACCGCTCAGACCGGCTCCAGGCTGCGCGCCGGCAGGTCCGGCAGGCCCTCCCCGCGCAGCGCCGCCGCCACCTGCGCGTCTGCCTGCGTGACCTCGATGCCCTGGCGCTCATACCACTGGGGATCGTAGTAACTGTGTGCGTAGCGTTCGCCGCTGTCGCACAGGATGGTGACGATGCTGCCGCTGCGCCCCGCCGCCCGCATCCAGTGCGCCGCCTGCAGTACGCCGATGAAGTTGGTGCCGGTGGAGCCCCCCACGCGACGTCCAAGGCGGCGGCTGACCTGCCGCATCGCCGCCAGTGCCAGCGCATCGGGCACCTTGACCATGGCGTCGACGCTGGTCGGGATGAAGCTTGATTCCACCCGTGGACGCCCGATCCCTTCCACGCGTGAACCGCCTTCACAGGTCAGCGTGCGCCAGCCACGGCCTTCCACGGCGGCCACGTAGCCATCGAAGAAGACCGAAATTTCCGGATCCGCGCACAGCACGCGCGTGTCATGCCGACGGTAGCTGACATACCGGCCGAGCGTGGCCGCGGTGCCGCCGGTCCCGGGGCTGCATACGATCCACTCCGGGATGGGATGCGGCTCCTCGGCCATCTGCTTGAAGATGGACTCGGCGATGTTGTTGTTGGCACGCCAGTCCGTGGCCCGCTCGGCGTAGGTGAACTGGTCCATGAAGTGCCCGCCGGTCTCCTGCGCCAGCGCCTCGGAGGCGGCGTTGAGCCCGCACGCTCGGCTGACCAGGTGGCAGCGTCCGCCATGGAACTCGATCGCGGCGATTTTCTCGGGCGAGGTGCTGGCCGGCATGACCGCGATGAACGGCAGCCCCAGCAGGCGCGCGAAGTAGGCCTCGGACACCGCCGTGGATCCGCTGGACGCTTCGATCACCGGACGTCCCTCGCGCAGCCACCCGTTGGTGAGCGCATAGAGGAACAGCGAACGCGCGAGACGGTGCTTGAGGCTGCCGGTGGGATGGCTGGATTCGTCCTTGAAATACAGGTCGATGCCCTCGAAGCCCGTCAGTTCCATGGGGATCAGGTGAGTATCGGCCGAGCGGTTGAAATCGGCTTCGATCTTGCGGATGGCGGCGGCCACCCATTCGCGCTGCGACATGGCGGAAAGTCTTGTCCGGACGAAACGGTGACCCCCATTCTATGTCCAACCGCTGCGATAGCGGCTCGGTACGGCGTCATCGACCCGGCTCCATGGCCGGTTCCCTCACGCCCGCATCCAGGCAGGCGACCACCCCCCGCAGTTCCTCGCTCATCGCACGCACCTGGCCTGCCTGCGCCGGCAGGCCCTGGAATTCCAGGTCGATCATCAGCGCGCGGACACGGTCGGCCAGGTCCGCCGCGCCGATGATGCCCAGCCCGCCGGCAAGCGCGTGCAGGTGGGTTTCCACACCATGGGCGTCCTGCTGCGTGACAGCGGCATCGAGCAGCTGCAGCTGGCGCTGGCTGTCACGGACCATCTGCCGCACCAGACCGGCGAAGGCGGCGAGCGAGCCGAACTGGGCCGTGGCCACGGCAGGCCCCTGGATGCCGTCCAGCAGGTGCCAGACGGCATCGGGGAAGGGCTCGCAGGCCAGTGCCGGCGGCGCCGTCCTGGTGCGGACACGCTCGGCCTGCAGCGCGGGCGCCACCGCTGTGGCCGGGGCGCGGGGCAGCCAGTGCGCCAAGGCCTCGTGCAGCTGTTCGAAGCTCACGGGCTTGGCAAGCACCGCATCCATGCCCACGTCCAGGCAGCGCCGGACCTGTTCGGGCATCGCACTGGCGGTCATGGCCAGGATCGGCATCGGCCTGGCGCCTGCCTCGCGCTCCCCCTCGCGGATGACTGCCGCCAGCGCGTAACCGTCCATGACCGGCATCCGGCAGTCGGTGATCAGCAGGTCATAGCGCTGCTGGCTGAGCGCGTCCAGCGCCTCGCGCCCATTGCTGACAATCCGGCAGGGCAGGCCCACCTGTTCCATCCGCCATGCCATCAACATCTGGTTGGTCCCCTGGTCTTCCGCAACCAGTACATGCAGGTCCGTGGCGGCGGCCACGGCGGCCACCGGACCGGGCAGTGCATCGCGTGTACCGGGCTCGGTCCGGGCAATTTCAAGGCACAGTCGCACTTCCACTTCCGTGCCCTGCCCTTCCTCGCTGCGCAGCGTGATGTCGCCGCCCATCTGGTCCACCAGGCGGCGGCAGATGCTCAGCCCCAGGCCGGTGCCTCCGAACCGCCGGTTGATCGCAAGGTGGGCCTGCGTGAACGGCTCGAACAGCACCGCCTGGTGCTCGGCGGCAATGCCGATGCCGGTATCACGCACCCGGAGCACGATGTCCTGCACAGCCGGACTGCCGTGTGCGGCGCTGCATGACAGCGTCATCGCCACCTCGCCGTGCTCGGTGAACTTGATCGCATTGCTGACCAGGTTGAACAGGATCTGCCGCAGACGCGTGCCATCAACCACATGCCGTGAGGCAAGCACAGGGTCCACGTGCGAAGAAAGCACCAGCTGTTTCTCGATGGCCTTGGCCTGCAGCAGCTGCTCCACGTTGCCGATGATCGCGCGCAGGTCGGTGGGCAAGGGCTCCATCTGCAGTGCACCGGCCTCCATGCGCGAGAAATCAAGGATGTCGTCCAGGATCTGGCGCAGCATCTGCGCCGACTCGTTGATGGTGTCCAAAACGTATTCCTGCTGCGGATCCAGGTCGCCATGGGAGAGGATCTCCAGCAGGCCCAGGATGCCTGCCATCGGCGTGCGTATCTCATGGCTCATGGTGGCCAGGAACTCCGAACGGCTTTCCACCGCCGCGGCCAGCGCCACGGCCTGTTCGTGCTGCTCGGTCACATCGATCCAGTAACCGATCCACAGCATGGCCCCTTCCAGGGTGCTGGCCACGCGCGTACGTGAACGCAGCCAGCGCCACTGCCCCTGGTTGTTCATCGAACGGAACTGCACGTCGATCGGGCTGCCTGTCCGGGCAGAATCTTCCATCACCTCCATCAGGGCACCCTGGTCCTCGGGATGCACGCGCGCGAACATGGCGCGCTCATCGGCCAGCGCCTGCTGCAGGCTGATGCCGAACAGTTCCTGCACATCACCGAAGATGAAGGGGAACGACATCCGCCCGTCCGGCTCGCGGCGTACCTGGAACACGACGGCAGGCAGGCTCTCGGTGACTTCCTGCAGCCGCTGTTCGGCCCGCCGCCGCATCCTCACCTCGCGGCGGATGCGCAGGTGCGAAAGGGCCAGCACGCTCACCGCCGTCAACAGGACGGCCAGCAGGGGCGCGGCCCACGGGAAAATTTCTCGCCACTGCAGCCCGTCACGGTACTCGACGGCCAGCCAGTTGTTGCGGATCGCGGCCTGGCCCGAAGGGCCCAGGCGCGCGAGCAGGCGATTGAACGTCGTCACCAGCGGTGCGTAAGGCTGGCGGACCGCCATGGCGAAGGAATCTTCGATGCCCGCCGAGGCGCTGACCTCCAGCCGCCCCGGATAGAGCCGGCGCAGCAGATCCTCCACCACCACCAGGTTGCCGATGACCGCGTCCACCTGCCCGGCATCGAGCAGCCGCAGGCCCTGGTCGACATCGGTCACCTCGACGATGCGAATCTCCAGTGCGCGGCGCTGCAGTTGCGGGCCGATGCGTTCGGCATCGGTGACGGCCACCGATTTGCGGTGCAGGTCCTGCAGGCCCAGCACCCGGCTGGACTGCCCGGTGCGCGTGACGATCACATTGGGCAGGGTGATGAAGGGTGGGCTGAACACCCAGCCCCTGGGGATGTTCTGTGCATCGATCGGAACCCCCATCACTACGTCGACCTGCCGCGCCTGCATCTGACGGCGGACCTCCTGCCAGTCACGTGCCGGCACCAGATCAAGCACCGCGCCGTTTTCCCTCAGGTGCTGGACATAGGCCCCGGCCAGGCCGTTGGCCCGCCCATTGCCATCCACGAACGACAGCGGCGCCCACTGCGGCGGCAGGCCCAGCCGCAGCGGCTGCGAAAGCACCTCGCGCTCGGCCTGGCTGAGCACCAGCCGACCTTCGCTGCCCCACTTCAGCGGAGCGAGCCAACGTCGCTCCATGGCGGTGCGCTCGGCGGGCGGGAGCGACTCCAGCGCTCTGTCCAACGCTTCGATCAAGGGCACCCGGTCATTGGGCACGGCGAAATGGCGGATGTCATCGGGCACATCGACAGGACGGACCAGGATGAAATCCACCAGCTCCGACTCCGCGATGAGGGTCTGGGCCGCCTGCGCATTGCCGACGTACGCATCGGCCTGGCCCGCCGCGACGGCGTCCAGTGCCGCCATTTCGCTGGGCAGCAGCAGCAGGCGCGCGTCCGGATAGCGTTTGGCCACCTCGGCAGCGACCTGGCCAGGCCCGCGCACGGCCAGCCGCACCCCGCGCAGGTCCGGCTGCAGCAGGCGGCTGTCGTTGCTTCGTCCGACCAGTGCCACCGGGGAGATGGATCTTGATTGACCGTACACCAGGCAGCGCGTCAGCTCGGGGATGAGCGGGATGTTCATCAGCAGGTCGACCTCCCCGGCGCACGCTGCCCGCTTTATGTCAGCCAGGTTGTCGAACCGCCGCACCACCACGCGCACGCCCAGCTGCTCGGCCGCCGCGTCCAGATAATCGCTGGACAAACCGTCCAGGTGGTCGCCGCGATGAATCTCGAACGGCGGCATGTCCATGCGGTTGATCGCAAGGGTTATCTGCGGATGCGCTTGAATCCACTCGGCCTGGGCCGGGGTCAGCGCGACCCTGGCGTGTTGCGCCATAGCCGTCACAGGCATCATGATGGCGAGTAGAACGTACGCGCAGGAACGCAGACGCAGTCGAAACCTGTCAGTTCGTTGTTGCAAGGCACGCCTCCTGCGGTGACGGAGATTCCAACAACGATGTGTCCATCCCGGAGATAAGTTCATCATGTCCTTGCGTGTGTTGATTGCCGATGATCACGATTCGGTCCTGGTCGGTGTGCAGACCATCATCGAAACCAGTGGACTCGGCCAGGTCGTAGGCGCGGCGCACGGTACCGATGAACTGATGCAGCTGCTGGCAGCGGTGCGCGCGGACGTACTGGTGACCGACCTGTCCATGCCCGGTGGCGTGCAGACCGACGGTTATGTGCTGATCGAACTCATCCGGCGCCGCTATCCGGACCTGCCCATCGTGGTGCTGAGCATGACCAGCAACCTCGCCATCATCCGCATGGTGCGCAAGACCGGCGTGCTGGGCCTGATCGACAAGACCTCCTCGCTGAAGGAACTGCCCGCTGCGATCAAGGCCGTGGTGGGTGGCCGCAGCTATGTCAGCAGCAGGCTCGAACAGCGGCTCGCCGATGCGGAAGTCGACGACGGCGGACTGGCCGGCAAGCCGGTGACCGAACGCGAGAATGAAGTACTGCGGCTGATGGCCACCGGCATGACCGTCAGCCAGATCGCCGAGCAGCTCAAGCGCAGCAACACCACCATCAGCAAGCAGAAGAATTCTGCAATGCGGCGTCTCGGGCTGAGCAACGACCAGGAACTGTACGAGTACCTGAACCGCTCCGGGTTCCGCTGACCGGGCGACGTTCAACAATACGGCCGCCATGCCGGCCCGGGCTGGACCACCGGCACGTCTTCGGCGGCCAGCGCCACGCCGAACATGCCGCCCTGTACCGCCGCACAGCCCAGTTCGGCCAGGCAGGCCTGCAGCCGCAGCGAGTCGACACCCTCGGCCACCACTTTCATGCGGGCTGCCTCGGCCATCGCCACCAGGGCCCTGATCACCGCGGCGGCGTCGGCACTGTGTTCGAGTCCACAGGTCAGGCTGCCATCGAGTTTCAACACGCCGACCGGCAACCGCCGCAGCTGCGACAGACTGATCGAACCCAGGCCCACGCCATGCAGGCCCAGGCGGACACCGGTGTCCGACAGCCGATGCAGACCCAGCACCGCCGCTTCCTGGTCGGCCATCACCTCCGACTCGCTCACCTGGAAGATCAGCCTGGCGGGTGGAAGTTGATGGCGCTCAAGCGCCTCGGTGAGCAGGCTGCGGAAATGCGCGTGGACCACCGATGACAGGGGCAGGTCCAGCGACAGCGCCCCGGGGTAAAGGCCCCGCTGCCGCCAGCATGCCAGCTGCCGACAGGCCTGTTCCAACCGCCAGGCCGCCAGCTCCTGGCCCAGCCCGGTGCGCTCGGCGAAGGCCGCAAGGTCGGTTCCCGCCAGCACCTGGCCGCCATGCTCCCACCGGCAGAGCGTCTCCAGCACCGTGACCGCGCCCGCGTCGAGATCCAGGCGCTGGTGGTACCGCGGCAGCAGTTGGCCCGTGCGCAATGCATGGCGCAGGGCCGCTGCCATGGCTCCCAGTTCACCGGCATCGGCGGCTTCGGCATCGTCGAACAGGCGGAACCCTTCCCCCGCGTCCCTGCGCGCACGTCCGAGCGCACTCCGGGCCTGCCGCACCAGATCGCAGGGCGCACGCTCGCCACGTGCATCCAGCGCAGCGCCGATGGCCATCGTGGCCGCCGCGCTCCCCGCAGCCTGCACGGGCGCGCGCAGTCTGTGCAGTACGCTGCGTCCGATGCGCGCGGCCCGTTCCGGATCGCTGCCGCGCAAGACGATCGCCAGCCGCCGATCGTCCAGGCGAAGCAGGCATTCGTCGTGCTCCAGCACGCCCTCGAGATGCGCATGGATCGCACGTTCCCACACCAGCGGCCACCCGGCCTCGCTGCCGGGCAGACAGGGCCAGGGCGCGATCTCGCACAGCATCACCGCCCGCCCGCCCTGCCCGGTCGGCCCGATCAGCCGCTCCAGCCGTGCGTAGGGCACCGTTGTCCTGTCCTGGCTGAGATCACGCTGGGTTGCCATGGCGGCTCCTGGTGGGGGTCGGGAAAACACCAGCCTGTACCGCCTGGCACCTGGCTGATCCCTGTAGTGAGGGGTATCGGGATACGACGCCCGCCGGAAGAGGCGACAACGGGCAATCTCAGAGTTCGCTGGCGGCGTCGAGCTCGAAACGCCCTTCCACCGGCGCGGCCACCACGTTCTGCCACACGCAGCCCGGGAAAATGTTGCTGGTGTCCTTGTTGAAGTTGGCGGCGTTGTACAGGTGCGGTGTGTGGGACCAGCAGCGGTAGCCCAGTTCCTTCAGCGCACGCACCTCTTCCTCCGCCCGTGAAATGCCCGAAAGCCGTGCATAGACCAGCGGGCGGCAGCGACGGAGGGTCTCCGTCGCGCCGGCCAGCAGATCCAGCAGTGCACCCGGGACGTTGCTTTTCAGGACATCCAGCCGCTCCAGCTCGAGGGCATCCAGGGTGGTGACCTGGAAGCGCTCGTCCGGCAGCGCGCCGTGCATCAGCGCGCAAGGCACTTCGTGGGCCGCGACTTCAGCGTCTTCCCGGCCCAGCCAGCGCGCGTGCGTGTAGACATTGTCCAGCCCGTTGATGGCCACGTTGGCGCACAGCAGCTGGAACGCGAGCCGGCAGGGCTCGGCGACGTGCACCTGCCCCTCCGCACCGACCGCCTGGGCCAGCCAGAGCGTGTGGGCGCCGTATTCTCCACCGACTTCGAGCACATGCTGGCCTTCCTGGATCCAGCTGCCCAGCAGGTCGATCTCCTTTTCCGCCCACTCACCGTACTGCCTGAGCGAGCGGGCGGCGGGATTGCCCGCGGCAATGGATTTCACCAGTCCATAGCGCGTCGACCAGAACGGCGTGGCGTGGTCCGGAGACATCGTGGAGGTGTTCATGGCGGTTCCTGTGTTGGGAGGGTCAGAGTGACGAAAGGATGTGCTGGCGGAGGCGTGCGTTTTCCTGCCACGCCGCGCGCTGCGCTTCGGTGGTGGCGTCCTGCGCCCAGGCGTGCGCTGCCTGTTCCCACGCCTGCATGAGCGCAGGTGACATGGCGCCCCGGTGCGCGGCTTCGGCTGCTGCGAGACAGGCCTGCTGGAACCGGCCGTGCCGCGCATACAGGACGACGATGTGGTTCCACGCCTCGGCCGGCAGGCAAGGCACGCGCTGCAGCTGTCCGCACAGCGTCTCGGTAGTGCCCGCGGGCACGTCCACGTCGGGCAGCGACTCATAGGCCAGCTGGGCGGCCAGCCGCAGCTGCAGCGCCGCGGGCAGGCAGGTGGCATCGGTACTGGCGATGAAGGCATGTTCGAGCGCCTGCTCGATCAGCGTGTAGGCGGCGTCGGCCGGTGCCAGGCCGGCGCGGGCCAGGGCAACGCCGGCGACGGCGAGCGCCACCTGTGGCTGGGGGCACTGCGCATAGGCCTCGCTGGCAAGCTGGGTCGCCTGCTGCAGCGTGGCTGCGCGTCGCCCACCGCGCTCCAGGCGTGCACGCCGCAGCAGGACTTCGACCAGCAGCGGGTGGGTGTGTTCCACGGAAAGTCCGGCCTCGCACAGCTGCCTGCAGACCTGTTCGGCTTCAGCCAGCCGTGCCAGCGCGGCCGGGCCCTGCTGCTGGTCCGCCCAGAACAGCAGCACCTCCAGCCAGGCCTGCCGGACAGGCGCGGCATCGCGCCGGGTCAACCCCGCGTGCAGTGTCCGCAGGCGCGACAGATGCAGCAGGCGCGCCGCCGTACCCTGCGCTTCAAGTCCGGACAGATGCAGGCGCAGACGCAAGGCCTCCCAGTCCGCCAGCGTGGGTATCTCGTCGTCCGCTCCAGCATCGATGCAGGTCAGCCCGATCGCTTCGCTGCGCACGTGCGCGGCATCCATCCCGTCCAGCTGGAAGCCGCCGAGGGACAGCACCTGCACCCATACCCAGCGCGCGAGATTCGAATCGGGGACCTCGGCCATTGCCTTCCACAGGCGGTCCACCACGGGCAGGGGCAGCGGCAGGGTGTCGGCGTGCAGGATCGGGGCAGCCGAGGCAACCCCGGGACGCAGCACCAGGCCCTCCCCGCCCGCGTCCCGAAGCACGGCCCGCAGGTGCGTCAATGGATCGGCAGACAGCACGGCGGCCTGCTGCGGCACCCCCTCCTGCACGGGCGGGGATGGCGCGGTGACCGCCCCCATCGCCGCCCCTGCGTGCCGCACGGTGTCCAGGCTCAGCGCCACGGGCGGCTGGTTCAGCCATTCCGTCCAGGCGGTCGCATCGACCGGCGCCAGTGCCCATTGATGGCCGGGGAAGGCGGGCGGGGTCACAGAGGGCGCAGGACGGTCCACGGGTTTCTCCAGCGGGACAGGCACAAGGGGGGCAGGTGAAGGACACGATGGCGCGTGGGTTGGCGCGGCCAGCACGGGCTCCCGGCGAGGCACCACCGCGCCACGTCGGCGCTGCGCCAGGCCACCGTTGCGCGGGTGACGACGACCGTGCAGCAAGGCACCGACCAGCGAGGCAACCACCATCGTCGTTTCGGCAAACGGCCAACCGGGCATGCCCGCCAGGACCCGCTGCGATGCAGCGTCTTCAACCGGTGCCGGGAGCCCGGCAGCGGCGTGCTGCGTGCCGGCCGTGCGCGCGGTGGTCCCGGGTGCGGCCGGCACGTCTCCGAGGCCGGCACGCTGCGCAACGGGTACGTCCCCCGGTGACGCGGCGTGGGCCGCGCAGCACGGCGCGGAGAGCGACGGCTGAGCGGCGGGGCGCACGACGGCCGGAGCAGGTCCATCTCCCGCTGCCGCAGCGGGGGTCACTGCCTGCGCTGCAGCCAACGGCTGGGCCGCATCGTCGGCAGGCGCCGTCTGCTGGGGATCCCCGCGGCGTGTCGTGCAGGCCGCCACCAGTCCGGGCCCCAGCCAGCGCGCGCCGCCCCGCCCCTTGACCTGCACAGGGCGGGGGTCGGGGGCAGCCAGGTCGCGCAGCCGGAGCGGATGGAGGTCCATGACGCCAGTATCACGGCGGGTCCCAGGCCAACTGAATCCAATAACTACGAACTTGGGCGGTCAGCCGGCACCTGCCGAGGTCCGCCACGCGCCGATCCGGCTGACGGCTTCATCCAGCAGGGCGGGGGGCTGCACCATCGCGATCCGCACATGCCCTGCCCCACCCGGGCCGAAACCGCTGCCCGGTGCTACCAGGACCCCCGTCGCATCGACCAGCGCCTGCACGAACCGCAGGTCGTCGCTGGCATAAGGGGGCGGCAGCGTGGCCCAGAGGAAGAACCCGCCGTCGGGGGCGTGCATCGGCCAGCCCGTCGCACGCATCGCGGCCGCGAAACCGTCCAGACGGCTGCAGTAGCGGGCACTGTTGATGGCTGCGATGTTCTCCAGCTGGTCCAGCATCGACGTGGCGACCTGTTGCAGCGGCAGGTAGCCACCAAAATCGGCATTGCGCTTCATCGCGCGCAAGGGCGCAAGCAGGGAGGAGGCACCGAGCGCGAACCCGATGCGCCATCCTGCGATACCGCAGGACTTGCTCAGGCTGTGCAGCTCCACCACGTGCTCCAGGGCGCCCGCGCGCAGCAACGCGCTGTCCTGCGGCATCACGCATCGCCCCGTCGCCACGATCTCGGCATAGGCACGATCCACGATGAGGGCCAGCCCATGGCGGGCCGTGAAGTCGACCAGTGCATCCAGGGTCGCCGAAGACAGTGCCACGCCCGTCGGGTTGTTCGGCGAACACACGGCCAACGCCCTGGCCCGCCGCAGCTGTCGTGCGCTGATCCGCGCGCAGTCCGGCTGGCCCTGCGCATCGCAGGGAAAGTATTCGACCGCCGCGCCCAGCTGTTCGGCGCAGCTGCGGTAGACGGTATACGAAGGCGCGGGCAGCAGCAGCACGTCCTCCCTGGCCAGCAGCGTGGACAGCAGGTGGTGGATGCCCTCCTTGGACCCCAGCAGTTCGACGACGTGCGCATCGGCATCCAGCTCCGGCATACCCGAAGCGACCGGATGTCGTCGCAGGATGTAGCGCAGGAACGCCGCCCGCAGGGCGCGCTGGATGTCAGGGCGGAACTCACCGTAGCCATGCAGCTCGGGATTGCGTACGGCCGCTGCGAGCCGCGTGGCCCACGCCGGTGCCGGGCCGATGTCCGGGTTGCCGATCGACAGATCGATCAGCGAAGGCAGGTTGGGCTCGGCGCGCAGCCGGGTCGTATAGCGCGCCACCAGCTCGGCCAGCCACGCGAAGGCATCAACGGATGGGCTTTTCATTCCCGCCTCCTGCCTGGCAGCAGAGCTGGCCCGCGCGGACCTCGCGCACGAATGCATCGCGCTGGGCGGCAATGCGGTCCAGGATACGCATCCAGTTCTCCACGCCCAGCGGACGCATCGGGTAGATCAGGAACGCGTTGTGGTGAACGGCCTGCTGGCCTGGCGCGAGAAAGCCCGGCACGATGCTGAACAGCGGGAAGTCCTCACCCCTCTGGGTGCGGTCCCAGCAGGCCTGCATGAACGCCATGGCGACAGTGCCCGGCGAGTTGCCACGGGCCATCAGATCGTCCGGAAAATCGATCGCGAACACCATCTCCCAGCCGCAGCTCGCTGCATTGAGCTGGCGGAAGCTGCCCTGTCTGAGCATGGCCTTCTCAAGCTCGTCGCGGGCCGCCTGCAGCGTCCACAGGTAGTCGGCCAGCCCGTGCCGGCCGAACTTCTTCAGACTGATCCAGGCGGCCAGTATTCCGTTGCCGGCGCGCGAATTCTCCACGGTGTACCGGTACGCGCGGAACTGACCGAAGCGGAAGTCGGCCGCGCCGTAGGCATGGTCGCCCTGCCCCAGCGCATCCATGAAGGCGGTGTCCCTGGCAACGAAGAAGCTGCTGGCATAGGGCGCCAGTCCGTTCTTGTGGAAATCCACCCCCAGCGAGTCGAACGATGCGATCCCCGCCAACCGCTCCACCACGCGCGCCACGCGGTTGCGCGCCCCCGCACGGGCCAGGCTGGCCGGGCCTGAAGGTTCGAACGGCACCGGTGCCATGCAGGTGAAGTACAGCCAGCCGATCACGCTGTCCAGATGCAGCAGGGGCCGCACCGCGCCGGGGTTCGCTGCGAGATGTGAATCAACGGCGGCAAGGACCGCGCACGTGTCGTCGCAGGCGAAGCCCACGGTCGTGCCACCGCAGCAGATGATGGCCGCCACCCGCTTGCCGCTGTCGTGCGCGTGCTGGAGAGCGGCCCGCAGCGCCAGTGGGCACATGCCGCCTGATGCATCGGCGGCCACGCGGATGCAGTTGTCAGCGCCGATGCCTGCCAGGCTCGCCACATGCTCCACGCAGTAATGCGCTCCCATGCTGCAGAGAACCTGGACATCGCGGTCGACCCCCTGCCTGCGCATCTCTGGCCAGCGCTGCCCGATCGCGTTGCGGATCGCGTAGAACAAGGTCATCTTCCCGCCGCTGCAGGAGATTCCCATGGCCTGCGGCCAGTGCACCCAGCAACCGATCACCCGTGCGACCTGTTGCTCGACCAGCAGGCCTTCGCCACCGAAGGCGTCCATCAGGCAGTTGGTGTTGTGCACCAGGGACATCATCGCCGCAGCGGTGACGTCCGGATCCGGCTGCGGCACCATGTTGAACAGGGCGTGGTCCGAGCCGGGACGGATCGCTCCGCGGAAGAAGCGCGCCACCTCCGCATCCAGCGTTTCCACTGCACAGGGTGATTCGGCAACTGTGTGTGCCAACTCGGCCTGGTAATCGAACGGGCGTGCGCGGTAACGCGGACCGAGCGATGCGCCAGGGGGCACTGCGTCCCAGGCGGCAGCCTGGACACCGCATTCCATCCGTTGCAGCCGCGGAATGACGGCCTCCATGCCGCCGGGCTCGGGCCATACCAAACGCAGGGACGGAATCAGATAGTCGGGCATGCGTGCGCTCTTTTCCTGAGGGGTGATGGACATCGCCCGGAGAGCCTGTTGAGCAGGCGCTGTCGCGCGCCAGCCCTGCGGATAATTTTTGTGGACCAATCGATGGTTTCGAGCTGGATATCCCGCGCCTGCGCATACCTGGCGCCCACAGGATGAGCCTGTTACGTCACAAGCCCACTGGCCTCCGCCTTCTTCCACCCATCCGCCCGCCCCACCGCACGCGCGATGCCTCCGGGCACGACATGGTCGTCGAGGGCTGAAAAATAGAACAATTTCGAATTACAGCGACACTCCGGACAATCGAAAATGCGTGCCAACCTGCGTCCTGATCGAACGCGTCATGCGGATGCCACGCAACGTCACTTCTGTCCATCCAGTTAGAGGGCACCCGGGGCCTGCGGGGGGACCATGACTGAAAGGTTTCAAGTTGTCGTACTGCTTATGCGGACACGCTTTGGAACAATGCGCCCTGTCGTTTCAAGGACCTCCCCATGCATCTCTCCCCTGAAAAGAAGCAGCACGTGGTGATCGTCGACGATCACGAGATCATCCAGCACGGCCTGGGCCTTCGACTCGCGCGCGAGACCGACATCGAGGTGGTGGGCTACTGCTCCAACAGTCGCCAGCTGCTCGGCATGCTCGCCTCCAGTCCCATCGATCTGGTCATCACCGATTTCGTTCTCGGTCCCAGTGACATCGATGGCGTCCACCTCATCCGCCTGATCAAGAGCCGGTCGCCGTCGACGCGGGTGCTGGTACTGACATCGCAGTACACACCGGCCACCGCCTCACTGGTGCTGCAGGCCGGCGCGCACGGGTTCCTCGGCAAGGGCCAACCGTTGGACGGCCTGGTGGAGGCGGTGCGGGTCGTCGCGCGCGGCCAGATCCACCTGTGCCGGGACATGGCCTTGCGACTGGCCGAGTTTTCCGGCGACAGCCTGCGCTACCGTCACCCCGCAGGCAGTACGCGCAACGCCGATGCTGCACCGCCGGCCAACCGCTTTGCCGGTGCCATGCTGTCCCCACGCGAGCAGGAAGTGCTGCGCTGCTGCCTCGACGGTCTGAGCGTGGCCCAGATCGCCGGCAAGTTTTCCCGCAGCAGCAATACCATCAGCACGCAGAAGCAGGCCGCCTTCCGCAAACTGGGAATCGGCAATGACAGCGAACTGTTCCGCATGCGCGAGCTGCTGCTGCGCGATTGAGCGGGAGGCGTGCACCGTGCCGCCTCCCTTGTCCGCCGTCATTACCAGTTGTGCCGCAGACCGATCTGACCGCCGACCCCATGGTAGCGGCCATCGCCATTCTGCAGTCCGAACTCGCCCCAGCCCATCGTGCGCGCACCCAGCTGCAGCTGCACGCCCAGCTTGCCTTCAAGCTGCTTTGCGCCGGAGCTGCCAGGCCACGGCGTGCCATCGAACCGCAGGGCGTCACGTGACTGGCTGTTGTTGATGAAGCCGAAGGTCAGGTAGGGCTGCACCCAGTAATGCTGCTGCAGATGCGCATCCGGGGTACCGCTGCGTCCATACAGGCGCAGTCCCACCCGGCTGGTCAGCCCGCCCGCACCATGGGCCGTCACCACCGTGCCGTTCTGTTCCACGTGCCGCTTGGCGTGGTAGTCGGCATAGGTCAGCTGCAGCTGCGGTTCCACGTACAGCGTGCGGTAGTCACCGATCTGGAATGGAACGGCGTAGCCGATCTCCACCGACGCCGACGCGCTGCGTGAACGCATGCGTTCGACGGCCAGCCCGGTGCCACGCACCTGTTGGCGGAACTCGGCCCACTGCAGCCATGTGTCGAGCTGGAAGCCGCTCTGGTCTTCGGCAGGATCGAACCAGGTCCCGTACAGCCCCGCCGCAGCACCTTCCACCTCGCCACTGGCGGTATAGCCGCTGGTGAGGGAACGGGAACGCGTCCGCGAGGTACCGTGCCCGAACATCACGCCGACCCGGCCGCTGTCGGTGCCATACAACTCGGTGCCAGTCTGCAGCACGCTCCGATGGGTGGCGATATCCAGCTGCCCCGACTGCCGGTCGTGGTAATCCTGTTGCTGGCTCACACGGCCCCACGCGCCTTTGCGCTCGAAGCCGGGATAGGGCAGGCGTCCGCCCATGCGGTCCTGCAGCCGGTGCTGGAACATGGCCATCACCGAGTTCTGGTTGGCCCAGTACACCCCGGGCTCCGGACGCAGGACCGGCACAAGGCCAGGGCCAGGATCGGGATCGGGGCCAGGACCAACGCCGGGATCGGGATCGGGCGTCACCGGATCCGGGCCCGCGCCGGGGTCAGGCGTTTCAGGGTCCGGCCCGGTGCCGGGATCCGGCGTTTCCGGGTCCGGGCCGTCCGGCAACGCGGAGCGCAGATACCAGTTGCCATCGTCGGCGGACTGCAGCGGGCCTTTGTGCAGGAAGTACTCCTGCGTGCCGGCAACCGCGCGCCCCTGCAACGAGAACACGCCGTCGGAACGGCCATCCACGGTGACCACTTCGATGCCATCGGATACCGTCCGGGCGCTGTCGCCGACGCTGTTCACCGCCAGTCGCGTGGTACCGGAGGTGTTGCCCCTGACGTGCAGCCGGTCGCTGGGCGCCCCATCACCTTCCAGGCGGGTATTGAGCAGCACCAGGCCGTCGTCGGCGTGATAATCGCCGTCGACCGTGAGGGTGCTGAACGCCGAGCCGTCTCTCTGGGCAAAGGCGATCGTGCCGCCCTGCAGCGCCAGCTCGCCCACGCGTGCATCGCCATGGAGCGTCCACAGCGCACGGTCACCCAGCCGCAGTCGATCCACCACGGAGGTGCTGCCCTGCCACTGCGCACCGGACTGCAGGGTGACATTCAGTCCCTGGGCGATGCCCTGTGCGTTGTCGCCGAAACGGATGATGTCGCCGTGCGCACGGGTCTGCCCAGCCAGCACCAGGTCGACCGCACCGGAGGCGCCTGCTTCGAGGCCGAGCAGCGGGACGCTGCCATCGCCAAGCTGCGCGCCCTGCTGGAATGACAGCTGCACCGGGCCCGTCACGCCGATGAGCGCATCACCCGCGCTCTGCAACGTGCCGCCCTCCATCACGAAGCTGCCGCCAGCCGCCTGCAACGCACGGGCACCTTCGCCCTGCGCCTGCACCGAGCTCGCCCCGATATGCAGCCGGCTGTCCTGGCCGGAGAGCAGCATTGCGTGGGCCTGGGCGCCCTGCGTGGTGATGCTCCCGTCCACCAGGTCCGCCTGTGCGCCCGAACGGACCACCACACCGGCGGCCGCGGTGCCGCGCGTTTCAATCTGCAGGCCGGCGCCGGCCACCTGTGCCGGCGTGCCCGCTTCGCGCTGGGCGACCAGGGCATGCGAACCGAGCCCCCCGGTGCTGATGCGCGTGCCTTCCAGAGCGGCAGTGCCGCCGCGGAAATCCGCGCCAGGCGAGCGATTGCCCGAGGTCGACAGCGCACCGCCCTGGATGCGAACGTCGCCGTCGGACAACGACCACACACCCGTTGCAACGTCGCCAGTCGTAACGACCTCCACGTTGTCCAGGCGCACCGACGGGTCGCCCCGGTTGGCGTTGACCCCATTGGAGCCGCGGCCATGCGTGGTGATGCGCGAGTCCACCACCTCCGCCGTGCCGCCCGACATGGCCAGCACGCCGTCGCTGTCGTCGGCGTGCGTGGTGATGACGCCGGTGCTCAGGCGCGCCTGGCTGCCCGCGCCTTCCACCGAAATGCCCTGGCCGAAGCCGCGCTTGTCGATGACCACCCGGTCGGCTTCGATCGTGCCGCCGTCACTGGCCACCAGGCCAGCGGAATAGTCGCCGCGGACATCCAGCACACCGGCACCGAGCGTGATGCGGCTGCCGGCCCCTTCGGCCCAAGCGGCATTGACGCCGTAGTTGAACGCATTGACCGCCGTGCCCATGTCCGTGGTCAGCGTGCCACCGCGCAGTGCTCTCAGCACGGAGGCGTCCGGCCCGAAACCGCTGTCATTGGTGTAGGTGCCGGGTGGCAGGGTGATCGTGGTGCCGTCGGCGACCACCTGCGCCGCGAATGCGGGCGTGCACATCGTGGCGAACAAAGACCCGTGCACGGCAACGGCGAGCAGGCGGGGGACGGTGGGGAAAGCGCGCATCGGTTGATTCCTTTGGGTGGCCACGGCAGTGGACGAGGGGTGGGCGGTCATCAGGGCAGCGCCGGCGCCTGCACGCGCGTCGTGCCCAGTCCGGCGCCCGCGCCGGCACCGGCGGGCTTCGGCCCCAGCCCGGACACCCGGTTGCCGTCCGTGCGGCCACCGGCCACCCACGGCGCGCGATGGCACACCGCCTGGTCGATCACCTCCGGGCCACGGGCCCGGCCGGCAACCCGCGGCGGCAGCTGGTAGGACACCTGGCACTGCTGATCGGCGTCATTGCCCCAGCGCACAGTCACCAGCCCGTTTTCCTCGTCGCTGCGTAACTGCAGACGGCTGCCCTGACCGACGTTGCCGACCTCGTTGCCGTGCTCGTCGTACACGCCGGCGGCGAAGGGCAGCGTCGCGCCGTCCGCCTGGCGTGCGCGGATCAGTACGGAACGTGCGGTATCGGTTTCAAAATCCAGCTTGACCACCGCGCCGTCGCGCGGCGCGGTCACGGTGGTGGTGGTCTTCAGCAGCACGTCCTCGTCCAGTCCGCGCGGATCGAGCTCCACGGTATTGAACCGGTAAGGCTGAAGGTTGGCGGCCAGCGCGAAGCCGCGCTTGTCCACCCGCGCACCGTCGCCATTGCTCAGCAGCGCGCCTTCCGCACCGGGCGCATGCACCAGGGCCATGGTCTGTCCGAGCACCGGCCCGGCAGTGATCCCGCCGGCGTGGAAGACCATCCCGCCATTGGCATCCAGCGACGTGCTGCGATAGCCGTTGCCGGTGGACACACTGCCGGCCACGGTGGCGATCCGGCCCTTGTACTGCAGGTTGCCGCCCGCCGAAGAGCCACTGCTGTTGTGGCTGGCGTTGAGACCGTAATTGAATTCGTCGTTGGCACCCGCCCTGCCGGAGACATTGACGGTGCCGCCGAGATCGCCATGGCGATCCCTGCGCACGGTGGAGTTGAGCGTGGGAGCACGCGGGGAGGGGCCCAGAGGCATCGACACGGTGAGGCTGACTTCGTTGTCCGTGCGCCCGGTCAGCAGCTGGCGCGAGCGTTGCGCGCTCAGGCTGTAACCGATGTCCTGGTACCGGTTGGAATAGCCGAGGGTGTAGCTGAGCGTGCTGTCGTTGCGGTTCCAGTAGTCCTGGCTGGACGCGCTGGCATACAGCGTGCCGCCCCGGGCACCCAGCGTCTGGTTGATGTTCGCTTCAAATCGACTGCGGAAGCGGTCCACGCTGCGCGAACCGTTCTGGCCCTGGTCCTGGGCCTTCAGCCGCAGGGCCTGGTTGATGTCCACGTACCCTTGGGTGGAGTAGCGGTAAGCGCCCAGGGTGAAGTTGGTGCCGCTGCGTGGCAGCTGCTTGGTGTAGCGCAGCTGCACGCTCTGGCCGTCGAGGTCATCACCGGCAAGGTCCAGCCTGGCCTGGGTCAGATCCAACGAGAGCGCGCCCACCGGTGTGTTGACCGCCGCACCGATCTGCGCCGCCAGGTAGTGCTCGCTCTTGAGCGCGCCGGCGTAGCCGGTGACCGCGTTGCTCAGGCCGCGCTGCACCTGCCCCTGGATGACGTAGGGCTGGTAATCATGGTTGACCGGGTCGGCACGTCCGGCGCTGACCGCGTACCGCGAATAGCCCGGCCGCAGCAACCGCGTCGAACCCGAGTAGGGGACCTCGAAACTGCGTTCGCGTCCATCCGCCTCGCGCACGACGACCTGCAGGTCACCGCCGTAACCGATGGCATACAGATCGTCGACCTCGAATGGACCCGGTGCCACGGTCAGTTCCCGCAACACCACCCCACGCTGGAGGATCCGTACCAGGGCGTTGGTCTCGGCCACGCCCCGCACCACCGGCGCAAAACCGGTCATCGACTGCGGCAGCATGCGGTCGTCGGTCGCCAGCTCGGCGCCCTGCAGCCTTACGCTCCCGAACAGGTCGCCCCGCGTGTAGAGCTGGCCCACGACCAGCTGGGACTGCAGGCTGTCGATGTCGCGCTGTGCATAGGTACTGCTGGACTGGTAGGTATGTCCCTCCTGGTCGGACCAGGTCAGCGCGCCCTGGTGGCGCAACAGCCAGCCACCCGCGTTGATGCCCGCTCGCAGGCCCACGAACGTACGCTGCGCTGCGGCCCCGTTCACGCGTGTCTCATAGAGGTTGGCGCTGTAGCCCAGCAGCCCGACGGTCTCACCGGCGTCGAGCTGCTCGACGGGTACGAAGTCACGCGGGCGCCGCGACATGAAGATCTGCGGGATCTGGACGTTCAGGGTGAGTTCGCCAGAATCGAACTGTGCCGATGCGCCTGCGATCCACCCCTCGATACCGCGGCATCCGGCCGAATCGTCCGCAGCGGCGATCTCTCCGTTGGCAAGCAGCTCTTCGTCCATCCGCGCCAGATCGACGCCAAAGCGTTCCAGCAGGGCGCGGTCGACGCACAGTGTGGACTGGCCCGCTACGTCCTCGAAGCGCACCTGCAGCGTACCGCTGGGCTGTCCATTGACCGTGGTATCGGCAGAATACGTGCCGGGAAGCACGACATTGCCATGGTTGAAACGCGACAGATCGATACGCGGGCTGCCGGGAAACACACCGGACTGGAACTCGACGCTCTGGGGCCGTTCGGACTCTTGGGCCAGCGCCGGGAGTGCGCAGCAGGCGTTGACGATGGCCGCCGCAAGCACGGTCACACGGCATCCGTGTGCGCTTGGCGCCTGCATACTGGAGGGGACACGCATGTTCTGGATCCATGGCATGGGCGCACGCGCAGGCGTCGCCCGGCCATGGAGGCCGACGGGCGACCTCCATGACGGATGATTGAAAGGAGAAACTCAGGGCAGCCGGCTTGCCGGAACGAGCGGATCACCCGCCGGCAGGCACCAGCGCGGCACTGGATTCGACGCGGTTGCCGTAATCACCGATGGTGACCATCTCCACGCGCGCGGTGCTGCTGACAGGGCCGACAGCACCCTGGAGCTCGATTTCCAGCGAGCTGCGCGGGGCGACCATGCCCTCGTTGGCCTGCGAGGCGCGCTTGCGTTCGAAGCGGGTCTGCGCATCGACCAGGCTCACCTTGGACAGGGAGACGTAGTAAGGCGTGGGGTTGTATACCTGCAGGCGGGCCGGGCGGCCAGCGGCGGCAGGCAGCAGCGACCAGCGCAGTGCGGCCGGCGCCTCGCTCGCTTCGGGGACCAGCCCCTTGGGACGGAAAAACGTCTTCAGACGGGTACGGTAGGCAAACTGCAGCTGCGCCACCAGCTCCTCCCCTTCCGCGCCCTCCCCTTTCTGCACCGGCGGCACTTCCAGAACGTTGAGCCAGAACAGGCTTTCGCGGTCCTGCGGCAGGGGCTCGCCCGTGTAGGACAGGCGCAGCGTCTGTCCCGCCCCGGGATCCATGCGGAACACCGGCGGGGTGACCACGAAAGGCACTTCCACCTTGTCCGGCGTTGATTCGACATCGCCATCATCCAGCCAGACCTGCAGCACGCTCGGCGCGTCTTCGGCCAGGTTGCTCAAGCGCACCGGCACTTCGCGCTCCTGCGCCGGATACACCACGCGGGTGCCATGGATCACGACCTTGCTGTGTGCCGCACCTGCGATGGCCAGCAACGCGGCCACCACCATCATTCGCATCGACATCATTTGACTTGTTTCCTCAGATGACGGGACGATCATCAGGTGATCGCCCCGTCGTGCACCTCAGGCGAGGGGGTGCAGCACGTGCATCATTCGTAGACGACGGTGAAGCCGACAGCCGACGTCACCAGACCGGCCGTCGCGGCACCACCGGTCGCCTTCAGGCGGGCGATCAGCGGAATGCTGGTCTGGTTGTTGGCAATCGGGTAGCCCGCCGAATCGTCGTTGCCCAGGTCGATCGCAACGCCGTCGATGTTGGCCAGTTCGACCTGCACGTTGCCGGCAGCCGTATTGTCGGTGGTGGTGTTGCGCAGGCCGCCGGTGGCGAAATCGATCGCCGGGCTGGCCGGATCGAAGCGCACGAAGGCGGTACGATCATTCTCGCAGGTGGTTTCGCCGGCCGCGCCGATACGGAAGGTGAAGGCCTTGTCACCGCCGGTCTTGCCAGCTTCATCCAGCAGCGCCACGCTGATGCCGCGCAGGTCGACGAGCTTTTCGATGTCACCATTGCCTGGGGCCTGGCCGTCGATGGTGCAGGTCACGGCGACAACGCTGCCTTCGATCTTGATCTGGCCATCGTTCTCGGCGAAGGCCGACTGCGAAGCGGCCAGGCCCAGGGCGGCGACCAGGACGGTCGAGATACCGACATTCTTCATTCTGTTACTCCATTGCATGTTTGATTTAAATCCTAAAATCACCGCATCGGATCGATGCGGCAACGCCAACCCCGCGTTTGGTGCGGCAGGCTGATTATCCGTAGATGCCTGCACGAGGTATCTGGGGCGCCCCCTAAATCACCTAACCATTTTCCGAGGCCGGATCAGCCACCGGATCAGTACATCGCCTGCCAGGTGATCACCGGGCGTATGACATCGCGCACGAGGCTGCGTGGGATGGGGCCGTAGTAACGCGAGTCGAACGAAAGGTCGTTGGTGTCGGACATCACGAGCAGTTCGTCGTCGTGCAGCGTGCGTTCGTCCACGTGCAGCGCGGGCAATGCCCGTCCCTGGAAATCACGGCGGTTGGGACGGCTGTGGTCGAGCAGCACGCCATTGACCCGCACCCCTTCTTCAACGACCGCCACCCGGTCACCGGGCCCGGCCAGCACCCGCTTGAGCAGCGGGCGCACCTGTCCCGCGCACGGGCCACGCTTGAGATAGCCCCGCGCCTGCGCCATCGCGAAGACCGCATCGTCCAGCGGCGGGCAGAACGTGATGTAACGCCCGACCTGCGGCGCCGCATCGGTCACCCAGTACACGCCGTAGGCAAGGCTGGGCGTGGTGTTGATGCGCGCGCCCAACAGGCCCAGCAACGGACCGATCGCGGCCACCACGCAGGCCGTTGCCACCAGTGCGCGACGACGCGGACGATGCCGCGTCATGGCCGCTGCCGCGCCCAGGTCAGTCATACGTCACGTTGACGGTGATGGTGCTGTTGCCCACGCCACTGCCCAGCGCATCGCGCGTGCGCATGTAGCGGGCCTGGAAATCGTAGCGGGCGCCCTCGGCAACGGCAGGCGTGGTCACCAGCTGCTCCGGCTCGATCAGCTCACCATCGCGCACCTTCAACTGCACCGCGACGCCACGTGCCGCCGTTGCGCCGGAATCGATCGCAAACAGGTTGGGATAACCGTCCGGCGTTTCGCCTGAGAACGTGAAGCGCGCCTCACTGAAGTTATCGAGATCGCAGGTTTCAGACTCCAGCGAGAAGTCCCGCCAGGGCCCCGCGCCGTCAGTGAAGTCACGCGCCGTGTGCCGGCCCAGCGTCACCGTCTGGTTCAACGAACGGGTGGTGATGGAACAGGTGGACTGACGGAAGGCAACATTGGTCATGAGCACACGCATGGCATTGATGGTGTCGACGTTCACCCGGGCCACCTGCAACGGAGCGCCCGGCGAAATCACGCCTCCGGTGAAGTCGCCAGCGATCCGGTAGAAACCAACGGTGATCACGCCGGTGTTGGCGATGTCATAGGTATCGTCCTGTTCCACTTCCGTCCGGAATGGAAAAGCGGACCTGTTCCCTTCCGGCGAGGTCCACTCGATCTTGATGCCCACACCGGCAAGCGGCGAACGATAGACGTCTGGCACTTCGGACGCAGAAAGACCCACGTACGCGCGATCAATGACCGTAAGACCGCTGCACACGGCTGCCACGATGGTGCCATCCCCAGGCATGCTCACCTCCTTGATGAGCGCGCCAACGGGAAGATTCTGCTTGACCGGAATCTCATTGACGCCATCGCCAGCGAGGCTGTAGTCCACATCTCTGCGCGGCCTGCAGTCGGCCGCCATGCTTGCAATGGGCGCGGCCAACAGGAGGCAGCAGGTTGCCGCGCGGATATCAAGTCTCATCATCTCAGTCTCGGTTGGTCATGGAGGAACGCGCGCCGACCCGACGCGCGGGGGCAGCGTCCATCACATAGGTCGGGAAGTTTTTTTCCAGCCAGGTGCTCCAGCGTGCGGCACGCCGGATGAGCTGGGCCCGGTAGCGGTGGTTGTGGACAGGGGTGCGCGAGTGGTAGTTGGCGGCGCGTGTCCACACGTCGCCGCTGTCCTGGCGCAGGTGGCCGCGCAGGCGCCACGCCGCCAGCTCATAGGGATAGCAGCCCTCGGCCGCCACGTGCGAGGCGTCGATCCCGTGCCGGGCCAGCTCCTTGAGGTATGCGGTATTGAACTGCATGGCGCCGACATCGAACGTGCCATTGCTGTTGCGCACCCATTGCCCGGGCTTGCCGCCCTCCTGCTCGGCCACGGCAAGCAGGATGTTCGCGGGGATCTGGTATTTCATCGCCGCGGTGACCGAACAGACGACGCGCTCTTCGATCTGCGGCGGAAGGTCAGCGATCATCATCGTCGCCCTGGTCAGGTGCAGGCGTGAGCGGGTGCAGGTCAGATGCACCCGCTGGCGGGCGCGGCATGCTGGCGCCCGGGGTCTGCGGTTGCGCTGCCGCGCGCCCACCGGGTCCGGCTGCCGGGGCTGCGTGACCGGCCTCCGTGCGTGACGAAGCCGCTCCGGACACGGATGCGTCGGGCGTGTCCACGCGGTCCGCCGCGGGGGGGCCGACGGCGGGCCCCGCGTCGTGCCGGGCTGCTGCCCAGGGGGTGACACCACCACGCGCCTGAGTTCCGCTTGAGGTGACCACAGCGTCGCCTGACGGCCGGTCTGCTGCGGCCTGCGCCGTCGACGGGGTGCCCGGTGCTGCGGTGGTGGGGCTCGAGGTACCGGCATCGGGCGCGAGCTGGGCGGACGCGCCAGCGGGCTGTGGATGACCCATGCCAGGGCGATGGCCCGCCGCGTCGGCCGGCGCCGCCGCCCCTGTTGATGGGGTGACCACCGGCTGCGCAGGGATCGACGCACCGCTGCGGGAAGCGTCTGTGTCGGCGGTGCGCACGCGCTCTGCGGCGGTCACATCAGTCCCCCGGCTGGGCGCAACGGCAGGGTCAGGCGGGCGCTGCGAAACGTTCGATACCGGCGCTGCAGCGGCTGTGGCTGGCATGTCGGCCGGCCTGACAGCGCCCGCCTCCGGCGCGGCGACACGGCCATCAACCACGGCCTTCTCTCCGGCCCCGACCGTCGCCGGCGCGGTCGCCTCGACCGATGGCGTGCCCAGGGGGACGGTGTGCTGTGCAGGGGCCGCCCGCTGGGTTGCGCCCGCGCCTGCCTCGAACCTGGGCGAGGCGGCGCCAGCGTCCAGCACAGGGGGCGTGCCCGCCGGATCCTTCACGATCTGCGGCTGCAACGGCGGCGTCTGGGTTGGGCTTTGGAGAGGCCCTTCAACCTGGGTGTGGGCCGGGTCCTGTACCCGCCCAGGGGCCGGACTCTCCACCCGTGCACTTCCAGCCCCGTGGGAGGTCGCGCCGCGATCGAGAACCGTCTCGCTCCGCATATCGGTCGCCTCGGCGTGCACCCGGTCGGTGAGGGACGCGCTGCGCACCCCGTCAAGCGGCATCGCGCGGTCCACCGTCGGCTCGACCGGCGCACTGGCGGCGGACTGGCGCATGGCCTCGCGTTGCGCTGCGGTGATGTCGGACTGCAGGGGCGGCACGTCCGCGTTCGGCGTGTCCATGCGCAAGGCCGTATCGGTCGAGGTGACCGTGCCGGCAAGCCGCGAGGGATCCGTGCGCGGCGTGCCGTCGGCCCCGCCATCGCCCTGCGGCCCAGCCTGCCGCGCGATGGGCTCCAGTGATGCATCAGCCGACACCGGCGCATGCATTCCGCGCGTGGCGTCGCGCAGATCCTGTCCGCTGTCCGGGACGCGCGCACCCTGCCCCGTCGCTGCCGACGGGCGCGCATCGTGTACACCCTGCGGCGCGCGTGAATCGAACACAGAGCGCTCCGCGCCCGCTGCGGTGGATGCATCGTCGGTCATGCGGCGCTCCATCGACGACGTGCCCGCTGCCAGCTGGCCGGTGGTGAGGTGCGTGGCGGCCGCGGCGCCCGATGCCACTGGCGCGTGGCCGGGTGCACCGCCCTCGTCCCGGAGCGCAGCGGTGCGTGACGGATCCCGCGTGGGCGGCGTGTCGTGCGTATCGGCGCGCTGGGCGTCACGCGCTTGCGCAGCTGCAGGCGCGGCGGCCGGGATACGGCCGGCGTGGGGTGCGGAGGATCCCGCCGCAGGGGCTGGAGCGGCATCCTGCGAGGACGCACGGGCGGGCGCAGCCGCGCGATGCAGCGGGACAGGCGCGAATGCGCTGGAGGTGGGTGCGCTGGCCGCCTCGGCTGGATAGAGAACAGGCGTCCCCATCACCGGCCCCATGCCGGCGCCCTGCGCTGCGGTGGCGTGACCCATGGCATGGTCCAGCTGCGTGCTCGCGGGGCTGGACGGCGGATGCGCGCGCCAGGCGTTGTAGAGGTCCTGCGCACCGCGGCCGGCCTGGCTGGCGCCACTGGCTACGGCCGAGCCGCCCGTGGCAAGCACGGTACTGCTGAACGTGCCGCCCTCGCCCCCTCCCATTCGTGCACCGAGCACGATCGCGGCGATCAGCTGCGGTACCCGCACCAGCAGCGCCACCAACAGGATGCTGGCCACCAGCATGATCGCCAGGTTGGGCAGCGTGACATTGTTGACCACGCTGGTGCTGTACTCGCGCAGGAAGCTCTCTCCAGTGACCGAGAGCAGCAGCATCACGAAGTAGGAGATGCCTACGGCGAGCACGTGCTTGTAATAGTTGATGGCGATCCCCGACGTCCAGCGCGCCCCCCCGAAGCCCAGCAGGAACAGGCCACCGTAGGCCAGGATCCACATCAGCATCTTGATGATCATCATGCTGACGGCGGCCAGTGCGACCAGCCCCACGATGAGGGTGCTCAATGCCATGGCGATGAGTTTGTCGGCGTCTTTCCAGCTTTCTTCCGCAGACTGCTGGGCGACCCTGATGAAAACCTGGTAAGCGCTTTCCAGCAGGCTCGCGGGGCGCAGCGCGGCGTTCTCGACCGCCCGCTCTCCCATCAGTTTCATGCTGGTCAGGATGTCGTCGATGAGACCGTTCAGTCCGCTGCCGCTCTGCAGCAGCCACCAGAACAGTCCTGTGAGCACGATGAAACGGACCAGCTCGGCGAACAGCTCGCCGAAATCGGCACGCTTGAACACCATCATGCACATGGTCCAGGTAAAGCTCAGCACCGCCAGCGACCAGAACAACCACACGGCCGTGTCATAGACCGCCGACGACCACCCCTCCAGCACGCCGTTGAAGCGTTGGAGCAGGTTATCGACGGGATAGGGGTCGACCACCTGCGCCGATGCCAGGGCGGGCACCGCCAGCAGCACGAACGCAGTCAGCAGCCAGCGCAGCGCGGGACGGAAAGGAAGAAGGCGGGACCAGCTCATGGAATGGATTCGTCTGCGTGAGTGAGTGCGGGACGCATGGAACGGCCAGCGGAGCAGGTGCTCCGCTGGCCGCTTGCATCGGTTACCAGGAACGGCTTGCGGTCTGGCTCAGCACCGGGGCTGCGCGCAGCCGCGATTCAGCCGCCGACTGACGTGCCTCCAGCGAAGCGCTTTCCTGCGCACGCAGGAGCTGCGCGTTCTGGTCGGCCAGCATCAGGGCGCGCATCTGCATCATCTCGCCGGTCTGGGCCGCAGCGATCTGGTTCGCATACACCGCCTGCATGCGCGAGCCCATGTTGCTGGTCGCCTGTGAGGCCAGCGTTTTCAGCCGCTTGGACTGGTTCTCAAAGTCGGCCGTCTGGCTGTCGACGGCTGCGGCCTGCATCGCATTGCCGTCCATGACGGTGGTCAGCCGTGTGGTGTCCTGCGCGCCGACATCCGCCAGGGCACCACGCGCCTGATCCATGTAAGCGGTCGCCTCGTCATGGGCGCCGAACTTGCCGACGCCATAGGCGACCGGGATCGGAATGACGATCGTGCCGGATTCCGCTTCACCATGGCAGACCTGGCCACTGCCCTCATCGGCCAGCATCGAGACACTGCCGTTGTCACCGCCACCTTCGCCGATGCTGCCGATGTTGCAGTAGTAGTTGTTCTCCACCAGGTAATTGGTGTTGACCTCGGAGTGATACAGATTCTTGGTGTTGTACTGCTGGTTCAGTTCGTTGTACTCGTTGTTGACCTCATCGTTGTGGATGCTCTGGTCCCAGAAGTTGATCTCCTTGCCATAGCGGTCACTGCCTTCGCCGCCCAGGGCCTCCAGGACACCATGCATCTTCACTGCGATGAGCGTGGTGGACACGGCGGTGGTGGTATTGGCGCTGTAGTTGGCGGCATCGAACACCGGCATCATGGCGTAGGCGGGTGACATCGTCGCCAGCGCCAGCGCTGCGGCGACAGACGCGGACAGGTACTTGGCTTTCATCGGGTTGGTTTCTCCAGGGTGATGCGCCGGAGGGCGCTGAAACAGGCCGCAGACGCGGCCCGCAGGCAGCCGCTGCGCATGCTTGACGCAGCCGCTGACAGGGGGAGGCGCTCAGTAGGTCAACGGCGCATACGGGCGATCGAAATCGAGATCCTTCACCACCATCACGTTGAAGCGGAACCCGGGACGGATTTCCAGCGTGGGGGCGATGCTGAGGTTCTTGCGGAACATCTGGGCCATGGCATCACCCAGGGTGCGTGCCAGTGACGAACTCATCGTCGAACTGAAGTCGGGGCGGGTCGCATCGGGGGATTGATCGCGCTGGCTGAGCTCGACGCCGGCCACGATCCCAGAGAGCAGGATGGCCTGGCCGAAAATACGGGCGTAGTGGTTGTTGACCTTGTCCTTCATGCCCGAGTACCCGGTACCGTCGACACCCGGCATGGAGTCGATATCCATCGCACGGCCATCGGGGAACACCAGCCGCTGCCAGGCGACCAGCACCCGGCGCTGCCCGTACGCCACATCGTCGCTGTACGAACCGACCAGGCGCGTACCCTGCGGAATGATGCGGTGCTGGCCAGTGGCGGTGTCATACACGTCCTGGCTGACCTGCCCGATGATCTGGCCGGGAAGGTCGGAGTTCACACCGGAAATCATCACCGCGGGGATGACGAACCCGGCCCGGAGGGTGAAGCGCGAGCGCGGCATTTCCACTTGGCTGTCCAGCTGCCAGCGGTTGGTTCTGCCAGCCGCAGCGAACTGCTGGTAGTTGTTGTCTGCTCGTGCGGGTTCATCGCCCTCTTCCGACGGCGGGGCCCACTGCCCCACGGCGTTGGGTCGCCCGGCGGGTCGACGGTCTGGGGTCGGCGACGCAGCGGGTGCAGCGTCGGCAGGCGCTGCCGATGTGCCGTTCTTGCGTGCCTCAAGTACACCCGTGCGGGCGGCCAACGCCTGCTGCAGCTGCTGCAAGCGCAGTGCACGCGCTCGTGCCAGCTGCGGGTCTTCGGCTTCGGTGGGCGGCAGCGGCGGCCCGGCCTGCTCCGGTACCCGGGCGATCGGCACGGCCAGCGCGGAGTCGTCCTCGACCGGCGGCGTGGCCATGGCAACATCGGGGGCTACCTCGACCGCACTCGTGTTGCCGATGATCTGCTCGGCCAGCGCGGTCGGTGCCGGAGCCAGCGTGTTGCTGGTGGGGCCGGCGTTGCCCGCCGCGTGCCGCTTGGAAGCGGTGACCACCACGATCACCAGCACGAAGGCCACCAGCACGCCCCCGATGATGACCAGCGGCAGATTGTTGACCCGACGGACACCCTTGCCCGGGTCCTGGACAACGTGCTCGTTCGGCGGAATGGGATGTTCGTTCATGTTCATTCTCCTTGGGCCCAGGCGCCGGCGGCGTAGACACGGCCCTCGTGGCGGAGGTAGGCGCGCGACAACGTGCGTGAGCCGGCGCGCAGGGTGAGTCGATGCAACCGGTCATCCATCCGCTCGAAGATGAAATCGAGGGTGACGCCACCCATCGCAGGTTCATCGGTCGCACGGCGAGGGCCCGTCTCCTGGACGGCATAACCCTCCCGCCGCAGGCGATCGACCAGCGCGACGCTGAAGGCATCGTTCGCCGGGCGTTTGAGTACCCAGCGCGTGGCGCCCTGCGGGTACCAGCGCGGCAGCAAGGTCGCCGCATCGTCGGCGACCTCGGCCAGCATGGCCGCGTCCGGCAGGCTTACCACCTGCGGCGGAGCGGCCTGGGGTGCATGCGGCCTGGCGGCGCAGGCCGCCACGGAGGCAGCGACCAGCACGGCGCACAGGGGAGCCCATCGCATGATCAGCCCTCCTTCTTGATGGTGATCCTGGTCTGGCCACGGCCCACGCCGGTGATCAGGATCGCGTGGTCGAGCACAGAGTCCACGATGTAGCGATCACCCTGGACGCGATAGTTCACCAGCACCTGCTCGTCGGTACCGCGCCCGGAGCCGGAATCGCGGATCGCCATCAGGGTCGGCGCCTCGGTCTGCGACATCTCGCGCGGCATCTCGATGATGGTCTTCCTGCCATCGTTGTAGACGCGCAGCGGCTTCCACGGCGCCTTGCCGGTGACGCTGTACTTGAAGTCCAGGTTGCCCAGGTACTCGCCCGTGGCCGGGATCGTGCGGGCCTGGCGCTCCTGCGCCTGCACGCGCTTGGCCGCCTCCCAGCGCGCGGCGACCTCATCGCCATAGATGAAGCCCACGCGCGGCAGGAAATCGGTGCGGTGCGAGCGAAGCCCGAGGTGATACGTGCGCCGGTTGGTGGTGACCACCAGCGAGGTTTCCAGGTCCACATCCAGCGGCTTGATGATCAGATGCTGCAGGGCGCCCGGGCCGCTGCCGGTGAGCGCAGGCTCGACCAGCCAGCGCACCGCGTCACCCAGGTGGACGGAGTTGACGATCTCGCCGGGCTGCAGCTCGACATCGCAGACCTGCATGACCGCACACACGATCGTCGGCTGGCCCGCGCCGAACAGGAAGCGGATCGCTCCATCGGGCGCCGCCACCGGCTGGGCGCGGTTGGCCGGGTTGCTCTGCCATTTGCTGGCCAGCGCGACGGCCGCCTTGGCCTGCGGTGACAGGGCGGGCGCAGGCGCCTGCATGATCTGTTCGAGCACACCGGGTTCATCGGCATGGGCATGGGCACTCGGCAACAGGGCCAGTGCAGCGACAAGAGGAAGAAGTTTCATGGCATTCGCTCAGAGCTGGGTGGACCAGGAGTAGTCCGTGACATAGATGCCGAGCGGGTTGTCACGAAGCTGCTGCTCGCTGGCATTGGAGGGGTTCTCGGCAACCTGCACGTTGACCAGGGCCCGCATGCGCGTCGGTGTTGCAGTCCGCTTGCCGGCGCGGTCGTGCACGGTCTCGGTCCAGTCGACCTGCCAGTTCTGCGGGCTCTGCTGCAGCACCGAGTCGATCTGCACGCTGACGGTCTCGGTGGCCGCACGCTTGAAGGGGTTGTTGCCGCTGGAGGCGTTGAACCAGTCGCTGGTCTTCTGGCTCGCTGCCGTGCCACTGGCCAGTACGGCATAGGCTCGGAAGATGTTCCTGCGCTGCAGGGACACATCCGCCGTGACGGTGCGCAGGTCGGTGATGAAGGTCGCCACCGTGGCGCGTACCACGCGCGGATCAGCAGGCGCAGCCTGCTCGGCCGCACTGACCGCCAGCGGCTGACCCAGCTTGTCCACCTCCACCACGTAGGGCACGAACCGCGACTGGCTGCCGATGTGGATCAGCCCGCCCACGCAGCCGACAACGATCAGCAGGGCGATCAGGCCGACCAACTGCCAGATGCGCCGGCTGGCCACCAGACTGCCGACGTGGGCATTCCACACGCGGCGGGACGCCAGGTAGGGGTTTGCGGGTTCGTCGGCGCGCAGGGCGACCGTGACGTTCTTTTTGCGTTTCATTTCCGTGTTCCGTAGTCGTGAAGGTTGAAGCCGCGCAGGCGCGCCCATTCGTAGATCCAGTCCGCACCGTGGCGCTCGCGCAGCGCGCGGATGGTGGCGATGGATTCGCGGTCACTGACGCCCACGAAGGCCAGGGCAACCGGTCCCAACGCAAGGTCGTACAACCGCCGGCCAAGCTCGGAAACGTAGTAGTAGTGGCGCTTGGGCACGGCACTGGCGAGAATCTCGATCTGCCGCGAATTCAGGCCCATGCGCTTGTAGAGCGCGGAGGCCTCCTCATCGCGTGCGTGCACGTTGGGCAGGAAGATCTTGGTCGCCGTCGATTCCAGGATCACATCGAGGATTCCGGAATTGACCGCATCGCTCAGGCTCTGCGTGGCCATCAGCACCAGGCAGTTGCTCTTGCGCAGCACCTTCAGCCACTCGCGGATCTTGGCCTGGAACGTCGGGTGGCCCAGCATCAGCCATGCCTCGTCCAGGATGATCGCGGTGGGCCGACCATCCAGAGAACGCTCGATGCGCCGGAAGAGATAGAGCAGCACCGGCAGCGCGAAGCGGTCGCCCATGTTGAACAGCTCTTCGATCTCGAACACGGTGAAGCTCGACAGGGCCAGCGAGTCGTCCTCGGCATCGAGCAGGTGCCCCATCGCGCCGTCGCCGGTGTACTGCTCCAGTGCCTCGCGCACGCCGAGGTCCTGGATGGTCAGGCAGAACTCGGACAGGGTGCGCGCACCGCTGTCGTGCATGCTGTTGAGCGCCGCACTGATCTCGTTGCGTTGCGCGGCCGTGCTCTGCAGACCGTTGAGCGCAAGCATCGTATCGATCCACTCCAGCGCCCAGGATCGGTCGGCCTTGGTTTCCAGGAACTGCAGCGGACAGAACGCCAGGCGGTCCTCGTCCACGCCGATGTTGTAGTGATCGCCGCCGCTGGCCGCCGCCAGCGCATACATGGACAGGCCCTTGTCGAAGCAGTAAAGCGACATGCCCGGGTAACGGCGCAGCTGCGCGGCCAACAGGCACAGGTGCGTGGACTTGCCGGCGCCGATCGGCCCGAAGATGAAGCTGTGCCCCACGTCGCGCACATGCAGGTTCAGCCGGAACGGCGTGGCGCCCTGGGTCACGCAGCTCATCAACGCCGGCGCGTTGGCCGGATACATCGGGCACGGCGCCTTGCTCTCGCCCGGCCAGATGGTGCTGGTCGGCAGCAGGTCGGCCAGGTTCATCGTATTGAGCAGCGGACGGCGGATGTTCTCCACGCCATGCCCCGGCAGACTGCCGAGATACGCATCCATCGTGTTGATGGTTTCGATGCGGGCGACGAAGCCCAGTCCATTGACCAGCTTCTCCACCTGCCGCGCCGAGTTCTCGAGTTTCTCGCGATCCTCGTCCATCAGCACGACCACGCTGGTGTAGTAGCCCTGGGCGACCATGCCGCTGTTGACCTCGGCGATCGCCGCCTCGGCATCAGCCACCATCATCAGCGCATCCTGGTCGATGGTGCCGCCATTGGTGTTGAACACCTGGTCGAAGAAGCCCCGTACTTTCTGCCGCCACTTCTTGCGGTAGGCCTCCAGGTGCTTCACCGACTCATGCAGGTCCATGAAGATGAAACGGTTCGACCAGCGATACTGGCATTGCAGCTCGGCCAGTGCGTCCAGCATGCCGGGGCTGGATTCCATCGGGAACCCCTCGATGGACACCACCTGCATGTACTTGCGGCCGATCCGCGGCACCACGCCGGTCCACAGTTCCTGCCCGCCAATCAGCGCATCGAGGTAGATCGGCACGTCGGGCAGACGGATCTGCTGATCGATGCCGGTGATGCAGTTGTGCAGCCAGCGCAACAGGTCATCATGCGTGGTCCGCTTGCCGCTCTCGTCGATGGTCACCACGCCCTTGAGACGGCGCAGCTGCACGGCGGAGGACAGGCGCGATTCCAGCGATACGCATTCGCGGCGGAAATGTTCCAGCAGACGCTGGGTGCTCTCCGAATCGCCGCTTGCGCGGCCTTCGTCGTCGAACATCATTTCCACGAACTTCCGCTGCGCCAAGGCGGGCGGGTACCAGGTGACGGTCAGCACGAAGTAGCCCTCGTACATCACGCCCATGCTTTCGAACAGGCGCCGGCGTTCTTCGTCGATCGCCGCCGTCACCACGTCCGGGAAACTGGATTCGCCCTCGCCGGTGTAGCCCGGGGCCTGCTGGCGCACGGCGTCGACGTGGATCATCCAGCCGTTGCCGAGGCGCGACAGCGCCTGGTTCAACCGCATTGAGGTCGCCTCGCGCTGCTGGTCGGTGCTGCTGGCCGCGTCTTCGCCGCGGTACAGCCACGACGCGCACAGCGCACCGCTTTTGCAGACCATCACGCCATCCTCGACCAGCGCGGCGTAGTTCAGCAGGTCGGCCACGCCGGCATCCTTGGCGCGGTGTTGTGCAAGGCGCTGTGCGGCCATGGCCTGGCGCGCCTGCAGGAACAGGAAGACCAGCAGGAGCGTGCCGAGTACGGCCAGCACGGAAGTGAGGGTGACGATCATGAGTATTGCCTCGCCTGGGCAGGCGTGTTGACCCGGAACGGGGTGGAGCGCGGCGCGTAATAGGCCTGGTAGCGGCGGTTGCGCAGGTAGACATGGCGAAGGCGGGGATCGGCCTTGGCCATCTGGCGCAGGATGAACAGCGCGATGCACCACGACGCCACACCCAGCACGGCCGCTGCCAGGGACTGCACGCTGAAGATGAGCACCACAGCGAACAGGCCGGCCAGCATCACCAGCTCACGGTCACCGCCCATGAACAGGTTGCTGCGGTTGCCCGCGCGGCGGATGGGGATGCGTCGCAGGGCCATGATCAGCAGAGGCCCTGGCTCATCCAGGACAGGCCCGGGGCCGCCGCGGCGATGGCGCCACTGACGCCGAACATGTTGCTGAGCAGCGCCGACGCGCTGACGATCAAGCCGATGACCAGGATCAGGAACACGATGGAACGCATGAAGCCGTTCATGTCGCCGCCGAAGATCAGCATGCCGCCGGCCGCCACCACGCCGATGACCGAGATCGCAAAGGCGATCGGACCGGTCAGCGAATCCACCAGCTGGCTCATCGCGCCTTCGAAAGGCAGTCCGTCGGTGCCGCCGCCACCACCGGCCAGCGCCAGGCCCGGCAGGGCGCACAGCATCGTCATGAGCGCGATGCGCGAGGCCAGCGTCCTGCGGGCGGATACAGCAATCGTGGTCTTCTTCATTTCAGTTCTCCTCTAGGGTTTGGATCTGGTAATGGCCGTCCGCGTAACCGTTCACGCGGAGGACCTGGTTCACACGGCGGCCGTGGCCGGTGCGCTCGATGTGCACGATCAGGTGCACGCACTCGCCGATCAGCGGCTCGATATGGGTGGGTGCGTCGGCATGCATGCTGACCAGCATGGAAAGGCGGCTCAGCGCGGCGTGGGCACTGTTGGCGTGCAGCGTTGCAGCGCCCCCCTCGTGGCCGGTGTTCCAGGCCATCAGCAGGTCCAGCGCCTCCGGACCCCGCACTTCGCCCACCAGGATCCGGTCCGGGCGCATGCGCAGCGAGGCGCGCAGCAGGCCGGTCATGCCGACCATCGGCGTGGTGTGGTACTGCACGAAGTTCTGCGCCGAACACTGGATCTCGCCGGTGTCTTCGATGATGAAGACGCGCTCCTCCGGATCACTGACCACCATCTGCTGGATGATCGCGTTGACCAGCGTGGTCTTGCCCGAACCGGTGCCGCCGACCACCAGAATATTGCGGTGATCGCGCACGGCCTGGACGATGGCCTCGCGCTGTGCAGCGGTCATGACGTTGCTGGCAACGTAATCATCCAGACCCATCACCATCAGTGCCTTCTTGCGCAGTGCAAAGGTCGGCGCGGTCACCACCGGCGGCAGCTGCGCGGCAAATCGCGAGCCATCCAATGGAAATTCGGCCTCCAGCATCGGCTGCGCACGGGTGATTTCCAGCCCGTGGAAACCGGCAACCGTCTTGATCATCGCCTCGGCCTGCGCACGGCCCATGCCACCGATGCAGCGCATCGGTTCGCCCAATCGCTCCTGCCACAGGCGGCCATCGGCGTTGAGCATGATTTCGACAGTGCGCTTGTCTTCCAGTGCGGCGAGCAGGTTGTCGCCCATGTCGCGGCGCAGCTTTCCCAGCGCACGCGCACCCATGGAGTTGCTCTCCAACTGCGTAGACGTGACGAGTTCGACAATGCCGGGCATGTGCGCGGAATCCAGGGCAAGGAAGGGGGGCCGCACGCCGGAAAAAACGGCGGCAGCGAGCGGAGTGAATGCTAGTCACCCCCCTGCCCGGGGTCTGTAGAGCGCCCCCTAATACCTCTGGCGATTTTCTTAGTCCGTTTGCGTCACGGGCCCGGCAACACGCTCAGCCCCGCCCCGGCGCGCCTCGCTCAGCCTTTGCGGACCAGCCGGAACAGTTCGGAATCGCTGCGGATCCCCAGCTTCGCGTAGGCACCACGCTTCTGCGTGCTGACGGTATGCACGCTGCGTCGCAGCTTGGTGGCGATGGCGCTCACCGAAAGACCCGTCAGGCAGCACCGGATCACATCGCGCTCGTGCGCTGTCAGCCAGGGATGCTCGAGGATGAGCAGCGGCTCATCGCTGTCGCCCGGGCGCACCGGCAGCAGCGCCACCGGCAGCAGATCGGGCAGGATCGGCAGGTCGCCCTCGGCGACGGCACGCACTGCCGACACCAGCTCCTCCCACGAGCGGGCCCTGCTGACAACGCCGCGTGCACCTGCGGCGATGGCCATTTCCGCAAGGCCCGCCCCCGCCGCATGCGTGAGGACCAGCGTCCTGGCGCGCGGATCGGCCGCCTGCAATGCCTGCAGCAGCGCAATGCCATCGAGCGACTCGCGGGCGAGTGCGTAGTTGCTGACCAGCACGTCGGTGCCGGCTGAACGATCGGGTGAAAGGTAGGTCCCAGGGTCGCCGCTGGAGGCCACAACGACGAAGCCCGGCTCGGTGGCCAGCCGCGCAGCAAGCGCGTTTCGACGCAGTGCGAGGTGATCCAGGAGGCTGACACGCAGCGGCCTTGCAGGGAGATGCGAGCCCGCGCTGTCGGGTGCATCAGTGCGCCTCGATCGGCGATCACTGCCGGTCATCGCACGTTCCTGACGGGAATGAACTGGGAATCCACATACCGTATCACGCAGCCTTGGAAGTTAACGGTCCAAATGAGCTTTAGTTCTGTCGCAGATGCCACGTCTTTCGTTGTATTAAGTCACAGCAGAAAGTGTTTGTCGCGATCACCGTCATTTCTGTGCTGTGATTCGGACCGTGGGAAGACATTCATTACCGAGACGTTCCGCATGGACCTGCAATCTTCTTCCCTGCCGCATCCGCTGCGGCAGCACGCCACCCGCATCGCCCTGCTGGACGATCACGAAACGTCGCTCGATGCACTGGTCCTGCAGCTGCGCGAACACGGCGGCGTGACCATCGCGGGCGCGTGGACGCACAGTTCCCAGCTCATGCAGGCGCTCGCCTGCGAGGTGATCGACGTGGTCCTGCTCGACTTCTCGCTTGCCGCCGACGACCTGGCGTGCTGCACGCTGATCGGCATGATCCATGGGGTGCAGCCGCAGACGCGCGTGCTGGTGCTTTCCGCATCCAGCAGCGCACTGGTGATCGCCTCTGCATTGCGCGCAGGGGCAGCGGGTTTCGTCTGCAAGACCGCCGATCTCTCCACGTTGCTGCGGGCGATCGGCCAGGTGGCCGCCGGCGGTGAGTACCTCGCTGAGGATTCGGCACCCCTACGCGCTCTGACCAGCCGCGAGCGCGAGGTGCTGCTGCACATCCTGGCCGGCGGCGCCGTCTCCGGCGTTGCCCACAGCGAGGGCCTCAGCGAGAAGACCATCAGCACGCACAAACGCTCGGCCTACAGGAAGCTTGGCCTGCACGGAGATGCCGATCTCTACCGGCTCGCGCCGATGGTGCTGGCCATGATCGACGAGGGGCCGCCGGCCTGAGCCAGGGCGGCCACCCGCCTGTCTGCCGTCAGGCCTCCAGTACTTCCAGCCGCCCGCCACGAAGGTGGTACATGGCGCCCACCAGCATGATCTCGTCCCGGCGCTCCATGCCGGCCAGCGTGCTGCTCTGCTGCCGGATCTGGCGGACGGTCATGCGCACATGCGTGCGCGCCACCTCATCGACGAAGGCGGGGTTCTTCTCATCGCGCACGCCCGTGTAGCGGGTGGCTTCGGCGGCCGGCTTCAAGCGATCGACCAGGCCGGTCAGGTGCCCCAGCTGGGCGCCCGAGATGCCGCCCTTGATGGCGCCACAGCCGGTATGCCCCATCACCATGATCACCTTCGAGCCGGCGACAGCGCAGGCGTATTCCATGCTGCCGAGAATGTCCTGGTTGACCAGATTGCCGGCCACGCGCGCGTTGAACAGCTCACCGATACCGGCATCCAGCACGATCTCGGCAGGCACGCGGGAATCGATGCAGCTCAGGATGATCGCAGCGGGATACTGGCCATCGCGCGTGTCCGCCTTCTGCGCAAGGTAATCGTGGCGCAGCAGGCGATTGCCGCTGAAGCGCGCATTGCCCTGCAGCAGGCGGTGCAGGACCTGGTCGGGGGTCAAGGCATCACGCTGGGCCTTGTCCATGGCCTCGGCGAAGGCAAGTTCGGGCAATGCGAGCCCGGCGCATGACATGCCGGCCAGCGCAGCAGCGCCGGCGCGCCCGATGCCGCGCAGCAGACCGCGTCGGGACACAGTGCAGGAAGAGGTGGGGTGATCGGAGTTGGAAGGGGACGAGGTGTCGGACATGGTATTGGCGTGGTTGGTTCTGCAGACGGCACCCTAAAGACGACGGCCGCTGCAGGTCCATGCGAGATGTTGCAATGCGCCGGCAGCCCATCCTCGAACAGGCTTCACCCACGGCTCGCTAGAATGGCCGCCCCCGGGGCGTTGTGCCCTGTCCGACCGAGGTTTTCCCCCATGACCATCGCCGCCCTGCGCGACGTCCCCGGCCTCGCCGCCGAGGCGCCGGCCGAGACCGCCGGATTCGTCTTCAACCACACCATGCTGCGGGTCAAGGATGCCGCCGCCTCACTGGATTTCTACAGCCGCGTGCTGGGGTACCAGTTGATCGACAAGCGGGAGTTCGCCGAGGCGAAGTTCAGCCTGTATTTCCTGGCCTACGTTCCCGCCGGCGCGGTTGTCCCGGAAGACGACGCCGAGCGTCGCCGCTGGATGGCCGGCATCCCGGGGGTGCTTGAGCTGACGCACAACCACGGCACCGAAAACGAAGCGGGCGCGGTCTATCACGATGGCAACAGCGACCCGCGCGGGTTTGGCCATATCTGTGTTTCGGTTCCGGATATCCAGGCCGCCTGCAAGCGCTTCGAAGACCTGGGCGTGACCTTCCAGAAGCGGCTGGACGAGGGACGCATGAAGCACCTGGCCTTCATCAAGGATCCGGATGGCTACTGGATCGAGATCATCAGCCTCTGATGGGGCGGCGCCTTGCAGGCGGGGCGCACCTGGGTGGCTGAACGGACTTTCAGGCAGCTGGCTGCACGTTTAACCGGGACCTGGCTCGCAGGGACCGCGCAATGTTGGGGCAATGTTGGACGCCAATGGTGGAGTCACGGACGCCGGCAGCGGTGTCCGCCATCGCCTGCACAGCGGCGATGACCACCTTCCCCGATGGAGCATGACGATGATCAACGCAGCGACCTTCAGCTTCCGTGGCCTGGCGATGGCCCTCGCCCTCGGCGCAGGCTTCATGACCATTGGCGACGCCGACGCGTTGTCCCGCAAGGACAAACACACCCTGATCGGCGCTGTGGTCGGTGGCGTGGCCGGTTCGGCCCTGTCCAACGGCGATGCCCGTTACACCGTGGGCGGTGCATTGGCCGGTGGTGCGATCGGCAACCTGGCCACCTCCGACCGCCGCGACGACCGTCACGGCCGTTATGACCGCTACGACCGTCGAGGCCATGACCGTCGCCACGACGGCCGGCGCTGGCAGCATCAGAACCGCCAGGCTGACTGGCGTCGTGATCGTGATCGCGACCGTCGTGACTGGAATCGCCAGCATCGCGGTGGCCGCTGGTAAGCCGCCGTCCGCGGAAGTGTCCGCCCGGGTGTCCGGGCGGACACCCGGACACCCGGACGGGGCGACTAACTCTTTGATCTGAAAGGCCTGGGCAGTTGGCACACTCCGTGCTTGATACGGAGCAGTTCCAACGCCCAGGCCTTTCGATGATCCGCGACACCTCCGCCCAGGACCAGATCGTTTCCTCCGCACCCGCCGACGGCGCCGCCGGCAGGTGGCGCCGTTACCGCTGGCCCGCGCTCGCCGCCCTGGTGGTCCTGGTGGCCATCGGCTTTGCCGTTCCGGCCTGGCTCAACGCCAGCCGCTCCTTCGACGGCACCCGCGTGCGCATCGCGGAAGTCCAGCGCGGCGACCTGGTGCGCGACATCGCCGCCGACGGTCGCGTGATCGCCGCCAACAATCCCGTGCTGTACGCCATCTCGGCAGGCATCGTGGACCTGAAGGTCGTCGCCGGCGACGTGGTGAAGAATGGGCAGGAACTGGCCGTCATCGACAGCCCGGAACTGCGCAGCAAGCTCGCCCAGGAAGAAGCCACGCTGGCCGGCCTGGAAGCCGAGGCCAGCCGTGCCACGCTCGACGCGACCCTGGCGCGCGCCAAGGCGCGCAAGGAAACCGACCAGGCCAACATCGAACGCACGGCCGCCGAGCGCGACCTGGAGCGCTACCAGCGCGGCTTCGATGGCGGCGCGGTACCGCAGATCGATCTGGCGCGCGCGCAGGACAGCCTGAAGAAGGCCGACATCAGCCTGACCAATGCCAGCACCGATGCCCGGCTGCAGGGCCAGGGCGCGGACCTCGATGCCCGCAACAAGCGCCTGCTCGCCGATCGCCAGCGCGCGGTGGTGGCCGAGGTGAAGCGGCAGGTCGATGCGCTCACCCTGCGCGCACCGTTCGACGGACAGGTGGGCCAGGTGCAGGCCACCCAGCGTACCAATGTGATCGCCAACGCGCCGATCCTCGGCGTGGTGGACCTGTCGCGCTTCGAGATCGAGATCAAGGTGCCGGAGAGCTTCGCCCGCGACCTGGCGATCGGCATGCCCGCCCAGCTCACCAGCGGCAGCGGCGAGCCGTTCCCGGGCGAGATCAGCGCCGTTTCGCCCGAAGTGGTCAACGGCGAGGTCAACGCGCGGGTGCGCTTTGCCGACAAGCAGCCCGAAGGCCTGCGCCAGAGCCAGCGCATGTCCGTGCGCGTCCTGCTCGATACCCGCAAGGACGTGCTCAAGGTCGAGCGTGGTCCCTTCGTTGAACAGAGCAATGGCCAGGTCTACGTCATGCAGGGCGACACCGCCGTGCGCCGCCCGGTGGAGCTGGGCGTGAGCAGCCTGGGCGAAGTGGAAATCAAGTCCGGCGTGCAGCCGGGCGATCGGATCGTGGTCGCCGGCAGCGATCTGTTCGGCGACGCCGAGCGCGTCTCCATCAACTGACATCACCTACCGCAAGAGGATAGAACCATGCTTGAGATGCGCTCGGTCGCCAAGGTGTTCCGCACCGAACAGGTGGAAACCCATGCTCTGCGTTCGCTGGAACTGAAGGTCAACGAAGGCGAGTTCTGCGCGGTCACCGGCCCGTCCGGTTCCGGCAAGACCACCTTCCTCAACATCGCCGGTCTGCTGGAGACCTTCACCAGCGGCACCTACCTGCTCGATGGCCAGGATGTCAGCCGGCTCGGCGACGACGCCCGCAGCCGGCTGCGCAACCAGAAGATCGGCTTCATTTTCCAGGGCTTCAACCTGATCCCGGACCTCAACCTGTTCGACAACGTGGATGTGCCGCTGCGCTACCGCGGCATGTCGGCGGCCGAGCGCCGCGAGCGCATCGAGAGGTCCCTGAGCCAGGTCGGCCTGGGCTCGCGCATGAAGCACTATCCCAATGAACTGTCCGGCGGCCAGCAGCAGCGCGCGGCGATCGCCCGCGCCCTGGCCGGCAGCCCGCGCCTGCTGCTGGCCGACGAACCGACCGGCAACCTGGACACGCAGATGGCGCGCGGCGTGATGGAGCTGCTGGAGGAGATCAACGCGGCGGGCACCACCATCGTGATGGTCACCCATGATCCCGAACTGGCCGCGCGCGCGCAGCGCAACGTGCACATCGTCGACGGCCAGGTCACCGACCTGCTGCGCGAGCCGGTCCTGGCCACGCCGCGGCGCATCGTCGCGGTCAACGAGTGAGGTCGGCCATGTTCGCCTACTACGCGCGCCTGGCGCTGCGCAGCTTCCGCCGCAACAAGGTTCTCACCGCCCTGATGGTGGTGGCCATCGCCCTGGGCATCGGCGCCTCGATGACCACCCTGACCGTGTTCCACGTGCTGTCCGGGGACCCGATCCCGGGCAAGAGCGAGCGCCTGTTCTATGTGCAGCTCGACCCGCGTCCACGTGCCGGCTACGTCCCCGAGGACGAGCCTGCCGACCAGATGACCCGCTTCGACGCCGAGGCCCTGCTGCGCGATGCGAAGGCCGAACGGCAGGCGGTGATGACCGGCGGTGGCGGCACCGTGGAACCGGAGAACAGCACCCTCAAGCCCTTCTCGCTCGATGGCCGCTGGACGTCGGCCGACTTCTTCCCGATGTTCGACGTACCCATGCTGTACGGGCAACCCTGGACACGCAGCGACGACGAAGGCCGCTCACGCGTGGTGGTCATCTCGAAAACGTTGAACGACAAGCTGTTCAACGGTGCCAACAGCGTCGGCCGCGACCTGCGTTTCAGCGGCCACACGCTGCGCATCGTCGGCGTCATGGATACGTGGCGGCCGGAGCCCAGCTTCTACGATCTCACGCTGGGCAGCTTCGGCCGCGAGGAGGATGTCTTCGTACCCTTCTCCACGGCGCTGGACCTGAAGCTGGGGCGCAACGGCAACATGAACTGCTTCGGCGAATCACCCAGCGGTGAGAGCTCCGGCGTCAACGCGCCCTGCGTGTGGCTGCAGTACTGGGCCGAGATGGACCCCTCCAAAGTCGACGACTACCGCAGCTACCTGGTCAATTATTCCAACCAGCAGCGTGCCGCCGGACGCTTCGAGCGCCCGGCCAACGTCAGGCTGCGCGACGTGATGGCCTGGCTGGACCACAACGGTGCGGTGCCCAGCGATGTGCGGCTGCAGCTGTGGCTGGCGCTCGCCTTCCTGTGCGTCTGCCTGGTCAACACGGTGGGGTTGCTGTTGGCCAAGTTCCTGCGCCGCAGCGGCGAGATCGGCGTGCGCCGGGCACTCGGCGCGAGCCGCCGGCAGATCTTCATGCAGTGCCTTGTGGAAGCCGGCGCGGTGGGGCTGGTCGGTGGCCTGCTGGGCCTGCTGCTGGCGATGCTCGGCCTGTACGCGGTCCGCCAGCAGCCGGTGGACTACGCCAAGCTGGCCCAGCTGGACGGCAGCATGCTGCTCGTCGCCCTGGGACTCACCCTGTTTGCCAGCCTCGCCGCCGGCTTCCTGCCCGCCTGGCGCGCCATGCAGGTCACCCCCGCCATCCAGCTCAAGTCGCAGTAACGGCGACCCCGAGGACATCCCATGGACATCCGCCCCATCCTCAGCACCCTGCGCCGGCACAAGACCGCCGCCGCATTGATCGTGCTGGAAATCGCCCTGACCTGCGCCATCGTCTGCAACGCGCTGTTCCTGGTCAGCCAGCGCATTGAAAAGATCAGCCTGCCTAGCGGACTGGCCGAGAAGGAACTGGTCATGGTCAACGTGGGAGGCATTGGCCGCCAGGTCGATGCAATGGCCCGCACCCGCGAAGACCTGGCCGCGCTGCGCGCCATCCCGGGGGTCACCCAGGTCACCACGGTCAATCAGCTGCCGTTCCGCCGGAATTCCAGCTCCAGCGGCCTTTCCCACACCGCCGACCAGGAAGAGTCATCGGTCAACGTGGCAATGTACGGCGTTGCCGAAAACGGCCTGGCCACGCTTGGCCTCAACCTGACCAGCGGGCGTGATTTCCAGGCGTCGGAGTACATCGCGCTGGAGGATGTCATGAGCCGCAAGACCAAGGACGTGGCGGTGCCGATCCTGCTCAACCAGGCCGCCGCGCAGCGATTGGAGCCACGCGGCACGGCACTGGGCAAGACGTACTACATGGGCGATCAGGCCATGCACGTGGTGGGTATCGTGGAGGCCTTGGCCACGCCGGTCGGCTGGGACGGCAACCGCACCATGTCCATGGTCCTGCCCGGGCGTACGGCCTTCGGCGAAGGGGTGTACCTGCTGCGTACCGCACCCGAGCGCCGCCAGGAGGTACTCAAGGCCGCGCTTGCCGCACTGGAGCGCAACGATCCCAACCGGCTGGTCCGCGAGAAACTGACCTACGAAGAGCAGCGCAACGACTACTTCAAGAACGACCGCGCGATGGTCGGCCTGCTGGTCACGGTGTGCGTCGCGCTGCTGGTGGTGACGGCCCTGGGCATCGTGGGCCTGGCCAGTTTCTGGGTGCAGCAGCGCAGCAAGCAGATTGGCATCCGCCGTGCGCTCGGCGCTACGCGCGGGCAGATCCTGCGGTATTTCCAGACCGAGAACTTCCTGCTCGCCACGGTGGGCATCGTGCTGGGCATGCTGGCGGCCTATGCCATCAACCTGGCGCTGATGAGTACCTACGAACTGCCGCGCCTGCCCCTGTTGTACCTGCCCATCGGCGCGGTGCTGCTGTGGCTGCTCGGACAGATCGCGGTCTTTGGCCCCGCCCGACGCGCGGCCGCCGTGCCACCGGCGGTGGCCACGCGCGGCAGCTGATCCGGCATGGCATCCGCCGGCCCCCGCGTCGGCGCTACCATGGCCGAATGACTCCACCTGCCGGGCCCTGCCCGGCACCAACCGATGGCGCTGCATGCCCACGATCCTGATCATCGACGACAACACCAGCGTGGGCACCGCGCTGGAGGTCCTGTTCTCGCTGCACGACATCGACACCCTGCACGCGCTCTCGCCCGAGCAGGGCCTGCAGATGCTCGAAGCGCATCCCATCGATCTGGTGATCCAGGACATGAACTTCACCGAAGACACCACCTCCGGTGAGGAAGGCGAGGCGCTGTTCGCCCGCCTCCGCGAACGCCATCCGGACCTGCCGGTGATCCTGCTCACTGCGTGGACCCACCTCAGCAGCGCCGTGGACCTGGTCAAGGCAGGTGCCGCCGATTACCTCTCCAAACCGTGGGACGACCGCAAGCTGCTGGTCACGGTGAACAATCTGCTGGAACTCTCCGAGGCCCGCAGCGAACTGGAACGCCGCCGCCAGCGCGAGCACCAGCAGCGCGACGCGCTGCAGGCCCGCTACCGGTTGTGCGGTGCGGTCTTCGCCGATCCTTCCAGCGAGCGCACCATCGCCCTGGCCTGCCAGGTCGCGCGCTCGGCGCTGCCGGTGCTCATCACCGGGCCCAATGGCGCGGGCAAGGAGAAGATCGCCGAGATCATCCAGGCCAACTCCGGAGTGCCCAAAGGACCGTTCGTGGCGCTCAACTGCGGCGCCCTGCCAGCGGAGCTGATCGAAGCAGAACTGTTCGGTGCCGAAGCCGGGGCCTACACCGGCGCCAACAAGGTTCGTGAAGGCAAGTTCGAGGCCGCCGACGGCGGCACGCTGTTCCTGGACGAGATCGGCAACCTGCCTCTGAACGGCCAGATGAAGCTGCTGCGCGTGCTGGAGACCGGACGCTTCGAGCGGCTCGGTTCCAACCGCGAACGCCAGGTCAGGGTGCGCGTGGTCAGTGCCACCAACGCCGACCTGCCGCAGATGATCCGCGACGGCACCTTCCGCGAGGACCTCTATTACCGCCTCAACACCGTTGAGCTGCGGGTGCCGCCGCTGGCCGAACGACCCGGCGACATCGCCCCGCTGGCAGCGCATTTCCTTGACGGCGGCAAGGCCCTCTCAGCCGCCGCGCTGCTGGCACTGCAACGCCATCCGTGGCCGGGCAACGTACGTGAGCTGCGCAATGTCATCCAGCGCGCGCAACTGCTGGCGCCCGGTGCACGGATCGAAGTGGCCGACCTCAACCTGCCGCGTGCAACGGCCGGTGCGCGTGCGGCGCCCGCTGGCAACGAACCGGACCGGCAACGCATCCAGAGCGCGCTGACCCAGCATCATGGCGTGATCGCGCAGGCGGCGGCCGAACTCGGCCTCAGCCGGCAGGCGCTGTACCGGCGCATGGACCGCTTCGGCATTCCGCGCGAATGATCGCGCGGTCCTTCACCGCCCGCCTGTTCCTGCGGCTGCTGCCGGTGCTGGCACTGGCTGCGGCACTGCCCTGGCTGCTGGCGTTCTGGCTGGACCACGGGTGGGTCGTGGCCGGCATTTCCGCCGTACTACTGCTGGCGTTGATGTGGTGGAGCCTGCGCCGTGCCACCGCGCCCGTGCGTTCGCTGATGCGCGCCCTTGCCGGAACGGTGAGCAGCTACCGCGATGGCGAATACAATTTCGGCGTGCACTGGTCCTCCAACGATGAGCTGGCAACGCTGGTGCAGGCCCATCGCGAGCTGGGCGACGTACTGCGCGAGCAGCGGCAGGCGCTGGTGCAGCGGGAGCTGCTGCTCGACACCATGGTGCAGAACACGCCGGTGGCCATGCTGCTGCTGGCCGCCGGCGGGGATGGGCTGCCACGCGTGGTGTTTTCCAACCTTGCCGCGCGCAGGTTGCTGCATGGCGGCGTGCGCCTGGAAGGCCAGCGCCTGGCCGCACTGCTGGAGCAGATGCCAGTACCCCTGCGCGAGGCCATCGCACGGGGCGGTGACAGCCTGTTCGCAGTGCGCGAAGAAGACAGCGACGACGGCTCCGAGGAGGATGAGCAGATCTACCACCTCTCGCGGCGCGCATTCCATCTCAACGGCCGGCCACACGACCTGCTGTTGATCCGCCTGCTCACCGCGGAACTGCGGCGGCAGGAAGTCCAGACCTGGAAGAAGGTGATCCGGGTGATCAGCCACGAGCTCAACAATTCATTGGCTCCCATTGCGTCCCTGGCGCACTCCGGCGGTGAACTGCTTCGACGCGGCCGCGTCGAGCGCCTGCCGGAGATCTTCTCGACCATTGAAGACCGTGCCCGTCACCTGGAAGGCTTCATCCGCGGCTATGCCCGCTTCGCCAAGTTGCCCCAGCCGCAGTTGCAGACCGTACACTGGGCGCCGTTCCTGTCCAGCCTGCAGCAGCAGATTCCCTTCGCGCTGGCGCCGCTGGATGAAGAACTGCACAGTCGCGTGGACATCGCCCAGCTGGGCCAGGCCCTGCTGAACCTGCTCAAGAACGCGCATGAAGCCGGCAGCGAGGCCGACCCTCCTAATGCGGATGTCCGCGTGCAGGTGACCCGGCTGCCGCAATGGCTGCGGCTGGATGTGCTCGACCATGGCCGCGGCATGAACGAGGCGGTCCTGCAGAACGCGCTGATGCCGTTCTACTCGACCAAGCGCAACGGCACCGGGCTCGGACTGGCCTTGACGCGCGAGATCGTCGAAGCGCATGGCGGGCGGATCTCACTGCAGAACCGCACCGAAGGCGGCCTCTGCGTGTCCCTGCTGCTGCCCGTGTAGCGATCGCCCCGCGGCAACCGCGCGTTACTTCTTCTGCGGACGCTGCCAGCCGGGGAGGGTCTCCTGCCGCGCGCGCGCCACCGTCAGCGTGCCCTCCGGCGCGGTGCGCGTGATCACCGAGCCTGCGCCGATCGTCGCCCCCTCGCCGATCAGTACCGGAGCCACCAGCGAGCTGTTGGAGCCCACGAACGCGTTGTCACCGATCGTGGTCTGCGACTTGTTCACCCCGTCGTAGTTGCAGGTGATGGTGCCCGCGCCGATGTTGACCTTGCTGCCGATGACCGCATCGCCCAGATAAGTCAAATGGTTGGCCTTGCTGCCCACACCCATCGTGACCTTCTTGGTTTCCACGAAGTTGCCCACGTGTACCCCATCGGCCAGCACCGTGCCCGGCCGCAGCCGTGCGAAGGGACCGACCTGCGCTGCCCCTTCAGTGACCACACCTTCCAGATCGCAGTGCGCGCGCACCTGCGTGCCCGGCCCGAGCGTCACATCCTTGAGCCGGGTGAACGGCCCGATGCTCACGCCATCGGCCAGATGCACGCGGCCCTCGAGCACCACGTTGACATCGATCTGCACATCGCGCCCCACCACCACCTCACCACGCACGTCCACCCGCGCCGGGTCGAGCACGCGCGCACCCTGCTCGCACAGAGCACGCACCGCGCGCTGCTGCCAGGCGCGCTCGAGCTGCGCGAGCTGCCACGGATCGTTGGCTCCTTCGGCATCCTGCGGATCGGACACCACGGCCATCTCGGCGGCCGTGTATTCATTGGCCGCGAAAGCGAACACATCGGTCAGGTAGTACTCGCCCTGCGCGTTGGCGTTGGAGAGCTGCGAAAGCCAGCGCCGCAGCGCGGTCGATTCGGCGGTGATGATGCCGGTATTGATGATGCGGATCCGGCGCTGTTCATCGTCGGCGTCCTTCTGTTCCACGATGCCGGCCACGCGGCCTTCGGCATCGCGGATGATGCGGCCATAGCCCGTCGGGTCGGCCATCTCGGCGGCCAGCACGGCCAGCCGACCGGGCAGCGCCAGCAGGGCGCCGAGCGTCTGTGCACGGATCAGCGGCACATCGCCGTACAGCACCAGCACGGTGGCTGCATCGGGCACGTCGGGCATCGCCTGCGCCACGGCATGGCCGGTGCCCAGCTGCTCGCGCTGTTCGGCCCAGACCAGGTCCGGCTGCGCGCTGAAGTGGGCGCGCACCGCATCGCCACCATGTCCATAAACCACATGGATGGCTTCGGGGTTGAGCTGGCGCGCGGTGGCGATCACGTGTGCCAGCATCGGCTGCCCGGCGATCGGCTGCAGTACCTTCGGCAAGGCCGATTTCATGCGTTTGCCGGCGCCGGCGGCGAGGATGATCACGTGCAGGGGAAGGGTCATCAGCGGTTCCTTGAGCGCAGGATGGCGGTGCAATGAGTGCAGCCTGATAGCATAGCCGACCCCCGCATCAAGGATGGTGAGCAGCATGGAAGGCACCAAGGGCCGTCTCGCGCAGTTCGTAGCATGGGCCGGACCGGTCCTGCTTGGGCTGGGCCTGGTGACATCGCCGGTGCTCCGGCAGATGCCGCATGGGCGTTTCGGGGAACTGGTGCTCATCGCCCTGGTGGCGCTGGGTATCGCCGCAGCGTCGCGTCGCCTGCGCGGCTGGGGCATCGCCGACGGCGTCGCTGGTTTCTTCCTGCTGGCCCTGATGCTGTTCGCCGGCGTCGCCCCCTTCTTCGCTGCCATGGTGATGGCCCTGGCCGCTGGAGCGATCGGCGGCACCCTGGCGCCCCGCCAGCCCGTGTCACTGCAGATCATCACCGGCAGCCTGCTGCTGGCCGGCACGCTGGGCTGGCTGCTGCAGCTTCCACTGCATCACCGCTGGGTCCTGCTGCCGATCCTGGTCGGCGTCATCGTCCTGCGCCGCCATGCCCTGCGTGACGTCCTGTGCCGGACCCGGGTGCAGTGGCGCGAAGCGGTCGGATCGGCGCCGAAGCTGTCCGTCTTCGCGGTGCTGGTACTGGGCCTGGCCAGCACCGGCAGCTGGATCCCCACGCTGCAGTACGACGACCTCGCCTATCACCTGCGCCTGCCGTGGCAGCTGATGGAGCAGGCCGCTTACCTGCCGGCCCCTGACCAGCAGATCTGGGCACTCGCCCCATGGGCGTCGGATGTCCTGCACGCCGTGCCGCAGGTCATTGCCGGGTCCGAAGCACGCGGGCCGGTCAACGCGCTGTGGCTGGTGCTGATCGCAACCGGCGTGTACCGCTTCGCCGCGGCATTGGGCGCCGCTGCCCCGGCGCGCTGGCTGGCAGTGGCGCTGGCCGCCAGCCTGCCTCTCACCGCCGGCCTGGCCACGAGCATGCAGACCGAGCTGCTCACCGCTGCCGGGCTGGCCTGGCTGGCCGCACTGGTCGCCGGCCCCCGCGAAGCGGGTCTGCGTTTCTGGCTGCTGGTCGCCGCATTGGCCGGGGGGCTGGCCGCGGTGAAGTTGACCGCCGGTGCGATGGCGGCCGTGCTGGTGCTGTGGGCCCTGTGCCGTCACCGCTGGCCCCCGCTGCCCGGCATCGCGCTGGTGGTGCTGGTCGCCGCGCTGGTCGGGGGCGCCAGTTACGCTCAGGCCGCGTGGTTGACCGGAAACCCCGTGCTTCCCCTGTTCAATGGCGTCTTCCAGTCACCGGTCATGGCCCCGGCCAACTTCAGCGATCCCCGCTGGCAGGCGGGCTTCGGCAGTGGTTTCGACCTGCTGTGGCGGATGACCTTCGACAGTCCGCGTTACGTGGAATCGCATCACGGCGCTGCCGGTTTCGTGCTGGTGGCATGTGCCGGCCTGTGGCTGCTCGCCCTGCTGCAGGCGCGCACGCGCGCCGCCGCGCTGGCCTGCACCGCCCTGCTCGTGCTGCCGCTGTTGCCGGTGCAGTACCTGCGCTACGCCTATCCCGGGATCGTGCTGATGTGCGCGGTGGTGGCCGCCGCGGCACCGGACCGGCGCAGCCTGCAGGTACTGCTCATCGCCACGTGCATCCTGGATGTGGGGTTCATGGCCAACGGCAACTGGATGCTTCGCAGCGGCGCGGTGAAGGACACCGTGCGCCACCTGGGCGATGCGGCGCCCCTCATGGCGCGGTTCGCGCCGGAGCGCAGCCTCATCGCCGCCATGCGGACAGCGGGTGCGACCGGAGGCAACGTACTGCTGCTTGACCGCACCGATGCGTTCGCCGCCGAACTGGGCCGTCGTGGACGCACCGTGGGCTGGTATGCGCCACGCCTGGAGGCGGCGGCCACGCGGGCGGACGCCGATCCGTCGGGCCGTACCTGGCACGCGCTCCTCCAGGCCGAGGGCATCTGTCATGTCATCGTGCGCGCAGACAGCTTGACGCCCGCGCAGGCGGCGGCGCTGCAGCAGGCCGGCGCCCTGCTGCGGCTGACGGTCGGCGGCCGCGCCTGGTGGTCGCTGCCCGCCTGCGACGCATCTGCGGGACACTGACGGCATGGTCGCTTCCCTGTCGCATCGCGTGCCTTCCGTCGGCACCCCATTCCGCGCCGCGCCCGATGCGCCGCGCATCGCCGTGGTGATTCCGTGCTATCGGGTGCGCGAGGCCGTGCTTCAGGTGGTGGCGTCCATCGGCCCTGAGGTGGGCTGGATCATCGCGGTGGACGATGCCTGCCCGCAGCAGAGCGGCGACTGGCTGGCCACGCACTGCCGGGACCCGCGCCTGCGGATCGTGCGCCATACGGTGAACCAGGGCGTAGGTGCGGCGACCCTCAGCGGTTACCGTGCCGCGCTGGACACACCGGCCGAGGTCGTGGTCAAGCTCGACGGCGACGGCCAGATGGATGCGGCCGACCTCCTGCGCCTGTGCCGTCCCCTGCTTGCCGGCCAGGCCGATTACGCCAAGGGCAATCGGTTCCACCGCTTGGCGTACGTTCGTGGCATGCCCTGGCTGCGGCTGGTCGGCAACGCGACGCTGTCATTCATGACCAAGCTTTCCAGCGGATACTGGCAGGTGGCCGACCCGACCAACGGCTATACCGGCCTGCGCGCTGAGCTGGTGCGCGAACTGGACATGGACCGGATCGCCAAGCGCTACTTCTTTGAATCCGACCTGCTCAATCATCTCAACCTGATGCGTGCGGTGGTCGTGGACGTGCCGATGCGTGCACGCTACGAGGGCGAAACGAGCAGCCTCAGTCCCTTGCGCATGATCGGCCCCTTCGCCGCAGGCCACCTGCGCAACACGCTGCGGCGCCTTGGCTATGGGTATTTTCTCCGCGGCTTTTCCGCGGCCAGCGTGGAGCTGCTGCTGGGCGCGCTGTTGCTCGTGGGCGGCGCCGGTTTCGGTGCCCTGCACTGGGTGCAGTCGCTGGCCACCGGCGCGCCCGCCACCGCCGGGACGGTGATGCTCGCCGCACTGCCAGTGATCATCGGCACGCAGATGCTGCTCTCATGGCTGAATTTCGATGTGGCCAGCGAACCGCGCCAACCCGTGCACGGCCTGTTGGCCGACCAGCAGGCGATCACGCCGGACAGCCTGAAACCCGACGATGCCGCGCGCTGACACGTATGCCGGACGCGGGGTCACCCGGTGCGCCTGACCCGGCAGGGCAGCCGCTATATCGCGGCCGGCATCGCCCAGCTGGTACTGGACTGGGCGGTCTTCGTCACGGCAACAGCGCTCGGCGCACCGGTGCCGCACGCCAACGTCGCCGGTCGTCTCGCCGGCATGCTGCTGGGCTTCTGGCTCAACGGCCGCTATACCTTCGCCGACGCGGGCCAGCAACGCCTGGGCTGGCGCCGGTTCGCGCGCTTCCTGCTGCTGTGGGCACTGCTGACCGTTGCCAGCACCCTGCTCGTGGGCGCGGCCCACGACCTGTTGGGCCTGCGCTGGGCGTGGCTGGCCAAACCCGCAGTGGAAGGCAGCCTGGCCGTGGTGTCATTCCTGCTGATGCGGTGGCTCGTGTTCCGCTGAGGATGCCCGCGCCGGCGGTGCTGGCCGGCAGAACGTGATCAAGGCGCGTACCAGTGCAACGGTCTGCACGGATGGCGTAGCCTGCGCGCCTTCTCCGGGCGTCTGGCGGGCCTGGATCGCGCGCGCCAGCGTGGCTGGACAATCCGCTGCCCGGCGGGCGGTCTCCACGCCCGGCCACGCGACAAACAGGCGTTCATCGAGGGCATCGATCCGCTGCCGGGTCTGCTCAAGCGGCGGCGCCGGCCCAGGTCGCCCGCCGAGGCGATAGCGTTGGAACGCCACGTGCTGCAGGAGCTTGTTGGCCTCCATCAGCTGCCGGTACGTTGTTTCCACATCCTCCGGATCGAGCCCGGCGGCAAGCGCCTGATCGCGCTTGCGCAGGAGGATCTGCGCCTCACGCACGGGATCTTCGATCGGCCGCTGGCCACTGAACTTGTAGGCGGCCACATCAGCTGCCGTGGCGTTGCGCTCGGCAACGGTGCCGACCCACGCCGCGAGGGAAGGATCAGCGGCGGCGGGCGTCGTCGCGCTGGCCGCGCAAGGCAGGGCCAACAGCAGGGACAGGACGGGGCGGGTAAAAGAACGCATGGCAGCTCCTGGTGAAGAGATATGGGTCACGGTGTGCGGCGAACTCAACGACGTCCTGATGGGCATGACGTTCCGCACCCTCGCCAGCATCAACGCGGATTTTCATTCTTGATCGGCCCGACGGTAACTCGCCCGGTGCCCGGTGTGCCGCCACCCACGCCTGGGCCGCCACCGTTACCTTTCCCGCCGCCCGAGCCGCCACCGCCACCGCCTGGATGGACCGTCCGATGGCGGTACTTTTTCATTCATCACCTTTTGCAGCAGCTTTCTCGAATAGTTTGCGCGCGCAGTTCGGCCGACCTTTGCTCATCAAGTGTCAACGAACGCCGCAGCGGCCCGTAGCCCTCCTCGAATCCAGCGATCGGTGCGATCTGCTGTGCGGCGAGGGCGTAGGCGAACTGAGCTACCCGGTCCTGCCCGACGATGACGCCCGCCCCGTAGGCGCTTGAAAGAAGCAGCAGGGCGTCCTGACTTCCGTAGGAAACCGCTTCTTCAAGATACCGGCGAGACGCTTCGCGCCACTTCTGCACGGCGCCCGGATCGGCCAGATAGGCCGTCGCCCCGCCCGGCAGTGAGTAGGCGGGGTTTATCGCGTAAAGCAGTTTCGCTTCAAGACTGCCCTGCGCCACTGCCCTGGAAAGCCAATCGACGTCAGTCAACGCGGCGTCACCCAACAGTGACTCGCATTCACCCAAGCGGCGGGCAGCGTCGTCATCCTCGATGGCCGGTACCTGGTCATACAGCCGTCGGCAGTCAAGCACCGCCAGGAAAATATCGTAGCTGGCGGTGCCATCACCGGCGTCGGACCGGCGTTTGAGCGAGCGCACGAAGTCACGGGCGTCGCCATCAGGTCGCAGTGGCCCTGCGCGACGTATGCTGAAGCCCGCGGACCCTGACGCCTCCACCCGCGCGGGATCCACCGCACCGCTGGCGATCAACCGCGACAGATCCGGAGAAGGAACAGATCCGGAAAGCGCGTCCGGGTTTTCATGATCCTGCGCGATGGGGGTCAGCGGCTCCGATGCAGACAATGCCCGCTTCTGAAACGCGGTCAGCATCGCTGCCCCTATCAACAGCACGACGATGGTAGCGAGGGCGGCTGAGCGCATCGTTACCATTCATACGACCAGGCGGCGGAACGGCGGCATGCGGGGCTGTGGTCGATCGAGTGGACCTTGATTGTCCCCGGCAGGAATCGAGACTGCCATGCCGGCAGTCACGTTTTGATTCGTGCAGGCCAGACACGCACGTTTTCTGCCACTGCAACGAAAAATGCCGGCACGAGGCCGGCATCTTCTGCGGGGTCCAGGTCGGTTGGGCCGACCGGCGGACACCTCAGTGCTTGAGGTTCTTCCGCAGCCGTTCCAGCGCCTGCAGCTGGGCGGTCACTTCGGCCAGCTTGCGCTGCGCCTCGGCGATCTCCATGCCTTCACCACGGTTGGCGAGCATGCGCTCGGCTTCTTCCTTGGCCTTGCGGACCGAGGCCTCGTCCAGATCGGCGGCACGGATGGCGGTGTCGGCCAGCACGGTCACCACCTGCGGCTGCACTTCCAGAATGCCACCGGAGATGACGAAATCCAGCTGCTCGCCGCTGGGCAGGGTGACCACGACCTTGCCCGGCTTGAGGCGGGTGATCAGCGGGGCATGCTTGGGCGCGATGCCCAGTTCACCCAGCTCACCGGTGGCCACGACCAGGGTCGCTTCGCCCCGGAAGATTTCCTGCTCGGCGCTGACGATGTCGCAACGGATCGTGCTCATGCAAATCTCTTCACTGTTCGCGGCAGCACGCGGCCACCGGGGAGGAGCAGCGGTGCGGGCGGATGCCCGGCACCGGTGTCAGGTCGGGCGGGATCGCTCCCGCCCGTCCGGATCAGGCCTTCTCGGCCATCTTCTTGGCCTTCTCGACCGCTTCTTCGATGCTGCCGACCATGTAGAACGCCTGCTCCGGCAGGTGGTCGTATTCGCCATCGACGATGGCCTTGAAGCCGCGGATCGTGTCCTTCAGCGACACGTACTTGCCCGGCGAGCCGGTGAAGACTTCGGCCACGTGGAAGGGCTGGCTGAAGAAGCGCTCGATCTTGCGGGCGCGGGTCACGGCCTGCTTGTCTTCTTCGGACAGCTCGTCCATGCCCAGGATCGCGATGATGTCCTTCAGCTCCTTGTACTTCTGCAGGGTCTGCTGGACGCGCTGTGCGGTGTCGTAGTGTTCGTGGCCGATGACCAGCGGATCCATCTGGCGGCTGGTGGAATCCAGCGGATCCACGGCCGGGTAGATGCCCAGCGAAGCGATCGAACGCGACAGGGTGACGGTCGAATCCAGGTGGGCGAAGGTGGTCGCCGGCGACGGGTCGGTCAAGTCATCGGCAGGCACGTAGACGGCCTGGATCGAGGTGATCGAGCCGTTCTTGGTGGAGGTGATGCGCTCCTGCAGGACGCCCATTTCCTCGGCCAGGGTCGGCTGGTAACCCACGGCCGACGGCATGCGGCCCAGCAGTGCGGACACTTCGGTACCGGCCAGCGTGTAGCGGTAGATGTTGTCCACGAACAGCAGCACGTCCTTGCCCTTGCCCGACGCGTCCTTCTCGTCGCGGAAGTACTCGGCCATGGTCAGGCCGGTCAGCGCGACGCGCAGGCGGTTGCCCGGCGGCTCGTTCATCTGGCCGTACACCATCGCGACCTTGTCCAGGACGTTGGAGTCCTTCATCTCGTGGTAGAAGTCGTTGCCCTCACGGGTACGCTCGCCCACGCCGGCGAACACGGACAGACCGCTGTGCGCCTTGGCGATGTTGTTGATCAGTTCCATCATGTTGACGGTCTTGCCGACGCCGGCGCCGCCGAACAGGCCGACCTTGCCGCCCTTGGCGAACGGGCACATCAGGTCGATGACCTTGATGCCGGTTTCCAGCAGCTCGGTGGCCGGCGACTGGTCTTCGTACGAAGGCGCAGCGCGATGGATTTCCCAGTTGTCCGAGGCCTGCACCGGACCGGCTTCGTCGATCGGGCGACCCAGCACGTCCATGATGCGGCCCAGGGTGCCGGCACCGACGGGCACGGAAATGCCGCGGTTGGTGTTGGTGGCGACCAGGTTGCGCTTGAGACCGTCGGTGGAACCGAGGGCGATGGTACGCACCACGCCGTCGCCCAGCTGCTGCTGGACTTCAAGGGTGATTTCGGTGTTTTCCACCTTCAGTGCGTCGTAAACCCTCGGCACCGACTCACGCGGGAACTCGACGTCGACGACCGCGCCGATGATCTGAACGATCTTGCCCTGACTCATTGCTGCATCCTCTAGATTTGTGCTTTGGACGTGCGCGTCAGACTGCTGCCGCGCCGCCGACGATTTCGGAGATTTCCTGCGTGATCGCTGCCTGGCGCGCCTTGTTGTAGACGAGCTGCAGCGTACCGATGAGCTTGTTGGCGTTGTCGCTGGCCGCCTTCATCGCCACCATGCGCGCGGCATGCTCGGAGGCCACGTTTTCCAGCAGGGCCTGGTACACCAGCGACTCGATGTAACGCGTCATCACGTGCTCCAGCACGGCCGCGGCATCGGGTTCGTAGATGTAGTCCCAATCGTGGTGCGCCACCTGCTGTTCGGCCGCCGGCAACGGCAGCAGCTGGTCGAAGCTGGCCTTCTGGGTCATGGTGTTGATGAAGCGGTTGTAGACCAGGTACACGCGGTCCACCTTGCCTTCGGTGAAGGCATCGAGCATCACCTTGATCACGCCGATCAGTGACTCCAGCGACGGCACATCGCCGATATGGGTCACGCTGCCGACCATGTTGACCTTGATGCGGCGGAAGAAGGTCGATGCCTTCTGGCCGATGGTCACCATGTCCACTTCGGCACCCTTCTCCTGCCACGCGCGGGCTTCACCCAGCGTGCGGCGGAACAGGTTGTTGTTGAGGCCACCGGCCAGGCCGCGATCGGAGGAGATCACGATGTAGCCCACGCGCTTGACCTGTTCGCGCTCGACCAGGAAGGCATGCTGGTAGTCGGTGCTGGCCTGGGCCAGGTGACCGATCACCTGCTTCATCGCCTGCGCGTACGGACGCGAGGTCTTCATCCGCTCCTGCGCCTTGCGGATCTTGGAGGCCGAGACCATCTCGAGCGCACGCGTCACCTTGCGGGTGTTCTGCACGCTCTTGATCTTGGTTTTGATTTCGCGTCCGCTTGCCATCTCTTGTTCCCGTAGAGCGGGGCAGTGCCCCGCTTGTCACAGTGAAGCGGGGCTGAGCCCCGCTCTACATGCGGCTTACCAGCTGCCGGTGGTCTTGAACTCGGTGATGCCCTTCTTGAAGGCCGCCTCGATATCGTTGTCCCAGCCGCCGGTGGCGTTGACCTTGTTCACCAGCTCGCCCTGCGTATTGGTGAAGTGCGCATGCAGGCCTTCTTCGAACGCCAGCAGCTTGTTGACCGGCACGTCGTCGAGGTAGCCCTCGTTGACGGCGTAGATCGACAGCGCCTGGTTGGCGATCGACATCGGCGCATACTGCTTCTGCTTCATCAGCTCGGTCACGCGCTGGCCGCGCTCGAGCTGCTTGCGGGTGGTTTCATCCAGGTCCGAGGCGAACTGCGCGAACGCGGCCAGCTCACGGTACTGCGCCAGCGAGATACGGATGCCGCCGGACAGCTTCTTGATGATCTTGGTCTGGGCCGAACCGCCCACGCGCGAAACCGAGATACCGGCGTTCACGGCGGGACGGATACCGGCGTTGAACAGGTCGGTTTCCAGGAAGATCTGGCCGTCGGTGATCGAGATCACGTTGGTCGGCACGAACGCGGACACGTCACCGGCCTGCGTTTCGATGATCGGCAGCGCGGTCAGCGAACCGGTCTTGCCGGTCACGGCGCCGTTGGTGAACTTCTCCACGTACTCTTCGGACACGCGGGCAGCGCGCTCGAGCAGGCGCGAATGCAGGTAGAACACGTCGCCCGGATAGGCTTCACGGCCCGGCGGACGCTTGAGCAGCAGCGAGATCTGGCGGTAGGCCACGGCCTGCTTGGACAGATCGTCGTACACGATCAGCGCGTCTTCGCCGCGGTCCATGAAGTACTCGCCCATGGTGCAGCCCGCGTAGGCGCTGATGTACTGCATCGCGGCCGATTCGGACGCGGTGGCGGCCACCACGACGGTGTGCGCCAGGGCGCCGTTCTCTTCCAGCTTGCGCACGATGTTGGCGACGGTCGAAGCCTTCTGGCCGATCGCCACGTACACGCACTTGATGCCCGTGCCCTTCTGGTTGATCACCGCATCGATGGCCAGCGCGGTCTTGCCGGTCTGGCGGTCACCGATGACCAGCTCGCGCTGGCCCCGGCCGATCGGGATCATCGAGTCGACCGACTTGTAGCCGGTCTGCACCGGCTGGTCGACGGACTTGCGCCAGATCACGCCCGGTGCAACGCGCTCGACCGGCGCCGACAGCTGTGCGGCGATCGGGCCCTTGCCATCGATCGGCTCACCCAGCGCGTTCACCACGCGGCCGAGCAGTTCCGGACCCACCGGGACTTCGAGGATGCGGCCGGTGGTCTTGGCCACGTCGCCCTCGCGGACATTCTGGTAGTCACCCAGGACCACGGCGCCGACCGAGTCGCGCTCCAGGTTCAGGGCCAGTGCGAAGGTGTTGTTCGGCAGTTCGATCATTTCGCCCTGCATCACGTCGGCCAGGCCGAAGATGCGCACGATGCCGTCGGACACGCTGGTCACGGTGCCTTCGTTGCGCGATTCCGCGGCCAGCTTGACCTTCTCGATGCGGTTCTTGATCAGTTCACTGATTTCGGAGGGGTTGAGCGTGGTTGCCATCGTCAAGTCCTAGTGCCGGCCCAGGTGGCCGGACGATATGTGAATTCAGTTTGCGAGCGCGGTCTGCAGGCGGGCGAGCTTGCCCTTCAGCGAACCATCGATGACCACGTCTCCCGCGTCGATCACGGCGCCGCCGATCAGCGAAGCATCGACCGCGGTGGAGACCTCCACCTCGCGTCCGAAACGCCTGCGCAGCGCGGCCTTGATCGCGTCCAGTTCACTGGCCGGGAGTTCGTTGGCCGAGGTCACCGTGGCTTTCACCACATGCTCGGCTTCGGCCCGCAGATGCTCGTACATGCCGGCGATTTCCGGCAGCAGGGGCAGGCGGTTGGCGTCGGCGAGCACGGCCAGGAAACGCGCGAACGTCTCTCCAGGCTGCGCCGGTGCCAGCAGGGCCACGGCTTCGTCGCGACCCAGCTCCGGGTTGGCGAGCAGGGCCGACACGCGCGGGTCGGCGGCGACGTGGGCGGAGAACGCGAGGGCGTCCGACCACGGCGCGAACGCGCCTTCGTCACGCGCGGTCGCGAACGCGGCGCGGGCGTAAGGGCGGGCAAGCGTGAGGGCCTGGCTCATCTCAGATCTCCGCCGCCAGCTCGTCGAGCAGCGCCTTGTGGGCGTTGGCATCGATTTCGCGCTTCAGCAGCTTCTCCGCACCGGACACGGCCAGCAGGGAGACCTGCTTGCGCAGTTCCTCGCGGGCACGGTTGGCGGAGGCGTCGATCTCAGCCTGGGCCAGTTCTTTCTGACGGTTGGCTTCGGTGATCGCTTCGTTCTTGGCGGCTTCAACGATCTGGTTGGCGCGCGCGTGGGCCTGGTCGATGATCTCGTTGGCCTTGCCGCGTGCGTCCTTCAGTGCTTCGTTGACCTTTTCCTGGGCCTGGGCGAGGTCCTTCTGGCTGCGATCGGCAGCGGCGAGGCCTTCAGCGATTTTCTGCTGACGCTCTTCGATCGCATTCATCAGCGGCGGCCAGATCTTGGTCGCGATCAGCCAGATCAGGGCAGCAAAGGCCAGAGCCTGGGCGATGAGGGTAAAACCGATTTCCATTGTATTCGCTCAGTCGGTTGTGACGGGGTGGCGGTGCCGCCGTTGCGGGCGGCACCCCCGATCCTTCATCCGCGACCGGACGCCGAAGCGCCCGATCGTTTCGCTTGTCGCTGGATCAGCCAGCAACAGCCGGCAGACGCGAGACGAACTCGCCGACCAGCGGGTTGGCGAAGGCGAACAGCAGGCCCACGGCGACCGAGATGATGAACGCGGCGTCGATCAGGCCGGCGGTGATGAACATGCGGACCTGCAGGACCGGAATCAGTTCCGGCTGGCGCGCGGCCGATTCCAGGAACTTACCAGCCATGATGGCCAGACCCAGGCCGGCGCCCAGTGCGGCCAGGCCGATCATGATGCCGACGGCGAGGACGGTGGAGCTCTGGACCTGGGCGAGATTGGTCAGGACGGCGAAGTACATGGTTTTCTCCGGGAACGTGATTGCTAAGGGATTTGGAAACGAACGGATGAAGGGTGCAGCGAAACTCAGTGAGCGTCTTCCGACAGGCTCAGGTACACGATGGACAGCATCATGAAGATGAAGGCCTGCAGCGGGATCACCAGCAGGTGGAATAGCATCCAGCCGAAGCCGGCGAACGCGCCTGCGAACATGCCGGCGATACCTGCACCGCCCAGCACCCAGATCAGCAGGAACACGATCTCACCGCCGAACATGTTGCCGAACAGTCGCATCGCGAGCGAAATCGGCTTGCTCAGCCACTCCACGATGTTCAGGATCAGGTTGAACGGCATCATCCACTTGCCGAACGGCGCGGTCAGGAACTCCTTGGTGAAGCCCCCGATGCCCTTGGCGCGCAGGGCGAAGAACAGCATCAGGAAGAACACGCTGATCGACATGCCCAGCGTCGCGTTGACGTCGGCGGTCGGGACCGGCTTCCAGTACGGCACGCCGAGCAGCTCAAGCGGCTTGGCGATGAAATCGGCCGGGATCATCTTGATGAGGTTCATCAGGAGGATCCAGAAGAAGATCGTGATGGCGATCGGGGTCACCAGCTTGCTGGTGCCGTGGTAGGTGTCCTTCGCCTGGCGGTCGACGAACTCCAGGCAGATCTCCACGAACGCCTGCCACTTGCCCGGCACGCCCGAGGTGGCCTTGCGCGTGCCCAGCCAGAACGCGACCACCATCACCAGGCCCATCAGCAGCGAGGTGACCAGGGTATCGACGTGGATCTGCCACGGCGTGCCCTGACCTGCCGTGAGGTTGTGCAGGTGATGCTGGATATAGGAGGTGGGTGTAAGCGCCTCGCCTGCCATGTGTCCGAACCTTTGAGTTATTTGAATACTGTTATTGCCTGGCCAGGGCCAGGACCTGGAACATGAGCCCGACCGCGATTCCTGCCAGCAGCGCCAATGCAGGCAGCTTGAAGACCAGGTAACCCACCGCCAGCACACCGAAAACCAATGCCCACTTGGCCACCACCGCGACAATCAGGCGCGCCATGGCCGAGCCTGCCGCCTGCACCCCGCCGCCCAGTGCCATCCGTGCCGCGACCCAGCCGCCGGTGGCGACCGCAAGTCCGGAGGCCAGCGCGCCCAGCGCGTGTTTCGGACTCACCACCAGGAAAACCAGAGCCAGGACAGCCACTGCGACCAGCGGATACACCGCGGCGCGCAGCATCAGTCGCCGACCCGCTTCAGCGGAGTTCAGCACAGGATGTCCCACACAAATGAAGATGATTGGCGTGAGGCTGCGACTTCGCGCCTCTCGAGCCGCCAAAGTATAGCAACGGGACAATTTGCGAGACAACCGCCGCGTGTTCATCCCGGAACGACGCATGTTGCTGCGAGGTCGGCAGTTTACCCCCTCCAGGACGGGACAATGCCACAGCACGGGCGGGTTGCCTTCCTGCACTGCACCACGTTGAACTTTTCCGCCCCGTCGTGGTCTGATCCTTCGACCTGCACGGTGTTCCTCGTCCACGCTCCTGCGCAGGTCATTCGGGGGTGGCCCCGCTGAAGCCGGCGGGGCCACTTTTTCAGCCGCGATGCCTTGCGCCGCAGGGGCCAGGTCGCTCCGATTGCTGAATAGTTAACCGGACTTCTACCGTACGTTCACGGATGGTCGACACGGCCGTGGGGATAGTGATGCATCAATTCCACATCACCCCCAAGGATTCGCTGATGCGTCCGCTGCCCTCTCTGCTCGCTCTGTCGCTGGTCGCCGTCGGCGCCGGTTTTGCCTCCTCCGCGCACGCTGCCGAAGGCGATGACCGCTTCACGCTGCGCCTGGGCGCCATGAACGTGGACACCGACAACACCATCCGTGGCAGCACGACCATCGCCGGCCAGGATGTGAACGTCAACGAAGATTTCAACCTCGGCGGCAAGGAATGGGAGCCGCGCGTGGACGGCGTGTTCCGCATGAGCGACCGCCAGCGCCTGATCTTCGATTACTTCAAGTGGGACAAGGACCGCCGCGAGACCCTGAACGACGGCATCGCCTTCGGTGACATCAGCGTGCCGGAAGGCAGCTTCGTCAAGGCCGAGCTGAAGTACCAGGTGGCCACGCTGGTCTATGACTACTCGGTCGTGGACACCGATCGTTTCGACCTCGGCCTGCAGATCGGTGCCGAATGGGCCCAGGTCAGCGCCAAGGGCTACGCCGACCTCGGCAACGTCTACAACGGCCGTTTCCTGGACGAAAAGGAAAACGGTGTGGCCCCGGTCGTGGGTGCGCGCCTGACCTTCAACCCGGCCGATCGCTGGCTGATCAACCTGCAGGGCCAGTACCTCAACACCAGCTGGGGCAGCTTCGATGACTACGACGGCGACCTGACCCGCGCCAACGCCATCGTCGAATACCGCCTGACCGACAAGTTCGGCATCTTCGCCGGCTACGATTACTTCAAGCTGGACGTCGACCAGAAGGGCAGCGACGGCATCGTGGGCCTGAAGCAGGAGTTCAAGGGCCCGGTGGCCGGCCTGAGCGTCTCCTTCTGAGGCCAGGCTGAGCCGCCCTTCGGCGGCGCCTGACCGCAACGAAAAAGGGGCCCCCGACAGTGGGCCCCTTTTTCATGTCCGCCTGCGGCTGACCTTGGCGTCATCCGCCGGCGGGGTAGCAGTCGACCAGGGTGCCACCCACCAGCTCGGCTTCGTAGGTCACGGCCGCGATGGCCTCCTCGCGCGTGCGGGCGGCCGGGATCAGGTCGAGAATGACGTTGCCCTGCCTGTCGACGACCGGGCAACGCCAGTAACGCCACTCCGATGCAGCCTGCGCCTGCTCCGATGACAGGGTGCCGATGGGTGTGGCCGTGGCGGCCGTGGCAGTTGCAAGCAGCATCAGGGCGGAGGCGGTCCGGAGCAAAGACGTGTTCATGGCGATCTCTCGTTGCAAGGGCGCACGCTCATGCGTACGTGGCCATGTTCCAACGCGGCACTTCACTGCGCCGTAGGAAAACGCATCGCCGTTTCCTCTCCCTACTGCCCGGCCTCGTGCAACCGGTGCAGGCCCGCAACGAAAAACCCCGGCCGGGGCCGGGGTCTGGAGCGACTTACTTCTTCTTCGGCATGTACAGATCGGTGATCGTGCCGTCGTAGATTTCCGACGCCATCGCCACCGACTCGCTCAGCGTTGGGTGCGCATGGATGGTGTGGCCGATGTCCTCGGCCTCGGCCCCCATCTCGATGGCCAGGCCGATCTCGGCCAGCAGGTCGCCGGCATGCACGCCGACGATCGCGCCGCCGATGATGCGGTGGGTCTCTTCGTCGAAGATCAGCTTGGTGAAGCCCTCGGTGCGGCCGATGCCGATCGCGCGGCCGCTGGCGGCCCACGGGAACTTGGCCACGCCGACCTTCAGGCCCTTGGCCTTGGCTTCGGTCTCGGTCACGCCCACCCACGCGATTTCCGGGTTGGTGTAGGCCACCGACGGAATCACCCGCGCCACCCATTCCTTCTTGTGGCCGGCCGCCACTTCGGCCGCCAGCTTGCCTTCATGCGTGGCCTTGTGGGCCAGCATCGGGTTGCCGACGATATCGCCGATGGCGAAGATGTGCGGCACGTTGGTGCGCATCTGCCGGTCGACCGGAATGAAGCCACGTTCGGTGACCTGCACGCCGGCCTTCTCCGCGCCGATCTTCCTGCCGTTCGGCGAGCGGCCCACGGCCACCAGCACGCGGTCGAAGGTGCCCTGCGCGAGTGCGGGTGCCTGGCCTTCCTCGGCCGCTTCGAAGGTCACGGTGATGCCCTTGGCCTCGGCGGTCACGCCGGAGGCCTTGGTCTTGAGGTGGACCTCGACGCCCTGCTTCTTCAGGCGGTCGGCCAGCGGCTTGACCAGGTCCTTGTCGGCGCCCGGCATCAGCTGGTCCATGAACTCCACCACGGTCACCTTGCTGCCCAGCGCAGCGTAGACGGTGGCCATTTCCAGGCCGATGATGCCGCCGCCGACGACCAGCAGCGTGCCCGGTACTTCGGCCAGCTCCAGCGCATCGGTGGAGTCCATCACGCGGTCGTCGTCCCACGGGAAGTTCGGCAGCTTCACCGCCTGCGAACCGGCGGCGATGATGCACTGCTTGAACCGCAGCAGCTGGGTGCTGCCATCGGCGGCGGTGATCTCCAGCTCGTTGGCCGAAACAAACGTACCCACGCCCTGCACGCTGCGCACCTTGCGCTGCTTGGCCATGCCGGCCAGGCCCCGGGTCAGCTGGTTGACCACCTTTTCCTTGTACTGGCGCAGCTTGTCGAGCGTGATCTTCGGCGCGCCGAACTCCACGCCGAACTCACCGGCATGGGCCACTTCGTCGATCACCGCAGCGGCATGCAGCAACGCCTTGGAGGGGATGCAGCCCACGTTGAGGCAGACGCCGCCGAGGCTGGCATAGCGCTCCACCAGGACCGTTTCCAGGCCGACGTCGGCGGCACGGAAGGCGGCGGTGTAGCCGCCCGGGCCCGAGCCCAGCACGACCATTTCGCATTCGATGTCAGCGGCCTTGCCACTGGCCAGCGCCGACTTCGGCGCTGCAGGCTCGGCCGGGGCGCGGTGCGAGGGCGTCACCGGCGGCTTGCTGGCCGGTGCGGCCGCGGCAGGTGCCGGTGCCGGTGCCGCAGCAGGCGCCACGGCAGCCGGTGCGGCGCCCTCGCCCTCGCTCTCCAGCACCACGACCACGGCACCCTCGGACAGCGAGTCGCCGAGCTTGACCTTCACTTCCTTGACCACGCCCGCCGCCGAGGACGGCACTTCCAGGGTGGCCTTGTCCGACTCCAGGGTCACCAGACCCTGGTCTTTCTTCACCGTATCGCCGACGGCGACCAATACTTCGATCACCGGCACATCGTTGTAATCGCCGATGTCGGGAACCTTGACTTCAATCGTGGCCATGGTGGTTTTCCTCATGCCCGACCGGCGTTGCCGGCAGGCTCACTGCAGTTCGTCAGGCGGCCGCGCCAAGGGCTGCGGCCGCACGGTGGGGGCGAGGCGGTGCCTTACAGCAGCACGCGGCGCATGTCGGCCAGCACCTGGGAGAGGTACGTGGTGAAGCGTGCGGCCAGGGCGCCATCGATGACGCGGTGGTCGTAGCTCAGCGACAGCGGCAGCATCAGCTTCGGTGCGAATTCCTTGCCGTTCCAGACCGGCTGTATAGACGACTTGGACACGCCGAGGATGGCTACTTCCGGGGCATTGACGATCGGCGTGAACGCCGTGCCGCCGATACCGCCCAGCGAGCTGATCGAGAAGCAGCCGCCGCTCATGTCGGCCGGGCCCAGCTTGCCGTCGCGCGCCTTCTTCGCCAGCTCGCCGCTTTCCTGCGCGATCTGCACCACGCCCTTCTTGTCCGCGTCGCGGATCACCGGTACGACCAGGCCGTTCGGGGTATCGGCGGCAAAGCCGATGTGGACGTACTTCTTGAGGGTCAGGTTCTCGCCGCTGGCATCGAGGGAGGCGTTGAACTCCGGGAATTTCTTCAGCGCCGCGGCACTGGCCTTGACCAGGAACGCGAGCATGGTCAGCTTGATGCCGGCCTTCTCGTTCTCCTTGTTCAGCGCCACGCGCAGGGCTTCCAGATCGGTGATGTCGGCCTGCTCGAACTGGGTGACGTGCGGGATCATGGCCCAGTTGCGCGCCAGGTTCGCACCGGAGATCTTCTTGATGCGCGACAGCGGCTGGGTTTCGACCTCGCCGAACTTGCTGAAATCCACCTTCGGCCACGGCAGCAGGTTGAGCCCGCCGCCCTGGGCGGCCGGCGCCTGGCCGGTCACCGCGCCGCCGGACAAGGCCGACTTCACGAACTTCTGCACATCGCCCTTGGTGATGCGGCCACCCTTCTCGCTGCCGCTGATCTGCAGCAGGTCCACGCCCAGCTCGCGGGCGAACACGCGCACGGCCGGGGTGGCGTACGGCACCTTCGCCGGCAGCACGCTGTCAGCGTTGAACTGCACGGGCGGGGTGCTGGGCGACCCGGCGGACGGTGCGGACGGCGCGCTGGCAGCGGGAGCGGAGCCCGCCGCGACCTTACCCATTTCACGCGCGGCCAGACGATCCGGCTCGGACGCCACAGCGACCGGCTCCACGGCGCTGTCGCTTTCGGAATCCTGCGCTTCGGCCACCGGCTTGTCCGCACCCGGACCGGCAGCGGCACCTTCCGCCTCGATGATCGCCACGACCTTGCCTTCGGACAGGGTGTCGCCGACCTTGACCTTGATCTCCTTGATCACGCCGGCCACCGACGAGGGAACCTCCATCGTGGCCTTGTCACTCTCCAGCGTGACCAGGCCCTGGTCCTTCTTCACCGTGTCGCCCACGGCGACCAGGATTTCGATGACCGGGATATCGCTGTAATCGCCGATGTCCGGCACGCGGGCTTCCACCGCAGCGCCGCCTGCGGCAGGGGCACCAGCGGGCGCGCCATGCGCCGCCGCAGCGGGTTCGGCCGTCTTCGCAGCCGGTGCGGGCGCAGCCGCTGCAGCGGCCGGCCTGGGTGCCTGGGCCGGCGTGGCGGCCGGGGCGTCGCCCGCGGCGACCTCGATCAGTGCCACGACCTTGCCTTCAGAGAGGCTGTCACCGACCTTGACCTTGATCTCCTTGACCACGCCAGCCACCGAGGACGGCACTTCCATGGTGGCCTTGTCGCTTTCCAGGGTAACCAGGCCCTGATCCTTCTTGACCGTGTCCCCGACGGCGACCAGCACCTCGATTACCGGGATATCGCTGTAGTCACCGATATCGGGGACGAGGGCTTCCTTGATTTCGGCCATGGGGATAACTCCGGCAATCTGGTGTAGGGAATCGTCTATTGTGCGGCCAGCGGCGCCCCCTCGCCAACACTTGATGTCGCTTTCCAGCCTTTCTGTCCCGGGACACACAGGTACACCCTGCGCGTTGACATACAGGCCGCGGAACAGTCGCTGGCGTATGGAGCGGCAGGGGTTCAGCCCAGTGCCGCGCCCACCGGTTGCCACGCGGCGGTCAACCGCGGCAGCGACCATGCGGCGTTGGCCGGGCTGGTCGATGGCAGTGCGATCACCTGCAGGCCCGGCAGCGCTGGCAGCCCGGGGACGATGAACCGCATGAACGCCGCATGGGCCGCGCCGCCGTTGCAGGCGATCAGGCGCAGCCGGGGCAGTGCCGCCACCTGGACGCCGATCGCGTTGGCCACTTCACTGCCGCGCACGATGTCTGCATCCAGGCTGCCACGGCGCTGGCAGCGCCCGATGACATCCCAGAGCCCGATGCCCAGCGCGTGCAGTCGTTGCAGGCGCTCGGTGTAGGGCAGCGTGGCCTCCACCCCGCACAGTGCCTCCATCAACGGCCAGAAACGATTGCGCGGGTGCGCGTAGTAGCGCGACTCACACAGCGAGGCCCTGCCCGGCATGGAACCCAGCACCAGCACGCGTGCATCGTGGCGGATCTGCGCGGCAAGGCCGACGCATGTGTCGTTTTCGATCACATTTCAACCATGTCAATGAACACCAGAAATTGCATCAAATCCTATGAATACAAGGCTTGGCGTCGAATTGGCTGAACAGGTCCAACTAATTTTTAACGCGCGTCGGATTCGATTCATGTTCGCAGGAATACGTTGGCCCCACCCCGCAGAGGGGACCCGAAACATCTACATCCAGGAGCGACCCCCATGCGAACCATCAAGATTCTGAGCCTGTCCCTGCTGACCGCCGCTGCGTTCTCGCCGGCCGCCTTCGCACAGGACTACGCGACCACCCAGGATTACTCCACCACCAGCACCACTGAGACCGCTTCGGGCAAGCATTTCGCCGTCGTCGGCGGCGTGGCGCTGCTGCAGCCGAAGAACGATCCGGTCGAGGGCGTGCGCAAGTTCGACGGCGGCCCGGCGCCGACCGTCAGCTTCAGCTACTACATCAACGACAACTTCGCCGTTGAGCTGTGGGGCGCGGCCGACAAGTTCAACCACCGCGTGCGTGGCAGCGGCAACGAGCGCCTGGGCAGTGTCGAGCAGCAGCCGGTCGCGCTGAGCGCGCAGTACCACTTCGGCCAGGCGGACAACGTGTTCCGTCCGTTCGTCGGCGCTGGCTACTATGAGTCGAACTTCAGCAACGAACAGCTGGTTGCCCCGACCACCACCGATCATATCGGCCTGAAGACCGCCAAGGGCGCCATCGGCACCGTGGGCGTGGACATGAACATCAACTCCACCTGGTTTGCCCGTGCTGACGCGCGTTACATGCACTCCCGTCCGGAAGTCACCGTGGGTGGCCAGGGCACCGGCGCAGACGCCAAGCTGGATCCGTGGACCGTCGGCTTCGGCATCGGCGCTCGCTTCTAAGCAGCCCGTCCTGGCAGCACCGGTTTTCCCGGTGCCGCCAAGCCAAGGTTTGAACGCAACGGGCCCTTCGGGGCCCGTTGTCGTTTGCCATGTTGATGTCCCGGCCGACCATCCATCGCAGAATGGGGCACGCTCGCGACCCAGGATCTGCCCATGGAACCCGACCTCATCCTTGCCATCGACCAGGGCACCACCAGTTCGCGGGCCCTGTTGTTCGACCGCGCCGGGCATGTCGCAGGGCAGGCGCAGCGCGAGTTCGCCCAGAGTTTCCCGCAGCCGGGCTGGGTCGAGCATGATCCGCGCGAGCTGCTCACCAGCGTCTATACCACCATCACCGAGCTGCTCAACCGCGCGCAGGTGGACCCGTCGCGCATCGCGGCCATCGGCATCACCAACCAGCGCGAGACCACGGTGGTCTGGGACCGGGCGACAGGCCAGCCGATCCACAACGCGGTGGTCTGGCAGTCACGGCAGAGCCAGGCCATCTGTGACCGGCTCAAGGCCGAAGGCCACGAGCCGCTGATCCGCGCGCGTACCGGGCTGCTGGTGGACGCGTATTTTTCAGCCACCAAGATCCGCTGGATCCTCGACCATGTGGACGGCGCACAGGCCCGTGCCGAGCGCGGCGAGCTGCTGTTCGGCACCGTGGACAGCTGGCTGGTATGGAACCTCACCGGCGGCGCCGCGCATGTCACTGACTACACTAATGCATCACGCACGCTGCTGTTCAACATCCACACGCTGCAGTGGGATGACGATCTGCTGGCCCTGCTGGATATCCCGCGCGCCATGCTGCCCACGGTTGCCAACAGCAGCGGCGTGCTCGGGCACACGCAGGCACGCCTGTTCCTGGATCGTCGCATCCCCATTGCCGGCATGGCCGGTGACCAGCAGGCCGCGCTGTTCGGCCAGGCGTGTTTCGAGCCCGGCATGGTCAAGAACACCTACGGCACCGGGTGCTTCATGCTCATGCACACCGGCCGCCAGGCCGTGGCCTCGCGCAATGGCCTGCTGACCACTCTCGCCTGGGGGCTCGACGGGGAGGTCGAGTACGCACTGGAGGGCTCGATCTTCGTGGCCGGTTCGGTGGTGCAGTGGCTGCGCGATGGGCTGCGCATGTTCGGCCGATCCAGCGACAGCCAGGCCTATGCCGAACGGGTACCCGACAGCGACGGCCTGTACCTGGTGCCGGCCTTCGTCGGCCTGGGTGCGCCGTACTGGCGCAGTGATGTGCGCGGGGCGACGTTCGGCCTGACACGGGGCACGCGCAAGGAGCATTTCATCCGGGCGGCGCTGGAATCAATGGCCTACCAGACCCGCGACGTGCTGTCTGCCATGCAGGCCGATGCAGGCATCGAGCTGAAGGAGTTGCGGGCGGACGGTGGGGCGATCGCCAACGATTTCCTGGCACAGTTCCAGAGCGATGTACTGGGCGTGCCGGTAGTACGGCCGCAGGTGGCAGAGACCACCGCGCTCGGCGCGGCGTACCTGGCGGGCCTGGGGGTGGGTTTCTGGCACAGCCGCGGGGAGATCGCACGCCAGTGGCGCGTTGACCGCCGCTTCGCGCCGGCAATGAGCGCCGAGCGCCGCCAGGTGCTTTACTCAGGATGGCAGCGCGCCGTGGCGGCTACCCTCGCCTTCCAGGTCGACCCGGCGCCGTGACGGCGCCGGCAGCGCCGGCAGCGCCGACACAGGGTCGGCGCCGCGTGCGGCAGTCAGAACGCGGGCAGCACCGCGCCCTTGTACTTGTCTTCGATGAACTTCTTCACTTCCGGGCTGTGCAGCGCGGCCGCCAGCTTCTGCACGCGCGCATCGTCCTTGTTGTCGGCACGCGCCACGAGGAAGTTCACATACGGCGAGTCCTTGCTCTCGATGGCCAGCGCATCCTCGGTCGGGTTGAGGCCGGCATCCAGCGCGTAGTTGGTGTTGATCAGCGCCAGGTCCACCTGGTCGAGCACGCGCGGCAGCATGGCCGAGTCCAGCTCGCGGAACTTCAGGTGCTTGGGATTGGCGGTGATGTCGCGCTGGGTGGCCAGCGAATTGCCCGGGTCCTTGAGCTGGATCACCCCGGCCTGGTGCAGCAGGATCAGCGCGCGGCTGTTGTTGCTCGGGTCGTTGGGAATCACCACGTCCGCACCGTCGGGCATTTCGGCCAGGGTCTTGATCCGGCGCGAGTAGGCACCGAAGGGTTCGATATGCACGCCGGTCACCGTCACCAGCGAGGTCTTGCGATCGCGGTTGTAGGCATCCAGGTAAGGCTCGGTCTGGAAGTAGTTGGCGTCCACCTGCTTCTGCACCAGCTGGTCGTTGGGCTGCACGTAGTCATTGAACACACGCACTTCCAGCTCGACGCCCTGCGCTTGCAGCAGCGGCTTGACCACGCCCAGGATTTCCTCGTGCGGGACCGCCGTGGCGGCCACCACCAGCTTCTGCGAGGACTCGCCGGACTTGCCGCACGCGGCAATGGCGAGGGTGGCGGCAAGGAGAGGCAACAACAGGCGTTTTTTCATGCGTTTTGCTCGATCAGGAAGGAAGTTCACTTGCGCTCGTAATTGGTCAGCGCCAACTCAAGCAGCGCCTTGGCCTGCTCGCGCAGCATGGCCGGCTCGATGATCTCGGCATCGGACCCATAATGCAGCACGTCCATCAGCAGTTCCCGGGACACGCTGTACGGTACCTTCAGTTCGTAGCGCCCGTCTGCCAGATAGCGGCCCTGCTGGTTGGCGTGCCAGTGTTCATCGGCCACCCAGCGCGCCGCCTTCGGGCTGAAAACGATCGTCGCCCATCCCTTGGGTGCACCGGAGAAGATGCCGTAGCTGGCGCCCAGCTGGGCGTCCAGTTCGGTCTCGGCCACATCGGTGGCCTGCGCATCCACCACGCGGGCCTTGTTGATGCGGTCCACCGCAAAGCTGCGCAAGGCTTCGCGGTCATGGTCCCAGGCGTCCAGGTACCAGTTGTCGCGGTAATGGGTCAGCCGCTGTGGCGAGACCGTGCGCCGGGTGGGTTCGTCGGTGGAGCGCGCGCGGTATTCAAAGGCCAGCTGGCGGCGCTCCAGCACTGCCGAGGCCACGCTGCGGAAGCTGGCTTCATCGAACTTGCGCACCCGGTGCGGGATCACGCGGACGCGGTCCACCGGCCAGTTGGACACGCCGGCCTGTGCGGCCAGCAACCCTTCGATGCGCTGCTGCAGCGGTGCCAGCACAGACGACAACACGCCGCCGCCGGTGCGCGCCAGCAGGTGCTGCGAGGCCAGCAGGGCGTGCAGTTCTTCCGAGCTGAGCCACAGACCGGGCAGTTCGAAACGGTCGCTTTCCTCGGCCATGTAGCGGAAGCCGGCCTCGCCGTCGCCTTCGATGGGCGCCATCAGCGCATCGCGCAGGAACGCGAGATCGCGGTACACCGTTGCGCGGGAACACCCCAGCTTGTCCTGCAGGGTGGCCACGGTGACCGGGTACCGTGCGGACTTCAGCAGGCGATGCAGTGCGGTAATGCGTTCGTATCGGTCCATGGCCCCGATTATGTCCGACTCACCGCCGTTGTGGCGTCGATGATCGGCTATGGTGTGCACCCTGCCCGTCCGGACCTGCCACGCCATGCGCCCGATGCCCTCCCTGCTGGCCCTTGCCAGCGTTCTGCTGCTGGCCGGCTGCGACCGCGAGTCCTCCGCCCCCGCCACCCAGAGCGTTCCTGCGGCACTGCCCACGGCGGCGGCACCGGCAGATCCGGCGCAGGCCCTGCTGGCCGCCACGCGGCGCTTTGCCAACCTGCGCAGCTTCCACGCCGAGATGATCCTGCACGGCGCGCGCGCCGGCCAGGTCACCCGGGCCCGGCTGGATTTCGTCGCCCCGGACCGCTACCGCATCGAGGGCGCCGGCGGTGTACAGACCGTCATCGGCGATACGTTCTTCCTGCAGGGCGAAGACCGCATCCAGCAGGTGCCCGTGCCGCCGGGCCTGCTCGCGCAATGGCGCAGCCCGCTGCCGCCGGACGCTGATCTGCACGGCATGGCGGTGGAGGATCGCGGTGCGGTGGTGCTCGACGACGTGCCCACGCGACATTATCTGGTCAATGGCCGTGCCGGCAGCGGGGAGACCCTGCAGTACTGGATCGGCGCTGACGGACTGCCACGGCAGATCCAGCGCGATGGTTTCAACGGCGACCACCCCTTCCGCCTGACCCTGCGTTACACGCGGCTGGACGATCCCACGCTGCAGGTGCCGCTTCCCTGACCCGGGCAGAGAGGAAACCCCGGCTGAAGCGGACACCCTGTCCGCTCAGGATCGATCGGATGTAAACGCTATCATCACCCCCTGCCTGTGCCGCCTTCGGAGAATCTCGATGTCCCTGCGTGTCCCCCACCTGTTGCTCCCCTTGATGTTGGTCGCGCCTGCCGCGTTCGCGCAGGATCCGGCCGAACTTGCGGCGATGACCTCGCCCTGGAGCGGCAGCGGGGGTGAGTTCGGTTTTGCTTCGGCACGCGGCAACAGCAACACCGAGAGCGCCAACGGGCGCCTGCGCCTGCGCTACACCGATGACGACTGGGTGCACAGCATGGACCTGTTCGGCCTGCGCTCGCGCTCGGAGGCCACGCAGACCTCCGACGACGGCACCACCACGCGCGTCTCCAGCACCACAGCCAACCGCTACACCGGCAGTGCCGGCAGCGCGCTGCAGCTGGGCGAACACCGCCAGCTGACCGCCACCGTGCGTTACGAGCAGGACGATTTTGCTACCTATGACCGCCAGAGCTCGTTCGGTCTGGGTTACGGCACGCGCCTGCTGGACAACGACCGCTTCTATGTCGATGCGCAGATCGGTCCGGGTGTGCGCCGCACGCACAACACCGAAGACGATGAAACCCGCACCGGGCTGATCGGCCGTGGCTTCTTCGATGTGAAGTACACGCTGACCCCCAATACCGATCTGGTCAACACGCTGCTGGTCGAATCCGGTTCGTACAACACCTTCGCGCAGAACGATTTCGGGGTGGCGGTGAGCATGAACGAGCATCTGGCGCTGAAGGCCGGCTGGCAGGCGCGCCACAACAGCGACGTGGGCCAGGACAAGCGCAAGACCGATACGCTGACCACCATGAACGTGGTCTACAAGTTCAAGTAAGCGGCAGGCTCCGGCGGGGCGGCCGGCGAACGGCAAAGCCCCTCGCGGTGGGTGCTGGTTGTGCAGCTTGGCTGCGGATGGGTCGGACGTTGGGGCTGGGTGGGGGACGGCAAGTGCCGCTCCTGCGGGCCTTGTTTCGCGCCATCCCTGGCGCTCAACACCCCCACCCAGCCCCACCGCCCGACCTCTGACATGTCCCGTGGCACCCACCACGGAAAAGAAAAAAGAAAAGCAGAAGCCGCCCGGGACCTGGTCACGCGCGGCTTTTGCTTCTGCTTTTCTTTTTTCTTTCCCGTGGTGGGCGCAGCAGGAAACTGTCCGGGGGGCGGGCGGGTGGGTCGGGTGGGGGCGTGTCGCGCCATGGATGGCGCGAGGCGAGGCACGCAGGAGCAGCTTTTGCCGTCCCCCGCCCGATTCACCCGGCCGACCAGGCGCCATTGCAGCCAGCGCCCACCGCGAGGGGCTTCGCCGTTCGCTGGCGATCCGGGCTCAGACCTGGACCAGCAGCTCCGCCGCGCCACCTTCCAGGAGCAGTGCCGCCACGCGCTGACCCAGGGCTTCCGGATCGGCCGCCGCCCCCGTGGCCTCGGCCCGCACCGCGCGGCCATCGGCCACGCTGCCCACCGCGCCCTGCAGGTGCAGCTGATCATCCTGCCACTGCGCGATGGCCGCCACCGGCACATGGCAGCTGCCATGCAATGCACGGTTCATCGCCCGCTCGGCTTCCACGCAGGCGCGCGTACGCGCATCGTCCAGCGGGGCGAACAGCTGCAGCAGCGCCGCGTTGCCCCCCGCACATTCCACCGCCACGGCGCCCTGTGCAGGGGCAGGCAGCCACTGTGGCGGCTGCAGCCGGTCAACGATCCGATGGCCCAGGTTCAAGCGCTCCAGCCCCGCAACGGCCAGGATGATCGCGTCGTAGCCGCCGTTGTCCAGCTTCGCCAGCCGCGTATTAATGTTGCCCCTCAGGTCCAGCAGCTGCAGGTCCGGGCGCAGCGCGCGCAACTGCGCCTGCCGGCGCAGCGAGGAGGTTCCCACCCGCGCACCGGGCGGCAGCACATCCAGCGACGCGTAAAGGTTGGAGACGAAGCCATCGGCCGGGTCATGCCGCGGCAGGATGGCCGACAGCACGAACGGGGCGTCCAGCTCCATCGGCACGTCCTTGAGCGAATGCACCGCGCAGTCCGCTTCGCCGCGCAGCATCGCCAGCTCCAGTTCCTTCAGGAACAGCCCCTTGCCACCGATCGCGGCCAGCGAACGGTCCAGCACTTCATCGCCGCGCGTGCTCATCGGCACCAGTTCGACATGCAGTCCCGGATGCACCGCGCGCAGGCGGTCGGCGACGTATTCGCTCTGCCAAAGGGCGAGCGGGCTCTTGCGGGTGGCGATGCGAAGGCTGTCCATGCGGGCATTATCCCGCATCGGTGCGGCTCCCGCCGAGCGGCCTGCGCATGCGGGGTGGCGCCGTCAGAGGTCGCGCAGTTCCTGGCGCAGGTTCGCTACGCACCGCCGGCTCACTTCCAGCGGCTGGCGTCCGTGCCGCAGCACGGCCTGCACCTGGCCGGAGGCCGTGCGCTTGAGCTCAAGCAGTTCGTGCCGCGCGACCAGGCAGTTGCGGTGGATGCGCAGGAAACGACCGCCGAACTCTTCTTCCAGCGAACGCAGCGACTCTTCGATCAGGTCTTCGCCGCGCGCGTGGTGCACCACCACGTATTTCTCCTCGGCCTGCAGGTAATGGATGTCCTCCACGGGAATCAGGCGCAGGCTGCCCCGCAGGCGCGCGCACAGCATCGTCCGTGCAGGCCCCTCGCCCGACCCTGCCGCTTCGCTGCGGCCCGCCAGGAACACACGGGCACGCTCCACCGCCGCCGCAAGCCGTTCCGGCCGCACCGGCTTCATCAGGTAATCGATGGCAGCCGCTTCGAAGGCCGACAGCGCATGGGCATCGTAGGCAGTGCAGAACACCACGGCGGGGCGCGGCTCGAAGGTCGCCAGGTGGCGCGCTGCTTCCAGCCCATCCAGGCCCGGCATGGCGATATCCAGCAACACCAGGTCCGGCTGGTGCTCGGCACAGGCATGCAACGCCTGCTCGCCATTGCCGGCCTCGGCCACCACGTCCACCCCTGGAAGCTCACCCAGCAGGGCCTGCAGGCGCTCGCGGGCCAGCGGCTCATCGTCGGCGATCACTACCCTCACGTCGGCTCCCTCATTTGACCGGCACGGTGATCTCGCAGACATAGTAGCCCTCGTCCCAGCCTGCCGTCATGCGAGCGCCTGCGCCGAAACGCCACGCCAGCCGGTGCGCGATGCTGTGCTGGGCATGGCCGGCACCGCGTGCCAGCAGCAACCCGGGCGCCTGCGGGTCCGGCGAAGGATTGCGCACCTTCAGCCGCAACAGGCCGTCTTCGCAGCGCAGCGCCAGTTCGATGGTGCCGCCTTCGGGCAGGCGCGAGATGCCGTGCAGCACCGCGTTTTCCACCAAGGGCTGCAGCACCAGCCGCGGCATCGGCTGCGCCCACGGCAGGGGCTCTTCGCGCTGCCAGCGCACCTGCAGCCGCTCGCCAAGGCGGAGCGTCTCGATCGACAGGTAGCGTTCGGCCAGCTCGCATTCCTCGCGCAGCGTGGCATCGCCCTCGCCCGCGCCCAGCGCCGCGCGGAACAGATCGGAAAGATCCAGCACCGCGCGCTCGGCCACGCCGGCGTCGCGGCGGATCAGGCTGGCGATGAGGTTCATGCTGTTGAACAGGAAGTGCGGCCGGATCCGGGCCTGCAGCGCGTCGGCCTGCGCACGCGCGTTGGCCTGCACCTGTGCCGCCCAGCGGTCGCTGACATAGAAGTAGCGCAGCGCCAGCGCGGTGATCAGCGCGGTGGTCGCCGCACTGCCCAGGGTGAAGCGCCAGAAACCCACCTCACGGGCGAACGTATCGCCCAGCGCCGCGTAGAGGGCATGGATGATGCCCGCACCCAGCACCGCGATCAGGGCCGCCAGGGCCACCGCGGCCGGTGCCCCCAGCACGGCGGGCAGCCGTGACAGCACCCGGTGCAGCGCGCACAGGCTGCCGCTCACCGCCAGCGCCAGCCACAGTGCGAATGCACTGGCCGAAAGCAGTTCGCCGGCGGTCCAGTGCCGGCTGCCATCGGGCACCAGCGCCATGATCACCACCACCAGTTGGGCCAGCACCAGCAGCGTGGCCACGCGCGGCACCCGGCACAGCTCGGGCATCCACGCGGCGCCGGCGGCGGTGGCCACCGCTCAGCCGGCCGACAGCCGCGACTGCAGCCAGTCGCCGAGGGCGGTGATTTCCTCGGCACAGACCTGGTGGCCCATCGGGTAGTCCTGCCACTGCACGGGCAGGCCGAGACCGGTCAGGATGTCATGGCTGAACACCCCCACGGCATGCGGTACCACCGGGTCCTGTGTACCGTGGGCCATGAACACCGGGGCCTGCACGCCGTGGTCCACGCGCGCGGTGCGCTCGGCATCAGGCAGGTAGGTGGACAGGGCGATCACGCCCGCCAGCGGCGCCGTGCGCGCCAGCAGGGCGCTCAGCACCACCGCGCCGCCCTGTGAGAAACCAGCCAGGAATATATGGGCTTCGGGCACGCCACGCGCCACTTCGCGGGCAATCAGCTCATCGACTTCCAGCACCGAGGCCTGCACGCCCTCCATGTCCGCACGCGAGCGGAAATCCATGCCGACGATGTCGTACCAGCCGCGCATCGGCACGCCGTTGTTGACCGTGATCGGACGGACCGGGGCATGCGGGAACACAAAGCGCAGCGCGGGCCAGCCGGGTCGTACCAGCTCGGGCACCACCGGCCCGAAATCGTGGCCATCCGAGCCCAGCCCATGCAGCCAGATGACCGACCAGTTGGGCGAGGCGCCGGTTTCGTGTTCTACGGTCTGCAGCATGTGCGGCTCCTGTGCGTTCAACACGCATTATGCGTGCTGTTGGCCTGCTGCGCTGCCGTTGCCCGGCTGATGGCCGCCGCCCCTCAGTACAGCGGCGGCAGCTCGGCGGCATGTCGACGCAGCTGCGCGGCGCGCACCAGCACCTGCGGCGGCGTGTTTTCTTCCGGGGTATCCATCAGGCCAACACGGTGCAGCCAGGTGCCCGGGCCGCGCGAAGAAGTCAGCGCCACCACTGGAATGGACAGCACCATGCCCAGCACCACCGGCGCCATCCACGCTGCCAGCGCCGGCGACACCGCGTAGGCCAGGCTGCCCATGAATGCGCCGAACAGGCTCAGGCCACCATAACTGCGTACAAGCGCACGCCAGTCCACCCGGCCGTCGTCGCGCTGCTGCGCATCCCAGCCTGAATCCTTGCCGGCCAGCACCTCGGCCACGCCGCGTGACTGAACATACATCACCACCGGCGCCATCAGCGCGGCGAGCACGGTTTCCAGCAGCATCGCGATGAACGCCCGCACGGTGCCACCGCAGCCGCGCCGGTCCACGCGGTCCAGCAGCGTGGCCAGATAGCCGAGCACCTTGGGCATCAGCAGCACCACCATGGTCGCGCCGAACAGGCGGACCACTTCCACCTCATCCTGGTGGCGCCAGTACAGGCTCGGCGAAAGATGCAGCACGCCGTTGATGTCGATGCCGCCCTGGAACAACGGGATCGCGATGCCGATGAGCATCAGCATGCCCCACATCGGGGCGGTGAAATAATGACCGATGCCGATCAGCATGTGCACCCGGCTGATCCAGTGCAGTCCCGGGCTGCCCACGATCTTGCCGTGCTGCAGGTTGCCCTGGCACCAGCGGCGGTCGCGCACCATCATGTCGGTGAGGGTCGGCGGGCCTTCTTCATAGCTGCCCTTGAGGTAGGGCACCATGTGCGCTGCCCAGCCACCGCGACGCATCAGCGCCGCTTCCACGAAATCATGGCTCAGCACGTGCCCGCCGAACGGCTCCTTGCCCGGCAGCTCGGGCAGCCCGGCCTGCTCGGCGAAGGCCACCGTGCGGATGATCGCGTTGTGGCCCCAGTAATTGCTTTCCGCGCCGTGCCACCACGCCACGCCGCGGGCGATCACCGGCCCGTACACGCGGCCGCCGAACTGCTGCATGCGCGCGAACAGCGTATGCCCGCCGACCACCACCGGCAGGGTCTGGATGATGCCCACATCCGGGTTGCGCTCCATGCCGGAGGCCAGGCGGACGATGGTGTCGCCGGTCATCAGGCTGTCGGCATCCAGGATCAGCATCTGCGGATAGGCGCCACCGAACCGGCGCACCCAGTCGGCGATGTTGCCGGCCTTGCGGCCGCCGTTGTCGGCGCGGCGGCGGTAGAACAGATGGCTCTCGGCGCCGAGGGCCTTGCGCACTTCGGCGAAGACCTCCTCCTCGGCACGCGCGATGTCCTCGCGGCGGGTATCGCTGAGCACGAAGAAATCAAACCGCGCGATCTGGCCGGTATCGCGGACCGATTCGTAGATCGCCTGCAGGCCGGCCAGCAGCCGGCGCGGATCTTCGTTGTAGGTCGGCATCAGCAGCGCGGTGCGCGTGTGCAGTTCCGGCAGCGGCTCATCCGGGTCGATGCCCAGGCGATAGCCGCGGTCGAACACGGCGGTCAGGAAGCCGGCCACGGCACTGGCGAAGGCCAGCGCGATCCAGCCGAACAGGCCCACGAACAGCACCAGCAGGCAGCTTTCCAGTACCGATACACCGCCCGGTGACAGCACGCGCCACATCATCCCCGTGGCGACGGTGGTCATCGCCAGCGTGCCACCGAACAGGTACGCCCGGCGCAGCCCGATCAGCCGCGGCGAGGTGCGGTGGCGGGGCTGGGCAAGCGTGCCGCTGCGCAGGGACTGCTCGGGCATCTGCAGTGGCGCGGCGGCCGGCAGAGTGGCTTGCCCGGCATCCAGTGCGGCGTCCAGCGGCGCGTGGGGCGTCCGCGTGTTCACCGGCAGCGCCCCGCAGGCGCCTGATGTCTCGTGTTCCAGGAACGCACCAACGCTCACCCGCAGAAATGAAAAAATGCCGCTCAGTCTAGGCCGACTCATGTAAGTCAGGTGCGAAAGGCGTCACGGCGAGTTTTTCCCTATTCAGGAAAGAGTGCAAGGGGGGTGAGCCGGCACCGGGGGGTCAGGAAACAGCGCCCTACGGACTCACCGCCAGGTGCGGGTCAGCCGAGGGCGGCTTCGCTGCGCGGCGCGTCGGCGGCGACGGCCTGGCGTGCGCGCTGCATCGCGACCAGCATCTGCTGGTGGGCGAGCAGGTGCTGGGCCTGCTGCACTTCCGGGGTGGAAAGCACAACGGGACCGGGGACATTCTGGGGTGAAGCCAGCTTGCTCATGCAACCTCCGTGGACGAACCGTCGTGCCTGGAACCTGCCGGTCCTGGCCAACGGAGTGCGCACCCTACCGGAAAACCATGTCACGTGTGTGTATGCATGACCGGGGGCGCCTGCCGCCCGGGTAGCCCCCAGCCCCACCCTGCCGGCATGCCCGCCACGGGTTCAGCGGAAATCCCGCGAAGGTGCCTGCAGATCCGACAGCAGGTGGCTGAAATCGTGCAGGTCGCCGGCGATCAGGTGCTGCACGCCTTCCACGCATTCCCAGCGCCCGCGCACCCCCAGCAGGCGCGCGCCGAGCAGGGCCTTGCGCCGGCGCAGCGCCAACCGCGACCACACCACCACATTGACCATGCCGTGCTCGTCTTCCAGGGTGACGAACACCGTGCCGTTGGCGGTGCCCGGCTTCTGCCGCTGGGTGACCAGGCCGATGATGTGCACCCCGCGCCCGTGGCCCAGCGCGCGCAGCTGGCGTGAATCCAGGGTGCGTTCACGCTGCAGCCGCGCGCGCAGCAGTGACAGCGGGTGCGCGCCCAGGGTCAGGCCACTGCTGCGGTAATCGGAAAGCATCTCCTCGGCCAGGTCGGGCGCGGGCAGCGCCACTGCGCTTTCCTCCGGGCTGCCAGCCAGCAGCGGCAGCGCGCGCTCAATGCCTGCCACGGCCCAGCGGGCTGCGTTGCGGTTGCCCACCAGGGCCGCCAGCGCCCCGCCATCGGCCAGCACCTGGCGCGCCTTGCCATCCAGCCGCGCACGCTGGCACAGATCGGCCACGTCGGCGAAGGGCCGCTGCGCCCGCGCGGCCATGATCGCCCGCGCCGCCGCCTCGCTGCAGCCGGCCAGCTGGCGCAGGCCCAGGCGGATGGCGGGCTGCTCGCAGTCATCCCCGCCTTCCAGCGTGTTGTCCCAATCGCTGATGCACACATCCACCGGAAGCACCGCGACGCCGGCGCGTTCGGCGCTGCCACGCCGCGCGTCCTGCACGATCTGGCTGGCCGAATAGAAACCCATCGGCTGGGCGTTGAGCAGCGCACAGGCGAAGGCGGCCGGCTCGTGGCGCTTGAGGAAACAGCTGATGTACACCAGCTTGGCGAACGAGGCGGCGTGGCTCTGCGGAAACCCGTACGCACCGAAGCCCTTGATCTGCTCGAAGATCTGTTCGATGAAGCCATCGTCGTAGTTCCTTTCCTTCATCAATCCACGGATGCGCTCGCGGTGCGAATGCATGTCGCCGCCCTGGCGCCAGGCCGCCATCGAACGGCGCAGCTGGTCGGCCTCGTGAGGCTCGTAGCCGGCATGGATCACCAGCTCCATCACCTGCTCCTGGAACAGCGGAATGCCCAGCGTGTGGCCCAGGATCGCCTCGATGCCCTCGGACGGATACGTGACCGGCTCAAGGTTCTGGCGACGGCGCAGGAACGGGTGCACCATGCCGCCCTGGATCGGCCCGGGCCGCACGATCGCCACCTGGATCACCAGGTCATAGAACCGGGTGGGCTTCAGCCGCGGCAGCATGCTCATCTGGGCGCGTGATTCGATCTGGAACACGCCCACGGTATCGGCCAGCCGGATCATCGCGAAGGTGGCCGGATCATCCACGGGCAGGCGCGCCAGATCGATGCGATGGCCGCGCTTGCGCTCCACCAGTTCCACCGCCTTGCGGATGCAGGTCAGCATGCCCAGCGCAAGGCAGTCCACCTTGAGCATCTTCATGGTTTCCAGATCATCCTTGTCCCACTGGATGATGGTGCGGTCGGCCATGGCCGCGTTCTCCACCGGCACGATCATGCTCAGCGGCCCATCGTTGATGATGAATCCCCCCACGTGCTGGGAAAGATGCCGCGGATGGTCGCGCAGCTGTTCGGTAACGGCCAGCACCTGCAGCAGCAGTGGATTTTCCGGATCGAAACCGGCTTCGGCCAGGCGCTGTTCCATGGGCGTCTCGCCATTGCCCCAACCAAAACACTCGGCCAGCAGCGCCACCTGGTCGGCGGGCAGGCCGAAGGCCTTGGCCACATCGCGCACGGCGCTCTTGCCGCGGTAGCGGATCACCGTGGCCGCCAGCGCGGCGCGTTCACGGCCATATTTCGCATACACGTACTGCAGCACTTCCTCGCGCCGCTCGTGCTCGAAATCCACATCGATATCGGGCGGCTCCTTGCGTTCCTCGGAAAGAAACCGTGCAATCAGCAGGCGGCTTTCGGCCGGATTGACCACGGTGATGCCCAGCGCATAACAGACCGCCGAGTTCGCCGAAGAACCGCGGCCCTGGCACAGGATGTCCCGCGAGCGGGCAAAGCGCACGATGTCTTCCACGGTAAGGAAGAACGCCTCGTACCCGAGCTTGGTGATCAGGGCCAGCTCGCTCTCGATCTGCGCCTGCACTCCCTCCGGCACGCCTTCCGGCCAGCGCTCGCACATGCCGCGCAGCGTGAGCTCGCGCAGCCAGCTGCCGGGGGTATGCCCCTCCGGCACGAGCTCGGCCGGATACGTGTAGCTGACTTCGTCCAGGGCGAAGGTGCAGCGCCGCGCCAGCGCCACCGCAGTGGCCAGCAGCGCAGGGGGATGGATGTTGCCCAGCGCGCGGCGGCTGCGCAGGTGATGCTCGCCATTGCGGAACAGGAAGGCTCCGCACTCGGCCAGCGGCAGGGTGTGGCGGATGGCGGTCATCGTGTCCTGCAGCACGCGGCGGCGGCGTACATCCATGTGCACATCACCGCAGGCCAGCGCGTCCATCCCCAGCAGGGCAGCCAACGCCTGCAGCTGCTGCAGGCGCGCCGCGTCATCGCGCTCGCGGTGCAGGTGCACGGCCAGCCACGTGCGCTGGGCGAAGCAACGCTGCAGCCAGCGCCCCTGTCCGGCATCCGGCGCGGCCGCCGGTACCCACAGCGCGAACAGGCCCAGCGCCTCGCCTGCCACGTCGGCCACCGCGCGCTCCACATCCTCGCGCGTGAGCCGGTAGTGGCCCTTGCCGGCCGCGCGGCGCCCGACGGTGATCAGCTCGCACAGACGGGTGTAACCGGCCCGGTTCTGCACCAGCAGCACCATTTTCAGGCCACACACCAGGGTGAACTCGCTGCCCACCACCAGCCGCACGCCACTGGCACGCGAGGCTTCCAGGCCCCGCACGATGCCGGCCAGCGAACACTCATCGGTGATGGCCAGCGCTTCATAGCCGCACTGGCGTGCGCGCGCGAACAGTTCTTCGGCACTGGCGGCACCGCGCAGGAACGAGAAATCGGACAGGCAATGCAGCTCCGCATACGCCGGCCATCCGTCCCTGCCCGGCACATCGTCGTTGGCCGCCTGCAGGCGCTGATGGGTTTCCCAGGCCCGCGGCATGCGTCCGCCCGGTGCGTCGTCATGTTCGTCCTGGCGGCTCACGCGAACCACCCGTGCAGCATCCAGCCGTCCTGCTCGCCTGGCCGGGCGAAGGCCCACGCATGCTGGCCGTGCCGCGTTTCCAGCACGTAATAATCACGCCGCGCTTCGGCGCCATCCCACCAGCCGCTTTCCAGCCGCTCCGGACCACTCACGATGCGCGCCTGCGGATCACGCAGGGGCACCGGCTCGGGCAGCAGCCAGGCCGGACGCGGCGGTCGCGCGGGCGCCTGCATGATCGCCGCCGGATCGCCCTCCACGCGCTGCCAGGCGCGCTCCGGGCGCGGATCTCCGCCCGGTGCCACACGGTAGACCGAGGCATCGCCCAGCCGCGCGCGCAGGCGCTCGCGCAGCTGCGGCCACGGCAGCTGCTGCTGGCTGCGGGTGTCGAACAGATCGCGGCTGGCCGGCACGAAGGTGGGCAGCTCGCGGGCGAGCAGGCGCACGGCCACCACCGGCCGCGGAATGCTGGCGCGTTCCAGGCGGTTGCGGGTGAGCTCGAACAGCAGCGCGGCATCGCGCTCGGCCGCCAGCAGGCCCACCTCCACATCGGTATGCCCCTGTTCGTGTTCCAGCCGCAGCACGAAGCGCTGCACCCCGCCATCGCGGATGGACAGGCTGGTGCACAGATCGCCGATCAGCCGGCGCAGCGGAAACAGCAGCGCGGTGTGGTTTTCCACTTCGTATCCCAGCTCCACGCGCGAATCGAAATGATCCGGTGGTGCGTACCAGCGCAGCGGATCGTCCACCTGCCCGTACAGCCGGTCCAGGTGCTCCAGCACCGGCAGCCCGAAGCGCCGGCGCAGGCCATCGCGCGGCATCGCGCGCAGTCCGCGCAGGGTGGTGATGCCCATCTGCTGCAGCCGCTGGCCCGCATCGGCCGGCAGCCGCGCGCCCCGCACCGGCACGCGGTCCAGCAGCGCCGGCAGGGCGGCCATCTGGTCCACCGCCAGGCCATCGCGCAGGCCGGCCAGTACCTGCGCCGCGCGGGGCGTGGGTGCCAGTGCGATGCGGTGCTGGAACCCCAGCGCCTGCAGTTCCTCGCGCAGGCGTGCCTGCAGCACCGGCCACGGCCCCAGCAGCCGGAAGCTGGCACGCACTTCCAGCACGATGCAGCCCGGCCACTGCGCACTCACCAGCGAGCTGTGGCGGTAGGCCCAGCCGGCCAGGAAACGCTGCCAGCGCGGCTCGGCCTGCGCATCGTGTTCGATCATCTGGAAATCCGGCAGCAGCGCCAGCGCGGCGGTCAGGCGCATGCCTGCACGCAACCCGGCCTGCGCCGCCGCCGCGTTCACCGCATACAGCGTGCGCAGCTGCGCCGAGCCACCGACCAGCGCCAGCGGCGTGTCCGGCTCAGGGTGGCGGCGAAGGACGGCATCCAGCGCCAGCTGCGGCAGCACGACACAGGCCCAGAGCATGGCCGCCGCTCACCCTGCCCTCAGCGCGAATGCCTGCGCCGGCGCAGGGCCGCCGCGGCATTTGCGTACCTGCCAGCGGGTGGCCAGCGCCTGCCCCCGCGCCCCGCGCTCGCCCGCCTCCGGGCGTACCGCTTCCAGCCGCAGCGCGGCCGGCGAAGGGTTGTCCGCGTGCCGCCGTTCGCGCACCGCAAAACCCAGGCAGCGGCCGGTATCGGCGGCCACCTGCAGCCGTCGCAGCGCCTGCGCATCAGCCTGCTTCGGCCAGCCCAGCACCGCGGCACAGGCGCCGCTGCGCAGGCATTGTTCGAAGGCCCACAGCGCATCGCGCGGGGCGGCATCGATCAACTGGAGCTGCTCCAGTGCCACGCCCGCGGCCTGCCACGCCGGGGCATACGGCAGGTAGGGCGGTGCGATCACCGCCACCGTTTCACCGGCCTGGCTCAGGCGTGCCAGGGTGGGCAGCAGCAGCTGCAGTTCGCCCATGCCATCGGCAGGCAGCAGCAGCTCGGTCAGCGCACGGCGCGGCCAGCCGCCCTGGGGCAACAGCGCATCCAGGCCGGCGTGCCCGGTCCGCTCGCCCTCCACGCCCCGCGCGCTGCCGCGTCCGGCATGCCAGAGCGTCTGGCTGGCCAGCAACTGCTGCAGGTCCGGGGCGGCGTCCATCTCAACCCTGCCTCACCAGGCCGCAATACACCCCTTCCACCGCGAAATCCTGGCCACGCTCGATCACGATCGGCGCATGCGCCGGATTGCGCGGCAGCAGGCGCACCGCGTCCCCGCTCTGCTGCAGGCGCTTGATCGTCAGTTCGCCATCCACGCGCGCCACCACGGTCTGTCCGTCGCGGGCGACGGGCGTGCGGTGCACGCCCACCAGATCACCATCGAGGATACCGTCGTCGATCATCGAATCGCCCTGCACTTTCAGCAGGTAATCCGGACGTGGCGAGAACATCCGGCGGTCCAGCCACAGTTGCTGGTCCAGACCGATATCCGCCCCGATCGGCTGGCCCGCCGCCACCCGCCCCAGTACCGGCAGGGGCAGCAGTTCGGCCGCTCCACCAGGCAGGCGCAGTCCGCGCTTGCGGCCGCTCATCTGTTCCAGCAGTCCGGCCTCGCACAGCGCCTGCACGTGCTTCTGCGCGGCGTTGCGCGAGGAAAATCCAAAGGCTTCGGCGATGTCCGCCAGGCTGGGCGACTGCCCCGAGGTCAGGGCCTGTCGCAACCAGGCCAGTACGGCGGCACGTTGGGGAGGGAGATCTGTCGAGTCCATGGTGGACATTTGTACACCCCTGCTTCCAAAAAAGCGACCCGCAGAGGCTCAACAGGGTGTGCGACGACGCCCCTGACGCTTTTCGTGCCGAACGCGTGACGCAAATCCACCTAACCTATTGTTTTAATAGGTAAAAACTATTTTAAGAGCGTGTAGGAAATACGGAATCATCAGAGCCCCTTCCGCAGAGATCTCCCACATGCGATTCACACGATTGATGCTGACTGCCGTGCTGCTGATCCCGGCGCCCATGGTCTTTGGCCAATCCACGTTGACCCGCGACAACGGTGCGCCCGTTGGCGACAACCAGAATTCCCAGACAGCGGGCCCCAATGGACCCACGGTGCTGCAGGACGTCCAGCTGATCCAGAAACTGCAGCGCTTTGACCGCGAGCGCATCCCCGAGCGCGTGGTGCATGCGCGCGGCACCGGCGCCCGCGGCACCTTCACTGCCACGGCCGACATCTCCGCGCTGAGCCGCGCCCAGGTCTTCACGCCAGGTGAGACCACGCCGGTCTTCGTGCGCTTCTCCGCGGTTGTCCACGGCAACCATTCGCCGGAAACATTGCGCGACCCGCGCGGGTTCGCCACCAAATTCTATACCCGCGAAGGCAATTGGGACCTGGTGGGCAACAACTTCCCCACCTTCTTCATCCGCGATGCCATCAAGTTCCCTGACATGGTGCATGCCTTCAAGCCGGATCCACGCAGCAACCTCGGCAACGACGCACGCACGTTCGACTTCTTCTCCCACGTGCCCGAAGCCACGCGCACGCTGACACAGCTCTACTCCAACGAAGGCACGCCGCGCGGTTACCGCTTCATGGACGGCAACAGCGTCCATGCCTACAAGCTGGTCAATGCGAACGGCGACGTCCACTACGTGAAGTTCCATTGGAAGACCCTGCAGGGCATCAAGAATCTCGACCCGCGGCAGGTTGCCGAGATCCAGGCCAACGATTACAGCCACATGACACGCGACCTGGTCACCGCCATCCAGCGCGGCGACTACCCGCGCTGGGATCTCTACATCCAGGTGCTGGCGCCGGAGCAGCTGGCCGGCTTCGATTTCGACCCGCTGGACGCCACCAAGATCTGGCCAGGCGTGCCCGAACGGAAGATCGGCGAGATGGTGCTGAACCAGAACGTGGACAACTTCTTCCAGGAGACCGAGCAGGTCGCCATGGCACCGTCCAACCTCGTGCCGGGCATCGAACCGTCCGAGGATCGCCTGCTGCAGGGTCGCCTGTTCTCGTATGCCGATACGCAGATGTACCGCGTTGGCGCCAACGGGCTCTCGCTGCCGGTGAACCGCCCGCGCGTGGCCGTGGACAATGGCAACCAGGATGGCGCCATGAATGCCGGGCACACGACAAGCGGCGTCAATTACGAACCCAGCCGCCTGCAGCCCCGTCCCCAGCAGGACGCCGCCCGCTACAGCAGCCTGCCGCTGTCGGGCAGCACGCAGCAGGCCGCGATCACCCGCCAGCAGAACTTCAAGCAGGCCGGTGAGCTGTACCGCTCCTACAGCCGCAAAGAGCGCGATGACCTGATCCAGAGCTTCGGCCAGGCACTCGCCGGTACCGACGAGGAAAGCAAGAACATCATGCTGTCATTCCTCTACAAGGCCGATCCGGAGTACGGAACCGGCGTGACCCGCGTTGCCAAGGGCGATCTGCAGCGCGTGAAGCAGTTGGCCAGTACGCTGACCGACTGACGCCCGCCCGAGGCTCCCGCGCCGCCGTGGCACGCGGGAGCTTCCTCGCACGACATTGGCCCATGCCTGGCCTGAGCAGCCACGGGCATGGGCCAATGTCGCCTTCCGCGCTGTATCCGGTCAGGTTTCCGCGCGTGTCCGCACCCACAACGCCAGCGCACTGGTGGCACAGGCCAGCAGCACCACGCCCATCCAACCGGCCTGCGCCAGTGCCACCGCACCCAGCCCACCGCCCACCGCCATGCCCACGAACACGCCGGTGAACAGCAGCGCGTTGAGCCGGCTGCGCGCATCGGGCTGCAGGCCATAGACCAGCGCCTGGTGCGAAACCAGCGCCGACTGGAAACCGAAATCGAACACCACGGCGGCCAAGGCCAGCAGGGCCAGCTGCAGCACCGGCGGCAGCGCTGCCTGCAGCAGCAGGCTGGCAAACCCCGCCAGGGCCACGATGATCCCCCAGCGCGCCACCCGCGGCGTGCCGATGCGGTCGGCCAGACGACCGGCCAGCGGGGCCGCCAGCGCCCCAGCCGCGCCCGCGATACCGAACGCCCCGGCGCCGGCACTGCCGATGCTGAAGTGGTCATGCAGCATCAGCGCCAGGGTCGACCAGAACGCACTGAAGCCCATCGCCAGCAGGCCCTGCGCCAGCACCGCACGGCGCAGCACTGGCCACTGCCGCCACAGCTGCAGCATCGAACCCAGCAGGGCCCCGTAGCCCAGCCGGGTGGTCGGTGCGAAGCGCGGCAGCACCGCCCGCAGCAGCAGGCCCATCACCGCCACCGACGCGGCGGCAGCGATGAACATCGCCTGCCACCCCAGCTGGTCGGCCACCACGCCACTGACCACGCGCGAGAGCAGGATGCCCAGCAGCAGGCCGGTCATCACCTTGCCGACCACCGCACCGCGCTGCGCGGGGGCCGCCAGCGTGGCCGCCGCAGGCACCACATCCTGCGCTACCGTGGCCATCAGGCCGACAAGCAGACTGGCCAGCAGCAACCCGGGCAGCTGGCCCGAGAGACCGGCCGCCAGCAGCGCCGCGGCCAGCAGCAGCGACTTGACCAGGATGATGCGGCGGCGGTCATAGCGGTCGCCCAGCGGCGCCAGCAGCGCGATGCCGGCCGCATAGCCGAGCTGGGTCAGGGTCGGCACCAGGCCGATGGAGGCTTCGCCTACCTGCAGCGAGCTGCTCATCGCTCCCAGCATCGGCTGTGCGTAGTACAGCGAGGCCACGCTGAAACCGGCTCCGGCGGCCATCACCGGCACGAACCGTCCAACGGCAGGGGACGGCGCCAGCGGCGATGCGATGTCATGCGCATGAGACATGGGAAAACACTCCTGGGAAACGATGATGCGCAGTCTCCACCTGCCCTGCTCCCCCGTGTAGTAGGCTCGGGCGTATCTGCCCCATACGCCATGCGCATGACCACGCCCTCCGCCGCCAGCAGTGATCGCATCGACCTGCTCCGCACCTTCGTGCGCATCGTGGATGCCGGCAGTCTTTCGGCCGCCGCGCAGCAGCTGGGTACCACCCAGCCCACCGTCAGTCGTCGCCTGCAGGCACTGGAGCGGCACTTCGGGCTGCGCCTGCTGCAGCGCTCCACCCATGGCATGCAGCTCACCGAAGATGGCGAACGCTGCCTGCAGCATGCACGCGGACTGCTGGACAACTGGGCCGGCATCGAACAGGACCTGCGCGGAGCGGCGCAGCAGCTCGGCGGCCGGCTGCGCGTGGTGGTGCCGCACGCCTTCGGCCAAGGCCAGCTGCTGGCACCGATGCTGGCCTTCCTGCGCGACCATCCGGGCATCAGCGTGGAATGGCGGCTGCACGACGGGCCCGTCGATCTGATCGCCGAGGGCGTGGACTGCGCCATACGGGTCGGCGCGGTCGACCAGCAGGACGTGGTGGCCCTGCACGTGGCCGACGTGCCACGCATCGTGGTCTGTGCGCCCGCGTGCGTGCCGCACCCCTTGCCCCTGCACCCGCGTGACCTGCAGGCGTTGCCCTGGGTTTCGCTGACCAGCTTCTACCGCGAGCGCGTGCAGCTGCAGCCGTGCCTGGCCGAGGGGGCCGGCGCGGCCAGCGCAAATGCCGGCGAGGCCATCGCCATCCAGCCCCGGCTGCTCACCGACAACCTGTTCGTGCTGCACAAGGCAGTGTGCGAAGGCGTGGGGGTGGGGATCGGTTCGGCCTGGCTGATGGCCGACGACCTGCGCAGCGGGCGGCTGCAGCAGCTGTTGCCCGGCTGGGAGGCCGCGCCGCTGCCCGTGCACCTGCTGTTCCCAGCCGGACGCCATCGCCCGGCGCGCGTGCAGCGCTTTCTTGATGCGATCCGCGAGAGCCTGCCGGGCATTGAAGGCATGCGCGTGCGGCATGCGCGTTGAGCGTGCCGGGGCGACGCACGCCGGCTGGCGTCAGCGTCGCGGGGGGCGGCCCATGCGCGTGCGTGCGGCGCCCGCCAACCACGACACCGCCACTGCCGGCACGGCCAGCACGGCGACATACACCAGCCCGGCCAGCAGCAGCGGACCGATGCCGGACATCACGATCACCACCGGCACCTGCGCGAGCATCACCACCAGGCCCCACAGCCACGCACGCACGGGAAACGCGAAACCCAGCGCCGCACTGGTCAGCAGCGCCAGCGGATAGGTGACCGACCAGAAACTGCCGACATCCCAGGGCTCACCGCCCGGGGTGTTGAGTGCGACGATGAACCAGAACAACAGCCCCGTCTTCACCGAAACCGCCAGTGCCGCGATGAACCGCCCTTCGGGTGCCACGGAAGCCTGCATCCAATCGATCCTTGCGCGTCAGGGGAAGGGATCGCGCATCGGACTGAGGCAACGGCCAACGCCACGGTCGTCAAACGCGCGAGCAGCCCTGATCGTAGCATCGCGTCATGACGCCCCTGCCATGCTCCCGGCGCTTGCCCGGGCATTCTTTGCAGGGCAGACAGGCAGCAGATGGACATGGGAGATCTCGGAAGCACAGCGGCAGTCGGTGCAGGCGGCGGCGGCCGGAGACGCATCGTGCGAAATCTGCGCCCGTCAAAACCATGAGGAAAGCTGCATTCTGCGGCGATGACGCGTGCGGCCCTACCGTGTGCAACCCTTCATTGACGCACAGCCTTTTACAGTAGGCGTCTACGCGCATCCAGGGACATGCTCATGCCCACACCGATCCATCCCGCCGGACTGGCACTCGGCCTGCTACTGACCGGCAGTGTGGCCGCCTCCGACATCCCCGCCCCGCCGGACGTGACCCTGCAGCCGCTGTTCCAGCAGATCCAGCGCGCGCACCTGTTCGCCGATCAGAAGACCTTCGCCGACGCTTTGCCACGGCATGCACCGGAGGTGATCCTGCAGGCATGGCAGAGCCAGCACGAACAGCCCGGGTTCCAGCTGGATGCGTTCGTGGCCGAACATTTCGCCCTGCCCGGCCCACCGCCGGTGTATGTGCCGGCCCCGGGGCAGACCCTGCGCGAGCACATCGAGGGCCTGTGGCCGGTATTGACCCGGCAGACCGCCGAGGTGGATCCGCACGGCTCGCTGCTGCCGCTGCCCAACCATTACGTGGTGCCCGGCGGACGCTTCCGCGAGGTGTATTACTGGGACAGCTACTTCACCCTGCTCGGCCTGGCCGCCAGCAACGAGTGGCCGCGCATCCGCGACATGGTGGACAACTTCGCTTACCAGATCGACAGCTATGGGCATATTCCCAACGGCAACCGCTCCTATTACCTGAGCCGCTCGCAGCCACCGTTCTTCAGCCTGATGGTGGACCTGCTGGCCACCCATGAAGGCGATGACGCTTACCGCAGGTACCTGCCGCAGCTCAGCGCCGAACACGCCTTCTGGATGCGCGGCAGCGAGGGTCTGGCGCCCGGCACGCAGCACGACCGCGTGGTGCGACTGGCCGATGGCAGCCTGCTCAACCGCTACTGGGACGCGCGCGCGATCCCGCGTACCGAATCCTGGACCGATGATCTGGCCACGGCCGCGCAGGCCACCGGGCGCGAGCCCTCCCAGGTCTACCGCGACCTGCGTGCCGGCGCCGAATCCGGCTGGGATTTCAGCTCGCGCTGGCTGGATGACCCGGCCATGCTGGCCAGCATCCGCACCACGGACATCGTGCCGGTGGATCTGAACAGCCTGCTGTTCCACCTGGAGAAAACCCTTGCACGGGCCAGTGGGCTGGCCGGCGATGCCGCGGCCGCGCGGTCGTTCGAACGCCAGGCCGGGGCGCGTCGGCAGGCCATCAACACCCAACTGTGGGACGAACAGCAGGGCTGGTATGTGGACCGTGATCTGCGCAGCGGCGAGATCCGCCCTGCGCTGACCGCCGCCTCGCTGTTTCCCCTCTGGCTGGATGTGGCCACGCATGAGCAGGCCGCACGCACCGGCGATGGCGTGGAAGCGCACCTGCTGCGCGCCGGCGGCGTGCTCACCACCACGCAGACAACGGGCCAGCAATGGGACGCCCCGAACGGCTGGGCGCCCCTGCAATGGGTGGCGGTGGACGGCCTGCAGCGGCAGGGACAACAGCGCCTGGCGCGGCAGGTCGGCGTGCGTTTCCTGAAGACCGTGCAGGCGGTGTACGACGCCGAGGCCAAGCTGGTGGAGAAATACGTGGTGGACGGTTCGGCCAAGGGCGGCGGCGGTGGCGAATACCCGCTGCAGGATGGCTTCGGCTGGAGCAACGGCGTGGCGCTGGCCCTGCTCGACCGGCTGTGCCCGGAGGGCAAGCGCTGCGAAAGCGCACAGGATGTGGGCGAAGAGTAGGTCAGGCGACTGCCTCGCAGGTGGGTGCTGGGGCAGGCTCAAGTTTTCCTGATAGCCCGGGCCCAGGTCCTTGCACAAGGTATGGATTCCCCAAGCACTATCAGGGTCATTTGAATGGATGGAATCAATGCCGCTGCGACCCCCCAGACGGTTGCTGCCCGGGTGCCAGCGCCATCTGGCGCACCCCATTCGTCAGCCGTTGAACGGGCCGGTGACTATCTGATGCACATGCGCAACACCTGCGGACTGATGAACTATCTGGACGGGGAGCGTTTCGCTTCCGGCGAAGCCGCACTCCTCCACTTCGGACGCGCTGTCACCGCGCCGGAGGTCGCCCCACTGCTGCCCCCGGCGATGAGCCAACGACTGACCGGCATCAGCAACGCGCAGGAAGGGGGCACGCGACTGCTGCAGCAGGCACCTGCCATCGACACGCCCTTCGGCCCGCTCACCGCGACCGCGTTCGTGCAGATCGTCGGCGAGTACGACAAGCAAGGTAGCGTCACCCGAGCGTACGTGTTGCAGACTGGCCTCAACCTGTTTGCAATGACGTTGAAGGACGAAACACCCACGATCGTCGTGCAGCAGGTTGCAGGGACCGCCGCTGGCTCATCGGCGCTGCACTGAGGCGCCGTCCCGCCTTGTGCGGATGGGTACTGGCGGCCATGCCCCGCTCATGATGGGCGTGGCCGCCGCAGGGTCCAGAGTTTTCCGAGTTCACTGATGACCAGCAGCACAATCATGAGCGGCACCGGCACTACCTGGTTCGATGAACAACCCCACGGCGGCAACCGCGCCGTCCAGTTCCCGCACCATCACCTGTAGCCGCAGGCCGGCGGCGGTCATGCCTCGCAAGGTCACCAACGCACGCCAGCGGCGCAGCAGATCAACCGGCAGGCGCCCCGGCCAAGGGGTCTTCGTCGGATCGTTCGGCATGGCCGGCATCTCGCATGGGCCAGCACGCCCACGACTGGTGCCAGCGCAATAACGTCAGCACCGGATGGATGGACATCGATATCGGTACGCCGATGCCGGCGACGTTGCCGGATTGGAAGGATCACAGCTAACAGCAGCCGCCAAGAAGCAGCCCCCGCGTATGCGGGGCTTCATGTCATCACAACGTCCTTCTAGCTTTCTTTCCCAAGAGCAGGAGCAGGAATGGGAAGGCAATGATCAGCAGACCAACAACTACACACGCTCGAACGTGCTGGCCCATCTGCCTAGACGCGGCGGAGTATCCAAAGAAGCCTGCAAAGCGGCCCGCCAGGGCCGCACGCAAGTAGTAATGCTGCGCCTTCACATAGTCCGGATCGTCCCCGCCTTCGTAATACCTGGCGTAGGCCAGGTTCACTTCTGGCACCATTCGAAGCACTTTGGCTTCATCGATGTAACGCAACGCATTGCGGTGCTGTTCGCCCCCCTGTTTCATCAGGACTCTGGCCAAGTACAAGAACGTGATTGCATCCGGCACCAAGTAAGCGGCTTTTCGGTAATTGGATGCTGCACGCTCCAAGTCACGTTCAATGCCCTGCCCGCCGAGCTCATAGGCCATCGCTCTCATCATATACCCCGGTGCATTGAACGGCGCATGATCTGACTTGATAAGGATTTCCGACAATGCCAGCAGGTCCTGCGACTGGCTGTTTCGAAGCGCCTTAATAGCATCGCCAAAAACATCAGAGTGTTTCATGGGCCTGGCCGCTTGGGATACACGATAATTCCGCGCTGCTGGGCCTCGCGCATTGAGCCTTCACCTACTTCCTTAATCCTCTGCGTATCACCTACCCATTGATCCGGCTTATCGTCCTTGCATACTGCCAGTGCAATGCAGCCGCGAAGAACGCCCTGTCGGAACTCCGGGGTTTTACACGCTTCTACTCCCTTCTTCGCAGCCGCACTACCTGCCGCAATTGCTTCTGGGGTTAGCGACACTCCTCCGGCTATCACATAGGGGCCAGCTATGCCGACAGCAGCTCCCGCCGTAGCTCCACCCCAATAAACGTTCAATCGCATTGCTACGCCATCGGGTAGCCGCTGGCCAGAACTTGAGCGTGTGTTGAGGTTCCGCGAGAACGGGAAGAATTGTAATCCTAGCGGATCGATTGCATTAAGCGGATTCCCCCCGACATAGGCATAGGTTGACAACCCCCCAGTCAGCCCAATCGGGTCACTCTGCAGATACCTACCAACCTGCGCGTCGTAATCCCGCTGATAGTTGTAATGCAGGCCCGTCTCCGGCATGTACTGCTGCCCTGGAAAGCGCAGAGGAAACTTGAACGCCACGCCATCCCCATCTGGATCCTCGTTGGCTGCGTCCGCACCAAACGCCTCACCGTCCAGATCCCACTGCCAGATTGGCACGTCGCGCACCGAATCGATGATGGTCCTGGGTGTACCCAGGTGATCGGGCTGGATGTAGGCTAATCCCGACGACCCATTGCTGGCAGGGCCAAACACCGCAATGGGCAGATTGCCCAGCCAGACCACTTCATGCCGAGCCATACCGGCCGCACTGTACTCACCCAGCCATTGGCCAGTCTCGTCATACAGTGTCACGACCTCCCCCTCGGTGGATTGCCGGTGGACACGCTCGCCACGATGGTTGTAGGAATAGCTCCCCAGGATCGTAGTGCCTGACTTGACCTTCTGCAGACGGCCCGCTGCGCCGTAGAGCAACGTCAGCCCGTCGAAGCCAGTCGTACCGCCCATTGCGTCATAAGTGCGATCCCGCGACCCCACGCTCATCAACCGATGACTGTCCGGGCCGTAATAATAAGCTTCAGTCCCGCTGCTACCGCCCGATTGCAGCCTGTTCCCCGTCGCATCCCAACCGTACGTCCTCCTCGGCATATCTTCGCCATCGGTCGCCTCCAGCAGACGCCCCATGCCATCGTAGCGATACTTCGCAATGACGCCACTAGCGCGGGCAGTATAGAGCTCGATAACGTTGCCTAGTGTGTCGTAGCCGAAGCGTACGGAAAGTCCACCCTCTCGGCTATCGTGAACAGACGTGGGGCGGTAATTCCTGTCAAGTGTGCGCTCAAGCCGCCGACCATTGCCGTAAGACCATCCGGTCAGCGGCCCAAAAGGTGCGTAGCTGACTCCGCTGACGAGCTTCTGCCTCGGCAAGGATCCCTGCGTGAGACCAACCTCAGTCACCCGCCCATCGCTGTCACGGACGTAGTCCACCACGCTGCCGTCGGCGTACGTCATGGCGCCCAGCTGGCCCGCACCTATATATACGTAACGAAGCGCGGTGCGCACGCCATTGAGTATCTGAAGCTTGAGCGTGACCTGCCCAAACCGGTCGTAGCAATACTCCGTACTCCCGCCTGCGTGCACCACGCTGCCGACGCGCCCCACCGGAAAGTGTTCGCCAGAGCCGCAGGCTACCGGTGCGACGTCCCACTGCAGGGCGACATCCTGCTCGGGATCAGGGTAGCTGATGGATACGGGCCGATTCAGAGCATCGTAACGGTAGGTCGCCACTACTCCTCGTGCATCCATGCGGGTAGCCATGTTGCCAGCCGCGTCCCATGTCATCGTTTCAGTGCCGGTGTCCGGGCTGCCAAGTACCAGCAGGTCATCAAACGCGTTGTACTGGTAGGTGGTAACCAGTCCTCTGGGATCGGTTACCTCGCTCACGCGGTCGAGCGCATCGAACACGACGCTTGTCTGTGCGTCTACGCCGCCGACATCCTGTCGCTCGCGGGAGCGTCGATTCAGTGCGTCGTAGCCTTGTTCGGTGACATGCCCCAGCGCATCGGAGAGCCGGACCACATTTCCACTCTTGTCGTACTGAAAGGTGGTGGACTGTCCGCCAGCATCCATCACCGCGCTCAGTTGCCCGAGCGTATCGAATGCTCGTCCAACGCTGAAGCGCAGGGCGCCCGCCTCATCCACTGTGGCCTCACTCACCCTGTTGCCCGCCGCATCCAGAACATAGTGCTTAGTATTTCCAGCCCCATCGGCGATATCAGTGAGCCGTTGCGAGGCATCGTATCCGTACGTGAGCATGCTACCGTCCGGATGGCGCACCTGCTTGAGGTGCCCGCCTGGTCCGTAGGCAAGCGTCGTTGTTTGGTCCTGTGCAGGCGTTTCGCCACGCACCGTCACCTGAGTGGGCCAGCCGCGCGGGCTGTACTGGTAATCCGTGACGACCTTGTTGCTGTCATAAACCGAAAGCACTCTCCCCTGCATGTCATAGGCAAGAATTTCCGTCACCTGCCCCAGTGCATTGATTACCGCTTTGAGATCGCCCCTGCGGAACCTGCACGGTCCTTGATTGCTGCATCCAGCGTCATCCGCGGAGTAATAGCGGTACTCAGTAATGTCGCTGATGTCGGTACGTGGTCCATCGACGCGCTTCAGAAGACCTATATCTGGACAGCCTTCACTGTGTGCTTCGCAGTATTCGAAACGGATGCTGCGACCCTGTCCAGTGGCCAGATCCTGCACGGCAATCTGCTGCGGCTGCAGGCGTGTATTGCGGATTATGCGCGTCTGGCGATCACCTTCGCGTCGTAGCAGGACACGGTTGGTCGCGGACGAGGTATGCGTCGTAATGACGCGTTGCTCTGGCTGCCCTTCCGCCTCGGTCACACTGTGGACGCTGAGCTGTCCATCAGCTGTGTCATCGATCTTCGAGTACTCGTGGCGTTTCACCATGCCACGTCGGTCAGTCTCCGTCTCCAGCCTTCGGCGGAAATCGGTGGTTTCGGGATAATAGGTGTGCAAAACGCCGCCCTGTTCATCGACCACGCCGGCTAGCTGGCGCGGACGCCTGCTGCCGTTGGAAGCGGAAAGTGAGTAGGTGGCCTGCTTGCCCAACGCGTCAGTCACCACGGTGCCTGTCGCGGTGTACTGCAGACGCACGCCGTCGATGCCGACGTCGTCGCTGTTGCAAGGTGCGCCGTGGCGGCTGCAGACCACGCGCCCCTTCTCGTCATAAGCGAACCAGCTGTAGCGGACGGCACCCTCTGCGGTCACCCCGGTGAGATGCATGGGGAAATGGATGTTCTCGTAATGGTAGTGCCGCTGCTGGCCGTCCTCGAACGCCACCGAAGCCACCTGGGCAGAGGTGCCATAGGTGTAGGCCGCCACCGGCCGCCCGTCGACCATCAGAGTAGTGATCAGATTACTGTTGCCAGGCAGTGCGTACTGCAGTTGCAACTGACGGCCTGTCGAATGAGTGATGGTGGAAAGACGATCCCGCCGGTCATGGGCGTAGTGAAGCCAAGAGCCATTCTCGAACTCACGCTGCTGCAACTGACCGCGCGCATTGAACCTCATTACCTCGGCAGATCGATACAGTGTCCATTGACCATCATGCTGGACTGCACGGTCGCCGCTGCCATTGTTGGCCTCGTACGCATCCCCCACGCGCGTGAAGGCAATCTGACTGCCGTCAGCATCGACGAGTCCCACCCGCAAGGTGGCATCTTGGGGCATCGCCATCGTATCGGTGCCGAGCGCAAGACGAATGTTGTGCGAGTGTGTCCACCCGGACCCAAAGCCACCGTGCGGGGTGTTGCCGAGGGAATGGTAGTACCTTTCAAACAGAAGCCACGGCAGCACGAGGTCGACCTCGGTTTCAAACTTATCACCCGTCGTGGGATCGCAGGGATTCCCAACACTGCACTGGGGAATTAGGGGTGAACTCCAGTAGGTGAGAATAAAATCGCCAGCCACCTCTGCCAAGACCTTGCTCTCCACACAGGCATCCTGCTCTTTGCTTATTTCCATGAGTTGTGGACAGCGGACAGTCCTCTCGCGCTTCATTTGCGCGTAGGCGCTTCGCAGGACGCATTCTCCGGAGTAACTGTATTCGTAGAAATATCCGTAATTCAGACGTGCAGATTCACTCGTCGCATATTCCGGCGCCTGGACACTGCCAGGATTCTGCACCCATTCGTATGCTTCGTAAGTGGGTGCAGGGCAGTTCTCCGCGCTCTTGGAGAGGATCGATTCCAGCAACGCCTCCTCGGAGGCATATCTGGTGCTTCCACCGAGACTGTATGTCCACCCGGATATCTCTATATCTGTTGAAGCGATGCCATAGCGGGTGATCGTACGGTCCTCCAGCAACGTCTGATGTTTCACCTCCCAAGCGATGTCATCGCCCGGTAGCAGAGTTTCGATAGCGCTCTGGACGTCGCGCTCGGAGCTGAAGGCCTGACCGTAGGCCATCTGGCTGTGCCACGTCTTACCGACTTCCTGCGCCAAGGCGGGGCCTGCATGCATTAGCGCCAGACTGCAGACGAGCAACGATCTGAGGGCCGAGCGGTTCTGATTGAATGACACTCTTTCACCTTCCATGGGTGCGCTTGCTGCGCTTCCTGAATGAAGAAACCGGCAAAGGCGGGATCCGCGATCACCTCGTTTCCGGATTCTTAAACAGCGTCGAATGGAATAGGAGGCCACGTGTGATCCGCATCGCGCTTTGCCTTTCAGACACGCTGCTTTTGGGGCCGTTCCCAGGCAAAAAGCGACATAGATTTCGTGTGATCTTTTTGGATCAGGCTTAAAGCGACGCTCAGCTACGGCGCCGACAGGTTGCCCAGGTGACGTCCAACGCCTAACGTTCTATCGATCTTCTGCGCGCCGGTTGATCGATTCCTGGTAGAGCCCGGGCTCGATCCCTGTTCTCGGAACAACATTCCACCGGAGAACCTTCGCCCATGCACCCCACTCCACACGCCAGCCGTCGCGACTTCCTACGCGGCGCCAGTGCCGCGGTCCTGGCCGCCGGCGCCGGTGCCGCCGCCCTGCCTGTGAGCGCCGCGCCTGCGCCGTCGGCCCCGGCCGCCCACACACCCACCACGCCCCTGCCCGCCCATTACCTGTTGACCTCCGTGCGCCTGGAGACCGGCTTCGATCATGCGGGCGGTGCGGTCAGTGGAACGCAGACCGGCCTGTTCGCGCTCGAGATCAACAAGGGGACCCTCGCCGGTGTGCATGCGCAGGTGCCCGCACCGCTGCAATCGCTGCCGCGCGTGGATGCTGGCGGGCGTCTGGCATTGCCCGCCCTGCGGGACATGCATATCCACCTGGACAAGACCTGGTACGGCGGTCCGTGGCGTGCGCCTGAATCCCGCCGTGGCAAGACCATCCTGGACATGATCGCGTTCGAGCAGCAGGAGTTGCCGAAGATGCTCACCACTTCGGTGGAACATGCGGAGGCACTCATCCGGCTGCTCGCCTCCTTTGGCACCACGCACGCCCGCAGTCACTGCAACATCGATCCGGTTAGTGGGTTGAAGAGCCTTGAGCACCTCAAGCAGGCGCTGGCCAACAACACGCAGACGCTCTCCTGCGAGATCGTTGCATTCCCGCAGCACGGGCTGCTGCGCTCGAAGGTGGATGGGCTGATGCGCGAGGCCATGAGCCTGGGTGTGAATTACGTGGGTGGGCTCGATCCCACCAACGTTGACGGCGACATGGTTGGCTCGCTCGATGCCATGTTCCAGATCGCGCTGGACCATGACAAAGGCATCGATATCCACCTGCATGAAAGCGGTGCATCGGGACAGGCGGCGATCGCCTACATGCTTGATACCGTGGAGCGCACGCCGGAACTCAAGCATCGACTCACGATCAGCCATGCGTTCGCGCTCGCCAACATGGACGAGGCCACGCTGGATGCCACCGCAGAACGCATGCATGCGCTGGGCGTGACCATCGCTTCCACCGTGCCGATCGGCCGCTCCACCATGCCGTTGCCGCGCCTTCGCGAGAAGGGCGTAACGGTGTTCTCCGGGACGGATTCGGTGATCGACATGTGGTCACCGTTCGGCACCGGCGACATGCTGGAGAAGAGCAACCTGTATGCGCAGCTTTACGGTGGTTATGACGAACTGGGTCTCTCGCGGGCGCTCGGCCTGGTGACCGGCGGCGTGCTGCCGCTGGCGGCCGACGGCACACAGCAGTGGCCGCGCGTGGGCGAGGCGGCGGACTTCATGCTGGTGGACAGCACGTGCTCTGCGGAGGCGGTGGCGCGGCGATCCCCGCGCGTGGCCACGTTCAAGCAGGGACGGGTGGTGGCAGGCGCGGTGTGAGATCGCATTGAGTCGTATCTGGCCCCTCGCGCGGCGGTTTGCTCATCGCGCGCCGCGCGCAGGTCACCGATCCATCGCCTCGGGTGGGTTGCGACGATGCTGCAGATTTCCTCATAGACGGTAAGGGGTTAGCTGCAGCAGCATGTTCGTGCTGGCACCGGAGAGTGGCAGCCGGGATTGGCATCCCGAAGCGTTCAACCGAATTAGCTCTGTTTTGCCCACGTGGGCACGGCGGAGAATGCACTGCTACGCCACGTTCAATGGCGGGCGGTGCGTGGGGATCCCTGATCCGCCGGTCTTTTTCGGTTACGCCCGGTATGCCAACCCGCATCGCCCGCCACCTTGCGTCCGCAGGTGGCCTGACTGCCATGCGAGGTTCCATGCGCGACTATCCGTTGTGTTCTCCCCGCCTGTACGCCCTGATGGGCGAATCCATGCGCGACCTGCCCATCCGCTTCATCGAGAAGCTGGAGGCGTTGTTGGCCGACCCCTGCGGGCGCGAACAGGAGCCTGCTGGCGCGCCCTATCTATATGCCGTGCCGGACAGGCCCAGGGACGCGGGCCCTTCCGATCCGGCCGATACCCGGCGTCCCTCAGCAGCAACGGCCGCTGCCGACTGGATGCGCAATGCAAGGGACAAGGATCAGTGGTCTACGGCGCGGCTGCAGTCATTGGCCGCTGTGCTGGAACTGCTGCACGCGGTGCACCTGGAACGCGGCGACGGCGCGGCCGAGCCGATGCTTGGGGATCATCTGGTGGAGGGGTTGCTGTTGGCAGGGCGGTTGCTGGCGGGGCATCCGACGTCGCAGGCGACGTCATCTTCGAAGGCGTGATTCGTGCTGCAACAGCTGCGGGGGGTGACCAGTGGAGTGGTGCACCGGCGCCCTCTGGCTGCGCCTCAAACGCGTTATCAGGGTTCACAACCCGAACAGCGGCAACGGGTTACGCAGCGACGGCAGGACATCGACGACATCCTTGCGCAGTGAAGCCTTCGCCCCCACCGTCCGCAGGACGGCGGGGGTGAGCATAGAGACTGAGCGTTGCTGCATATACTCGGGCCAGCGGTAGAGTGCCCGGCCTTGCTAAAAGCAATGCCTGAATATCTATTGAGGATGGACAATGCGACGCGACACTTCGCCACCCGTCCCACAACCGCTGCGAGAAATGCTCAAAGACTATCCTGAGCATCTTCAAACCTTACAAGCCGCTTTGAGTAGAGGAGTAGAGAAGCCATCCGCAGGCATTCCCCTAGTTGAAAAGGCGGCGTGCTCGACCAAGACACTGCGGCGGGCGATCGATGCGGGGCACTTGGTTGCTTGCAGGTTGGGCTCAAGCGCCAAGTCCGACAGGATCCACGCGGCTGACCTGGCTAACTGGTGGGAGAGGTCAAAGATCAAGCCTGCGGCAGCAATCGCTTTACCGCCACCGCGGCTATTCATGCCCGACCTTGATGTCGACCGGCGCCTCGCCGAGCTGCTTGGGCTGATGAAAGTGGCAGGAAGAAGACGGCCTCTAAGCGTCGCTAGTTCAGGCGCAGCCTCGCGCGTAAGGGCGTCGGCAAGCTCTGGCCAGCTGTTCGCTAGGCCTTTCGCGGCTTCTTGGCTCTGGGCGTCTGCATACCGACTCTGTTCCGATCACGCCATTCAAGGACCTCCCCTGCCACCTCGTCGCGGACGTCATTGAGACGCGCATCGAGAAATCAGGCTTGCAGGCGATGGTCTCCAACACCGTGCGCGCAGCCAGGCCTAGCAGCAAGCCAACCTCCGCCGCGCCAGTGGCTTGGAGCTCCCAAGGTACGGAGTCACGTCGATCTCCCGTCATATCGGCCTTCCGATTGAGGCGCCTCGAACTTCGCGAGGAGCAACGAATACCCCCGCCGAAGCGGGGTTGAATTAGGGGGTCTTCGTCGGCGGGCTGACTATGGCGGGTGGGGGTGCAGCCTGCGCTGGCACTTGGATGATGATCGGTGCTGGAGCGGCTTGGGCGTTCTGCTGTCTCGGGATCGCGTTGTTCAGCACGAAGGTCATCAGGACTATGAAAACTCCCACGCCGCCTACCATTGTTCCAACCACCCACTTTGTAACATCGTGGGAAGCCTTCTCTACGTCCGCCTTGGTCGCGAGGGTAGGCACCAAAGATTCAAGCTGGGCGAGTCGTTTCTCCATGTCCCCATCATGTGGGGGACCGCCTCCAGATTCAATCACCGGGCTGGAGCTGCCGTCGCTATTCACGATACTCAGGGGTACTCGATTATTCATCGTTTTCCTGCTCCACATCCTTGTCGAGTGGGTTGGCGTCGAGCCAGCGGTTCACATAACCCCTAGAAAGCTGCCACATCGTCCCGCAGTTGTTACAGCTGAGGCTGACTTGAGGAATGAACCCTGCTCCGCCTTCAGGATCAGGGATTCCATCGGCGCCCACCAAGAACGCAGCAGTGCCCAACGCATGCTCAGTATCATGCAATGACCAATTCTTAGTGCCGCAGCGGAGGCATTCGGAGTTAACAACCTTTGCGTTAAGATACCGTGCCAGCTCGCCGCCGCTGATGTACTTGATCTCTACTTTTGAGGTCTTCCCGTCGCTCATCAGTCAGCCCATCCGCCAATCCAGTGGACACGGCCAAGACCGTGCGGGCACCATGCCCTTCTCGACAGATGCTACCTGTGATGATCTCTGCGGCCAAGGCGTACTCTGCTCGTCCCACGTCAGCCGGTGACGTCCATGGCCATCCACAGCGAGACGATATTCTGCGCCGCTTGGAGGGCTGCGAGCTTGAATTGCAGGCCAGCCGCGGCTACATCAAGGCGCCGGAGTACGGGCTGCATGCCGTCAGTGCCTCTCATCCTGCCCCAGCGGCCTTGGCCGAGCTCTGGTCACACGTCCTGCCTGAGCTCGCCGATACCCACTCCGGCAGCGCCGAAGCCTCCCCGCTGTTTGATGCCACATTTCAGCAGGCGTTGGCCGGCCTGTCCGAACACATTGCTGGCGCGGCCGAGCGGGAACTTGGGCGGGCCGAGGGGGGATAGGCCGGACCCACTACGTCGCGAGGGTCCAATTGTCTCCCCCTGCCCCGCAAAACGACATTGTCCTGGATCCACTGGAGCTTGGCCGCCACCTTTCGCCGCAGCGCCTGCTCATGACGAAGGGCCCACATCTCGCACCCGCGGCGGCCCACGTCAAATGAGCTACAGCTCTTGAGAAGCAGATGCGCATGCACCCCGTCATCGGGGCTCAGCCTAGCTAACTACGACCCGTCGATCCTCTGCTGAAGGGATGCAACCTGCTCGCCGTGCAGAAACAATCCCGTCGGAGCGTATCCAGGTGGCAGCGCGGCTTCCAGCAGAAGCCATCGGGCATGGGGGTCAGGGTGGTGGTGTCCATGGGCGGGATCATAGGCTCACCCATTCTCACAGCCAGAGACAACGGCGAATAATTCAGCCTGGCGCTCTGACTTCGCTTCGGTGCTGATCTGTTATCGCAACCAGCTCGGCTTGGCCGATCTGACGAAGGACGTCATCCACGGCGAGGAGCGGTCAGTAAGGCTGACCAGTAACCTCTGACATGTCCTCACAGAACCTCTCGAACCCAGTGCTCCCGTCGTCGCCGTTGGCGGTCCAATAGAGCGCAGAGGTTGCGGTAAAAGCAAGGATCCTACCCCCATCTTTCGCGTCGAAGTTCAACCACTGTGCATCCGCATACAGCTGCTGCAGATGGTTAAAAACGAGCTCGTTCAGTGGGTCAAGGCGGCGACTCTCGCCGAAGTGGCAGTACTGGTTTCTTGCACCATGGACGATCACACCTAGTGGCAAGTGCCCTACTTCTCTGCCGACGCATAGTCGTAGAGGTATCTTGAACTCTTTCTTAATTCGAGCACCGGGGCACTCTCGGATTAAACGGTTGATCTCTGATTCGAAATGCAGCGCGCCTGGGCCCTTAGCTGGCGAGACACCATGCAGATCGATGATCTTGTAGGCAAGCACGATCAGGGACCCCGCGAGCATTTCGCATGCCACGTGGTCGACCGACGCAGCCTTGAAGTCCTCCAAACTTACCTTGGGCTGGCAAAGCGCAGCTATCGCCCTAGTCTGCGAGGACTGCCTTTGCTGCTTGATCGCGTCGAACAGTATCTTCGCTGCAACTTTGCTACCAGACAAAAATTCTTCTTTGGCGACTGGGTGTGTCCACATTGCTCTGCGTTCCTAGCGCCCGTTGTGATCCGAACCTATCGTAGCCCGGGCAGGCCAGTCAGGAACGTCACTAGAATGTTTCCGTCTGATGGATCCTATAAAACTGGAGTCCGAAAGCGCTGCACGCGCGTACGGGGCTCGAGATGGCAAGCCAGAAGGCGTACTTAGGCATCCGCAACATGCAGTGCTCCTAAGGATTCAGACTGCACAATTTTGTGCAGTGCTTAGAAATCAATGGCTTGACTTGGCTCAGGCACTCGCCCGCGCAGCCTTTTAGGGCGTCCGAAAACTTGCCGGCCTGCCTCGCGCGCGCGTAGTGCTGGCATAAGCCCCTGATTCAAGCCGCTGGATTTGCGGGGTACACAGTCGAGCCTCACCTGTCTCAGACGGCCAGAGACAGCCAACGCATAAATTCCGGACGCCCACAGGGGGCGAACAACAAAGGAGTGTTAAGTGGCTAAGTTTTTGGTGGCTTACGACCTAACGGACGGGAAGGACTATGCCCGCATCATTGCCGAACTCAATAGACTTGGGGCTGTCCGAACACAGCGCTCTACCTACTTTGTAGGCGTGACCAGCGACGGTGCTGCCGGATTCTTGCAGCATCTAAGGGGCTTTGTTGATGAGGACGACTTGCTCATGGTGGTCAAGCTTTACGAGAAGCCCCGTTACACAAGGGCTTTGCGCGGCACGAACGAGTGGATAGACCATAACTTCCCAGCCTAGTTGCTTGGCTCGGCAGGAAACTCGTAACGACGGCTGCGGCTGCCGTAGGGCATCCCGTGAACGTGCACGAGGACACCAGCCGCCTTCCCAGCCAGATGGATCAGCCACAAGCGCCAGACGGGGATATAGGGGTTGTTGTTGTACATCGGTGGCTTCTCCTCTAGTGGGAGAGGCCACCCTACCCCCGGTGCAGGGGCGCTCAACGGATGGGATACGATGCGATCAGGCCCCGGATTGGCCGGGGTCCCAACCGCAGGGAATCAGGCAATGGCTTACAACCTCTTCATCGCCTACGACCTAATGCAACCAGGTCAGCGGTATGACGCAGTGCGAGATGCGATCCAGTCGCTCGGTCAGTGGCATCAGTTCCAATACTCACTCTTTTACGTGCACACCGACCACACCCCAGTTGCGGCCTATGACCTCGTTATTTCGGTCATGGATACCAACGACCGCCTTGCCGTGATCGACGCACAGGCTGGAGTGGTCACTGACTGGGATCAGCCGCCTATCAGCGCAATTAACGCGATCTGGCAAAGCCGATAACGCAAACCTATCCGGGGTAGGGCCGCCGATCTGCATGAACCTGCCCATGCGTAACCCTCCTCTGCTGGGAGGGTTTACCCTATTCCCACGGCCAGTGCGGTCAACGGATGACTTACCCACAGGCTATGGCCTACCGCCGGTGCAGGGCTTGAGTACACTCCGGACTCCAACCAAGGAGATGGTTATGTCTTACCCGTTGCATGCTTTCTGTAAAAAGCTCGGAACAGATGTTGAGGCGGGACGGCTTATGCTGCTCCGCGGCGATTGGTGGCTGAAGCTCCAGGAGAATGAGGGACAGAGCGACTCTCTCGTGTTGACCGGGCCGAATGCGGGAAAATTTTGTCAGTCGCCCACGACTCTACTTACCACGCTGTCTCCGGGATTCTCGTGGCAGATCACAGTCGACCGCCTGACACCTGTGGAAGGGCAATCACTGCCCGAGGTGAGCCCTGGCTATGAGGGCCCTGTACTGCACGGCCGTGCATGGCACATCGCTGAAATACGCTTCTGCTACAACGCGGACGGCTCTGAGAACATCGATGGAAACGACATCATGGATCGGGTGTCTCCATTCTCGGTTTGGCTCGTAGACGCGGAAGGACACAAGGCAGCTGACGTTCCGTTGTTCACCACCGCCTGAACTAAGCCCAGCCCTCGGCGGGGTCGGCGCTGGGCGGTGATAGGACGCGGCGCATGCCCCAGATTGGCCAATGCGGCAGGCGTCGCAGCCCGGGCGTTTGAGTCAGCCAGAGCTTTTTTAAGGTTCAGTCTGCCCGCTCAATCCCGATGAAGCTCACCGTGGCCCACATCGAAGCAGCGCGGAAGAAGTGACGAACAACGCACCGGCCGCTCGAGGGGCCGGTGGTTTGTGTGGCTTCATTTAAACCGGGCGAAGCAAACGCCAGATTTGGCGTTTGCTTCGCCACGAAGCCTATGCAGGCTTCGGTGCGGCCCAGCGATCGTTGTCGTGACGCATTCCCAGCAGCTAGGCGATTCTCGGGCTGCTGGCCGAGCCTTTAGTTGAGCGAGTGCACGGACACTCTGTGCTGGCCGTCGATGATTACAAGGCTCCGCGCTGAGGTGCAGGCTACAACGAGGCCGCAGTTGCACCCTGCCCCCGCTCCGAGCGGCAGCCCAGCTCATGGACAGCGAAGTAGCCGAAGACGCTGGCTCGATAGCCCCTGACGATCCCGAGTCTTTCCAAGAGATCACCCTCTTCTAGGCAATGGTTCGCATCGGGGATCTCGATGACGGCTGGATATGCACCCATCAGAGCTGTACCTCTCGGATAAGTACAGCCAGCTTTCGCAGCAGAGGCCGCTCCCCTCCCTTCCAGGCGTTCCTAGCCACTTTTTCCCTCCCCTCTGCAGTCCGCGGTCCCGTCGATCGCTCCCACGAGCAATCGCCCAGGCTGGTGGTGAAGTGGTGATCGTTACTGGGCCTCGGGTGAAACCGTGCCCGCCTGCGGTTGTCGCCAAAGGTGCCGAAGGGGGCAGGAGATTTTTAGTCTGATTGGCCGCCATCAGTCCGTCCCCGATGCACGGCGCAGAGCCTGCGCCTCTTCCAGCAGGTGGTCGAGGACCGCGATTTCATCCAAGCCGGGCATCGCATCGTTGTCCATGCACATACGAAAGTAGGACCGTACAAAGCTGACGTAGAGGCTGGCATCACCAAGGGCATGCATCGTATCGATGCCGGTGCAAACCTTGTATGTAGGCGCATCATCATGGACGGGAAGCAGGCCGTAAGGGGCTTCAACGGTGACGTTAGGCAGAGACATGGGAGAGCTCCGTAGGCAAGGCAAATGCATACGAAGCCACGCCCGCGAGGAACAAGGCAGCACACAGGCGGCAGGTATTGAGGTCGTCGCAGGCTGTGAGCCAGCGATAGAAAGCGAGGAAACCGCTGTAGCAATGCGCCCGAAGGGCAGATGAGGATGGCCTTTTTTTGGCCGAGCGCGCCCGTTCAGGCGCAGCATCTAATGCTGAAATCCACGATCGACTCCCAAATAGTCGTTTGTGGTAGGCCGAGTTAGGGGTTCCAGCCCCTGCTCGGCCGCTTCGTTTATGGCACTACTGAATCCTTGCTTCTCCCTCCTCTTGGTAGTGATGGTTAGGCGCGCTTGGCGCGGAACTCGACAACCTTGGGTTGCTCTTCCCGCAGGCGGTCTAGGTAGTCGGACCATGCCTGCATCATCTTCCTGCGCTCCGGCAGGTGCGTCGCGCGGTTGTAAGCACGGCCCAATGGATCCCGCACGGCGTGTTCAAGTTGATGCTCGATGTAGTCGGGACGGTAGCCCAGCACCTCGTCCAGCACCGTGCGCGCCATGGCGCGGAAGCCGTGTCCGACCATTGTCGAGCCGTCGAAGCCCAAGTTCCTGAGCGCGGCATTGAGCGTGTTTTCGCTCATCGGCTTCAGCGCGCTGCGCAGGCCAGGGAACACGAAATCGCTACGCTTCGTGTAGGGGTGCAGATCCTCAAGCACCTCGACCGCTTGAGCGGACAGAGGGACGACGTGAGGGGTGTTGGTCTTGCTGGTCACGTACCGCCATTCGCCAGCATCTAGATCGATGTCTGCCCACTTGGCGTGCCGCAGTTCGCCGGGCCGGACAAACAGCATGGGTGCGAGCTTCAGCGCCGCCTGCGTTACCAGCGAACCCTGATAGCCCCACAGCGCGCGAAGCAGGGGCCCGATCTGCGAAGGGTCCGTCATGCTGGCGAAGTGCTTGGTCTGCGGCTGCTCCAGGGCACCGGCGAGGTCTTGTGCTGGGTTCCGTTCGGCACGGCCTGTGGCCACGGCATATCGGAAGACTCGACCAGCGTGCGAGCGGGCTCGATGCGCCGTCTCGACAACGCCGCGCTGCTCCAGCTTGCGTAGGGCTGCCAGCAGGACAGGCGCGGTTATCTCAGTGACCGGCATATCAGCCAGTGGCGCCAGGTCCTTCTGGATCAAGCGGCGCTCGCGCACGACGGAACCGGGGGTAAGACCTTCCTTCGTCCGCTTCGCCAGGAGTTCCAGGGCAATGGCCGAGAAGGTGTTAGCGGCCCTCTCGCCATGCGCCGCTCGCTCCGCCTTCGCAGCCTGGGATGGATTGGCGCCGCCACGAAGCATGGCTCGCAACCTGTCGCGCTCAGCCCGGGCAGCCTGTAACGAAGTGGTTGGGTACTCATCGATTGTGACGATGCTCGCCTTGCCTAGGTAGCGATAGCGGTACCGCCACACCTTGCTACCAGTGGGACGCACCTCAATGCACAGGCCGTTTGCGTCGGCCACGCGATAGACTGCGGCCTTCTGCTTCAGCGAGCGCAACTTGGTGTCGGTCAGCATGTGAGTCGCCCGTTTGTGAGTCGGGGAGGCGAGCGCCAGCCCTTGACTCACACCCTGACTCACTTTTTTTGTGGATGCAAGGCGAAGCCCTTGGTCGCCGATAGACGGTTGATCCGCCTATTTCTAGGTTTTCGGCGAGGCCGCTGGACTTCGCTGGACGCCTGTAGACATCAATGTGGTGGGCCCACCAGGATTCGAACCTGGAACCAAAGGATTATGAGTCCTCTGCTCTAACCGTTGAGCTATAGGCCCTGCGCAGTCGCACAGTGTAGTGGACCACATGCCCAAGCGGCTATCACGTGCCGCGCCCGCACCTCGCCAAAGCCTCGCCAATGCCTAAGCACCCAACTCTCTCGTCGCTGCGCCCCTCTCAACCACCGGCTGCACTGCGCACCGTGTAGGGCACTAGTGACACCGGGGGCTTGCCTCAGGTCAGCGAAGGCACAGCCCATTTTGAGTCAGAGCCCGAGTGCCGCGGACGACACCCCCACCCAAAGAAAAACCCCGCTCTCGCGGGGTTCTTCTCACCTCACCAACCACGCTACCCGGCTATCAATCGATATCCAAGAAGCTCCGCAGCTGCTCCGAGCGGCTCGGGTGACGCAGCTTGCGCAGCGCCTTGGCCTCTATCTGGCGGATACGCTCGCGGGTCACGTCGAACTGCTTGCCCACTTCTTCCAGCGTGTGATCGGTGTTCATGTCGATGCCGAAGCGCATGCGCAGCACCTTGGCTTCCCTCGGGGTGAGGCCGGCCAGCACGTCGCGCACGGTTTCAGACAGATTGATGTTGGTGGTGTTCTCGATCGGGGACTCCACGTTGGTGTCCTCGATGAAGTCGCCCAGATGGGAATCCTCGTCGTCGCCGATCGGGGTTTCCATCGAGATCGGCTCCTTGGCGATCTTCATCACCTTGCGGATCTTGTCTTCCGGCATGTCCATTTCCTTGGCCAGCTCCTCCGGCGTGGCCTCGCGGCCGTACTGCTGGAGCATCTGGCGGGAAATGCGGTTCAACTTGTTGATCGTTTCGATCATGTGCACCGGAATACGGATGGTGCGCGCCTGGTCAGCGATCGAACGGGTGATGGCCTGGCGGATCCACCAGGTCGCATACGTGGAGAACTTGTAGCCGCGGCGGTACTCGAACTTGTCCACGGCCTTCATCAGGCCGATGTTGCCTTCCTGGATCAGATCGAGGAACTGCAGGCCACGGTTGGTGTACTTCTTGGCGATGGAGATGACCAGGCGCAGGTTCGCCTCCACCATTTCCTTCTTCGCCTTGCGCGCACGGGCTTCGCCGTAGGCCATCGCGCGGCTGATTTCCTTCAGGTCATCCAGGCTCAGCAGCGTGTGCTTTTCGATATCGATGGTGGCCTGCTGCTCGGCGATGATCTGCTCTTTCACATCACGCAGCGCCGAAGACCACTTCTGCTTGCGCTTCAGTGCATCTTCCACCCATTCCAGGTTGGTCTGGTTGCCTTCCCACGAACGGATGAAATCCTTGCGCGGCATGCGTGCGGTGACGGTGGCCAGGTTCAGCACGCGGCGCTCATGCGACTTGATGCCGGCCATGGTGTCACGCAGCTGGCGGGTCAGCACGTCGGTCAGCGGCAGCGGCAGCTTGAGCGTCACGAACACCGCCGACATCTCCTCGCGGAGCTTCAGCAGGTTCTTCGCATCGCCCTTGGCGTTGGCCTTCTTGAAAGCGTTATACGCATCGGCCAGGGCCTGCATGCGCGCAGCGACCTCTTCCGGGTCCGGACCGGTCGGGCCGGCTTCTTCCTCGGAATCGACGTCATCGGCGTCGTCATCGTCGTCGGCGTCGGTATCGTCGTCGCTGGTGTCTTCCACCACGGTGGCCGGGGCCGGCACGTCGTCGGTCAGGTCGTTGAAGCCCACGATCACTTCGGCCAGGCGCTTCTTGCCTTCCTTGTGCGCTTCATAATCGTTTAGCAGCGATTCCACCGACACCGGGAACAGGCCCAGTGCAGCCTGGACCTGGCCCAGGCCTTCTTCGATGCGCTTGGCGATGGCGATTTCGCCTTCGCGGGTCAGCAGCTCCACAGTGCCCATCTCGCGCATGTACATGCGGACGGGATCGGTGGTGCGGCCACCTTCGGTATCCAGTGCGCTCAGCGCGGCGGCGGCTTCTTCGGCGGCGGTGTCATCCACCTCGCGGTTGCCGGTGTTGCCGTCGTTGAGCAGCAGGGTTTCAGCATCAGGGGCAACTTCATGGACATCAATGCCCATGCCGTTGATCATGCCGATGATGTCTTCGATCTGCTCCGGATCGACCATGTCGTCGGGCAGGTGATCGTTGACTTCGGCATAGGTCAGGTAGCCCTGTTCCAGGCCCTTGCTGATCAGTTGCTTGATTTCGGATTGGGCAGGACGTTCGTTGGCCATGGATGCTCGCGCCACCGGCTGGAGTAGGAAAAGGGAACGTAGCATTATACCAGCCCCTCGCCCGGCCTGCCCGGGCGGTGGTCCCGGGGGTCAGGGCCTGAGCAGGAAGGTCACGGGACCATCGTTGATCAGGCTGACAACCATATGGGCACCGAACCGACCCGTTTCCACCCCTGCTGCGTGCTTTTCACGGCAGATGGCCACAAATCGATTGAATCCGCGTTCAGCCTCCTCCGGCGGCGCCGCCGTCGAGAACCCCGGGCGCGTGCCCGAGCGGGTGTCCGCGGCAAGGGTGAACTGGCTGACCAGCAGCAGCCCGCCGCCGGTATCGCGCAGGGAGCGGTTCATGCGTCCGGTCTCATCGGCAAACACCCGGTAGCCCAGCACGCGCTCGGCCATGCGCTGCAGCTGCGCTTCGGTATCGCCCGGCTCCATGCCCACCAGGGCCAGCAGGCCGGCGCCGATCTGTCCTACCGCCTCCCCGTCCACATGGACCGATGCCTCGGTGACGCGCTGGATCAGGACAAGCATGCGTAGACCTCTTTCGGCAGGAAAGCGGGCCACCTTAGCAGCGCGCGGGCTAGACTTGTGGCGATGAATCCGCAACGAAAAGCCCAGCTGGCGTATCGCGCCGCCGCCCTGTTCACCCGCCTGCCGTGGCCGTTGCTGCGCGGCTTCGCCTACAGCCTGGCCTGGCTGTGGATCCGTCTGGATGCGCGCGAAAGCCGGGTCACGCGCCGCAATTTGGAGCTGGCCCACCCCGAGCTGGACGCCACCGAGCGCGTGCGCATGCACCGCCAGGTACTGCGCTCCACTGCGCTGCAGACCGTGGAGACCCTGCGCTTGTGGACGCGGCCTGCCGCCGACAACCTGCGCGGGCACCTGCGTGAGCGCCATGGCCAGGCGCTCTACGATGCCGCGCTGGCCTCGGGCAAGGGCGTGATCATCGCCGCGCCCCACTTCGGCAATTGGGAACTGCTCAACCAGTGGCTGGCCTCGCGCGGGCCGGTGGCGATCGTCTACAAGCCACCAGCGGACCCGGCCGGCGATGCCTTCCTGCAGCTCGCCCGTGGGGGCGACAACGTGCAGCAGGTGCGCGCCGAAGGGCCGGCCGTGCGCCAGCTGTTCAAGGTGCTCAAGGAGGGCGGCGCCACCGGCATCCTGCCCGACCAGCAACCCAAGGCCGGCGATGGCGTGTTCGTGCCGTTCTTCGGCCAGCAGGCGCTGACCATGACCCTGGTCAACCGCCTGGCCGAGCGTACCGGGGCCACCGTGCTGTACGGCTGGTGCGAGCGCATCGGCCCGGACATGCAGTTCGCGCTGCACGTGGAGGCCGCCGATCCGGCCGTCGCCGATCCGGATCCCGTGGTCGGCGTGGCCGCACTCAACGCCGGTATCGAGCGCATCGCACGCCGCGATCCCTCGCAGTACCAGTGGACCTACAAGCGCTTCACGCTGCGCCCGCCAGGCAGCGGCGAGCGCGATCCGTACGCCACGGAAAAGCATCCGCACTGAGGACGGTGCGTTCAACGCACCGCGTCGGCGCCCGGATTCCGGTTGAATCCCGCGCTGGAGTCCCCATAGTGGAACACCACGTACCCCCGTTCACTGGTCACGCCATGTCCACCGCCCTCTCTTCCCTGTTCGGCGACCCCGCTGCGATCCGCTGCGAACGGGCGGTGTCCGAGCTGCGTGCGGGGCGTCCGGTGGTGATCGGCGATGGCAGCGGGCAGCGGCTGGCGGTGATCGCGCTGGACAGTGCCACCGCGCGCAGCTTCGCTGAGTTCGCCGTGCTGGCGCAGGACCGCCATTACCTGTTCCTGACCGCCACCCGTGCCCGCGTGCTGGGCGTGGAGGCCGCCGACGGTGCGCGCCTGCCGCTGGCCGGCGTGGCCTTCGATGCCCTGCCCTCGCTGGGTTACCTGCGCGAGCCTGGCCCGATGCCGGCCGGCTGGACCGCCGGCAATGCCCTGGATGCCGGTGCGGTGGAACTGGCCCGCCTGGGACTGCTGCTGCCGGCAATGGTCGGCATGGTGCTGGCGCCGGACGACGAGCGCCTGCAGGGCTGTGCGCAGGTGGCCCTGTGCGATCTCGCCGAGGGCGCAGCGCACGCTGCCCATGACTACGAGCTGGTGGCACGTTCGCCGGTGCCGCTGCGCGATCTCGGCATGACCACCTTCGCGGTGTTCCGTGGTGGAGTGGCCCAGCGTGACCAGGTGGCGATCATCGTCGGCGAGCCGGACCTCTCCGCCGTGGTGCCGGTGCGCGTGCATTCCTCCTGCCTGACCGGCGACCTGTTCGGCTCGCTCAAGTGCGATTGCGGCGACCAGCTGCGGCACGGACTGCGCGCGCTCAAGGAGCGCGGTGGCGGCGTGCTGCTGTACCTGGACCAGGAAGGCCGCGGCACGGGAATCGCCGCGAAGATGCGTGCCTACGGCTACCAGCATGATGGCCTGGACACCATCGATGCGGACGCGCAGCTCGGCTTCGGCGCCGACGAGCGCCGCTACGGCAGCGCGGTGGCGATGCTGCACGGCCTGGGTATCGAGCGCATCGCGCTGCTGAGCAACAACCCGACCAAGGCGCAGCGCCTGCGCAACGCGGGCATGGAGGTGCTGGAATGCATCCCGGTGACCGGTGAAATCACCCCCGAGAACGAGCAGTACCTGCGCACCAAGGCCGCACGCGCCGGCCATCTGCTGGACGTGGACGCGCTGATCCAGGCCGCGCAGTAGCGCCCGGCGCGCCGGGCGACGCAGCCGCGACCGCGCACGCCCCCGCTGCATCCTGCTACCGTTCGCGCTGACGCCCGTTCCGGAAGCCTGCATGCCTGCTCCTTCGATCCCCGCCGACGCATCCCCTGGCTGGCTGGCGCTGCCGGTGCGTGCCGCACGCCTGGCCGCACTGGAAGGCGCCGGCGGCGGGCTGTTCATGCCTGGCGCGCTGCTTGCCGGACTGAGCTGGTGGATGGGCTGGCCGCTGCTGCTGGCGCCGCTGTGGCTGCTGATCGGTGCGTTGATCGGCGCGGTGTTCGCATGGCGCCGCGTGCGCCGCACGCACTGGCGCCTGGATGCGCAGGGACTGGGCCTGCGCCGCGACCTGCTGTGGCACCTGGAAACGCGCGTACCGCTCAGCCGGGTACAGCACCTGGACCTGCGCCGGGGGCCGCTTGAACGACGCGCCCGCCTGGCCACGCTGATCGTGCACACCGCCGGCACGCGCATGAGTGCGGTGGTGGTGAGCGGTCTGGACGAAGCCGACGCCGAGCACCTGCGCGACACCCTCGCCCACCAGCTGGACCAGGACGCCGACGCGCTGTGAGTGCCACGCCGCCCCCCCTGCCCCTGCCCGCCAGCGGCGAAACAGGCGAGCACCGCCTGCACCCGTGGTCGTGGCTGTTCGTGCTGTTGCTGCAGCTGCGGCAATACCTGCTGCCACTGGTGGCGCTGCTGGTGTTCGGCCAGCGCGGTGACCGCGATCCGCTGTGGGCGCAGCTGCTGCCGCTGGGGGTGATCGCGGTGCTGGTGGTGGTGTCGGTGCTGCAGTACCTGAGTTTCCGCTACCGCATCGGCAGCGAAGCCATCACCGTGCGCAGCGGCCTGCTCTCGCGCAACCGCCGCGAGATTCCCTTCGCCCGCATCCACAACGTGGTGGTACAGCAGAACCCGTTGCACCGGTTGTTCGGCGTGGCCGAACTCAGGCTGGAATCTGCCGGTGGCACGCGACCGGAGGCGGAGATGCGCGTGCTGCGCATGGACCAGGCGCTCGCGCTGGAGCGGCTGGTGCGCCAGCGCGGCCAGGCCACGCGTGCGCCTGGCGCCGACGCACTGGCCGATCCCCTTGGCGATGCGCAGACTGATGAGGCGCGCGTTCTGCTGCACCTGACCCCGTGGGATGTGGTGAAGCTGGGGCTGTTGAGCAACCGCGGCTGGGTGCTTGTCCTCGCCGCGCTGGGCGCACTGTTCCAGGTGGTGCCGCGCCGGGTGATGGATGACGTGGTGGAGCGCGGTGGCCGGCAGGCCTTCGGCTATGCCAGCGAACTGCAGCCGGGCATTGCCGGCGCGCTGCTGCTGGTGGCGGCGTTGCTTCTGCTGGGCTGGCTGGGCCTGCGCGTGCTCTCGGTGGTGCTGTCGCTGCTGCGCTACCACGGCTTCACGCTGTCCGAGCAGGAACGCCGGCTGACCGTGAGCACCGGGTTGCTCAGCCGTACGCGCAGCAGCGTGGCATTGCGCCGTATCCAGGCATGGACGCTGCGCGAATCCATCACCCAGCGCTGGGCGGGTGCGCGGCAGCTGCGGATCGACAGTGCGGCCGGCCAGGCTCACGGAGAAGACAAGCAACGCGTGCTGCGCGAGTTGGCCCCTCTGGCCACACCCGAGCAGTGCGATGCGCTGGCAAGGCACCTGCTGCCGGGCGTGGCATGGCCCCCTACGCAGTGGCACAGCGTGCCGGTACGCGGCAGCTGGCGCCTGTGCGTGACCAGCCTGTGGCTGACCCCGTTGCTGGCGGCGGCGCTGTCCTGGCGCTGGGGCGCACTGGGCCTGGCGGTGCTCGCCTGGTTACCCATCGCTCTGTGGACTGCGCGGCTGCAGATGGCGCGCATCGGCTGGCACGTGGATGCGCACCTGGTGGCGGCGCGCGGTGGCTGGTGGCGACGCTGGTGGCGCTGGGCGGAACTGGACAAGCTGCAGGGCCTGCAGTTGCGCCGTTCACCGCTGGATCGCCTGCTGGGCACGGCGAGCGTGCGATTGGACACGGCCGGGGCGCAGGGTGATGTGGCGCTGCAGCTGGACTACCTGCCGCAGGCGCAGGCGCGTGTGGTACTGGAGCAGCTGGCGGAGGCGCTGGCCAAGCGCCGGTTGCACTGGTGAGGGGCGGGCCTGCGGACGGCTGAGCCCCCTCGGGGCTGGACGGGCGATGGGGCTGGGAGGCTGGCCGGACGGTGGGGCTGGGAGGGGGACGGCAAAACCCGCTCCTGCGGGCCTTGCTTCGCGCCATCCATGGCGCCCCCCCCCCCCCCCCCCCCCCCCACCGCCCGGCCACCGACAGTTGCCGTGCGCCTCAGCCACGAAAGATAAAAAAAACAAAAGCAGACGCATGTCCCCGCACCTCACCGGTCACCCGGATGGCGACGAAGGCGGATCGGGCTGGGGATGCGGGGGCGTAGAGCGCCATGGATGGCGCGAAGCGAGGCACGCAGGACGCAGCTTTTGCCGTCCCCCGCAGCCCCCCCCCCCCCCCCCCCCCCCCCCAAAAAAACCCCCCCCCCCCCCAGCGGTTTGTTTGCGAGGTTGTGTTTGTGTAGCCCCCCCAAAAACCCGCCCCCCGGCCCCCCGCCCCGCCAACCCAACCCCAACCCCCCCC